>JAHEYN010000006.1:66639-139564 GCA_023251555.1 Bacteroidota bacterium | reverse complement strand
GGTATCTGTAAACATATCTATGGACAGACCGAGGAAAAAAGCCGTTGCAAGCAATGCCCAGCCTGGCATTTCAAAAGGAAGCAGGAGGAGGAAAAGCACATATACATATGGATTGAGGTAGCCGCCAAGACGTATGCGGTTAAGCACCAGCACCTGGACCATTACCAGGAGAACGAAACGAAGAATTATCCGAATATTCTTTTCAATCATTTCCGGGTGATGCTTCGAGTTTTTCCTGTTCTTCTTTCAGGCGGTTACCGCATACATACACATAATCCTGGTTGCTGAAGTCATTCAGCAGTTTTACCGTGATGGTATAAAAATTATCGCCTGCCTTTACCGTAAAATCTTCTATGGAAGCAACAGGAATGCCTTCGGGGAATATGGTGGAATAGGGGCTGGTAAGGAGAGTGTCGCCACGGTGCAGGGAAACATGTTTCGGCATTTCAACCACAAGCGCCCGCGAGGGGTCGCCACCCGGCCATTCGAGATTGCCGAAATAATTGCTGCCGGATAAACGTGCACTGGTATGAAAATCCTTATGCAGCAATGAGATTACCGCAGAGAAATGGGGAGAAACATTTTTCACGATTCCAACGATACCTCTCGAAGAAATGACACCCATCTCAGGGGAAATACCATCAGCAGATCCCCGGTTCAGCGTCATGTAGTTGTTCCGGCGTCCGGTGGAGTTATTAATCACTTTGGCAGAGATAAAGAAATACTGCCTGGTGCGGGAAGTATCCGGAGCATAAGCCGGCATAGAAACGGAACGGTGATAACTTTCAGCAAGAAATGTCCGGAGGCGGGCGTTTTCGGAAACCAGCTGTTCATTTACGCTGCCCAGGCTAAGGTATTCGGTAACACCTTTCACCAGACTCATCACACTCCCTGCAACGGCATTGGAGGAGTTAACCACTACTGCATTCTGGAAACCGTTGTTTTTTACAATTAAATAACCGGCCGCCGTTTCAAAAAACAGGAATAAAATCAGGAACTGGTATTTCCATATGAGCAGGAAGAGGTTACGCACGCGGCTCCGGAGTTGGGGATTACCTCATGAGGAATTTGAAGCGGTGAATGTTTTTCAGGGCTATGCCTGTTCCCCTGACAACTGCCCTGAGCGGATCTTCAGCCACATGGACAGGGAGTTTTGTTTTGATGGAGATTCTTTTGTCGAGCCCGCGCAGCAGCGCTCCCCCGCCGGTAAGGTAGATACCGGTACGGTATATATCCGCCGAAAGTTCGGGCGGGGTAAGTTCGAGCGCTTTAAGGATAGCTTCTTCCACCTTGGATATGGATTTGTCAAGGGCATGGGCTATCTCCTGATAAGAAACGGTGATTTCCTTGGGAATACCGGTCATCAGGTCTCTTCCATGCACTGCATAATCAGGAGGAGGGTTATCTATTTCGGACATGGCGGCACCCACCTCAATTTTTATTTTCTCTGCTGAGCGCTCCCCAATCAGGATGTTATGCTGCCTTCTCATGTAATCCCATATATCATTGGTGAAGCCGTCTCCTGCCACCCGTATAGACTGGTCGCATACGATTCCCCCCAGGGCAATTACTGCAATTTCGCTGGTCCCGCCGCCTATGTCAATCACCATGTTTCCCATGGGTTCTTCCACATCCACCCCAATGCCTATGGCAGCGGCCATGGGTTCGTGGATAAGATACACTTCCTTTGCTCCTGCATGTTCTGCGGAGTCCCGCACAGCGCGTTTTTCCACCTCGGTGATACCGGACGGGATACAAATCACCATCTTAAGAGAAGGGGTAAAAAGCCTTTTGCCGGGATTGATCATCTTTATCATTCCGCGTATCATGTGCTCCGCCGCGTCGAAGTCTGCGATCACCCCGTCTTTAAGCGGACGGATAGTCTTGATGTTTTCATGGGTTTTCCCATGCATCTGCATTGCCTGTTTGCCGACGGCTATTACTCTGCCGGTGGTACGGTCAAGAGCCACTATAGAAGGCTCATCCACCACCACCTTGTCATTATTGATGATAAGGGTGTTTGCTGTTCCGAGGTCAATAGCAATTTCCTGTGTTAAGAAGTCGAAGAATGCCATGGGTGTTCAGTATTTATTAATGTTTAAAATGCCTGTTTCCTGTGAATACCATTGCCATGCTGCGGCTGTCGCAGCAGGCGATTGATTCATTATCCTTCAGGGAGCCTCCCGGCTGCACCACTGCTTCAATGCCTGCTTCCGATGCGATTTCCACACAGTCCGGAAAAGGGAAAAATGCATCAGATGCCATCACTGCTCCCCGGAGGTCAAAGTTAAAACTTTTTGCTTTAGCAATGGCCTGTTTCAGGGCATCAACCCGTGAAGTCTGCCCGACACCCGATGCGAGCAGTTGTTTATCTTTCGCAAGCACGATGGCATTGGATTTACTATGCTTCACGATTTTGTTTGCAAACACCAAGTCCTCCATACCGGCTGCTGAAGGGGCCCTGGCAGTAACGGTCTTCATATCAGAACGAGATTCTGTTTTCATGTCCCTGTCCTGCTCCAGCACCCCGTTCAGGACAGACCTGAATTGCACAGGCGGAAGCGTAAATTTTTTCTGTTCAAGGAGGATTCGGTTCTTTTTTGATTTCAGCAGTTCAAGCGAAGCTTCATCAAAGGCAGGTGCGATAAGGATTTCGAAGAACAGCTTATTGATTTCCCCTGCACTCTCCATATCAATGGGTGCATTGGCGATGAGAACTCCTCCGAATGCGGAGACAGGGTCACCGGCAAGTGCAGCTTTCCAGGCATCGGCAATGCGGGGGCGGCTGGCAAGCCCGCAGGCATTATTATGCTTGAGGATAGCAAAGGTGGGTTCGTTAAAATCAGCGATGAGTGCAACAGCCGCATCTGTGTCGAGGATATTGTTGTAAGAGATCTCTTTCCCGCTGTGCTTTTTAAAGAGTGCGTCAAAATCTCCGTAAAAAACTCCCTGCTGGTGAGGGTTTTCCCCGTACCTCATAACATGGTGAGATACAATGCTTTTCTTAAAAACTTTTTCTTCGCCCCGGTTAAAGTAATTAAAGATTGCAGTGTCGTAATGGGAGGAAACACTGAATGCATGGGCCGCCAGCTTTTCACGGTCACTAAGCGATGAAGCTCCGTTTTTTTCCGTGAGCAGATGCCGGAGAAAATCATACCTGTCGCGGGAAGCAACAATCAGCACATCATGAAAATTTTTTGCGGCTGCACGTATGAGCGAAATGCCGCCTATATCAATCTTCTCAATCACATCCTGTCCTGATGCGCCGGCGGAAAGGGTTTCTTCAAAGGGATAAAGATCAACAACCACGAGGTCAATTTCAGGGATAGAGAATTGTGCAAGCTGGGCGATATCTTCTTTCATTTCTCTCCTTGCAAGGATACCTCCGAAAACCTTAGGGTGGAGCGTTTTTACGCGCCCGCCGAGAATGGATGGATATCCAGTAAGCCCTTCCACCGTATGCACTTTAATCCCGAAGCTTTCGATAAGCGCCTGTGTTCCGCCGGTAGCATAAATACTTACCCCGAGGGAATCCAGTTCCCGGGCAAGGGGTTCAATGCCTTCTTTGTGATAAACAGAGACGAGAGCATTTTTTATTTTTTTCAGGGCATCCATGGGATTAGGGCGGAACGCAAGTTTATCAAAATTAGCAGGAAGTACCAACAGCAGGATGATTAACTTACCAACAATAAAAAGTGCAAAATGGCGCTGCTTTTTTACCTGTCCTGCTGCCATTTGCAGAACTGCACCGGGCTAAAGCTCAAAGATGATGCCTGCGGAACACTTAGCACCCGGAAAAAATTGTAAATTCGCAGCCTTATGAAAAACATCCGGAACTTTTGCATCATTGCTCATATCGACCACGGGAAAAGCACAATTGCCGACCGGCTGCTGGAATATACCAACACTATTTCCAAGCGGGAACTGCAGGCACAGGTTCTCGATGACATGGACCTGGAGCGGGAACGCGGCATCACCATCAAGAGCCATGCGATACAGATGGAGTATGAGCTGGAAGGGGAGAAATATGTGCTTAACCTGATTGATACTCCCGGCCATGTAGATTTTTCTTACGAAGTGTCAAGGTCTATCGCTGCCTGTGAAGGGGCTTTGCTTATCGTGGATGCAGCGCAGGGAATACAGGCTCAAACCATATCCAACCTATACCTTGCCCTTGAGCACGATCTTGAGATCATCCCGGTTCTGAATAAGATTGACCTTCCCAGTGCCATGCCGGAGGAAGTGAAGGACCAGATTGTGGACCTCGTGGGCTGTAAGCGGGAAGAGATTATCTCTGCAAGTGCCAAAGAAGGAACAGGAGTGTATGATATTCTCAGAACCATCATAAAAAAGATTCCATGCCCAAAGGGCGATCCGGCAGCTCCCCTGCAGGCGCTGATCTTTGATTCGGTGTATAACACTTTCAGGGGAATAGTTGCCTATTTCCGTGTTATGAACGGGGAAATTTCAGCGGGAGAAAAAGTGAAATTCGTTGCCACGGGAAAAGAGTACATCGCGGAGGAAGTTGGGATACTCAAATTAGACAAAGTTCCATGCCGCTCTGTGAAAACGGGGGATGTGGGCTATATCATCTCAGGCATAAAAGATGCCAGCGAGGTCAAGGTGGGTGATACCATTACACATATTGAAAATCCATGCCGGGAAGCTATACAGGGCTTTGAAGATGTAAAGCCTATGGTGTTCGCGGGCATCTATCCCGTTGACACCGAAGACTACGAGGATCTGCGCACTTCCATGGAAAAGCTCCGCCTCAATGACGCAGCACTCGTCTTTGAGCCGGAATCATCGGCAGCACTCGGATTTGGCTTCCGCTGCGGGTTTCTTGGCATGCTGCACATGGAGATCATCCAGGAACGGCTGGAAAGGGAATTCAATATGACCGTCATTACCACCGTACCAAACGTCTCATACCGTGCCTACAACACAAAAGGGGAAGAGCTTGTTATCAACAACCCTTCCGATATGCCCGACCCGAGCAGGCTCTCGCATATTGAGGAGCCTTTTATCAAGGCGCAGATCATCACCAAGGCGGAATACACCGGGCCGGTAATGACACTGTGCATACAGAAGCGGGGTATTATCCGCAACCAGTCGTACCTCACTACCGACAGGGTAGAGCTGACTTTCGAGATGCCGCTTGCGGAGATCGTTTTCGATTTTTATGACCGGCTTAAAACCATTTCGAAAGGATATGCTTCATTTGACTACCATCCCACTGATTACAGGCAGTCGGACCTTGTCAAACTCGATATCAGGCTGAACAACGAGCCCGTGGATGCTTTGTCTGCGCTCATTCACAAAGACCATGCATATAATTTCGGGAGAAAAATCTGCGAGAAGCTGAAGGAACTGCTTCCCAGACAGCAGTTTGAAATCATTATCCAGGCTGCCATCGGTGCAAAGATTATTGCGCGGGAAACCGTCAAGGCACTCCGGAAGGATGTTACCGCCAAGTGCTATGGAGGGGATATTTCAAGGAAGCGCAAGTTGCTTGAAAAACAGAAAGAAGGCAAAAAACGCATGCGCCAGGTGGGAAGCGTAGAAATACCGCAACAGGCGTTTCTTGCAGTGCTTAAGCTGAATGAATAGGGAAACCTTTTACTGTAATATCAGCCGTTCGCCTTTAGCGCTCCCTTTATCACAGAAGCGGTAAAAATACAGTCCGGCAGGAAGAGAAGCCGCATCTGCCGTAACTTCTCTGCCCGGCGACAGAATAATATCCAGCACCTTCTCCCCTACTGTATTATACAGGCAGAAATGGCCCGCTGCCGAAGGCTGTAAAAGGATATTGCGGTTTCTCAGCGTAACCGTTACAGGAATTTTTCCCTGCTCTGCTGATACGCTTATGGCTTTCAGGCATGTATTTTTGCCGTCAAAGTCAACTTCCCTGAGCCGGTAATACGCCAGTGCCCGCAAAGGAGCGTTATCGACAAAGGAATATTCAGAAGAAGCAGAAGAGTAGCCGCTGCCATAGCTTAAACCTATGGATGTATAGTCTTTTCCGTCAGTACTTCTTTCAACGATAAAGTAATCGAGGTTTTGTTCGCTCGCAGCAGTCCAGTTAAGGTACACTTTACCACTCTCGTATTTTCCTGTAAAGGATGTAAGTTCAAGCGGAAGCGTAACAGCTATGGATGCAATGTATGCAGTGTTGGCAACTCCATCGGCACTTCCAAACTGCCCGCCGGCATAGAGATCTGAGTTATACACTGCGAGTGCATCAACTTCTGAGGCCATTCCTGTTCCGGTGGTAACATCGGACCAGGCCGATCCATCCCATTTGGCGACACGCTTAACAGTTACTCCGCCGGCAGTAGTAAACCCGCCTCCCGCATAAGCACTGCCTCCACCGGCAGCCATGGCAGTAACGATGCCGTTGGTGCCGGTTCCCATAGCCGACCAGGATGAGCCGTTCCATTTTGCGACATTGTCGCCGGGAGTGCCTGTAAACTGCCCGCCTATATATATGTTAGTGCCGTCGGAGGCCATGGAATAAACAGCGCCGGCAGGAAGACCGCCGCCCACTTCGGACCAGGCGGAACCGTTATACCTGGCAATCCCGAGCGTATTCGCCACCCCGCTCACCGAACCAAACGATCCCCCTACATACAAGTAACTTCCATCCGTAGCCAGGGCATATACAATGGTGGATGGCCCGCTGCCGCCGAGCGCCTGCCAGGCGGCTCCCGTCCAGCGGGCAATATTTGCGGTATTGGCAACACCTCCGGCATCGGTAAAGTTACCGGCTGCGTATAGATTGCCTCCGAAAGAGCATAGCGCATATACAATCAGTCCGTTTATCCCTGTGCCCATTGCAGACCAGGATCCGGCGCTGTATTTGGCTATCCTTGATCCGGGAGAACTAAAGTTTCCGCCGGCATAAATAGTCGTTCCGTTCACTGCCAGCGCCCTGACTACCGATCCTCCCACCCCTGTCGCCAGCGGGGACCATGCGGAGCCATTCCAGGATGCAACGTAAAAAGTGTTCGCCACACCACTCGCAGAGGTAAAAAATCCGCCGGCATACAAAGTACTGTTGTATACCATCATCGCCCTGACAAAATTATTCATCCCTGTGCCCACAGGTGCCCAGGTTTGTGCACCGGCAGTATGAGCCAGTACAAATATCAATATCCAGATAAAATTTCTTCTGATCATATTTATAGTAATTTTTGTATAGTGCAATGTATGAAAAAAAAATCCTGCAGCACAGCCGATTTACTACTATTGTTTGAAAGGGTAAGAGTCTCCCCGCCCAGGCACTTCACCTTGCAGCGAAATTTCCGTGAATGCAACAACCAGCCGGAATATATCTTCAAACTCCGTCAGGGGAAGCGTTTCAGGACGGTCATAAATATCATGGTAAGCCCGGATTCCGCCGAGGGTATAAAAGAAAAAAGAAGGAACACCTTTCTCCGTAAAATAATAATGGTCGCTGTTCATAGCCCTGGGGCGTTTGAGTATTTGCGGAAGATAGCGGTGCTCCTCATTGACTTTAAGAAGCGCCCGGAATGCCTCTTCATAAACAGAACCGTTCACCACCATCATCCCTTCTTCACCGGTGCCAAGTAAATCCATATTGATGAGAAACTTTATCTGCGAAAGCGGAAAAAGAGGATGTTCCGTATAATATTCAGATCCCAGCAGGCCCAGCTCTTCACCTCCAAAAGCAATAAAGGCAATGGAGCAGTATGGCCGGTGTTCCGGGGCAGAAAAATATCCGGCAAGATTCAGAAGCATGGCAATCCCGCTGGCATTATCGTTTGCTCCCGGGAAGAAAACACTGTCGCCCATCCGGCCCAGGTGGTCATAGTGTGCCGTAAAGACAATGAAAGAGTCCGGGCGGGCTATTCCCCGGATCATTCCTGCCACATTCCGGGAACGGTATTTCTTATGGAAAACACTCCTGATGTTTATTTTTGCTTCCCGGGCTGCGGGAGGAAGTGCCTTGCTGCGCATGACAATAAGCGCAACACTGCTCCGGGAAACAGATACAGAAGCGGTAAGTTTTTCTTCTTCAAGCAGAATTATCCCCGATGGGTGTATCCCTTTCAGGGCAAAGTTTTTCATAAGGTTTTCCGCACAGAGATTTTCTTTGCCTGCAAAAGCGCTGTCCTTAAACTGCCCCGAGTCAATAACGATAATAAAATTCTCTCTCTTTTGCAGGGGTGTTTCAAGAATATGGCCAAGCCGCTCAATATTAAAAGTGCCGGAAAGACTTCCCGAGCATGAGGAAACAATAAAATCTTTCCCTGGTGCCAGCGCAAGTCCGTCGATTTCGAGGTTCATCTCCCCGGGAAAGGTGTTAACTGGAAAAGAAATCTCCTGAAAAAAATTTCCGGCAAGAGGAACCAGGTCAAATTTCCTGAACTCCCCGGCTACGAAGGCTGAGGCGAGCTTGTCTCCTCCCTGAACATAACCTCTCCCGTGCATAGCCGGGGAGGCAAGGGTATCAATGACGGCATGCGCATAGGAGAGGTCCTGTGCGGCAGAAAAGGTAATGGTAAAAGGGATCAGTAATACACATGAAAATATTTTCATGGGTTGGGCAGGGTCAGTGAAACTTTCTCTCCACAAGCGCCAGGAATTTCAGCACATGGGGGCTTTCCTTGTCCCAGTTATATTTCAGGAGCAGGGAATTCTGCATGTAATTATCAGCTTCCTGGAAACCGGAGGCTTCATTCAGGAAATCAATGGCCCGGGAGTATTCCTGCAGGCTGCCGTCAAAAAGCTCATTGATAAAAAGGAATTTTTCATTGATGCCGATGGCGGATTTAAGATCTTTAACAGAAGAAGATGTCATGTTTACAGCGGCATCATCTGTTGTTTTCTTTTCCTCCCGCTTTGCAGGCGGAGTAAATTCTTCCCCGAAAAGAGTTGTAAGCATAGGAGGAGCCTGATGAGCCGCGGATTTTTTGTCGCGGGGCACAGAAGTCGTTTCTGTAGCAGAGGTTTTCTGAGATACTCCTGCAAGAGAATGAGCCGCTTCCGGTGATGCAGGAAAATCCTGCTCCACGCAATAAGTGTATAGATCCCGTATTTTCTCAAGCAGTAAATCACGGTCCAGGAGGGAATCCCTGTTTGCCTGCATCAGACCGTACTGTTCCCGGATGCTGCCAAGCAGTTTTTCCATCCTTTCATAGTTTTGTTCAATTCCCATGGTTATTAGTTTACTGCAATTACTTTTTAAATATAAAATAGACAGCTCCCACCAGCATAACAAAACCGACTATGTGATTCCATCTCAGCACCTCAGTCTTAAACACCAGGAGGGTAAATACCGTAAACACAGAGAGGGTTATCACCTCCTGGATCACTTTCAGCTGTACCAGTGAAAAAGGACCTCCGAGCCGCGAAAAGCCTATCCTGTTGGCAGGCACCTGGAAACAATATTCGAGCAAAGCAACACCCCAGCTGATAAGCACAATGACAGGAAGATTCAGATCCCGGAACCAGGGGATGTCTTTGAATTTCAGGTGCCCGTACCAGGCTAATGTCATAAAGACGTTGGACAGAACCAGCAGCCCTATGGTATAAATTGCTTTCATTGTTATTGCCCGTGTTTGGCCAAAGGTACACATGCCTTTTCAAAAAGAAAAGAGTTCCCCGGCCTGCCGTATAAGAACTTCTGTTTCTATCTTTGCCTGCATGAGCCAGGAAACTCCGAAAAAACTTTTTCTTCTCGACGCAATGGCACTTATTTACAGGGCCTACTTTGCGCTTATTAAAAACCCCGCCTATAATTCCAAAGGGTTGAATACCTCTGCCATACTGGGCTTTGTAAACACCCTGCTTGAAGTGCTCAACAAGCAGAAGCCCACACACATTGCAGTCGTTTTTGATACCCAGGCTCCTACCGCCCGCCACACCGAGTTCGAAGACTATAAGGCACACAGGGAACCCATGCCGGATGAGCTTGCCGCATCACTGCCATACATCAAGGAGGTAATACGCGGGTTCAGGATACCTGTAATTGCCTGCGACGGGTACGAGGCCGATGATATTATCGGAACACTCGCAAAGAAAGCAGAGCAGAGAGGCTTTGTTACTTACATGATGACACCCGACAAAGACTTCGGACAGTTGGTATCGGAGCATATCCTTATTTACAAGCCGGCCCGGTTCGGAAATGATGCAGAGGTGATGGGAATTCCGGAAGTGCTGAAAAAATTCGGGATCGTAAATGTGGACCAGGTGCGTGATCTTCTCGGCCTTTGGGGAGATGCATCCGACAATATCCCGGGCGTACCCGGCGTGGGGGAGAAAACAGCCAAAGAGCTGATACACCAGTTCGGGAGCATAGAAAATTTAATTGCCTGCTCAGCAGAGCTCAAAGGAAAACTGAAAGAAAAAATAGAATCCCATGCCTCACAGGCCCTGCTTTCCAAAAAACTTGCAACCATCATCACTGACGCCCCTGTTGAATTCGATGAGAAAGATTTACTGGTGGAAGAGCCTGATAAAGAGAAACTCAGGACGCTCTTTGCCGAGCTTGAGTTCCGGACACTGGCCAGACGCGTGCTCGGCACAGATGCCCCCGGTGCGCAGCGGGAAACAGGAGGCGATGCTTTTCCTGCCGGGAACAGGGAAGAATACAATTTGCCGGGAAGCCACGAGGCAGAAGCAACAAAAACATATCACAACATTAACGACACACCTCATCATTATATCCTTGCTGACAATGCAGAAAAGCGAAAGGACCTTCTGAATCTTTTAAGCCAGCAAACATCCTTCTGCTTTGATACCGAAACCACAGGTATTGATGCAAACAGTGCGGAGATCGTGGGCATTTCTTTTTCTTTCAAACCGCATGAGGCATATTATATTCCCTTGCCGGTGAATTATGCAGAGGCCCATGCCATTCTCCATGAGTTCAAATATTTATTTGAAAATGAATCAATAGAAAAAACAGGGCAGAACATCAAGTATGATATATCCATACTCAGGTGGTATGATATCACCGTAAAAGGCCGCCTGTTTGATACCATGCTGGCACACTACCTTATTGAACCCGAGATGCGCCATAACATGAACATTTTATCTGAAAATTATCTTGGCTACACTCCTGTTCCAATTGAACATTTAATCGGGGAAAAAAAATCAGAACAAATTGGAATGAGAGATGTTCCCCTGGAGAAAATAAAAGATTACGCCGCCGAAGATGCCGATGTAACCCTTCGCCTGAAGGACGTTTTCGTGCCCATGCTGAAAGAAAAAAACGCATGGAGCCTTTACCATGAGGTCGAAGCTCCGCTGATTTACGTCCTTTCCGACATGGAAATCACCGGAGTGATGGTAGATAAAAATGTATTGCATGATTTCTCGGCAGAGCTCAACAATGAAATCAGGAAAACAGAGCAACTGATCTATGAAGCTGCGGGCACTACATTCAATATCTCATCTCCCCGGCAGGTCGGGGAAATTTTATTCGGGGTGCTGAAGGTTGATGAGAAAGCCAAAAAAACCAGGACCGGCCAGTATGCCACCGGTGAAGATGTGCTTATCAGACTTGCGGACAAGCACCCTGTAGTGGGAAAAATCCTTGACTACCGCGAATTACAGAAACTCAAGAATACATACGTGGATGTGATTCCCGGGATGATCAACCCCAGAACCGGCCGCCTGCATACCACCTATAACCAGGCAGTAGCGGCCACGGGACGCCTCAGCTCCGATAAACCCAATCTCCAGAATATCCCGGTAAGAACGGCCAAAGGAAGAGAAGTGAGAAAAGCTTTTATGGCGAGAAATAATAATTACACCCTGCTCTCCGCCGATTACTCCCAGGTTGAACTCAGGATCATTGCATGCATCAGCAAAGATGAAGGGATGCAGCAGGCATTCCGGGAGGGACAGGACATTCATACCTCAACTGCGGCAAAAGTATACGGGGTTGCGCATGAAAATGTAACACCGGAAATGAGGAGGAATGCGAAGATGGTCAACTTCGGAATTATATACGGTATCTCGGCGTTCGGCCTTTCCCAGCGCCTCAATATCCCGAGAAAAGAAGCAGCGCATATTATAGAACAGTATTTTTTAAAATATCCCGCTGTAAAAAAATACATGGAGGATACTATTGCTTCTGCGAGAAAGAACGGCTACGTGGAAACCATTCTCGGCAGGAGACGCTACCTCAGGAATATCAATTCAGGAAATGCAGTGGAACGCAGCGGGGCAGAGCGGGATGCCATCAATGCTCCCATACAGGGCTCGGCCGCAGATATGATAAAAGTAGCTATGATTAACATCCACCGGGACCTGGGGGCAAAGAATCTGAAAACAAAAATGATCCTCCAGGTACATGATGAGCTGGTGTTTGATGTGTTCAACGAGGAGCTGGATATCGTCAAGCCAATCATTGAACACAGGATGAGAACAGCTATTCCTATGAATGTTCCGCTTGAGGTAGAGATGGGAAGCGGCCGTAACTGGCTCGAAGCTCATTAATTTTTATCCTGTTAATCAGCCGTTTTATATTTTTGCACCTCCCCAGGGCTGTTAGCTCAGTTGGTTCAGAGCATTACTTTGACAGAGTAGGGGTCACTGGTTCGAATCCAGTACAGCCCACAAAATCAGAGCGGGAGTGCGAGTGAGAACGAAAGCGGACAGCCCGTTCTGATTCTGTTTCTGAAAAGGAAATCGATGATTCAGAAAAGAAAGCACTTATTCAAGGACTGTCGGAAATTTCAAGAATGTTATTTGTTATGATAAAAATCCAGGAATAGTCAAAACTGCTTATAAATAAGGCTCTCTGTAAGAAATTATAGTCAGAATGAAAAAAAAACAGCCCTATAAAAACAACAAAGAAAAGGTAATTCAGGCAAAAGAACCGGAAGTTGCTTATGGAAAATCCATCCAAAAAACCATCCGGATGTTTTCATCTTTTGAAGAAGAAAATGAATTTATTGCAAAACAGCGGTACATGCTTTCCCGCGATGAACGAATGGTATACGCTGAACAGCTTCGTAAAATGGTATTTCACAAATATCTGTTGCCTGATGGCACATGGCCTCCTATCGCTAAAGTTATTACCCTGAGTAACCCACATACATGAAAATTGCAAACGATTTCGAAGAAATACTTCAAATTTTTCACCGGAATAAAGTTGAATTTATGATAGCAGGTGGTTATGCTGTTATTTTTCATGGCTATGGCAGAACTACCGGCGACCTGGATATCTGGATAAAGTCAACCGAAGAAAATAAAAAAAAGATAATTGCCTCGTTCCAAAAAATGAGTTATGGTAAAGATTCTATTTCCCTGCTAAGCAAAATTGATTTTTCCAAGCCCTTTGATTTTAAAGTTGGAAAGGAGCCAATAATAGTCGATATTTTTAATACAATCACAGGAGTGGCCTATGCGGACGCAGAACAAAAATCCATTCCGTATAAAATTTCGGACAGATTAGAAGTACGATTTATTCATCTGCATGATTTGATATTAAACAAAATGCTTACCGGACGCCTGAAAGATAAAGCGGACGTTGATGAACTTCAGAAAATCAATATCCACTCAAAGAATAAAAACACATTGTCCGTTTTGAAAAAATTATTCAGGAGGCACTGATCAAAGATTGCATTCTGAAAGCATCTATCTTTATTTTCAGGATATTTTCTTCACAAACTCATACAGGTTAAAGCCTTCCCGTTTCATTTCACTTTCAAGCTGCTTCTGCAAAGTCTTCGTGTCAATATCGCGCATGCGGCGGCTCCTGATAAGGTAATACGCCTTTGCGGCAAGAATTGAGTATTTCCTGTCCCTGCCTGTAAGCAGGTAATGTTGTGCTGCCTGTTTGATCACCTCCTCCACTCCCTGTTCCCGGGTTGCCACTGTTTGCAGCACAGGAGGGATCCAGTTTCCTGCTTTTTTTCTTTCGGCAACAAATGCTTCTATTTCCGCGGCAAAAGAACCGGCACCGGCGCGGTCGCTCTTATTCACCACGAAAATATCCGCAATCTCCATAACTCCTGATTTGACAGCCTGGATTTCATCTCCCGACTCGGGAACCAGTACGAGCACAACAGTATCTGCAATACCCGCAATCTCCACTTCCGACTGCCCCACCCCGGCGGTTTCAAGGATAATATAATCGTAACAGGAAGCCTGCATCACATCCAGCACCTGTGTGATTTTATCCGATAGCCCGCCGAGGGCACCACGTGTTGAAAACGAACGTATAAATACAGCGGGATTATTAAAATGCTTTGTCATCCGCACCCTGTCTCCGAGCAACGCCCCCCGGGAAAAAGGAGAAGACGGGTCCACCGCTGCCACCATAACTTTTTTATGCTGCCCCGTAAGATGTGTTACCATTGCCTCAACGAGAGTGCTTTTCCCGGCACCCGGAGGCCCCGTTACCCCGATAACGGGAACGTGCCTGTCAAAGTTCAGCCCGGAAAGCAATTCCCCGTGACCCGGCTCCTCATTTTCCACGATGGATATGCAGCGCGCCAAAGCTTTAACATCTCCGGCTCTAAGCCTCTCAAGCAGGGTTTTTACTGATTCCATAAGCCTGGTAAAGATATAAAATGTCAGGGAGGATGCTCCGGCACAATACAGGATATTCTGAATTTTTCTCACACACCCGGGCCAGCACAATCCCGTGCATTTTCCCGAATCCGGTATCTTTGCAGGCAAACCCGACCGGAGTGCCTAAAATATCGGCTGTTATTATCACCCAAAACGAAGAAAAAAATATCGGCAGGTGCCTGGATTCTCTTCAGGGTATTGCAGATGAAATTCTCGTGGTGGATTCTTTTTCAACCGACGGCACCGGGGCAATCTGCAAAACAAAAGGAGCACATTTTTTACAACACATATTCGAAGGGCATATACAGCAAAAAAATTACGCTGCTTCCATGGCACAACACAACCATGTGCTTTCTCTTGACGCAGACGAAGCATTATCTGAAAAATTAAAACAATCCATTCTTTCGGCAAAAGAAAACTGGGACAAAGACGGCTACTTCATGAACCGTTTTTCGAACTACTGCGGGCAATGGATACGCCGTTGCGGCTGGTACCCGGACAGAAAGCTGCGCCTGTTTGACCGGAGAAAAGGCATATGGGGAGGAATAAACCCGCACGATAAATATGAAATGACCGATGGCTCATCAACAGGATTTCTTGAGGGAGACCTGCTGCATTATACCTACTATTCCGTTGAAGAACACCTCCTGCAGGCGGACAAATTTTCTTCCATTGCAGCCGCGGAACTGGCAAGATGCGGCGCACATTCCTCATGGCCGCTCATCATTGTGAAACCCATCGCGAAGTTCATCCGGAACTACATTATAAAACTGGGCTTTCTTGACGGCTACTATGGATTTGTCATCTGCAAAATCTCAGCATGGGAAACCTATCTGAAATACTTCAAACTCAAAAAGATTCTTGCAGGGAAAGACATTAAGCGCACATAAAGAGAAGACCTCTATTTCTCCTTTTCATTGCTGCAGCCAAAAAGCAGAAGACTGTTAAAAAAGGCAAAAAAGGTAGCGCCTGCCTGTGTTTCAAGCGTATCTTCCGTAAGCATGGAGAAGAAAACAATCATAAAAAACATAAGGTATAAATAATTGCCCCGTGTTTCTTTATTAAGCAAAGGATATATCAGTATAATAAGAAACCAGGCCAGTCCTGCATATCCAAAAGCAACCGCAATGGCAAGAAACTGGTTATGCGCCCTTAGCCTCCATGCCTTAAACAGGGGAGATTTTATCTGCACATACTTCTCGTCAAAGGCATTTTTTATGTCACCCGTACCCACCCCGAAAACGGGGTGATCCGAAATAATGCCGGCTGCCGCTTTCCAGAATTCCAGCCGCTGCATAACCGAATGCCCGCTGGGATCATCACCTGCCAGGTAGCTGTTATATTCCCACACAATCTGGTAGATGCGTGCCCGGATGCTGCCCCCATACCTGTAACGCACATTGGTAATGCCCCTCTCTACATCGTGAACTTCAGAATCCGAAAGGCTGCTCACCCCCGCTGCATCTTTGCGGATTCCTTTCGAGGAAAGAAAGCGGATAAGCGTTGATTCAATCAGCTGGCCTTTCTGATCTTTCCCCGTAAAACTAAAAAGGCTTCTCCTGTTCCACTCTTCTTCCATCTCCTTCCTGCATATATAAATCCATACCGGGTGGCCATTTTCCGCATCACGGGAAGAAGTCGTATGCACGTATGGGTTTCCGTTAGCAGTATACGGCTGCAACCCTGCCGGATTGACGGGCATTTCCAGGCGCACCTCGTGCATGGTCTGCCTGACGTACAGCACAAACGTAAGCGTACCTGTTACCAGGAACATGAGAAATACAATTCTATACCAGGCCTTCCCCTCAGTGAAAATAAAATAAGATATGGTGAGCAGGAGCCCTGCACCCAAAATGGCAAGCCCGGTGATAGATTCTGTGATTACCAAAAACGCAACAAACCATGCCGCAAGAAGAAAAAGCAGGAGCCTGCGTGTAAGAGAAATAACAGTGTACCCGGTATATATGAAATAGATCAGCATAAATACGGAAAGGCATATCAGCAGGCTAAACCGGATATGTGAAATAAAAATGGAAGTGTCGCGTATGTCTTTCGCGTAGTGAGAGATAATGCCAAGTATAACTCCCATGCTGGCCATGGTTGCCGCAAATACCGCCGCCACAAAGGCGGCTGTGAGCCATGCAAATTGCTTCCGGCTGATGAGCGGCCCCGTGGATAATATAAAAGGGAGTACAAACAGGGGGATTTTAATCCTGACGTCTTTCAGGCCGTATTCAATATCAGATGTATAAAGCAATCCTGCCAGATGAAGGACAAAAAGCGAACACACAAGCAAGGCTGCCCGGTTAGCCACAAAATTACGCAGCTTATTTTTAAAATCTCCGCCCGCAAGCCATGCAAAAGCCAGTACCCACTGGCCTATGCTCATCATATACTGCGAAAGGGGAAGGGAAACAGCGATGATGAGAAGTCCCGAGAAATATAAAAGTTCAGGAAGGCGGCGGGAGTTGTTTTTCACAACAGGATAAGAATTAGTGTCCGGCGTTTCCCTTTCCGGATTTGTCTGCTTTTCCTTCATTGACCTTCTTCGCATAAGAACCATCAATGATAGAATTATAGAGGACTGAATCTTTCAGCACATCTGCCGCCTTTTTAACCTCCGCATCGTAAGCAAGCATCACTTCAGTTCTGCCGTTCTGGAAATAATACCGGGCAGCTATCTCTTCTTCGAGAAGCTGCCTGATTTCATCTTTGTTTTTTAAGAGATCATCTTTTTTGTTATGCTTCACTTTGTTCAGGATCGTCTCATATTCCTGCTTCATGTTATCAAAATATTTTTCTTTCTCCAGGTTCTCCTTTAAATCTTCCAGGGTCTTTTCGCTTTTAGTGGTATAGTCGTAATCCTTGTCCGAGGCATAGGCAATAAAATCATTGTAGTCGGCATCGCCCAGCCTGAATTCAGATGGAGGGCGAATGGACTGGTGCCTGGAACGGTAGAGTGTTGCATAGTTGAAGATCAGCAGCTTGGTGAGGAGGCTCACGGAAATATTGCTGAGTTTTTGCGGGTCCAGTGCCACATCCGGGGCTACGCCTCCTCCGTCATACACCAGCTTCCCGTTTTTTGTTCTGAATACCGATATAAGGGAGTCGGGTATTTTTCCCACACTGCCATCCTCGTTCCTGTGGGAATAATCAAGTGCCTGTATGCATCTTCCGCTGGGGATATAATATTTTGCAGTGGTTACTTTAAGCTGGGCGTTATAGCTGAGAGGCCTGGTGGTTTGCACAAGTCCTTTCCCGAAAGTACGCTGACCTATGATAACTCCCCTGTCCAGGTCCTGTATGGTTCCGGATACAATTTCGGAGGCAGAGGCTGACTGGCTGTTAACCAGTACAGCAAGCGGGATTAGCGTATCAATGGGGGTGTTCAGCGCGTTATATGTTTTATCCCACTCTTTGACTTTCCCCTTCGTATTTACTATCTCCTGCCCTTTGCTGATAAACACATTGGCTACGTTAACCGCCTCGTTGAGCAGCCCGCCGGGATTGCCGCGCAGGTCAAACACCAGCGCCCTTATGCTGTTTTTTTCCTTAAGCTTCACCAAGGCTTCCTGCACTTCCTTTCCTGCATTTTCAGTAAAACCCGTAAGCCTTATATAGCCGATATCCTTCCCGATCATCCCGGAATAGGGAACACTTTTAACTTTAATTTCTTCCCGCGTCAGGGTCTTGGAAATGGGGTTTTTCTCCCCTTCCCTGCTGACAAGGACACTCACCCGTGTCTGCGGCTGCCCTTTGAGCACCTTGCTCACCTCGTCCACTTTTTTCCCTTTGGCAGATTTACCATCTATCTCGAGAAGCACATCTCCTGCCCTGAGATCGGCTTTTTGTGCAGGAAAGCCTTCGTAGGGGTCGGCAATCACCACATAATCATCTTTTTGCTTGATGAGAGCGCCTATGCCGCCATACTGACCGGTGGTCATAAAACGGTAATCCTCTCTCTCAGATTCAGGAATATAAGAAGTGTATGGGTCAAGGGATTCGAGCATGTCATCAATACCTTTCTTGATGAGTTTTCCGGGGTCGGTTTCATCCACGTAATAGGTGTTAAGCTCCCTGAAAAGGGTGGCAAAGATGTCGAGGTTCTTGGAGACCTCGAAATAGTCTTCCACGAAGCCGGCGGATATCCATGCGGCTGCAGCGAATACAGCGGTAAAGACTAATACCTTTAAGGATTTTGACAGTTTAAAATTTCTTTTTGCAGTCATAGCGTAATATTTATTTCAGGGAACGGGATCATATCCGTGGCCGCCCCAGGGGTGGCAGGAGAAGAAACGTTTTGCCGTAAGGGCAAGACCTTTAAGGGGGCCGTGTTTTCTGAGGGCTTCCACCCCGTAACGGGAGCAGCTGGGCTGGTACCTGCACGAAACCGGGAGCAGGGGGGAAATCAGGAATTGGTATATTCTTATAAAGAACACGAGCAACTCAGCGGCAACTTTTTTCATACTCTTCTTCATAACGCTGTAAAAGTAATTTTATTTTCGGTTCTGTTTCGGGATAAGTACATGCTTTTTGCCCGGTGTAAACAACCATCATTGCCACGCGGATTTTTTTTCCCGCGAGTACGAGATAAAAATCATCCTTGTGCTTTCTGTATGCTTCGCGGATTACCCTTTTCAGCCTGTTCCGGTCAACGGCACGGGGAAAATGTTTTTTGGGGACGCTCACCCCAAATTTTGCGGGCTTCCCCGAAGTTACTGTTTCCCAGTACACCCTGAACGAGGACACCGTGTAACAATGGCCTCCCTCGAACAGGGAGCGGATGAGCTTCAGTCCTTTCAGCCGTTCTTTCCTTTTAAAAGTACTCATGAAAAGATGGTTAAGTCCGGGGCTTCATGCAACAGGAAGCCGGTACAGCCTACTTTTTGGACGATTTCTTGAGATACTGCTCTATAGCCATGGTCATGGAGGGTGTTTGGGGCATAGGAGCCTGTATGTCCAGCCGGAGTTTGGCATCAAGCACCGCCTGGGCGGTAGATGGGCCAAATGCTGCGATAAGGGTATTGTTCTGCTTGAATTTCGGAAAATTCTTCAGGAGGGATTTAATTCCCGCAGGACTAAAAAAAACAAGCATGTCGTAACTCATCTTCGCAAGGTCTGAGAGGTTGCTGCATTCGGTTTTATAAATCACCGCTTCGGTGAAATCAATATTGTTTTCCCTGAGACACTCCGGGATTTCCTGCTTATGAATGTCGGTGCAGGGGAGCAGGAATTTCTCTTTCCTGTGTTTCCGGATCACCTCCATGAGGTCGCTGATGGTTTGCTTGCCGAAAAAAATTTTTCTCTTCCTGAAAACGATATACTTCTGGAGATAATATGCCGTTGCCTCGGAAATACAGAAGTATTTTATGGTTTCAGGCACTGTTACCCTCATATCATTGCACATCCTGAAAAAGTGGTCAACAGCATTCTTGCTGGTCAGGATAATGGCGGAATAATCGGGAATGTTTATCCTGTACTGCCGGAATTCCTGGGCCGATACGGGAGCAATCTGGATAAAAGGCCGGAAATCAATTTTCAGATTAAACTTCCTGGCAAGGTCAAAATAAGGAGATTTATCTCCTTCCGGCTTAGGCTGAGTGATGAGTATGGTTTTCGTTTTCAACTCCGTAAGATTTCAAGTGAACATGAAAGAACATCCCACTCACCTTACCTCATCCCTCCGCTTAAGGAATGACTGCCTTCATCACAATCATCAAAGGCAAAATTTCAAGGGTGCAAAGATATAAAAATAAATAGACTATTGGCAAGTCCGGGACTGTTGTTCCTACCAGAACACCCCTGTAAATCCTGTACAAAAAAGCTGCAAAAAACAGGGAAAGTGCAATTTTAATCAGGAATTCCCGGTAGCCGGCCGGTAAATAAGCTACCCCGATAATCAAGGGGATAAGCAGCATTCCCAAAACATTGTTTATTAAAAAAATGTTAAAGATATAAGTACCAACAGGCTTATCGCCGTTAAAAATAAATCCCACCAGCCTGAGCAGTATAAACTTCATGGAATATATAAAAGAAACCACGAGTGAGATAAGCAGGAATCTTCCGAATCCGCTGCCCGCATATTCACTGTTCCATTCATAATGAATACTGGCCTGGTAAATCAGGAAGGCCAATGAAAGGTTAAAGACGATGGTAAGAATCACCGAGGTTCTCTGTACAAGGATGTTCTCATCCCGTACCAGCTGGTTCGTGGCGATGTTATTAAAAAATGCATCGGCAATCTGCCTGAGTGTTTTGTTGTAAAAAGCTTTCACCCATGTAAACAGCAGTACGATAAAAAGCAAGGTATAAAATACCCATGCAGCCTGGTATGTTTCCCCTGCAAGCGGGCGGGCGTGCGTTACCGGAAGCATGTGGGAGGTAAAAAATCCACTGGCAGGAGGAGTGGTTTTTACAGAAGCACGGGGGGCTGCAGGTTTTTGAGGAGTTTCCCTCGCAATTATATCTTTCAGGCGGAATACGGCAGAGGGTTCTTCCTTAACAGTATCGCGGGCTAAGGGTTTCATAGTATCGCCTGCGCCGGAGGCAGGCGAATCGCCCGACAGGTTTTTTAGCAGTATCTTTTTAGCATGAACAGACTTTTCTTTTATAATGGCAGCCGTATCCTGTAAAAAAGGACTTTCCGCCTGGGGCAGGGACAAAGGTTTTCCCGGGAAAAAACTGTCCCCGGTTTCTACTACAGTGGTGTTATTTATTGAATCCTGTGGCATACTACAGGGAGTAAACGGAAGCAAAGTTAGTGAGAATTGAGCGACTTGCATATTATATATATCTGTGGTGTCACTTCAAAAGCGTCAAAGAGACTTGAAAGCGACTTCATTTTGCGGCAAACATCTTTCTAATCTCCGCATTTTTGCGGCAAATAATCAGTATTTTTACCGCAAGGATACATTCAGACAGTGGCAAAATACATTTACGATAATAAAAACCGGACAAATTTCACCTGGCAGGCAACTTCTATTAATGCCATATTTGGAGAAGTCCGAAATCTTCAAGGAAAGATAATTGGACAGATGAACACACTTGGTTTTGCGACAAAAGAAGAAGCCGCTCTTACCACACTAACGCTTGACGTTATTAAATCATCGGAGATAGAAGGTGAAAAACTCGACTACGAACAAGTTCGTTCATCTATTGCAAGACGATTGGGTATTAACGTTGCCGGATTAGCTCCAACTAACAGAAACGTGGAGGGCATTGTGGAAATGATGCTTGATGCAACTCAAAACTATCAGAAACCATTGACAAATAAACGGCTATTTGGATGGCATTCAGCATTGTTCCCGACCGGACACAGCGGAATGCACAAAATTGAAGTAGGTCGTTATCGTTCTGGAGAAATGCAAATAGTTTCAGGAGCAATGGGTAAAGAAAAAGTTCATTATGAAGCAATCCCTGCACATCAGGTTAAAAATGAGATGGACGAATTTTTAAATTGGTTCAACGACAATTCAAAAATTGACCTTGTGCTTAAAGCAGCCATTGCTCACTTTTGGTTTATTATCATTCACCCTTTTGATGACGGCAACGGAAGAATAGCCAGAGCGATTTCCGATTTAATGCTTGCCCGTGGTGACAAAAGCACCGAAAGGTATTACAGTATGTCAAGTCAAATGTTAGTGGAAAGAAAGCAATATTATGAGATATTACAAAAGATGCAACACAGCAGTGGCGACATTACTGACTGGTTAGAATGGTTTCTTCATTGCCTAAAAAATGCTTTACTAACAACAGAAATTACACTTCAGAAAATATTACGTAAGACGGAATTCTGGAAGATTCACGAAAACACCGAGTTAAACAAGCGACAACGATTAGTGCTTAATAAATTGTTTGACGGATTTGATGGCAAATTAAAATCATCAAAGTGGGCAAAAATAGCCAAATGCTCACCTGATACAGCATTACGTGACATAAAGGATTTGATAGAAAAGGGTATTTTAGGACAAGAACAGCAAGGCGGACGAAGCACAAATTATGAACTCACAGACTTCTAAAAGCAACCGCACTGGTGGCACAAGAGTATTTTTTTCTCCCACCCGGGACCACCGCTTCTTTTTTTAATCCGCCTTCGCGTTCCGCTACGGCGGACGGGAAGGTCTTGGGTTAATTCCCCGCAGCTTGCTGCGCAATGATGATCAAATTCCCTTAAGATACCTCGCTGCTTGCGGCGAGGTGGTTCATTCCGCATTCGCTATGGCGGACAAGAGAGTCCGGGATTTGCCTTGGGGGTTATAATACCATTTTAATTAAATCACCTTTCTGTTTGTTTTTTTCATGTGGTGTCGAGTCAAAAGCGTAGTAGTTCTCTTCTATAGTTGAAAAATTCAAAGTCACCTCGAAAATCTCAATATCTAAGCCTGCGTATATCCACCTCTATATTGCGTGATACTCCACAACATGTGCTTGATATACGCTATTATGGGTTATATTTGTAGCCGATAATTAATTGTTATGCACAAGGCGAAAAAACGACAGTATTTTAAATTAACTTTGCAATGGCAGACAATTTTAACTCTATGAACAAATTCAATAAAAATGTCCGAATAAAAAGCGACACAATTTATTGCGACAATTCTGCTTTTTATAAATTCAATAGAAAAAATTTATACAAAGAAATGATGAACCGAGGATGTGCTAAGAAAGATTTAAACAAATTACTAAAAAAAATAATTAAGGAGCATTCTTCAGAAATAGAGAATGTACTGAATGAAAAATTTGAATCATTCATTTGTGAAAATGCTCATAAAATGAGAGGACAAAATATTGCTGAAAAATTAGGAATATTATAATTCATTTAATCAATTAACTTTTAAAAACCCTAACTCAAATGAAAAAAATATTTACAACTGCAATTGTAGCGTTATCATTTAATGCTTTTGCACAAATTCCAACTAACGGACTTGTTGGGCGTTATCCTTTCAATGGAAATGCTAATGACATTAGCGGAAACAACTATAATGGAACAAACAATGGAGCAACTCTGACAACAGACCGTTTTGGAAATTCAAATGCCGCATATAATTTTAATGGAAGTTCTTTTATTTCTGTTCCGAGCGTTGCCGCAACTGGAAATACTGCTCGTTCAATTTTTTCTTGGGTAAAGTTTAGCGGTTCAACTTCTATGGCAATCGTTGCAACAGGAGACACGACAAGTACAGGAACAGCGTTTAATCTCATTGTAAATTACGGAACTGCAACACTTGGCGTGATGGGATACAATAATGACTTTTACCCTGCTGCTGGTGCAACAATCAATAACAGTCAATGGCATCTTGTGGGAACTGTTTATGACGGAGCAGGAAATATTAAAACTTATGTTGACGCAAACCTTGACCAATCAGGAACTATTCCATCCTACAGTACAACGGGACAGCGTAATTTTATTGGCAAATCAAATGATGATAATCTTTACCCCGCTTATTTCAATGGAGACATTGACGACATTTTAATTTACAATCGTGCTTTAACACAAACAGAGATAACACAAATATTTAACGCGACAAATTGCACTATTCCGACAAGTGGACTGGTAGCAGAATATCCGTTCTCTGGAAATACCAACGACATTAGCGGAAACAACTATAATGGAACAAACAATGGAGCAACTCTGACAACAGACCGTTTTGGAAATTCAAATGCCGCATATAATTTTAATGGAAGTTCTTTTATTTCTGTTCCGAGCGTTGCCGCAACTGGAAATACTGCTCGTTCAATTTTTTCTTGGGTAAAGTTTAGCGGTTCAACTTCTATGGCAATCGTTGCAACAGGAGACACGACAAGTACAGGAACAGCGTTTAATCTCATTGTAAATTACGGAACTGCAACACTTGGCGTGATGGGATACAATAATGACTTTTACCCTGCTGCTGGTGCAACAATCAATAACAGTCAATGGCATCTTGTGGGAACTGTTTATGACGGAGCAGGAAATATTAAAACTTATGTTGACGCAACGCTCGACCAATCGGGGACAATTCCTTCTTACACCACAACAGGACAACGAAATTTTATTGGTAAATCAAATCACGATGTTCTTTATCCTGCCTTCTTCAATGGAGACATTGACGATATTTTAATTTATAATCGTGCTTTAACTCAAACAGAAATTAATGATATTTTTTGTAATTCAGGAATTACAACAGGCACAAATAATAATTTAACGAGCACATCAAATCAGATAAATATTTTTCCTAACCCGACAGCAGACAAAATTTTTATTACAGGTTTATCAACTGGGACAGTTACGCTTTACAATTCATTCGGACAACTTATCTTCAAGACAGCAATGACAAACACTATTGATATTTCTACTTTACCGACAGGTATTTATTTTGTTCGGTTATCCGACAGCAAAGGGACTGTTATAAAAGACACAAAAATTATTAAAGAGTAAATCATCATTGGTTTGTTTCTTTCTCGGTTGACACTTCCGCATTTCATCGGACAGAAACGCCCTGTGCATAACTGTTCTAACCCCCTATTAGTTAGACATAATTTCAAAAACAGTTTCGACCTTGGGTTGATTTTTGATTTGATTTTCGGTGTAAAGATAATTGGTTTCTGATTTAATTATTGATTTGATTTTTAGTCCTTCCGTCCATTTTTGCTGAGGCGTAATTTTTCCGATTCTCCTGTGCTTGCGTTTGTGGTTGTAATGCTCCATGTAGGCCTCTATCTTTAGCTTGGCCTCGTAGTAGCTGTAGAATTCAGTTTTGCTCAGCAGGTCACGTCTGAGATTGCTGAAGAATCCTTCGATATAGCCATTGTCCTGCGGGGTGCTGATATGGGAGAACTCCTGTTTCATTTCAATCTCCTTGAGATACTTACGAACGTTATTTGCTATGAACTGGCTGCCATTGTCATTACGAACGGTAACGCCCTTTACATCGTACTGTGATGCCATCCGCATAAAGAGGCTAATGACCTGGTATTTGCGGATAGAGGGGAGAAATATCCATTCAACAGCCTTGCGGCTAAATACATCGAGCACGGTGAGCAGATAATAATTTCTATGTTCTCCTTCCACCCAAACATACTTGATGTCCATGCACAGGTGTTCCATGGGATAGGCAGCCGTGATTTTACGGAACTTCACAAAATCCCGCTTACCGGTGGTATGGATACGCTTACCCATCAAGAGGTTATTTTCATCCATCAGCCGGTAGGTCTTTTTGGGGTTGATAATGTACCTCATATCCCTTAATTCTTCATTGACCAGATCATATCCATAAGAAACAAATTCCTGCTTTAAAATGTTCTGTATCTCTTCTATGACCCTGCTGTTTTCAACTCTGCCTCCGTCTAATGTGAACGTATGGGTGCTGGGCTTTACTCCGGGCTTACCATCCGTATTACGGTAATAGTAAACGCTTCTGGGAATACATGCCCAGGTGCAAAGGTCCATCACTTCGACTTTATCCGAAAACCGCTTTACCATCTCTTTTTTTTTAATGGGTCGATCTCAGCTGCTTTCAACAGCTCTGTCTTAAACTCTAGTTCAATCGTCTGCTTGGCTATGATCCTCTTGAGTCGATCATTCTCATCTTCCAGTGCCCTAACAGCCGGATCTACCCGCTTGTAGGCAGCCTTAAGACCCTGAAGCCCTTGTCCCAGGTACTTCTTCTTCCAATGGCTGATTAAACTGTGTGAGATGTTGTACTTCCTGCACGTTACTGCAGCTCCTTCACGATCTGCTTCCTGGAGAAGGCTTAGCTTCTCTTCAGGGGTAAACTTTCTTTTCTTGTTTTCCATTTTTCCTAATTTAGCGGTACAAAACTATTCTTTAAGTTTTGTCTAGCCAATTAGGGGGTTAGAACAATATGGCAGTGAACAAAAACGGGCGATCGGGGGCACTATAGGGTGTCTCAGCACCGAAATTGTTGATAAGCCGGCACTTCCTGTTAATATCCCTCCCCATTTCGCTTCCCGCGATTTTTTTTAAACCATAAAACACGCCTGTAAGCTTCGTTATTTTTATTGCCCAGACTCCCTCCTGTATGGGCCTCTAAAAATGCCTCGCCTGAAGAAAAAATGCTTGAAAACGCCGAAAACATATTTTAAGATGGCTTCTAACAAAACATCATTCTCACGCCGTCCTCAGGGGGTTCTGTACGAACCTTTTCCGTAAATAAGAAAAAAAACTCCGACCCCCGCAAAGCAACCCACAGTGTTTGCAACAATATCCACTATGCTGGCCTGGCGCTGGCTGAAAAGAAACAACTGCAGAAACTCCATAAGGGCTCCATAGGACACTCCAATGATTACGGCAAATGTAATGGCCGAGTACCTGAGCTGGAGGAAGGAGTATTGCCGGATAAATCCTGTAATCATCAGCACTACAAGCACCGCATAAACAAAAGCGTGCGCAGCGGTGTCAAAACTGAGAAAATCCCAGAAGGAAAGATTGGGCATCTCATTACCGGGCGTGCCGGAGAGAAGCAGGATAAAGCCTGCCCATATAAAGGGAAGCAGATTATACCTGAGAAACATAGATTTTCAACCTCCTCCGTGCAGGGAATAAGGATTGTTAAGCTGCCCCCGTAAGTTTTTTATATTCGGCCGCCGAAAGCAGGGAGGCTGCGGCTCCGGGGTCAGAAACCTTTACTTTGATCATCCAGCCTTCGCCGTAGGGATCTTTATTGACTGCCTCAGGATGCTGTTCAAGGTGTTTGTTGAACTCTTCCACCGTGCCTGCCGCGGGCATGAAAAGGTCTGAAACGGTTTTCACAGCTTCCACTGTGCCGAAGATTTCTTCTGCGCCAAGTGTTTGCCCGACAGTTGCTATATCTATGTAAACAATATCTCCCAGTTCTCCCTGGGCAAAATCAGTGATGCCAATGTAAGCAATGTCGCCTTCCATGCGTACCCATTCATGGTCTTTGGTGTACCTGAGGTTCTCCGGGAAATTCATACTGTTGATTTTTTTTAATGTGATGGCAGCAAAATTAACCTGAATTTTATAATTGCAAAATAAATCCAATATCATTATCATTACATGCCGGTTGATAAGGCAAAAATTATTTTTATGCCTTGCTGAAAAAGGCCGTAATTTTGATTTAAAGCAGTTAAGCAAAAACATTCATGGAAACGAACCGTAAGCAGGATGCTCTTGAATACCACGCACAGGGAAGACCGGGAAAGATAGAAGTGGTTCCCACCAAACCGTATAATTCACAAAGGGACTTGTCTCTCGCCTATTCCCCTGGTGTGGCCGAACCCTGCCTGAAAATTAATGAAAACAACGAAGATGTCTATAAATACACAGCCAAGGGAAACCTGGTAGCGGTTATTTCCAACGGAACCGCCGTGCTGGGCCTGGGAAACATCGGACCGGAGGCGGCCAAACCGGTGATGGAAGGCAAAGGACTTCTGTTCAAGATTTTTGCAGACATAGATGTGTTTGATATCGAGATTGACGAGACCGGGGTAGAAGAATTCATTCGTACGGTAAAAGCCATTGCCCCGACCTTCGGGGGTATCAACCTGGAGGACATTAAAGCTCCCGAATGTTTCGAGATAGAAAAGCGGCTTAAGCAGGAGCTCAGGATCCCCGTTATGCATGATGACCAGCACGGCACCGCCATTATTTCGGCTGCCGCATTCCTGAATGCCATTGAGCTGGCGGGGAAAAAAGCGGGAAGTGTAAATGTTGTCGTCAGCGGGGCGGGAGCTTCCGCCATTTCGTGCTGTAAACTGTATCTCACACTCGGCGTGAAGCAGGAAAACATTGTGATGCTCGACAGCCATGGTGTGATCCATGCGGGCAGGGAGGACCTGGATGAGAACAAAAAACTTTTTGCCACGAAAAAAAATGTGAGAAACCTTGAAGAAGCACTCAAAGGCGCTGATGTTTTCCTGGGACTTTCCAAGGGCAATATTTTAAAACCGGAGATGCTCATCTCCATGGCAAAGAAGCCTGTCATTTTCGCACTTGCCAACCCCGAGCCCGAGATATCTTATGAGCTGGCTATTGCCGCAAGACCGGATGCCATAGTTGCCACGGGACGTTCCGATTATCCCAACCAGGTGAATAATGTGCTGGGATTCCCTTTCATTTTCCGCGGGGCGCTGGATGTGAGAGCCACGCAGATCAACGAAGCCATGAAACTGGCTGCGGTGAAGGCTATTGCAGCTTTGGCCAAAGAGCCTGTGCCGGAGATCGTCAATCTTGCATATAACCAGAAGAACATCATTTTCGGGAATGAATATATCATCCCCAAACCACTTGACCCGAGGCTTATCACCACGGTAGCTCCTGCGGTGGCGCGGGCAGCCATGGAGTCCGGGGTGGCTCAGCATCCTGTCAGGGACTGGGCTGCGTACGAGCAGGAACTTCATAAGCGGCTGGGGCATGACGACAAGCTTATCCGTTTCCTTATCTCCAAGGCAAAGCAGAACCCCCAGCGTATTGTTTTCGCAGAGGCCGATAATTATAAAATTCTCAAAGCCGCACAACTGGTGCGGGATGAGGGCCTTGCAAAGCCTATCCTGCTCGGTAATACCGAAAAAATCCGGAATCTGATGGAAGAAAATAATCTTGATCTTGGCGATACCCTGATTATTGATCCGCGCAAGGAGGACGAGAAGCGGAAGATGTTCGGGGAAATCTTTTTCAGCAAGATTCAGAGAAGCGGTTTTAATGTGTATGAAGCACGGAAAGTCATGCAGGAGCGTAACCACTATGGTGCCATGATGGTGGAAACCGGCGAGGCGGATGCGCTTATATCCGGCCTTACCCGGAAGTACCCCGACACCATCCGGCCGGCACTCCAGATTATCGGGGTGCAGGAGCAGGTGAACAAGGTGGCAGGGATGTATATCATGCTCACCAAAAAGGGTCCTTTCTTTTTTGCCGATACCACCATCAACGCGGACCCGTCCGCCACCGACCTTGTTGATATCACCCTGCTCACTGCCGCAGCGGTACAGAAGTTTAATGTGAGGCCGCGCATTGCCATGTTATCCTTTTCCAACTTCGGATCATCGCGTTACGCAAGTGCAGGAAAAGTAAAAGAAGCTGTCAAAATCCTTCATGAGAAACACCCGGACCTGGTCGTGGACGGGGAAATGCAAGCCAACTTTGCGCTTAACCCCACCCTGCTGAAAGATAATTTCCCGTTCTGCGAACTTGCAAACGGCGCAGCCAATACGCTGATATTCCCCAACCTGGAATCAGGCAATATCGCTTATAAGCTGCTGCAGGAAATCGGGGGTGCCGAAGCCATTGGCCCTGTGCTGCTCGGCATGAAAAAGCCTGTACACATACTGCAACTTGGAAGTTCGGTTCGCGAAATCGTAAACATGGTAACGATTGCAGCCGTGGATGCACAGTCCCTGAAAATGGTACAGGCGTTGTAAAAGAGATACAATTGTATTGAGAAGGATAAGGCGCTGTACTAACGCCTGTTCTCTTTATTTCAGCCCGTATCTTTCCTTGTATTTTCTGTACAGTTCCGCCTGTATGCTGCCAAGGTCAATCTGCCGGCCATTGATAAAAGCATATTCAATATTGCAGGACTCCATATTGAGAATATCCCCGGAAGAAAGTATGAGTGTTGCTTCTTTCCCTTCTTCCAGCGATCCGGCGGTTTTGTCAATGCCGAGGATTTTTGCCGCATCAAGGGTCACCGACATCAGTGCTTCTTCTTTGCTGAGGCCATACCCGGCTGCAGTGCCGGCATTGAAGGCAAGGTTACGCACCTGCCAGTACCCGTCAACGCTCACACAAAAGGGGACTCCCGCCTGCCGGAGGAGGAACGGAAGTTTATAGGGGAGGTCAGTATCTTCGTCTTCTCTTCCCGGGAGCGCATGTGTACGTCCGAGAATAACAGGCACTTTGTTTTCTTTCAGGAAATCTGTAAGCATCCAGGAGTCGCGGCCCCCCACAATCACAGCCTGCACGCCGAATTCTTTTGCAAAATTCACTGCTGAAATAATTTCCTTTGCATACCCGGCATGTAGATACAGCTTTTTTGTTCCTGCGAACAAGCCTTTCATCGCTTCAAAGCGCAGGTTCTCTGCGGGGGCAGGGGCGGCGGCATAAGCTTTTGCCTCCGTAAAAAAATCGCGGAGCCTGGAGATGTTTTTTTCGATGAGCTCTTTCTGATTATCATCCGCTTCTGCACCCTGCCGGCGATAGATTATAAGAGACGGCCAGTTGAGATGAACTCCTTCATCAGGGAAATAAGCCGCATCCTCCCAGTTCCATGCATCAAGGGTTACCACGGAGGATGTACCGGAAATCATGCCGCCCTGGGGAACGATCTGAGCCAGCAGCACCCCGTTGGATCGCACAGTAGGAATGACCTTTGAATCGGTGTTATATGCAATAAGCGCCCGCACATCGGGGTTGATGGTTCCCGTTTCCGTGAAATCGAGGGTGGAGCGGACCAGCTCAATCTCGCTCAGGCCGAGAATGGTGTTGGCGGCTATAATCCCCGGATACACATGCTTGCCGTAGCCATTGATCACCACTTCATATTTTGATTTATCAATCCGGACCATAGTAGCATCTCCCACGAGGATGAGTTTCCCGTTCTCGAATCCTATGACGGAATTTTCAATCGTATGCCCGTTACCGAGGTGAGCGGTGGCATTCATGATAAGGATATTTTTCGCCTGGGGTTTTGCGGGCACAGGCTGCTGGGAGAAGACTGCAGTGCAAAACAGCAGGAGGATTGCCGCAGGAAGCAGCAGGGAGCAGGAAGCGGGTTGTTTAAAAAGGTTCTTCATAATCAGGGCTGGCCAAGTGTTTCGCAGTGATACAGGTCGTCCGGGATAAAAAGGGGCTTCTGTGTTTTTTCCCCGTTCTTTTTTGCCTCGATCATTTTGCGGATAATCCTTGCTTTTTCCCGTCGGATCTCCTCGCGGGCTATGGCATCTTTGTCCGAATCAAAAAACACGCGCCCGTCGACGAATGTTTTCAGGACCCTTGCGTAAACGGATAGCGGGTCATGTGACCAGAGCACGAGGTCAGCGTCTTTGCCTTTCCTGATGCTGCCGACCCGGTCATCCACATGGAGCATGACAGCGGGGTTGAGGGTCACGAACTTCAGGGCTTCTTCTTCGGGGACATTCCCGTACTTTACCGCCTTGGCGGCTTCCTGGTTAAGCCGGCGGCCCATCTCGGCATCGTCGGAGTTGAACCCCGTCACAATCCCCATATTGTGCAAGATCGCCCCGTTATAGGGAATGGCTTCCATCACTTCGTACTTATAGGCCCACCAGTCGGAGAAGGTGGAAGCGGCAGCTCCGTGCTGCTTCAGCTTGCCGGCGACTTTGTAACCTTCGAGTATGTGGGTAAAGGTGTTTACGCGGAAGCCAAAAGAGTCGGCGACATGCATCAGCATGTTTATTTCAGACTGCACATAGGAATGGCAGGTGATGAATCTTTTTCCCGCAAGTATTTCCGAGAGGGCTTCCAGTTCAAGATCTTTGCGGGGAGAGGGGTTCCGGCCTTTGCCGGAAAGGCTGTTATATTTATCCCATGCCATGCGGTATTCCCGCGCTCTGGTAAAGGCATCCATATAAACCTGTTCAACGCCCATGCGTGTCTGGGGGAATCGGATCACATTTTTATCTCCCCAGTTAGCCTGTTTCACATTTTCACCGAGGGCGAATTTGATGAATCCGTCTGCGTCTTCAAATTTCATTTTTTCGGGTGAGAAGCCCCAGCGGAGCTTGATGAGCTGGGTTTGCCCGCCGATTGGATTAGCAGATCCGTGAAGGAGGTGTGAAGTGGTTACGCCGCCGGCAAGCTGGCGGTAGATATTAATATCATCGGAATTAACCACATCGCCTATGCGTACTTCGGAGGTAACCGCCTGCGTACCTTCATTGACTCCCCGGGAGATTGCGATATGCGAGTGTTCGTCAATAATACCTGGGGTGAGGTGAAGCCCGGTCCCGTCAATCACTTTTGCCGTTAAAGCATACCCGCCTGATTTATATTCGGGGGAGGCTTCCAGGCCGGGGCCAATCATTTTTATCTTTCCACCGCTTACGAGGACATCGGAATTCCGGAGGACACCTTCTTTCTCATTCGTCCAGACGGTAGCATTTTTAATGAGAACCGTTTCCTGGGGCGGAATTTCCTTCCACCCGAAAGCCTTGTTGGGAAAGGAAAGTGTCCCGGCAATATCTTTTTCTTTTCTTGCTGTATCTTTTTTAGCTACGGGAATATAAGGTGCTGTGCGCCGGGCTGTCCATGAGATTTTCTCTCCCGCTCCCGTTTCTCCCTCTCCTTTCCATAACCCATCTTTTTCAATATACCCGCTGAGGCGGACCTGGCCGCTGAAAGAAGATTTTTTTATCTCGAACTGTAAGGAGATCAGGTTTCCCATGCGTGAAAAGGTTACGGGATTTTTAGCGGTATCTTCTCCGGCAAAAAAAGAAGGGTTCAGGAAATCCCCGGCTGCCCTGAGTTTGAGCAAAGGAAGATTTTTTACCTGTAACTCATAGCTTCCGCGGAGTTCGGGAGCATCCAGGCCTGCAGCAGAATATCTTTTCCCCTGTACCCAGTTCTCGAGGATGACATTATCAGCATCAAATATTTTCCCGGAAGTGATGATGAAACTGGCGGTCATTCCATTTTTCAGGCTTCCGATTGTGCCGGAAAGATTCAGCATTTCTGCGGGGGTTACAGTCAGCGCCCTGAGCGCCTGCTGTTCGCTGAGCCCGTTCTCAATGGCTTTCCGTATATTTTTCAGGAAATCTTTCTTGTCTTTCAGGTCGGCAGCCGTAAGTGCAAAAGGGATACGCGCTTTCTCCATTGCTGCCGGGTTAAGAGGAGCCATCTCCCAGTGTTTCATATCACCGAGGGGAACCTGGAGTGCATCGTACGGGTCTTCAACATCGTAGGGAGCGGGAAAGCTGAGGGGGATAATAAAAGAATTCCCGGCAGCCTGCAGTTCAGCGAGACGCTGGTATTCATCGCCTGCACCCTTGATAATATATTTCACGCCGAACTCCTTCCCTATCTTTGCCGCACGCAGGGCCGAGAGCTTATCTCCTGTTTCGAAGACCTGAGGCAGCACTGCATTTTTATTCCATGCATCAAGGGAGATATTATATTCTTCTTTGCCCGCATTGCCTTTATACCACTGTGCATCGAGGTGTGTCTGCCTGATAAGAGCAATGACTCCCATAAGGGAGGAAGGGTACTCCTGGGCAGAAGATCCTTTATCAAAGGAGTAACAGGCTGCGGCCCTGTCTTTCATCACGGAGGTGTTTTCTTTCTCATCGGACAGGGCGGCAAGAACAGCGGTTCCCCGGGCGATGCCATCTTTATAATGTGTCATCACGGTACCGAAGCCCAGCTTCCTGAGTTCATCGGCTTTTTTCGGGTCGGCAGTAAAAAGGTTTATTGCATCGGTTTCCGGCTTTATAGCCTGGTTCCAGCCGTAAGCACCCCTCGTACCTGAAAGCAACTGGGGGGATCCGTCAGCCGGGGGAACAGGTTTCTTAACCTCCGGCATACCGTAATCAGAATAAAGATCAATGAATGATGGATATATGTATTTCCCTTTGAGGTCAATCACCACTGCGCCGGGAGGAATGCTGATGCTGCGCCCTGCCTCAAGGATAATACCATCGCGGACCGTCATGGAGGCGCTGTCCGTGATGGTTTTGTAATCAACTGCTATCGTGGCATTTACAAAAGCGAAAACAGTATGGCGCTCATCATGCACCCCGTTCACCGGAAAGGTTTGCTGTGCAAAAGAAATTGAAACTGCCGCCGGCAGGAGCAGGAGTAAAAAGGAAATACGGGGAATCTGCATAAGAATTAATACCGGGAAGCGAAAATAAGAAATTTCTGTATGAAGGTATGGGTTATAATTATTAACAGCCCCCCTCACCTCTCTCACTCTCATTCTCACTCTGTCTTTACCCTCCGGGCAGGATATCTTTTATATTCAGCTGGAGGGAAACAGATCCGTTCCATTCATTCTCTTCCACCGAATAACAGATATCAAAGGGAACTTTGCTTTCGGCTACCGGAAGTTTTCCGGCCTGCCTGAATGCGATGGCATCAAAAAATTTACCCGGTACACCGGCCTGGGAGAGGTTCATTTTAAGATGGTCATTTCCAACAACCTTTGCCCATCCCTTATCCTGCACATTCCTGCTGAGGAAAACGGGCGCCATATTTCCCGGTCCGAATGGGGCGAACTGGCGGAGCACCGAATAAAAACGGGGAGTGATATCAGAGAGCTGTATTTCCGCATCAATTTCTATTGTGCGTACCAGCATATCTTCCCGGATGGAAGCAGAAACAACTTCTTCAAACATGCGGCGGAAAGCATCTATATTTTCTTCCCTGAGTGTAATCCCTGCGGCATACTTATGGCCTCCGAACTGTTCAAGGAGCCCGGCGCAGGTCTCAATTGCCTGGTGGATATCAAAATTCCTCACTGACCTTGCAGAGCCTGTAACAAGATTTCCCGACCGCGTAAAGACAATGGTAGGCCTGTAGAAGTGCTCTGTAAGACGGGCGGCCACGATTCCCACCACACCTTTATGCCATTCAGGGTGATAGACAACAGTAGTTTTCCTGCTGTGGAATCCTTCTTCTTTTTCAATCAGCCGCAGGGCATGTTCCACCGTGGCTGCGTCGAGGGATTTGCGTTCGGCATTGATGCTGTGGAGGGCTTTGCCATGGGGAAGGGCTTCATCATAATTTTCTGCCAGGAGGAGTTCAACAGCCTGTCTTGCATTTTCGAGCCTGCCTGCCGCATTGATACGGGGAGCAACCATAAAAACCAGGTCACTCACGTTCACCTGTTTTTTTGCTCCTGCCAGTTCGAGCAGCACTCCTATTCCCGGGCGGGGTTCCCGGTTTATTTTCTGCAGCCCGGAATGAACAAGCACCCTGTTTTCGCCCGTAACGGGCACTATATCGGCTGCGATGCTGAGGGCTACGAGATCAAGATACTGCTCTGTTACGGAAGCTTCCATGCCCTGCTGCAGGCAGAAAGCCTGTACCAGCTTATATCCTATGCCGCAGCCAGACAGTTCCTTATAAGGGTAACTGCAATCATGTTGTTTGGGGTCCAGTATGGCGGCAGCGGCAGGCAGCTCTGTGCCAGGCATGTGGTGGTCGCAGACAATAAAGTCAATGCCCGCCCCGCGTGCATAAGCAATTTTATCAACGGCCTTGATGCCGCAATCGAGCGCTACCACGAGAGAGAATCCGTTCGCCTTTGCCCAGTCAATACCTTCAGAAGATATTCCATAGCCTTCGCGGTAGCGGTCGGGGATATAAAAATCCACATGCGGGTATATTTTCCTGAAGAAAGAGTACACCAGCGCCACAGCCGTAGTGCCATCCACATCATAATCCCCGTAAACGAGAATTTTTTCCCCATCATGAATGCCGGAGATAATCCGGTCCACTGCCTTGTCCATATCCTTCATCAGGAAGGGGTCATGAAGGTCTGCCGGTTCCGGGCGGAAAAACTTCCTTGCTTCTTCATAAGAAGATATTCCCCGCTGTATCATCAGGTTAGCGAGGATATTGTCCACCTTCAGTTCTTCTGCAAGCTTCCTCACCTGCTCTGCAGGGGCCGGGGCTTTCATCATCCATCTTTTTTCCATCAGTTCCTTTTTAATCCGCCTTCGCGTTCCGCTTCGGCGGACGAGAGAGTTTGGTTCAATTTCCCGCAGTTTACTGCGGAATTCTCCGCCTTCGCGTTCCGCTTCGGCGGACGAGAGGGTTTCGTTCAATTCCCCGCAGTTTGCTGCGGAATTCTCCGCCTTCGCGTTCCGCTACGGCGGACAAGAATATCCCGGGCTTGCCCCGGGGTAATACCAATTTATCCCAACCTGTGTCCGGTATCTTCAGATTTTTATTCCAATCACCAGAATATCATCCACCTGTTCCATGCTGCCTCTCCATTGCTCAATGGTATCATTCAGTATTTTTTTCTGTGCATCCATGGGCTGGCTGCAGACAGCCATCAGCAGTTTCAGAAACTGGTCATATTTAAACTTCTTTCCTTTGGGCCCTCCGAACTGGTCTGCATAGCCGTCGGTGAAGAGATAGACGGCATCTCCTTTCTGCAGGCTGAGCGTATGATTGGTAAAGGGAGGCAGCTGGTCGGTAACAAAAGATCCTATGGGGAATTTATCGGCTTTGATTTCAATAAGCTGCTGCCCCCGGACAATCCACAGGGGGTTGTAGGCCCCGGCATAGGAGAGTTCCATTTTGGGGATACTGATATTGCAGAAGGCGATATCCATACCGTCTTTCGAGTCATTCTCCAAACCCTGTCGGCGAAGTATTTTGATAACGCGTTCACGCAGTTCTTCAAGAACCTGTGATGGCCTAAGTATTTCCTTTTCGCCGACAACCTCGTTCAGCATGGAGTTTCCTATCATAGACATGAGCGCGCCTGGCACCCCATGACCGGTACAGTCAACTGCAGCGACCAGAACTTCGTTTTTGCCCGGTGAGAACCAGTAGAAATCCCCGCTCACAATATCTTTGGGCTTAAACAGTATGAACGAGTCGGGTATGAATTTTTTAAGGTCTTCCCTGTTGGGAAGAATGGCATGCTGTATACCCCGCGCATAGTTGATGCTGTCGGTAATGTCTTTGTTTTTCTGTTCAATAATATTTTTCTGCTGCAGGATTTCCTTTTCAAGCCTGAGGCGTTCCCTGATATCCCTTGCATAGATCACGATAGACGGCCTTCCTTCAAAGGGCGCCACTTTGGCGCTGCATTCCACGGGAACAGTTTCGCCCGCGGCAGTCACGAAAGGAATATCCTTAAAGATCAGCCCTCCTTTTTCCCACACATCGGCTATTCTTGCGGCACAGGTCTCAAGGGCCTGTGGAGGACAGAGGTTGAAAATCGTTTTCTTCTGAAGCGTTTCTCTTGCATACCCGAGCAGTGCGGCTGCAGCAGGGTTTGAGTGGTGTATGCTCCCGTTCACGATATCAATAACAAACATAGCGTCATTGGCCTGGTCAATGATGGATGCATAATTGTTTTTCTGTTTATCAAGATGCGCGGCTTTTTTTCCTGATGCGAGATACAAATACAGAAGAAATACGGACAGGACAACAAGGAAAACCACCATTAGAATATAAAAAGCTGCGGACATGAAGACTATTGATTTATGTCAATGCATCAATAACCGGGAAGATCAAAGCAGGGTTGAGGCACTCGCCTGCCCTGTCGGCGCGGGAGGTATAACGGAGTGTGCCGGAGCTGTCCACGAGAAAAGAGGCGGGCAGAGGTATTCCCTCAGCAAATTTTGTGTTGGGAAAATTCTCCTGTATCTGCACGCAATATTTTTGTGCGGCATGCTGGTTTTCGTCGGCAAGCACTTTGTAATCAAGTCCAAGTTTCATAACCATCTCCCTGTTTACCCCGACAGGGTCAGGGCCTATGGCCAGGGCGACGATATTTTTCTCCTGGAATTTTTTATAATTTTTCTGGTAGGCGCGCAGCATGATGTGGCACCCCGGGCACCAGTCGCCGCGGACAAAGATCAGCAGCACATGCCTTTTCCCTTTATAGTCCGAAAGGTCAACCGTGTTTCCATCCTGGTCAGGAAGGGAAAATCCGGGAGCAGGCTCTCCGACTTTTGCATACCCGAGGCGGGAGAGCTTACCTATTTTCACGACGTCAAAAACTCCCGCTGCAGCCATCCCGGTATTCATAAGCATGGGGGGCGCGGGAAGCACCCATCCCATCCAGCCTGAGGGATGCATAATATTTCCGGCAACAGCAAGGAAAGTGGACGCAATAACGAGTACAGGCTCAAACCAGGGGAAGCGTGTATAGGCAAGCTGCTGCATAAACAAAAGCCTTCCAATCATTGCGACAACCGTTACAAGAAGGGCAAGGGTAAAAAACGGGAACCCGGAAAGGGGAAAGTCGAGAGAGAGGCCGAGCAGGGTTGCCGCAAGGAGGGCACCGCCGAGATGGATGGGGCCGGTAACTCTGCCCACTTCCTTGAAAAACAGGAAGAAAGCCGTAAGACACAGGAGGGCTGAATAGAGCGGGAAGCCTGATGCGAGGAGAGGCAGCACAGGCACCAGGGCGGTGAAGGCAACGGTAGTAAGCCGGTTGAGGTTTTTCATGGGGGAGAAGTTAAAGATAATTAATAATGTTTGAGATACAGGCTGTTTTAAAAAGCTGAAAGCAAATGTCAGTGTTCACATGAGATCGTTATGATTGGCGGGGGTTTCACATAAAAGCATTTTCTCCGGTCACATCCATACCTGTAATGAGAAGATGGATGTCGTGGGTTCCTTCGTAGGTAATAACAGATTCAAGGTTCATCATGTGCCTCATGATAGGATACTCTCCCGTGATTCCCATGGCGCCATGAATCTGCCTTGCATCTCTGGCGATCTGCAGTGCCATATTCACATTATTTCTTTTTGCCATAGAAATTTGTGCAGGCGTAGCCTTGTTTTCATTCTTCATGACCCCAAGCCTCCACGCAAGCAACTGTGCCTTGGTAATTTCCGTTAACATCTCTGCGAGCTTCTTCTGGGTGAGCTGGAAAGCAGCTATGGGCTTGCCAAACTGAACTCTCTGTTTCGAGTACCGGAGGGCGGAGTCGTAGCAGTCCATGGCAGCGCCTATGGCACCCCATGCTATTCCATATCTTGCGGAGTTCAGGCAGCTGAGGGGGCCTTTCAGGCCTTTCACCCCGGGGAAAACATTTGCTTTGGGGATCTTCACATTATCAAAGACGAGCTCTCCGGTGGCTGAAGCGCGGAGGGACCATTTATTATGAGTCTCGGGGGTGGTAAACCCTTTCATTCCTCTTTCGGCGACCAGGCCGCGTATATCTCCCTGTTCGTCCTTTGCCCATACCACGGCAATATCGGCGAAGGGGGCATTGGAGATCCACATCTTTGCGCCATTAAGAAGGAAGTGGTCTCCTTTATCTTTAATATTCGTTACCATGCCGGCAGGGTTGGAGCCAAAGTCGGGTTCGGTAAGGCCGAAGCAGCCCATCATTTCCCCTGAAGCAAGGGCCGGGAGGTATTTCTTTTTCTGTTCTCCGGAGCCGAAAGTATAGATAGGATACATCACAAGGGAGCTCTGAACCGAAGCGGTGGAGCGGATTCCGGAGTCTCCCCTTTCCAGTTCCTGCATAATAAGACCGTAGGCGATCTGGTCCAGGCCTCCGCCTCCGTATTCGGCGGGGATGTATGGTCCGAAGGCTCCCACCTGGGCAAGGCCTTTGAGAAGTTGTTTCGGGAAAACAGCCTTCTGGCAGGCATCTTCAATAACAGGGGAGACCTCTTTCTTCACCCAGGCGCGGACGCTGTCGCGCACCAGCCTGTGCTCTTCGCTGAGCAATTCATCGAGGAGGTAATAATCGGGGGCAAGGAAATGGTCTGTTTTCATAGCGCAGAAATAATTATCCTTTTCGGGTTTGTTTGCACAGGGGAGTATGCTGCGGCAAGTATTCTGAAAAGCAATAGTGCAAAAGTAAATAATATATATGTATAGGCACTTAATTTATCCCTTTAAATTGGGTGAACTTTTGTACTAACCCCATAGTAACCGTACGTTTTTCTTAAAGGAGTTTTTATTTTTCTATGCTTTCCAGATCGAGCTCCCATGCAGACAGTCCATGGGTTGCCGCAAACAGGAAGTGATCACGGAACCTGAACAGGCAGGGCATCACTCCGGGATAAAACTCCGGGTTCATCATGGACCAGGTTACACCATCATCGGGAGAAAGAAATATCCCGTCTTCTGTTGCGGCAACCACATAGCGGCCATATGCTCCAACTGCATATACCGCAACCGGCTTTTGCAGGAGCATCTTGTGCTGCCAGGTTATCCCCCCGTCAGCGGAATAAAGAAGCCCTTTATCAGAAGTGCCTATAAAAAGGCCGACCCTCCCCGTTGAAAAGCAGTTGATGTTCATCGGGTTGATGCTGGTGTCAAGGGGGATCCATGACTCCCCTCCGTTTAAGGACAGAACGGTTGTTTCATCCCCTGCGAGCAGCAGCGTATCATTTATCCCGTAGAGAGTGCCACGGGGAACGAGGGGAGGCGGGGAGAAGAACTGCCATGACCTGCCTGAATCTCTGCTGCTGAAAATGGGAGCTTCGATATCCCAGGCAGAAGCAAAACCCGATGAGAGATTCCGTTCCCTGAAATTATCGGACTTAAGTGCGAATATCCTTCCTCCGCCAGGAGAGAATATATACTTAAGACTGTCGGCAGGCTTTGAAGCTGCGCTCCAGGATACCCCATTATCATCCGATGAAAAAAGCTGTCCTGCGGCCGATCCCAGGAATATCCGGCTGCCGCATGAGGTAAAAGAAACAAGCATGGTATCGGGTACGGGCACGGAAATTTTTTTCCAGTGCAGACCTTTATCTTCCGATCGGAACAAGCCTTTTCCCATAAAGCAGACAAACAGTTGTTTCCGGTTTGTAAGGATGCGGGTGTATCCATAGGTTTCCGGCAGTCCTTCACCTGAAAAATTCCATTTGGCCCCGTCATAATGCCATAACTGCCTGCTGTTGCAATATACCCACAGATCTTTTGCCCCGGCGCCGAGGCTGAGGATATCGGCTGTATTCAGCCCGTTGTTCAGCATTACCGGACGACTTCCATTATCATTGAGGCGGGTAACACCTGTTTCGTTTCCTGTGTACAGACTCTGCCCGGAAACAACAGCACAAAAAGGTTCCGAATAAATTTTCTCCTCTTGCTGATTCCATGTTTTGCCTCCGTCGGAAGAATACAGGATGTACTGGGACATGAAGTCAGCGTCGCTTCCTCCCATGAACAGGTCCCGGGTGCCCGAAGCAAGTACAAAGTCGGGGTGCAGTATTTTTAAACCTGAAATGGCAGTCCAGTCGGCGCCTCCATTGTATGAACAGTAGAAAGTTTCTTCGCCGCTGCTGCCGGAGGTGTTCAGGACGAAAAGGGAATTGCGGCATGCACTGACAAAACTGATGCCGAGTTCTTTTACAGGAGGAATATTTACGGGTACCCATTTCATGTTCTTCTCATCCAGGAAATAAAGTCCGGAGTTAGTGCCGACATATAAAGTATCGTTCTGGCCGGAAGATATGCAATACGTCCGGATATCGCCGGCAGGTATTTCTTCAACAGTGCCGCTGTCTGTTTCGGAAAGTATAACGCTTTCACGCGATCGTGCGATCCCTTCGGACCCTGCTGCTTCCCACGTTTTACCGGTGTCAGCAGAAAAAAACAGTTTCCCTCCTCCCCCTTTTCCCGTTCCTGAAAGTACAGCCTGCTCCGTTCCGTTTTCGTCCATGGTGTACATTACTTCCGGCACACTGATAATCGTGTACAGCAGGCCTTTCCATACACAGAGGGAAAAGGCATGATAGCGTTCGAACTCATAATCCTGGTAGCCCAAATCCCGGATGAGGTATTGCAGCCTGATACGCAGCCCGGTGTTTGCAGCCTGCCAGTTTTTCCCTCCGTTTTCCGAGCGGAAGATCCCATTTTCAGTTCCTGCCGCTATTATATTTCCCTGCACAGCAAGCGAAACCACGCTGTTGTGAAACCCGCTGTTAGCCGGAGTCCAGTGCAGACCTTTATCTGCCGAAATAAAAACCCCGTTATCGGTTCCCGCATAGAGTGTGTTGTTCTGTTCTGCAAGACAATGTATCGTTCCGCCCCATGGGCCGCCGGTTTCCTTCCATTGGGCATATACAGGATGAAAGCAGCATAAAGGCAGCAACCAGAGCAGTGTATGGATTTGTTTCTTGCAGGTTTGCATAGAGCGGGCGCAGCAACAGGCCAAATGTATAAATTCTTTTGAAAGGGGTGGAACGCGGGGAATCCGCCCGGCGGGCAATTTATTCTGCGAGATTAATCAGCATTTGCTTCCCCAGCCCCTGATCCCGCCGGTAAGGTTATAAAGATTGGCGTACCCGTGCTTTTCCTGCAGGATTTTTACAGCCTGCCGGCTCCTTCCGCCCGCTTTGCAGTGAATCACCACTTTCCTGGTGCGGGATATCCTGCCAAGGTGCTTCTCTATTTCGCCGAGGGGAATCAGATCTCCGCCTATATTGAATTTTTTATATTCCGACGGTTCCCTCACATCCACGAGCTGAAAATCTTCTTTCCCGGCTATCATTTTCCCAAATGCTTCATGGCTTATCTCCCGGATTTCTGCGGGGGTACAGATCAACCCGTAATCGCTGCGCAGCTCCCGGATATTTTTATTTTTTTCATCGGCCCCGAAGGAAACCATAGAGAAGGATGAGTTCAGTGCATCCAGCAGGAGAAGTTTACCCGACAGCACTTCCCCCTGCCCGGTAATAATTTTTATTGCTTCATTGGCCTGGAGGGTGCCGATGATTCCCGGCAGCACTCCCAGCACCCCTGTTTCCGAACAGTTCAGGGATTCCGCAGGAGGCTCTGGGAACAGGCAGCGGTAGGTAGGACCGCCGCGGTAATTAAATACGGATACCTGTCCTTCGAACCGGAAGATTGACCCGAACACGAGAGGTTTACCGAGAATCACGCAGGCATCATTCACCAGGTAGCGGGTCGGAAAATTATCGGAGCCGTCCACGACGAGGTCATACTCTCCGGGAATTTCAAGGGCATTACCGCGGTCAAGCATGGTATGATGAATCCTGAAATTCACCAGAGGATTCATAGCCGACAGCCTTGCTGCCGCTGCCGCCGCTTTAGGTTTCCCAACATCTTCCGTAGTATAGAGCACCTGCCGCTGCAGGTTGCTTTCTTCCACAGAGTCAAAATCAAGTATCCCGATGGTTCCTGTTCCTGCAGCAGCAAGATACTGGAGCACAGGACATCCCAGTCCCCCCGCTCCTACGACAAGCACTTTTGCACTGCATAAGCGCTCCTGCCCCTCCTCCCCTATTCCGGGAAGCATGAGATGGCGGGCATATCTTTTCCTTTGTTTGTCCGACAGCATATTCTTATAAAATTTTATCCCAGTCTTTCCATACAGGCTCATAGCCATGAGCACGTATCATATCTGCAATTTCACCGGCGGTGCGTTCGTCATGCACATCAAACTGTTCCAGGGACGGGGCTCCCGAGGCATAACCGCCCGGGTTCGTCTTCGAAGCTGCACTCATGGCGGTAATCCCGAGCCGGCAGGCGTGATCACGGAAAAGGGGGCTTTCCCGTGTCGAGAGCGAGAGATCCGCCTCCTCATCGAAAATGCGGTAAGCGCAGATAAGCTGCAACAGATCCCTGTCGCTCACAGTTACCCGGGGACTCACCACACCGGGGGCTGGGCGCAGGCGGGGAAAGGAAACGGAGTATTTCGTACGCCAGTATTTTTTTTCAAGGTATGAAAGATGTGCCGCGCAGAAAAAAGAGTCGGTTCTCCAGTCTTCGAGGCCCAGAAGTATTCCCAGGCCAATTCTGTGGATGCCAGCACTGCCAAGCCGGTCGGGGGTTCCGAGACGCCAGTCAAAATCCGATTTTTTCCCGCGGGGGTGATGCTCACGGTAATTTTCCCTGTGATACGTTTCCTGGTAAACCAGGACAGTGTTCACTCCCATGCCCGACAGCTCACGGTAATCCTCTTCCCCCAGGGGCTGGACTTCCATGGAGATATGGGAAAACTGCTCCCTGAAGAGCGGGAGCATCTCCCTGAAATAATCCATGCCCGCACTGCGGGAGGCCTCTCCCGTCACCAGCAGCACATGGTCATATCCCATCGCTTTCACCGCATCAATCTCCTTTTGCACGTCTTCTCTCCCGAGCGTTTTCCGCTGTATCCCGTTGCCAAAGCTAAAGCCGCAGTAGGTACAGACATTGTGGCACTCGTTGGAGAGGTATACCGGGATGTATAATTGTATCGTTTTCCCAAATCTCTTCCGTGTGATCTGGTGGCTCAGCGCCGCCATTTCTTCGAGAAAGGGAGAGGCTGCCGGTGACACGAGCGCCTGGAAGTCAGAGAGGCTCCTCTTCCCCTTCCTGTGCAGGGCATACTCCACATCACGGGTTGTGCGGGAATAAATATTCCCGGAGATTTCGTCCCATCTGTAGTTATGAAGGAGATTGCTGAACATCGGCGACCCTGTTATTTTTCAGTCAGGAATGCAGTGAGGGGGCTGCTCGGGGAGGCGTGGCTGATTCTTGCTGCCATGCCCGCTTCGAAGGCTGAGCGTCCTGCCTCCACCGCCATGCGGAAAGCAGATGCCATAAGAACGGGATCAGCCGCAGCGGCTATGGCAGTGTTCACGAGCACTGCACCGGCACCCATCTCCATAGCTTCCGCGGCATGCGAAGGACTGCCAATGCCTGCATCTATCACCACAGGAACACGGCTCTGCTCTATAATAATCTCCAGCATGTGCTTAGTCTGCAGTCCTCCGTTGCTTCCTATAGGCGAGCCCAGCGGCATCACGGCGGCAACCCCGGCTTCTTCAAGACGCTTGCACAGCAAGGGGTCTGCATTCACATAAGGAAGAACGATGAATCCTTTTTTTACGAGAGCCTCCGCGGCTATGAGTGTCTCAACGGGGTCAGGAAGCAGGTATTTGGGATCCGGATGTATCTCAAGTTTCAGCCAGTTTGTTTCCATAGCTTCCCGCGCAAGCTCTGCGGCAAGCACGGCCTCTTTTGCATTGCGTACACCGGAAGTGTTGGGAAGCAGGTTAAACTGCGGGTGAGAGAGGTACTTCAGGAAATCGTCATCCCTCTTCCCGGTATCCACACGCTTCAGCGCCACTGTTACAAGTTCGCTGCCGGAGGCAAGGAGCGCTTCGGCCATCAGGCTGTGCGAACCGAACTTCCCGGTACCCATAAAGAGACGGGAGTCAAATATTTTTCCGGCTATGATAAGAGGTTGCATATATTATACGGGTATTGGTTCTGAGGGGTAAATTGTTTTCAGGAATTGCTTCACTGTTTCCGGCGGGTTTTCCGAAAGACTTAGGGCAGAAGACACCGCCACACCATGCACTCCCGCACCAAGCAGCGGCTGCACATCCCCGGACGTGATGCCTCCTATGGCAATCACCGGAATCGCGGCACAGGGAAGGAGCTCTTTTATTCCTTCAAGCCCGAGAACAGGGCTGAGTTTTTCTTTGGTTGAAGTGAAGCGAAAGGGCCCGAGGCCTATGTAGTCCACCGGCTCCCCGCTGAGCCGGAGAACATCCCCGGGGGTATTGACTGTACCGCCTATGACAGCGGTGTCCCCGAGCATTTTTCTTGCTTCGGAAGGGAGCATATCTTCCCTGCCCAGGTGTACCCCGGCTGCCCTTACTGCAAGTGCAGCTTCCACGTTATCATTGATGATGAGCGTTGCGCCGTATTTGTCGCAGACCTCCTTCACCTCCGCTGCTGCACGGATAAATGCGGGGAAAGACTGGTGTTTGGAACGGAACTGTATCCAGCGCACTCCTGCACTGCATAAGGTTTCCACGAATGCCGCCTGCGATAAACCCGGAGGGCATGCTCCCGTAATGTAATGCAGCCTCGCGATGGACACAATACGCTTGTGCATGATATCCGGTGTGCCGGGATATAACGGGAGTCTGTTCATCTGTTACATGGAATGGTATCCGAGTGTGGTATCATTGCTGAGAAGAAATTTTGTGACGTAGTCTTTCCCTTTCAGGCAGGCGCGCTGCAGGGAGAAGCCTTTTGCAAGGTAAGCCGTGATCGCGGAAGAGAGCACGCAGCCGCTCCCGTGCTTGGGATGGGGGGCAATGCGTTTGGGGCGGAACGGGAATGCTTTTCCGGCGGTAAAGAGGCAGTCACGTCCCCTGTGATGTTCACTATGCCCTCCTTTCAGGAAGACATTGCAATTTTTTGACAGCATCTCCGCACCTTTCATTGCATCACCGGTGCCGGTGAGTTTTTTCATTTCTTCCGTATTCGGGGTAAGCAGGAATATTTTACGAAGAATCTTTTCAAGCCGGTTCTGGTCTATGGTGCTGTGAATCTCAAACCCGGAAGTGGTTTTAAGGATGGGATCCCATACGATACGTGCACCGGCACCATGATGCCCGCATACTTTTATGATTGCTTCAAGCGTATCAAGATCTTTTACCAGTCCTATCTTTATCCATCTTATTTCAAATCTTTTTTCCAGTATCTCCACTTGTTGTTCTATCTCTGCCATTTCTGCCCACCGGACTTTTTCGAATGATATATCATTCTGGACTGTAAGCGCAGTAACTGCTCCAAACCCATAACAGCCGGCCGATTCAAATGTTTTTATATCGGCCAGTATGCCTGCTCCGCCGCTGGGATCGAAGCCGGCGATACTCAGTACGTATGGTTTAGCTGCCGGCATAGCGCGATCATGGTTTTAAATTTTTCTGCAGGAGAAGGGGCGTTCCATATTGCTCCCGACAATGCTGCGCCACCAAAGCCCATAGCAGCGATCTCTTCTATATGGCCTTCATCAATCCCGCCAAGCGCAAAGAGCCTGCTGTTGAGCGCGGTATCCTGCAGCAGGGGTATCACTTCTTCATGCGCAAAAGAAGGACGGTAGCCGGGTTTAGAGATGCTGGGATAAAAGGGGCTGAGAAAAGCATATTCATATCTGCCGGCCTCTTTCCGGACCTCTGAAGGATGATGGAAAGATGTTGATATGATTTTTTCTTCCGCACGAAATTGCGTGCAGGCTTCGTCCTTGTTCTTTATATACGAAGGCAGGTGTACGCCTCCCGGCCCGTATCCGGAGGCAAGCGTATAGTGTGAGTGAAGGGAAAGGAACGGAAACAAAGCTTAGTCCGTATTTAAGATAAATGCCTGCATCTCCGCGGCTGAGAACCCCGGTTTTCTTATGTGATAGCGGTATAATCCCGCCTCAAACAGCATGCTCATGATTAAGTGTTCCTGAGGGAAATATTCTTCCGGTGATATTACAATGAGTTTCACTTTTCTTCTTTCTAGAGTCCGCTTCCGGCAAACTCTTTTGCTTTATCACTCATTCCTTTTTCAATAGCCTGTGCTTCGCTTAATCCTTCCTTTGCGGCATATTCGCGCACTTCCTGCGTTATTTTCATAGAGCAGAACTGCGGACCGCACATTGAACAGAAGTGTGCTGTTTTTGCATTATCGGAGGGAAGCGTTTCATCATGAAAGGCTTTAGCTCTTTCGGGATCAAGAGAGAGGTTGAACTGGTCTTCCCACCTGAAGCTGAAACGCGCCTGGCTGAGGAGGTTATCACGGAGCTGGGCGCCGGGATGGCCCTTGGCAAGGTCAGCGGCATGGGCAGCGATCTTGTAGGCGATAACCCCGTCTCTCACATCATTTTTGTTTGGAAGCCCGAGATGTTCTTTCGGTGTGACATAGCACAGCATGGCGGTGCCATACCACCCGATCATGGCCGCTCCTATAGCCGAGGTGATATGATCATACCCGGGGGCGATGTCGGTAGTAAGAGGGCCGAGCGTATAGAAAGGCGCTTCCCCGCATGCTTTCAGCTGCTTGTCCATATTTTCCTTAATCATGTGCATAGGCACATGCCCGGGGCCTTCTATCATCACCTGCACTTCATGCTTCCACGCTGTCCCGGTAAGCTCGCCAAGCGTTTCCAGCTCTGCAAACTGGGCGGCATCATTGGCATCTGCAATTGAGCCCGGCCTTAACCCGTCGCCGAGCGAAAAAGAAACATCATACGCTTTCATGATTTCGCAGATCTCTTCGAAATGGGTAAAGAGAAAATTTTCCTTATGATGGGCAAGGCACCAGCGGGCAAGGATGGCTCCGCCTCTTGAGACAATACCGGTAAGGCGTTTGGCGGTAAGAGGTATATACCTGAGAAGCACACCGGCATGAACGGTGAAATAATCAACGCCCTGTTCCGCCTGTTCTATCAGCGTATCCCGGTATATTTCCCATGTAAGATCCTCGGCTTTACCCCCGGCTTTTTCAAGTGCCTGGTAGATCGGTACTGTTCCCACGGGCACGGGAGAATTCCTGATAATCCATTCGCGGGTTTCATGGATATTATTGCCGGTGGAGAGATCCATGATGGTGTCGGCTCCCCAGCGGCAGGCCCAGACGGCCTTTTCGACTTCCTCCTCGATACCCGAAGACACTGCGGAGTTCCCTATGTTGGCATTGATCTTCACAAGAAAATTACGGCCTATGATCATGGGCTCGCTTTCGGGGTGGTTGATGTTGGCAGGAATAATGGCTCTTCCTCTTGCAATCTCATCGCGCACAAACTCAGGCGTGATATGGCTTTTATGACTAAATGCCCCGAAATTTTCACCGGGATGCTGCACCGCCAGGTGCTGCTGGCGGTCATGAAATTCCTGGTTTTCACGGATGGCGACGTATTCCATTTCAGGAGTGATGATGCCGTTTCTTGCATAGTGCATCTGCGTAACATTTCCGCCCCCGGAAGTTCTGAGGGGAATGCGGGTGTTATTGAATTGGAGGGGGTTCCCCGGAGGCACCGGGGAAAGATCTGAAATTTTGCGCCGGTCCACGTTTCCGCGGTTGAGAATCCAGCTCTCACGCAGGAGCGGAAGGCCGCGGTGTATGTTTATTTCTGCTGCGGGGTCAGTATACGGGCCGCTGGTATCATAAACAGTGATGCCGTGTTTTGCGCCGGAGTTATTTTCCCCGCCGGAGATCTCTATTTCCCGCATGGCCACCCTCACATCATGGATGTGCCCTTTTGCATATATTTTGCGCGATGAAGGAAAAGGTTCCCGCGTGATTAAATCTTTTCCAGGAATCTGGTCTGTGTTTTTCATAAAGTCTTTTTTTATGGTTTACTGTATTATCCGCCCTGCGAGGCTTTGAAGAGAATGATCTGATCTCCCTCCTTCAGCGCAAAGGTCTCCCACCCGGTCCTGGGAACGACATTGCCGTTGACTGCTGCTGCAGTGCCCTGCATCTCTTTTAATCCTGCACATTCCAGCAGCGTGCTGAGGCTGTCGCCCCCGCAGACGGTAACAATGCGGTCATTTAAATGTACATTCATAAGGAAGATTCTCAATCTGAAAACCATGGAGAAGGAAAAACAGGCGGTGTGTTACTTATTCCCTCCGGCAGCATTAACTGCATCAGGTTCAAGGAGTATCATCTCAGCCCTGTTTTTCCGCAGGACACCTCCTAAGTTTTCAGGTAAAACAAAAATATAGAAAAAAAACTGAAGATAATGCATAAGGGTGCGGAGAAATTTCCCGTCAGCGATTATTCTTTCAGCATCACTCCCTTTATAAAAACACATTCCGCCCGGCAGGTTGCAGCTTCCGATTGTTATGCCTGGAGTTTTGATGTTTGAAATGTGTTCTGCTTCTGATTATTTTTCATTAATAATTTGAATAAACCCATTCGCAGGAGTAGCATAATTACACGACAGGATAAAATAATAAACGCCATTGATTACCTGCTCACCTTTAAAATTTTTTCCGTTCCAGTTGTTCTGATAATTATCAGATTGATAAATAAGATTTCCCCACCGGTTGAAAATTTGTAAACCGCAATGCCGGCTCTCAATTCCTTCAATGACAAAGTACTCGTTGATGCCATCTCCGTTGGGTGTGATAATATTCGGAACTTTCGGAATGATTTTTATTTCTTTGGTAATAGTATCCGAGCAACCGGCATCGTCAGATACAATAAGCGTAACAGTATAATTCCCGGGATGCTCATAGCTGTATTGAGGATTTTCTGTTACCGAAGTATCTCCGCTCCCGAATTTCCAAAGCCAGAACAATGCGCTGAAAGATAAGTTTGTAAAACTAACGGTCTTACTTTGCACAACAGGATTTTCAGGAGAGAATGTAAAATCGGCAAGCGGATAGGGCTTTGTAATTATTTTCATTGCCGTATCTATCATGCAGGCGCTGTCTCCATATAGAATTTTCAGCGTTACATTAAATGTTCCGGCAGTTGTGTACGTATGAAAAACAGAATTTCCCGCAACAATTGTTTCATCTCCTAAATCCCACCCCCAATAATTTATTTTTACAAGTGTGTCTTTTTCGCCCGCAGAAAAATTTACCGTAAATGGAATACAACCCAGCGTATCAACGGGAGCAAGAATAATTTCGGGTGCTTTGTTTACAGTAATTTTTTTTGTTGCCGTGGAAGTACAGCCCGTTGTATCTGTTGCAACGAGGGTGATATTGTATGTTCCTGAAGAATCGTAGTAATGTGCCGGGATCGCTGCTGTGCTTACATAGCCATCTCCAAAACTCCATTGATAACCTGTGGGGTAAAATGTAGTGGTGAGATTGGTAAAGAAAACAGTATCTGTATTACAAAGCAATGAGTCCCCGAAGCCGAAGCCGGCATACAGTCCGTCCGTATGAACTTGTTTTACGGAAGGAACAACATAAGTGCATCCGCTGGAATCCTGCAAAATTAATTTGGGAGTGAAAACTCCCCGTGCAATGTAAGTATGAGAAACAGTATCTCCGCCATTGACAAGCGTTCCGTCGCCGAAATCCCAGAAATGATAAACAGCATTGACAGTATTTGCAATAAACTTTACAGAAAGAGGAACGCAGCCCGAGTCAGGAGCAAAACCGAATGTTCCGAAGGGACCCCCTAATTTTATGTAATTGCTGATGGCAACGGAATCCGTGCAGCCATTGAGATCGGTAACACTCAGTGTCAATGTGTAATTTCCGGATGTGGTATAGACATGACTCGGATTTTGCAGGTTAGAATTATTTCCATCGCCAAAATCCCAATACCAGTTTGTAATGTTGGATGAAGATGTATCTGCAAACAGCACGGGAAGCGGAGGACAGATACCCCACAAAGTATCGGAAGTGAATCCTGCAACAGGCAGAGGAAGAACAGTAACGCTGTCTGTAGTTGTACTGTCGCAGCCATTGAGGTCTGTTACTTTCAGTGTCACAAAATATTTACCTGCTGCATTGTAAAGATGAACAGGGTTTATTGTCGTGTCAGTACTTCCGTCGCCGAAATTCCAGAGATAGGTAATTCCATCGCCCGATGAATTATTATTGAACGAAGATGGTATCCCGAAGCAAACACTGTCGGAGGCAGGGGTGAAATCAGCAACTGCAAACATGATATTGATATAAGCATTCTTTGTCAGCGTATCTTTACATCCGGCATTATTTTCCATGATGAGGCTGACAGTATATGCTCCCGGATTACTATAAATGTGAGTTGGGTTGTGATTCGCTGAATCTTTTGCACTGCCATCTCCAAAGTCCCACTCCCAACGGGAAACAGAAGATGTAGTGGTAGATGAATCAAAAAAACCAATGACTGTACCCGGACAACTGATGGTGTCATTTGCTGAAAATTCAGCAACAACATTATGAATCCTGATGGTATCTGTCGCAGTGTAATAACATCTTAATGTATCAAACAATGCTGATCCGCAGCAGCGGGACAGGACATTAACAGTAATTGTTTGCTTCACAATGTAAACGCCTGTGTCGTGATAAATATGAACGGGGTTCTGATAAGTACCGAGGATGCTCCCGCTGTCATTATGCATGGGAAATAAAACAGTGTCTCCCAAATTATGAGGAAACACACTGTCGTATCCGTGTAAAATATAATTATCCGTAACATAATGATACGTGTATTTAATGGTATCATTTATCAAAGAACTGCCATCGCCAAAATCCCAAAACCATTGAACAATTGTTCCATAAAAACTTACGGAACTGTCAGTAAATGCAATTGTATCTCCTTTTGCCGAATCTTCCAGACAGGAAATCTCAGGTGACATATCAAAGCCATTGCGAACGCTGTCAATCACCAATAAAAATTCAGAGTTTCCATCTGTACATCCGCCGACTTTCGTAGTATCATTATGGGATACTACTGTAAAACTATATTTGCCGGCTTTATTGAAAGTCAGTGTGGTTTTCACCGATGGATCCGGATCAAGTTGAGTTACCTGACCGGTCTGGAGGTCTTTCATAGAGAAAACCCAGATAGAATCATATCCGCCGGAACCGATACTGACATCAGTGGTAACGGGTGCAGAACAAAATCCGAATGTCGCGTCTCCGTAATGATTCATTCCCGAGATAGGAGGAACTGTAACAGGAGTCATAATCAGAGAATCATTGCAACCATTATATCCTGCTGCCAATAACATGGTATCGGAGCCAAATGCCCAGTGACCTGTATCAAACATGGCAGAATCCGCTACAGAGGAATCTCCCCTGTTGCAGCAACAGGTTTGATAATACGGTGAATAACAAAACTTCCATGACCAGGTGTTTACATGAATAGCAGTATCGTTAAACCCTGACATATCAAACCACTGGTACACATTGTGAAAACACAGGGTATCGTAATAAGTGGAATTAATAAAATCAGGTTTGATGCCGCTCATCACATAATTTGTTTTTTTCAATGAATCTTTGCATCCGCTTGCTGTGGTTATGAGCAATGAAACAGCAAAATGTCCTGTATCGGAATAAATGTGCGCAGGGTTTTGCAGCACAGAGGTATTGCCATCACCGAAATCCCAGTACCAATTGGTGATTGGGTCACGGGTAATACTTGTATCTTTAAACTGAACCGTTAATGGAATACATCCGGAAGTATCGGGAGCATAAAATCCTGCAAACGGCTTGATGATGGAAAGGGTGTCTTTGATTGTATAACTGCAGCCCATAGAATCACTTACAGTTGAACTGACATAAAAAGTATCAATGTATGTTCCGTTTGCCACAGTGTAAGAATGACCCGGGTTTTGCAGGGAGCTTGCCGGAGTGCCGTCTCCGAAATCCCAGAGATAAGTAAATGGTCCTGTCCCGGTTGACTGATCAATGAAATTTACCTGAAAAGGTGACTGGCAATAAAAAGAATCTGCTGAAAAAAAAGCAACAAGCGGCTTATAAATTTTTGTTATCGTATCCGTGCATCCCTGACCGATATTGGCAATCAGGCGAATAGTATATGACTGAATTGTAGAGTCATGGTAAGAATGTGAAGGATTTTGCACGCTGCTTGTATCTCCATCTCCAAAATCCCACCGCCAACCCGTTGCAGCAGGAACGGATTTGTCAGTGAAGTTCATGGTGATTCCTGTATCGGTACAGGAAACAGTATAACCGAAGTCAGCCTGAAAGGTAATTACATTGACAACTTGTGTGATGCTGTCAGTACATCCGGTGGGATCAGTGATAAGCAATTTTACACCGAATGTATCAAGCGTAGTGTATGTGTGAGAGGGATTTGACAATGAGGATGTAGTACCATCTCCGAAATCCCAGAAGGAATTAAGTCCTGCGCCGGCAGAAGTGTTGGTAAAATTTACTGTTGCCGGAAACGGACATACCGTTGCCTGATAATTAAAACTCGCTTTGGGTTTATTAACTTTAATGTATTGGTCAATGAAAAGAAAATCGCTGCACCCGTTGGCATCTTTGACAGTAAGATAAACAGTGAAATTTCCCTGAGAATAAGTATGCGTTGGATTCTGCAGAGCCGAACTGTACCCGTCTCCGAAATTCCAATACCAGCTTAAGATAGGAGCGGATTGCGGAACCGAGATATCTGTAAAATTTACGATTGATGGTTCACAACCCAAAGTATCATTTGAAAAAAAATTTGCTTTCGGAGGCGCGAATGATTTGATGTAATATGGTTTTATCAAACTGTCACTGCCTGAAGCATTAGTTACAATCAGTTTGACAGTGTATACTCCGGGAGTTGTATAGAACGCACCGGGGTTTTTAACGGTAGAAGTATTTCCGTTGCCGAAATCCCAAAGCCATGAGGCAGGGCTTCCTGTAGAATTATCGGTGAAGTTTACCACCAAAGGCGTGCAGCCCTGGGTAATATTAGAAGAAAAGCTGGCGACAGGCTGAGCGAAAACAATAGTGCTGATAAAAAAAGAAAAAACTATTCCAAAGCAGAAATAAAAAAACTTATGAAATATTTTCGACATCAGTATATCTTAAATTTAAAGTTGTTTTTGCAATAAAAAAAGTAAAGACAGGTAGTTGAATATACATAAAAAAAATGCAGCTGCCATCGTAAATAAAATTTTATCTTTAGAATCTTCTTCCGCTTCTCTCATCTCAAGCATGCGTAAATTCACTGCCGACTATATTTTCCCCGTTTCCTCTTCCCCGCTTCCAAAAGGCATAGTGGTTGTTGCGGATGACGGAGAGATCCTTTCTGTTTTCCCTGCTTCATCGCCGGGCGCGGCAGAGGGGGCAGAGCATCACCGCGGTATCATCTGTCCCGGATTTGTAAATACCCACTGCCATCTTGAACTTTCGTATCTCAAAGGCAAAATTCCGCCCGGCGGAGGTCTTGATACATTCATTAAAGAAGTGGAGGAACTCCGGCGGAAGGCTTCGGACGATGAACGGGAACAATGCATGAGGGATGCGGAAAAGGAGATGTTTGAAAATGGGATCGTTGCTGTGGGAGATATCTGCAATACTGCTTCTTCCTTTCAGATAAAAAGAGAACACAAGATGCGTTACCATAACTTTATTGAAGTCTATGGATTTGACCCTGCCCGCTCGGGGAATGCCTTTGAACATGGCCTTCGCCTTCTTTCCATGCCCGGAGGGCAGCCCGGTTCGGTTACCCTTCACGCCCCTTATTCCGCGTCGGTTCCGCTCATGGAAAAAATTGCGGAGCTTTCCGCTGCAAGCGGGGCGCCTTTATCCTTTCACAACCAGGAAAACAAAGATGAGGATGAGTTGTATGTTACAGGAAGAGGGCGCATCATGGAACGTTTGAAATATTTCGGCATTGACACTTCTTCCTGGAAGCCAACCGGCATGAGTGCATTAAGATCAGTGCTTCCGCATCTCCCGGCATCTGTTAAAATACAGCTTGTCCACAACACATTTACCTCCCCGGAAGACATTGAGTGGGCGGAATCATACAGCAGGATGCTATGGTGGTGCTTCTGCCCCGGGGCCAATCTTTATATAGAGAACTGCATTCCGGCCTTTGAACTTTTCGCAGCGAGAGGCGTGAAAATTACCATCGGGACGGACAGCCTTGCTTCCAACAACACCCTTTCCATCGTAGAAGAACTCAAAATAATAGAAAGTGCATATCCCGCCATTCCGCTGGAAACGATGATCCGCTGGGCGACACTCAACGGAGCGGAGTTTCTGGGTTTTGATAAAGAACTTGGGTCCATAGAGCCCGGCAAACGTCCCGGGCTGGTATTGATTGAAGATGCTGATGTAAAGCAGTTCAGGCTGGGGGAAAAAAGCAGGGTGAGAAGATTATGCTGACGAGGTCCCCCTTATTCGATCTTTGACGCTTTCTGCTGAACGGCTTCCACCGCCTTTTTCTGGGATTCAATGTTTTTTTTGCTCTCTTCCTGGTCCTTCAGGTTCTGGGTGATGTCGTCTTCCGCCTTTTTGATTTTCTCTTTGTATTTTTCAATGTCGTTATGAAGGTTTTCATTATCCTTTACAAGGCGTTCCTGCTTTTTCTCCATCTTCTCCTGTTCCTTCTGGGCGAGCTTTAGTTGTGCTGCAACGGATTCTTTCGCCAGGTTACGGGCAAAATCTTCCAGCATTTTTTCAAAAACCTTTGTTTCCTTAGAGTGCTGGGAAGGCGACATGAAAGCCCCTCCGAGGTTCACCGCAATCACAAGCCGGGTGCCATTTTCCTCTTTTTTCACTTTGGCATAAACATCTACTGTGTTAGCACCAATATCCCTGACCAGGGCGTTATCCGCAAAAATCTCCCCGCCAGAATTGGAGACCTTTGCATCGTATTTTTTCATGAGGCTTTTCCATTCTTTTTCAACGGTGTTTTCATCGGTTTCATAAACCACCACGGACAAGGCGGGGTTGCTTCCGCCGCCAAGATTTTCCGATTCTTCTTTTACTTTGATCTTCTGTGCACATACAGTAATTGCACCGGACACCGCAAGTGCAAGGGATAAGAGGATTTTCCTTTTCATGGGGAAGAATGGTTAGTCTGTTTTGTAAATATACTTATATCTCTGTCACCCCACCGGAGATGATAAACTTCATCATATCCGTCCCGGAGGAGTTAAGAGGGGAGACATTTTCTTTCGGCACAATGACCAGCCCGCCCATAAAGCTGTATGAGAAAGGGAGATATACCGCCACCTTGTCCTTCGCGATGCCGAGATCGGTGAGGTCTTTCTGGGTGACAAACCCCACCTGCTGTATGCCGGATTCCTTGTTGAGCGTAACCAGTACCGGCTGGGTGAAGCGTTTCTTCTCCCCTACAAATGCTGAGACCAGGTCTTTGACCGAGGTATAGATAATTTTTGCAAGAGGTGCGCGCTCGAGCAAACGTTCCACGAACGAAAAAAACGGGTGGGCAAAATACAGTGTGCCGAGGTAGCCGAAGAAGGTAATCAGTATGAGAATCGCAACGATGCCAAGCCCGGGGATCTTCAGCGGGATCAGGCCGTCCACCATGATAAGTAATTTATAAATAACATAGATGGTCGCGGCTATAGGCACCGTAAAGAGGATCCCCTGGAAGAAGTAGGAGATTAATTTTTTCATCATGGCAATAAGGTTTTGGACCGTAAATATCGTAAAAAAGAACCCGTTTAAGGAACGGGAAAAAACAATTCAGGAGTACTTCACCGGTAATACTCTTGACTCTTTTGTCCAGGAGAGCACTATCATGGTCTGCATCTGTGCCACTCCTTCGAGCGTGCTGATTTTGTCCATCACGAGTTTTTCGTAGGAAGCAATATCCGCAACCATGATTCTCAGCAGGTGGTCGCCGCTTCCGGTCACGTGATAACACTCCACGATCTCTTCGATCTGGCTGATGTCATCCACAAATTTTTTTATGGCGGTGCTTTTATGCCCTGAAAGGCTCACGAGCATAAAGGCCTGAAGTCCTATCCCCATGCTCTTCTTGTCGAGAATGGCATGGTAGCCGGTGATTACCCCGGCTTGCTCAAGCTTCTTCACGCGTTCCAGCGTGGGAGCAGGCGACAAGCCTATTTCTGAGGAAAGCTGGAGATTTGTGATGCGCCCGTTCTCCTGGAGAATCTTCAGGATTTTCAGATCTGTTTTGTCCAAGTCGTTGTTCATTTTATATTTTTTAAGAGAAGAGGGGATTCCGCAAAATTATCAGAAAACACCTGAAACATATTTTTGAGATGGCTTCTTAGGACAAAGTAAGCCTAAAAAAGGAATTAATGCAAAGGCACTCAGTACAGCCTGTACAGAACCGGCCGGGAGGGACTTGCATCATTTTCAAAATTGGCTACCTGCAGGTCAAGGAGGTAACTCCCGTCAGGAAGATGGTCGGGAACATATACAAGTTCCGTGATGGTGCAATGGGTTCTTGTTTTCCCCGGATAATCCCAGAAGGCCCGGTGGGCAAGGAGTTTGCCTCCGTCATCTTCCTTATCAACCGAAGGAAGGTCTGTAAGCAGGTGCTGTATCCCGTTCCGGCGCATGAATGTTGCCGCCTCATGATGAAAGTAGGGAGGATTGGTGCCGGAATATTGCCTGGTTTTTTTTGCATTTCCGTTAGGCAGGGTGCGGATGACGAGCGCTTCCGGCTTTTTGCCTGTTATTTTTTTTTGCAGGATGGCACGGGTAATAATCTTGTCCCCGCCGTCAGGAAGAGGCTTTACCGTGATAAGTTCCGCATAAAACAGGAAACGTGAGAGGCAGCGGTTGATGCTGTATTTTTTTTTCGTGATATGCCCTACACATTCCGTATGAGTGCCATTGCCATGGGGATTGAAAGAGATGTTCCTGAAATTGATGCTGGCTCCCCTGCTCACCTCCCCCACCCAGCTGCCATGCCGCACAGGCTCAATCTTCAGCGGGGGCGCATTCCATGCGTTGACCTGCCCTGCGCTTTCCCGCAGGGGCATGGAGATGTCAGCAGGCTCACTGAAATCTGCATGTAAATATTTTTTTCCGGACAATATTTTAATTTTCATGGAGCTGGAATAAATCGGAGATTATTTTATCTGCAAACAACTTTCCTTTTTCCGTCAGGAAAAAAGTGTCGTCTTTTTCCGACAGCATACCGCTGCCCGATATCTTTTTTACTTCTGCAATAAAGGTATTGAAAATGTTGCTTCCGTAGTTTTCCCTGATAAATGCCGGGCTGCATCCCCACATGGTCCTGAGCGAGGTCATAATGTACTCATTGTACTTTTGCCGGGAAGTCAGTTCCTCTTTTTCACAGGGAATGATACCTTTCTCTATCGAACGCACATAAGTCATATTCCCTGCCACATTCCACTGCCTTGAACGCCCGTTATATGAATGCGCAGAAGGGCCGATACCCAGGTAGTGTTCCCGTTTCCAGTAGCTGCTGTTATGCCTTGCATAATGACCTTCGAGGCAAAAATTGGATATTTCGTAATGGAGGTACTTTTTCTCCTTCGCAAGCTGCATCAGCATTGTAAACTGTTGGGCGGTATGTTCATCGCCCGGTAGTTCCGCTTTATTTTTTTTCACCCGGTACGACAATTCTGTTTTGGGCTCTACGGTAAGAGCATAGCAGGAAAGATGGGGAATGCCGAGCGAGATAACTTTCATAAGGTTCTGTTCCCAGCGTTCATGAGAGAGGGATGGAATGCCATAGATCAGGTCCACGGAAAGATTCTCAAACCCGGCAGCCAGGGCGCCTGCAACTGCACGGTAAGCCTGATCCCCGCTATGGATACGTTTCAGCAGGCGGAGGTCTTCGTCAAAAAAAGACTGTACACCTATGCTGAGCCTGTTAACGCCGGCTGCCTGCAGTTCGGAAAATTTTTTCTCATCCAGGTCATCGGCGTTGGCTTCAAGGGTTATCTCGGCGTCCGGGGCCACACGAAAATCCCGGTAAACATCACTGAGCAGTTTGCCAAGTTCTCCACCCGACAGCAGCGAGGGCGTGCCGCCCCCGAAGTATATGGAAGAAACCTGAGGAACATTCCCCTTTTCGTCCAGGTAGTTTTTCCGGAGATGTATTTCCGCTGCCAGCGCCCTGAGCACAGGCTCCCTGTACTTAATCAGCGTAGAGAAATGAAAGTTGCAATAACTGCATGCCTGTTTGCAAAAGGGGATATGAATGTATATGCCGGGCATAGGCCGGTTATGATTTTGCGCCTCCCTGCAGGGAGGATTTCCTGAGAATGATGCGGATGGTGCTTCCCTTGTTTAATTCGGACTGCTTCACGAAAATCTGTCCGCCGTGGTATTCTTCCACAATCCTTTTGCTGAGGGACAATCCGAGCCCCCAGCCCCTGCTTTTAGTGGTGAACCCGGGTTTGAAAACAGTTTTATACCTGGACTTCGAAATCCCTTTGCCGGTATCGCTGATATCAAGCATTACTGTGTCTTCTTCCTCGGCAATCTTAGCCGTGACAGTGCCGGCCCCGCTCATGGCGTCCACAGAATTTTTACAGATATTTTCTATCACCCACTCGAACAGGGGCACGTTCAGCGGAACTATGACTTCTGCCGGCATCTCTGTTAAGAAATTTACTTTGTCCGAAGTTCTCGACCTGATGTATTGTATGGTGTTACGGACCACTTCAGCAAAATTTACAGGCAGCAGCACCGGCTTGGATCCTATCTTGGAAAAGCGTTCGGTGATGGTGTGAAGGCGGTGAACATCTTTGTCGATCTCGGAAGTGATTTCTTCTCCCATCCCTTTCGACTTCAGGAACTCTGCCCATCCCATCAGCGAAGAGAGCGGGGTTCCCAGCTGGTGCGCGGTTTCTTTTGCCATGCCTATCCATACCTGGTTCTGCTCCGCCTTTCTTGAGGAACTGAAGGCCAGATATGAAACAAGAAGGAATAGCGCAATCACTCCAAGCTGGAAATAAGGGTAGTAACGGAGCTTGGTGAGGATGAGAGAATCTTTGTAGAAAATATAGTTTTTCTGGTTGTCGGGCAATGTAATCTCTATCGGCTGGTGGCGGGCCTTCATGATACGGAGCTGTTCGCTGAGATAACCGGGTTCCTGCGCACTGGCAGAATCAAGGTTCCGGAAAGAGATGATACGCTCCCTGCTGTCAGTGAGAATGACAGGGACAGTGGTGTTGTTCTTAATGACCTCAAACACAAAACTGATATCGCCGTCCTGGGAAAGATTTGCAAACTGACGGGTTCCCTGCGCCCATAACTCCACTTTCTTTTTTTCCTCTTCCGAAAGTTTTTTCACCAGCTTATTGGTGTACCACAGTGACGAGAAGCCTATGAAGATAGCCGTAAGTAATAATGCGTATTTCCAGACTTGTTTTTGCCGGTAGATGTTCACGCGGTATAAAGATGTTGCCGTATGCTAAGGTAAGCCTGTGTGCCGGAACTGCAAAATCCGCCGGCTATTGTTTGCGGAGATCTTCCAGTTGTTTAAGGGCTTTGTTTTTAAATGCGCCGTTCCCCTTTGCGATTTCATCCAGCAGCACAGCGGCAGCTTTATCTTGTTTGTCAAGCAGAGAGAGCGCCTTGTACCACCTGGACTCTTCATATAACGAAGATCCCGGACTGCCCGCTGCCCTGTCGAGGTATTTGATGGCCTGCCCTGGATTATGAAGATGATAATAACAAATCCCGGTGTACAGTAAAACAGAAGAGTCGGGAATCTGACCGGCAAAAAGAAGAGCTGTGAAGTCATCCAGCGCCTCACTGTATTTTTCTTTTCTCATTTTTTGCAATCCGCTGCCGAGAAGTGTTCCGGCAGAGGGCGCTGCGTCCAGACCTGACGACGAACGGGGCTCTGCCGCAACCATTGCCGCTTCAGAAGCCATTTTTTTCGACTTCTGGCGAAGGGTGTTTTGAGACGATTCTGCCGGAGCACCGTACCCCGCTCCTGCCAGGGTTTCCATCTGTGGTTCTGTTTTCTCAGAAGAAGCAGGCTGGTCTTTTTCCAGGCCGGCATCGGCATTTTTTACAGCATCTTCTCCCGGCGCTGTCGCTGCCGCAAGAACCGGCTCCGGCACTGAAGGTTGTTTATTTCCTGCTTCTTCTGACTTAGGGGCTGGGGTTTGCTTTTCTTCTTTCACCCGTACATTCCTGTTTTTTGCGGGGTGTTTGTCAGCCATGGCTACCGGCTCCGTATGCATTTCCGATTCTACTGCCGGGGTCGTATCCTGCTGTAACTTCTCCCTAACCGGGGAAGAGGGTGCAGCTTCCTCTTTTACTGATGCCACCGGCATTTGCGTAACGGAATCCTCCTGCCGGGATAAATAGATGAGAGAAGCAATACCCGCCAGCAGCGTGATACCTGCCGCCACGGCAAAAAGGCGGGAAGAGAAAAAGTCCAGCCTGCCGCCGCGCGTCAATCCCTGCACCTGAGTTTGAACCTCGTGCAGCACACCCCTGTTCTGCAGCAACGATATGCCCTCCATGGCATCCCTGCACAGCTCGCATTCGAGCAGGTGGCGCTCTGCGAGGTGCTGCTCCCGGGCAGGCAGGCGGTTGACCCGGCAAAGAAATAATGCGTCTTCGGTAAGGCAACCCGAGGGGGAAAAAACAGATCCCCCGGGATTATGTTCGCTCTTGCTCATTTCTTTGCTGTATTATAAAGTTTTTAAGATTCCGCTTCCCGTTCTGTATGTAACTTTTGACCTCATTCATGCTGTAGCCCGTGATTTCCGCCACTTCCCTGTAGCACTTTTCTTTAAGGTAGAAAAGTTCAATGCAGGTACGCTGTCCGGGGATGAGAATCCCAAGCCCCTTCTCCATCCACGCAAGCATCTGTTCGCTGTCCTCTTCTTCATGATGCATGGAAGCACTTGTTTCCATAACAGAATCAGGTTCATTTTTCACGGCTCCCCGCCGCTCCGTTTTATGCTGTGCCGACCGGAGCAGCATCAGGCACTCATTTTTTGTGACAGCATACAGCCAGCTCTTGAAATATTTGACCTGTACGGTCCTGAGCGATGCAAGAAGCTTTTCAAAAACCTGCATGGTCATGTCCCTGCTGTCGTCCTCATCTTTCAGATACTTCATGCAGACCCCGAAAACCAGGTGGCTGTATCGCTCAAATAAAATTCCGGCAATGGCATTGTTGCCATTCTCCCTGTAGAGGGAAAGCAGCTCATCATCAGGAAGGTCTTTATAGGAGGCAGGGTAGAGCAATGTGAAAATGATGGATTTTGCCGGGGTACGGATGCCAGGGTATTTGAGAGCAGCCATGCAAAGATATTATTTGCGCGAGGATAGATTCCGGTTATTTTTTCTCCCGTTTATGGAATCATGCTTTCGGCTGCATCTCAATGGAAAATCAATCATTAACCATTAAATCTTAATCTTATGAAAACAACAATGAAAAACGACCGGGTGAATGCATGGCGTCTGCCCGGTATTATTATCCTGCTGGCAGGATGGATTTCCTTTGCATCCGCAGGCACGGCAAGCCTGTCAGGAAAGGTCAGAGATGCGGCATCGGGAACCCCGCTTGCAGCAGTAAAACTAGTGCTCAGGGACCAGCAAAAAAATGAGATTGCATCCTCCGTGAGCGGAAAAGACGGAGCTTATTCCTTTAATGCTCTTGCCGGCGGACAGTATCTCATAGAGGCTGCGCTGAAAGGCTACCTGCCTGCTACGCTCGCTGTGTCAGTAAAAGCCGGGCAGACTGCAGCAACAGATATCAGGATGAACCGTGAAAAAATCCGTTCCGAAGAACTGATCAACAAACACATCTCCCGGGAAATCGCTCCTGCCCTGCCCGACAGGGTGGCGGAAATTGCAGCGGACCAGAGCGGCTATATGATGATGAAGTCAGCCGGCAACAGGAGTGGCTGCGGACAGGGTGCCTATTATAATTACCAGCCCGGCTATTTCAATACTGAAGAGTATGACAACATAGTGGAGAATGAATTCCTGCACACGGATCACAATCCCCTTTCCACTTTTTCCATTGATGTGGACAGGGCTTCATATTCCAATGTGCGCAGGATTATCAATGAAGGCAACCTCCCCCCGCGCGATGCCGTTAGGGTGGAAGAAATGATTAACTATTTCGGATATGACTATCCTCAGCCTTCCGGCGAACATCCATTCTCCATTTACACTGAAGTGTCAGAATGCCCGTGGAACAGCAAACACAGGCTGGTTCATATCGGCTTACAGGGCAAAAAAATAGAATCCGGAAAACTGCCCCCCGCCAATCTTGTGTTCCTGATAGATGTATCGGGCTCCATGAGTTCTCCCGACAAGCTTCCCCTTCTGAAAAAATCTTTTCACCTGCTCGTGGATAACCTGAAAGAAGATGACAGAGTCGCTATCGTCGTGTATGCAGGCAATGCCGGGCTGGTACTGCCTTCAACACCCGGCGACAGGAAAGAGAAAATCCTTGAAGCTATTGACAGGCTCGAAGCCGGTGGATCCACCGCAGGAGGCGCAGGGATTCAGCTTGCCTATAAAATTGCGCGTGAAAATTTTAAAGAAGAAGGCAACAACCGCGTGATTCTTGCTACTGACGGGGATTTTAATGTGGGAGTTTCCAGCGACGGGGAGCTGGTGAAAATGATAGAAGAGAAAAGGGAAAGCGGCATCTTCCTTACCGTGCTCGGCTTCGGAACAGGAAACCTTAAGGATGCAAAAATGGAAAAGCTCGCCGACAAAGGAAACGGGAACTATGCCTACGTTGACAATATCCTCGAGGCTAAAAAAGTGCTGGTGAAAGAGATGGGCGGCACCCTTAACACCATTGCCAAGGATGTAAAGATACAGGTGGAGTTCAACCCGGCGAAAGTTAAAGAGTACAAACTCATTGGTTATGAAAACCGCCTGCTGAAAGATCAGGACTTCAATGATGACAGAAAAGATGCAGGAGAAATGGGTGCCGGACATACAGTTACCGCTCTCTATGAGATTGTGCCTGCCGGCGCAGAAACACAGACTCCCGGCATTGATCCCCTGAAGTACCAGAAAGAACATACTCCTTCCGATGCCTCAAACTCCGGGGAACTGCTGACCATCAAGTTCAGGTATAAAGAGCCGCAGGGCAGCAAGAGCCGTCTTATTACCGAAGTGCTTGCCGACAGGCAGGTAACCATCGGGAAAGCTTCCGAGATCTTCCGTTTCTCCGCCGCTGTTGCCGAATTCGGGCTGCTGCTCAGAAACTCCGAATTCAAAGGAGATGCAGGAACTGCCGGAATACTCAGGCTGGCAAGAGGCTCAAAGGGTTCCGATAACGACGGCTACCGGGCAGAATTCATCCAGCTTGTGGAGAAATATGAACTCGCAGAAAAAGGAATGCAGGGAATGAACAGGCAGAGTGGTGAGTAGGTATGAAGGTGGCAACATCACGGGAAACGGCCGGACAGCAAAGCTCGTCCGGCCGTTTTTTTCCCTGTTCAGGATTTCGGGTTAACTTTGGCACACTAAATCATGCTGTATTATGTATTCCGGGAAAAAATCCAGGCCGGGAAAAAGAAATAAAACTCATCCTGCGAAAGAAGAAACCTCCCAGCCGGACGGGCTGGTACGCCTTAACAAGAGGCTTGCCAATGCAGGAACCTGTTCACGCCGCGAGGCTGATGAACTGATTGTGGCAGGGCTGGTTTCCGTGAACGGGAAAATTGTAACTAAGCTCGGAACAAAAGTTTCTCCTTCGGATGTGGTAAAATTTCATGACCAGCCTGTGAACCAGGAAAAGCCCGTCTACCTGCTCCTCAACAAACCCAAGGATTACATCACCACCACCGACGATCCTATGGAGAGAAAAACCGTAATGGCACTCATAAAGGGAGCCTGCAGGGAACGGGTTTATCCCGTGGGACGGCTTGACAGGGCCACCACCGGGCTGCTGCTGTTCACCAATGACGGGGACCTGACGATGAAACTAACGCACCCCGCCAGCAATATCAGTAAACTTTATCACGTGGAACTTGACAAAGGCCTTAAACCCGCCGACTTTGAAAAAATCACAAATGGCGTAAAACTCGATGACGGCATGGCCTACGTGGATGAGATAAGTTATGCCGGACAGGGATATAGCCGTTCCGAATTAGGAGTGAGTATTCACTCGGGAAGAAACAGGATTGTGCGGCGTATCTTCGAATCACTCGGCTATAAGGTTACCCGGCTTGACCGCGTGGCTTTTGCCGGACTTACCAAAAAGGATCTCCCGCGCGGCAGGTGGAGATTTCTTACCCCTAAAGAAATTGCTTTCCTGAAGATGCTTAAAAAATAACAGGCAGCCCCCCCCTGTCAGCGTATCACAACGGTTCCCTTCGCTTTCCCCAGTTCGGCCTTGATACGGTCAAGGTGTGCTTTTTCCTGCAGGAGATTTTCAATGTCCGGCCCCTCCCGCTCAGTAGTTTTAATTTTTTTCTGCAGATCTTCAATCATACCCTGTACCCTGCGGAGTTTCAGCGCGTTTACCGCACCAAACGCCTGGTGACGGAGAACATGTTCTTCCCCGGGAACGCTGATATTATGCATCCGGCTCCAGTTTTCGCTGAGCTCATAAGGATTTGCCAGCAGATCAACCGCCAGCTTGCTTATTTCTGGATCAGGGTGGTTGATGAAATGCGTTTTCCCCGCATGGTCCGGACGTTCTTCGAAATATTCCCTGAATATCTTCGCATACAGAGGAAATGTAAGTTCCACCTCCCCTTCCAGTTCCGACCTGATAAAGCCCGCTACCGTCATTTTGCTTTCAGGTGTTTCCCCGGCGGGAGAGGAAGGATCCTCAAAAAATATTTCATGGTCTCCATAACCAAGAAGCAGCCGTATAACTTCACGCTCCTGATGTTCGGCCGAAAGGCTTTCCATCGCCCGGGGCTCATCTTTTATCACCGCGGGAAGCAGGTCCTCCAGCCCCTGCTCCGGCGCCTGCTTTTTCACCATCTCCCTTCTCACTCTGTTCATCTCGCTGATGAGCACTTCCTCCGCCACATCCATCATGGCGCCGCACTGGCGTATGTACATAGCCCTGATGATTCCGTCGGGAATCTTCGAGATGCTTCCCACAATATCCTTGATAAGCAAAGCTTTCCTGATGGGATCGTTGGCAGCCTCCTGCAGGAGCAGCGCGGCTTTGAAGACGATAAAGTCCTTTGCATTTTTCGTGATGAATTCACGGAGCTGTATGTGACTGACTTTTCTCGCAAAAGAGTCCGGGTCATCGCCGTCGGGAAAGAGTATCACTTTTACATTAAGCCCCTCTTCGAGTATAAGGTCAATGCCTCTCAGCGAAGCTTTGATGCCGGCCGGGTCACCGTCGTACAGCACACTGATGTTTTTCGTGTACCTGCCTATGAGGCGGATCTGCTCCCGCGTCAGCGATGTACCGGAGGAAGCAACCACGTTCTCAACCCCCGCCTGGTGCATGGAGATGACATCAGTATATCCTTCCACAAGGCAGCAGAAGTCATTCTCGGCTATCGCTTTCCTGGCGAAAAATATGCCATACAGCACATCGCTCTTGTGATAGATTTCCGTTTCAGGAGAGTTAACATACTTCGGACTTTTTGGATCCGTTTGCAGCACCCGCCCGCCGAAAGCAATCACACGGCCTGAGAGGTTATGCACGGGAAACATCACCCTGCCCCGGAATCGGTCGTAGTAACGGGTATTGCCTTCACCCCCTTCCTGTTCCCTGGAGAGCGTGAGACCGGACTTCACAAGCAGCCCGGGCTGGTAGCTGTTCCTTACGGCTTCATCCGTAAATGCACTCCATGCAGGCAGCGCATAGCCAAGCTGGAATTTTTTTATGGTTTCTTCTGTGAAACCGCGTTCAATAAAATAAGTGTACCCTATGGCTTTCCCTTCAGGATGATTGTGCAAAAGTTCAGAGAAATATTTCTGTGCAAAAGCATTAATAATAAAAAGACTTTCTCTTTCATTTTTTTCTTCGGCCGACTTCTCATCCCGGGCTTCTTCTTCGATGTCAATGTGATATCTTTGTGCAAGATATTTCAGTGCTTCGGGGTAGGAATAATGTTCATGGTCCATAATGAAACCTACAGCGTTCCCGGCTTTCCCGCAGCCAAAACATTTATATATTCCTTTTGCGGGAGTGACTGTAAACGAAGGCGTTTTTTCATTATGGAACGGGCAAAGGCCTATCAGATTGGCGCCCCGTTTTTTCAGGTTGACAAACTCCCCCACCACCTCATCAATACGGGCAGCTTCAAAAATGCGGTCTATAGTTTCTCTGCTTATCAAGGGATGAAATATTTTTTGAAAAAGGACTGCTAAGATAGCAAATTTCCCCTCTGTTTTTGCCCCGGATCCGGAAATACACTATGCTCCCGGCTTCATCCCTGAAGTAGTATTATTCCTTACCTTTGAAACATGGGCAAAACAGAAGCCGGTAAAAAAGATATACGAAGCCTTTCTGTAAAGGAACTTGAGACCTTTTTTCTCCTCTGCGGAGAGAAATCTTTCCGCGCCCGCCAGGTTTATGCCTGGCTGTGGGAGAAGTCGGCACGCTCCTTTAACGAGATGACCACCCTTTCAAAAGCCTTACGGGAAATGCTTTCCACGCATTTCTTTATCCACAGTGCCTCCCCGGAGATGCTGCAGGTCAGCAAAGACAGAACAATTAAAACCGCCTTCAGGCTGAACGACGGATACACTGTTGAAGGGGTCCTGATACCTGCCGAAAACCGTATCACGGCCTGCGTATCTTCCCAGGTGGGATGCAGCCTTACCTGCAGGTTTTGCGCTACCGGAAAAATGGAAAGAAGCCGCAATCTCACCCCGGGTGAAATATACGACCAGGTGGCCTCCATCAGGGCACAGGCGGAAGAGCGCTATAAAACACCGCTTACCAATATCGTGTTCATGGGCATGGGAGAGCCGCTGCTTAACTACGCCAATGTGCTCGCAGCTATAGATCACATCACCTCCCCGGATGGCCTGAACATGTCACCCCAGCGGATTACCGTATCAACCGCAGGCATCGCGAAAATGATAAAGAAACTCGGCGATGATGCCGTAAAGTTCAACCTTGCTTTATCCCTGCATGCGGCAAACAACAGTAAGAGAAACAGTATCATGCCCGTCAACGAGAGTAATTCGCTTGAGGCACTCACAGAAGCACTCCGCTATTTTTATGATAAAACAGGAACCCGGATCACTTATGAATACATTATTTTTGAGGGCTTCAATGATACACTTACGGATGCAGCGGAACTGGCGGAGTTCTGTAAAAAAGTTCCCTGCAAGGTAAACATCATCGAATATAATTCCATAGAAGACGGGGAGTTCAGGAATGCCGGTAAAAATAAAACCGATGCATTCAGAAAGTGTCTCGAAGACAAAAATATAATCGTGAACATCCGCCGCAGCAGAGGAAAAGACATTGACGCCGCCTGCGGGCAGCTCGCGAATAAATCCGTACTGAATAAAGAACCCGCATTGTGATTAGCCTTGACGAAATAAAACAGCCTGTCCGCAGAGAGATGGAAGAGTTCGAGATTAAATTCCGTGCCTCGATGAAGAGTTCCGTTCCCCTACTGGACAGGATTATGCACTACATTGTGAAGCGCAAGGGGAAACAGATGCGGCCCATGTTTGTATTTTTCTCCGCGGGCATCTGCGGGGGAATCAGCGACTCTACACACCACGGCGCAGCCCTGATAGAGCTCCTGCATACTGCAACACTGGTGCATGATGATGTTGTGGATGATGCGTATGAGAGAAGAGGCGTTTTCTCGATCAATGCACTCTGGAAGAATAAAATTGCCGTCCTCGTGGGCGATTACCTGCTCTCACGGGGATTACTTCTTTCTGTTGACAATAAAGAATTTCACCTGCTTCGTATCGTGTCGGATGCCGTACGCCTGATGAGCGAAGGGGAGCTGCTGCAAATAGAGAAAGCCAGGAGGCTCGACATCAGGGAAGATGTTTATTTTCAAATCATACGCTGTAAAACAGCATCACTCATCGCCTCCTGCTGCGCCTGCGGTGCGGCATCGGCAGGAGCCGGGGAAAAAATGACCGAAGATATGCGCCTCTTCGGGGAATACACAGGCATTGCATTCCAGATCAAGGACGACCTCTTCGACCTGGGCGGAGCCGGTAACACCGGAAAACCCACCGGCATTGATATACGCGACAGCAAAATGACGCTCCCCCTGATCTATGCCATACAGCATGCCTCCCCTTCCGAAAAGAGACATATCATCAACCTGATGAAAAACCATAACACCGAACCGGATAAAATTGAAGAAGTGATAAGGTTTATCCGCAGCAGCGGGGGTGTGGAATATGCCCTCCTGAAAATGAATGAATACCGGGAAAAAGCTTTCGGCATCCTCGCCACTTTCCCCGAAAGCCCTTTCAGGACTTCCCTCTCCCGGCTTGTCACCTACACTACTGAAAGAAAGCAGTAACCCTCGCCTGGCTCCCCCGGAAATCAGCCGCTGAGCCCATGAACAATGGAACCCTTGTTGACTGTTGCTTTCTCTATTTCAATTAATAAATTGGTATTAACCCCGGAGCAAGCCCTGGACCCTCTTGTCCGCCGTAGCGGAACACGAAGGCGGAGAATTCCGCAGTAAACTGCGGGAAATTGAACCAAACTCTCTCGTCCGCCGTAGCGGAACGCGAAGGCGGATTAAATTATTTGTCGGTGATTACTAATTTGTCTACCGCGATGATTTTATTTTATTCTTGGATTCACTCTACGTTTTTCCTTATTAAATATGTTTCGAATGAATCACATCTAAACATTTCAACTACTTTTCCAGGAAAACAAGCTTTAAGTTCTGATATATCTTCTTGTGTATAAATGTCATCTATTCCTTTACAAGCAAATTCTTCCGAAGTCATTACGGTAAAATAAAGAAACGAATTCACTTTGGAAGTTTTATAAAACCAACTCACTATTTTTTTAGGAATATTCTTATCGCTGAACTTATGAAATAATTTTGAAAAAATTCCAATATCAAATCCAATATCAAAGAGTTCATTGATTGTGCTATTCTCATTTATATATTGTTCAATTGGGGTCTCGAATTTAAGTGTAAATATTTCAGAAAATTTATCTATGTTAATTGGCGTCCTAATTTGAGTGTTTTCACAGTAGCGTAAATATCTGTCATAGATACTTTCTTGGCTATAATAAGCCCCCCCGCTGCTTCGACTATCATCGGCATTTTTAAAAAGTACTCTTAATTCGCATTCCTTGTATTTCTCCAAACCATCGTATTTTTTAAAAGGCAGCTTGTAATATAAATCTAACACATACCCAAAATCATAAAATCCTGCTTCAAACAGTGAGAATTCGGAAAATAAATTTTTTCTGTTTGAAAAATAATTTTCTAAGACATGATATGGATTCATTAATTCCAAAATAAAAAATGGCACATAACAATTAATTATCAGCTACAAATATAACTCATAATAGCGTATATCCCGAGTATTACGCAATGCAGAGGTGGGTATATGCGGGCTTAGATTATGCAAAGGCGGATTAATGAAAATTCTGTTCTGAATGTTTCAGCCATGGGTATATTGGGGAACATTGTAATGCAGAAATTTTTACATTATTTTACCCGAAAATACAGACCTGTTCTTTTGGGATATAAAAACCTTCCGGTGGAGCTAAATCAGAAAAGTGCCATAACCCTGATTATTGTATCTTCGCTGGTACAACCCGTTATGAATTTACCACACCCGGCCCAATAATACATCTATCTATGAAACAACTCTACGTTAATTTATTGATGCTTGCCATCCTGTTTGTTTCCTCTTCCAGAGCTGATGCCCAGGCTCCGAGCTGGTTATGGGCCAAGAGTGCAGGAGGAACTGCGAGCAACGACAATGGCTATGCCGTAACCGCTGATGCAGGCGGCAATATTTATGTTGTGGGCCAGTACTGGAGCGCCAGCGTGGTGTTTGGAAGCACCACCCTGACCAATGCAGGCGGACCGGGAGATGTATTTCTCGCGAAATACGACCCGGCAGGAAATGTTCTCTGGGCCACAAGCGCCGGGGGGCTTGGATACGATTACGGCTATGCTGTTGCCACCGATGCCGCCAGCAATGTGTATATCACCGGGGGGTTTGTAGGCCTGAACATTGCTTTCGGCTCCACCAGCCTTACCAACGCCAGCACCGGATCCGGAGATTTCTATCTTGCCAAATATACCTCTGCCGGAAGCTTTGTGTGGGCAAGAGGCGTGGGCGGCGGGCGTAATGACTACGGCCAGGGTGTGAGCACTGACCTCAGCGGAAATGTTTATGTAGCCGGTTATTTCCAGAGTACTTCCGTAGTCTTTGGATCGACTACCCTTACAAATACAGACAACACCGCAACCTACGATGACTTTTTCGTTGCAAAATATACGTCCGCCGGAAACGTCCTCTGGGCAAAAACTACCGGGAACAGCGCTAACCACGACATAGGATGGTCTGCCAGTGCAGATCTTAACGGGGATGTGTTCGTGTGCGGATGGTATGCAAGCCCTGCCATGGTTTTTGGCAGCACTACCCTTACGAATTCCGGGTCGGGAAATTATGATATGTTTATTGCAAAATACAGCTCCACAGGTAATGTGCTCTGGGCAAAAGGACCGACAGGAGCAGGCTTTGCGGATGAATACGCCAATTCCGTTTATGCAGATCCGTCCGGAAATGCATACGTTGCAGGCTCCTTCCGCAGCAGCACCATGAACTTTGGCAGCCAGACACTTACCAATGCCGCCGCGGGGTTCAATGATGTGTTCCTGGCAAAATATGACGGGAACGGGAACTTTGCCTGGGCCCTCAGAGCAGGCGGCGCCTCAGGCGATGCCGCCAACGGTGTTACCACCGATGCAGGCGGAAGCGTCTTCCTCACAGGCCCCTTCAGCAGCGCAAGTATTGTGTTCGGAACCACCACGGTGAGCGGTACCGGGGGTGACGTCTTCGTGGCTAAATTTGACGGAACCGGAAATGCCATCTGGGCAAAGGGCGCAGGGGGGACAGCCTCTGAGACCCCCAACGGTATCTGTACGGATGCAGCCGGAGATGCTTATGTAACAGGCATCTTCCAGAGTACCAATGCTTCCTTCGACAGCAATGTAATAACCAATGCCAACACAAACAGCACCAACGATATCTTCGTCGCGAAAATCGCAGGCGCACTGGCCACGGGACTGATTGATTTTAACGGTTCATGGAACGGAAACGCCACCCGCCTGCAGTGGAGCACGGCTTCTGAAACCAATAATGATTTCTTTTCTGTTGAAAGAAGCACCGACGGAAAAATATTCGAACCCGTTGGAAAAGTAAAAGGAGCAGGAAATACAACTGCCCTCCATAATTATTCTTTCACGGACCCCTCTCCTCTCTCCAATTGGAAAGGAGCAGAAAGAGAGGTCTACTATCGCCTCAGCCAGGCTGATTACGACGGAAAAATCAGCTCCTCAAACACTATCTCAATCCTCATGCACCCGGGCACCCAAGCATCAATCGGCATTTACCCCAACCCCGCAGGCAATGTGCTGAACTTTGAAATTTATTCCGAAAATACTGAGCCGGCGAATATAACAGTATTGGATGTCCTGGGCAATGTAATCATGCGTG
>JAHEYN010000006.1:0-66629 GCA_023251555.1 Bacteroidota bacterium | reverse complement strand
CAGAAAATATCAAGAGGTTCCAACGCTGTAAAACTGGGCATGGACAAATTTATACCCGGCATTTATTTCCTCGAGATAGAAACCCCGCACACGCAGCAGCGGGCAAGATTTGTTAAAAACTAATTCATATACTCCAAAACCTTCAACTACTTAAAACCATGAAACAATCTCTACTCTTCCCTTCCCGCAAAGCAATTATTGCAGGTGTGATTATTTCCGCTGCTTCTGCTGTCCTTATCAATGGTTCTGTATTTGCCCAGAAAATTTCCGCAGGCGGCAGTCAGTCGCTCTCCCTCTGCGCCGCCGATTCGGGGGTGCGGGCATGGGGATATAATAACTACGGACAGCTTGGCAACAACTCAACTGCGAACGCCTCTGTTCCTGTCCAGACTTATATGCTCTTCGGTGCGGTTGCTGTTTCCGGAGGTTATGACCATTCCCTTGCACTCAAGGCGGACGGCACAGTGTGGGCCTGGGGGTTTAATCAGTTCGGCAGGCTGGGTGACGGCACGACGATTGACAAAACCTACCCCGTGCAGGTCAGCACCATTACGGGAATCACCGCCATCGCCGCGGGAGGATTACATTCCCTTGCACTTCGCAACGACAGCACCGTATGGGGCTGGGGGTTTAATGCCTACGGGCAGCTGGGCAACGGTACCACCACCACTCAGCTTACTCCCATACAGGCCACGGGGCTTACGGGAATCATCGCCGTTTCTTCCGGACAAACACATTCCCTTGCCCTGAAAAATGACGGAACAGTATGGTCCTGGGGTTACAATTACTGGGGACAGCTCGGCGACGGAACTACTGCAGAGAAACACACTCCCGTCCAGGTGAGCGGACTTACGGGTATCGTAGCGATATCAGCCGGGCAACATCATTCTCTCGCCGTTAAAAATGACGGCACACTATGGGCATGGGGCTGGAATACCGTTGGTCAGCTCGGCGATGGCACTACCACCGACAGGCATACTCCCGTTCAGATCAGCAATTTCCAGAATATTAAAATGCCCATAGGCGGGGAGTGGTTTTCCATGGCTCTCAAAAGCGACAGCACTCTCTGGGCATGGGGATATAACGGGCAGGGAGAACTCGGGGATGGCACCACCACGAATAAATTATCACCCGTCCAGGTGAGCGGGCTTTCGGGAGTGATCGAAGGCAATGCCGGCTACCGCCATTCCATGGCGCTGCTTGCCGACGGCACCGTCTGGACTTTCGGGTACAACGGGTACGGCCAGCTCGGCGACGGGACTATCATTGACAAAAGCACAGCAGTGCAGGTAACCGGCCTCTGCTCAGTGACGCCCATAGAACTGCTGTCTTTCAATGCTGCTCATAAAAACGGCATCACACAACTGGACTGGAGTACCGCAACAGAAACAAACAACGATTATTTTACAGTTGAACGCAGCTCGGACGGACAAACATTCAGGCGCCTCGGAACAGTGAAAGGGGCAGGAAATTCCACGTGGATAAACAATTATTCATTCGGAGACAATAATCCTCTCACCGGACCTAACTACTATCGCCTCCGCCAGACTGATTACGACGGGAAATCCACTTACTCGAATGTTATTTCAATTACGGCTGCCGACAGGCTGCATAATATAAGTGTAGAGCCTGTTCCTTCGGACAAAGAAGTGTACTGCGGATTCTACAGTTATGACAACACCACCTGCAGGATCGTTGTCTCAGATGTGGCAGGAAACACAGTGATGAGCGAACAACTGAATACTTCCCGCGGCATGAACAAATGCAGGATTGATGTCAGTACCCTGCCTCACGGGGTTTACTTCATTTCACTCTCTGACGGCATCCGCAGCAGGGTCACTAAATTCATGAAACAGTAAGCTTTTGAAAAGGCTTCTAATATTTATTCGACAATAAGCCTCTCCGAATAAATACGCCCGCCTGAGATTACCCGGACAAAATAGATTCCCCTGTCCAGTTCTCCCCCGATAACAATAGCCTGAGAAAAACCGTACGTAAGGTTGTCCGTGTTGCAAACAGGTCGTGAAAAAATTTCCTGACCAAAAATATTGCAAATTATTATCGTAGCTGCCTGAAGCTGAACACCCGATATGCTGAGAACTGTATTTTTTCCATCAGAGATTGTGGGATATATTTTTAGTATTGGTTTTTCATTATTTATCAGCAGGGAAACAACCTGAGAGTAGGAATAGCGGCCGTTATAGTCAACCTGCCGGAGACGGTAATAAACCTCCTCCACCCCGAAAATGGCGGGGTGATCAACAAAAGAATAATGTTGTTCTGAATTGGAGTTCCCCGCTCCTTTCACTCTCCCGGCTTCCCAAAAATTATTTCCATCACTGCTGCGCTCGATAATAAAATAATCATTAGCCGTTTCGGTGGCGGTTACCCATGAGCATATAACCTTTGTTCCCTCATACGAATCAACTGTGAAGGAAAGAAGCTCCGACGGCAATGCGCAGTCGACAGTAAGTACTCCGCCACTGCCGCTGTTACTGGAAGGACTGGTAAGCGTCCCGCCGCTGCCACTGCCTGCAGCGGGAGTGACGAGCGTCCCACCGCTGCCGGATGCACCACCACTGCCTGCAGCCATGCAGCAATTTCCTGCAGCATCTAACTTCACCAGATACATTTCACAGTTGCCGGAAATGGCATGTCCTGAGAGGGCAAAACCTCCGTCAGAAGTTTTAAACAAAGCATGACACCACTGATCACCCGCCGCACCGATTGTCTTTGTCCATTGCAGCGCACCCGCATTGTTTAATTTAACTAAATACATGTCATTCCCCCCGGCACCATAGGAATTGGTGCGCCCTCCTATAGCAAACCCTCCATCGGTTGTCTGAACAAGTGTTCCGCTCTCTTCGGTGCCTGTTCCTCCGACGGTCCGGGTCCATTGCAGTGCGCCTGCGCTGTTCAACTTCACCACATACACATCATTGCCGCCGGCGCCGAAAGAACCGGTATTTCCTGTGATGACATAACCTCCGTCGGTAGTTTGAGCAATAACATATCCGTATTCATCTCCCGCAGCACCCCCGATGGCTTTACTCCACTGGAGCGTGCCGGCGCTGTTTAATTTTGCCACATAAACATCATTGAGACCTGCCCCATAAGATTTGGTATATCCCGCTACGACATAACTCCCGTCAGAGATCTGAACAACTGAACGTCCGTAATCAGCAGCAGTCCCCCCGATGGTTCTTGTCCACTGGAGTCCCCCTGTGTTATCTAACTTCACAACATAAAAATCATAATTACCGGCCCCGAAAGAATTAGTGTTCCCTGCCATAACATAACCTCCGTCGGTGGTCTGGAAAACACAGAAACTTTCTTCTGTGCCTGTTCCTCCTATAGCTTGCGACCACTGCAGCGAACCTGTATTATCCAGCCTGGCTATATAAAAATCACAACTGCCTGATCCGTATGAGTAGGTAAGTCCGGCAGCAGCATAGCCCCCGTCAGAAGTCTGGATCACCGAAAAGTTCATGTCAATAGCTGTTCCCCCAATGGCCTGGGTCCACTGCAGAGATCCTGCATTGTCAACCTTTACCACATACATATCATAGCTGGCAGCTCCATACGAATCGGTATGCCCTGACAAGGCATAGCCCCCGTCGGTGGTTTGAACCATTGAGAAACTATCGTCAAAACTTGATCCTCCGATAGTAAGAGCCAACTGTGAGAGTTGGGCATAAGAACGCTGTTCAGGATTCAAAAGAAAGATCGCAAGCAGTGTGAAGAATGATCTTTTCATAGTATACAGACCTGTTTACTACCGAAAAATAATCTTGCTCTTAAAAGAGCCTTCCCCTGTTACAGCTTCCAGGAAATACATTCCGCGCGGAAAGCAGGAGATACTGATTCTGATTTCCTCAGCTACTGTTTGTTTAAATATTTCTTCGCCTAGAATATTGGTAATACGTATAGCGGATGAGGAAGCGGGGAAAGGAACAATATGCAGTTCGTCTTCAGCAGGATTAGGGAAAATACCGATCGGGTATTTTGTTTCACCTGCAACGACAGTAACAATATTGGAATAAGTGTATTTTTCGTTGTAATCCGCCTGCCTGAGGCGATAGTAGTTAATCCCGGAGAGCGGGTGATTATCTTCGAATGAATAGCTGCTTGTCCGTGTGGAATTTCCCGCACCACTCACTCTTCCGATTTCCTTAAAATATGCTCCGTCATAGCTTCGCTCAACCGCAAAATAATTACTACTGTATTCAGAAGATGTTGTCCATTCGCATCTTACTGCATTATTATTTTCCCGAAAGGCGTTAAAGTTCAGCAACGTTACAGGCAGGGCAGAGATAACGCACAGACTCAGGGGATCTGTTTGCACCGGAGTCCCTTTATTTACAAGGGCGGCATCATCACCCAATGAGCCATAGGCGTCGTAGCCCCATGACCATACGGTACTGTCGGATTTCATCGCGGCAGAGTGGTTCCATCCTGCTGAAATTGCAATAACAGACGTCAGGGAAGCAACCGCCACAAACGTGGGTTTGTTAGCCAGGGCAGCATCATCACCAAGCCCTCCATAGCTGTCCCATCCCCACGATGCAATAGTGTTGTTACTTTTTAATGCAAGGGAGTGATATGCGCCGGCCGCTATTGCGGTAACAGATGTAAGAGAAGCTACCGCCACGGGTGTGGATTTGTCATCAGTGGCAGTGCCGTAACTGGCATTATCACCCAGCTGTCCGTAAATATCCCATCCCCAGGACCATACGGTGCCATCACTTTTCAGTGCCAGTGAATGATCATACCCGGCTGCAATGGCAATAATACCTGTAAGCGAAGCAACCTGCACAGGGGTGGGCTGATTGGTAAGAGAAGCGTTATCCCCCAGCTGTCCGTAATTATCCCGTCCCCAGGACCATATGGTGCCGTCGTTTTTCAGGGCAAGAGAATGGTACCCTCCCGCAGCAACAGCAATAATATTTGTAAGAGAAGCAACCTGCACAGGCGTAGATTTATCATCTGCCGGAGTCCCATAACCGGCGTTATCGCCTAACTGACCGGAGTTGTCCCAACCCCATGACCACACCGTGCCGTCACTTTTAAGTGCAAGGGAGTGGTAGGCTCCTGCCGAAACAGCAATAATCCCTGTCAGAGAAGCAACCTGCACAGGCGTAGACTGGTTGGTAAGAGAGGCGTTATCACCTAACTGACCATAAGTGTCCTCTCCCCATGACCATAGGGTAAAATTACTCTTTATGGCAAGGGAATGATAATTTCCTCCTGCTACGGCTATCATACCTGTGAGATTGGCAACCGCTACAGGTGTGGTTTTCTGAGCATTGACAGGATCATCGCCTAACTGACCATAAACATCCTGGCCCCAGCTCTGAATCGAACTGTCGCTGCAGATAAACAGGGAATGGTTCCAGCCTGATGACAGCGGATGAGAAACAAAAGCGGGAATAGGTAATATCGCGTATGTGGAACTGCCCCCGCTGAAAGTAGTCGTACCGGGTGAAACATTTGCCGCAGTCACAGATAATGTGGTATAAACAGAGTAGGAGGCTACAACAGGATTGGTAATATTCTGTATCACTATCGTAAAGGCAACTCCTTTTGCCACCGATGCAGGAGCCACAAATGACAATGTGGTTGCCGTTTGTGCAGTATATGCTGCTATGGCAGCTCCTCCAAATGTACTGCCCGCAGTAACAGCAGTGGTAGCATCCGTCCCTGCAGGAAATGTTATCGTAATGGTTGCCCCCGAAGGGATACAGCTGTTCACACAACCGCTGCCGCCTGAGGAAGGATTGGTAGCATCCAGAGTGTAGGAAGACAACTGCCCGGTATTATTATTTGACAATGCAATGCTTGTCCATCCGGCAGAATAATTTGTTGCACCTGAGTCAACTGCCGTAAATAACAGGCAAATTATTGTTGACAGAAGAACTATTACATAAGTACGTTTTCTCATATCAGAATAAATTGGTATTAACCCCGGGGCAAGCCCCGGACCCTCTTGCTGCCATAGCGGAACACGAAGGTGAATTCAAATTTATGGATAGTTTTTTAAAATTTATTACGGGGTTGGTAATTATTCTATACTGTCCTCCTGCTCTTAATAATTTCATTACGCAAGGCTACATCCCGGGGCGAAGGATTACAAATTAAATTAATCTTATTATACCTAATCAAATATTTAATTTATTATCTATTATATTGATAATTTTATTAAATTAGGCTTTTTAATATAAAATTTATACCATGCCGAAAGTCAACTCTGAAAGCTTATTCAGGATTATAAAATCCCTAACCCGATCGGAGAAAGGGTATTTTAAAAAGTTCGCAGTACTCAATACTTCGAGAAAAGACAGCAATTACCTGAAGCTTTTTGATGTGATTAATAAGCAAACCGAGTATGATGAGCGCCGGATAATAGAAGAGGAGAATCTCAATGAAAAAAACAACCAGTTTCCTAAACTCAAAAACTATCTGTATAACCTGGTCTTGCAAAGCCTGGAATCATACCACTCAAGCAAGGATTCGGATTTAAGAAGCTGCCTGAGCCAATCCGAAATTCTTTTTAAAAAAGGACTGTACAGGGAAGGAAGCAAACTTTTAATGAAAGCAAAACACATGGCTTCAAAATATGAAAATTATGAGATGTGGGCTGACATCCTTAAGCGGGAAAGAAATCTGATCATATCCACAACCTTCCGCGATAAACATGTCCGGCATAAAGTAGATGCTTTCCACAACGAAAGACAGGAGATCTTCAGAAAAATAAAAAATGTCTGGGAATATCAGATGCTTGCCGACAAAATGTATTCTCTGAGAACATCAAAGGGAGACTCCAGAAGCGAACATGAGTTGAGGGAGTTTAAAAATATTATGGACAACCCGTTATTAAGATATGAAAGCAAAGCAATAACCAGGGAAACAAAGCAATTATTCGCTTTCATTCATGCTATATTTTATGAGCAGACAGGAAACCTGGCAAAAAGCTATGACTACCGCAAAAAGATTGTCGGGATGCTCGAGGCCTTCCCGGAACAAATTAAGCAGCGCCCCAATACTTACCTTTCCAGCCTGAATAATGTTGCCCGCTTATCCTATAAACTCGGAATGTATAATGAACTGCCCCACATACTGAAAAAGATGCGGGCAATTCCCGGACTATTAGGGCGCAAATGCCCTGAAGATTTAAAAGCAAGAATTTTTGAGCGAAGCTATAACCTTGAGTTGAATATGTATCTCTCCTGCGGCCGGTTCGAGAAAGCTATTTCTTTGTTCAGCAAAGTTGAAAATGGCCTCGAAGAATTCAGGGGAAAAACAGCAAAGGAATATGAGATCGTCTTCTATTCCCATTTCTCTTTACTTTATTTTATTATATGTGATTACAAAAAGGCTTTGCTGTGGAATAATAAAATATTAAATGATTTATACCCCGGCATACGCCAGGACATTTATTGCAGCGCCAGAATTTTTAACCTTATTATTCACTACCAGCTGGATAATGAAGGTTTGCTTGGATACCTCGGAAAAACTACCCATTACTACCTCGGAAAAAGAGATAAGCTATATAAGACAGAAGCATCTATCCTTGATTTCTTCAGAAAAAAACTGCCAAAGGCTATCGGCAAAAAGGAGCTGATAAACGCTTTTAAAGCTTTAAGAACAGAACTTGAAAAAATACTTAATGACCCCTTTGAAAAACAAACGCTTAATTATTTTGACATCATCTCCTGGCTCGAAAGCAAAATTGAAGACAGACCTTTTGCAGAAAGCTTAAGAAGGACTGCGAAACCGGGCAAATGACCTGCAGCCTCAAATCCCGCCAGCTAAAGTTTGGGAAAGAATAAGAGATGCCTACCTTTGGGTAGTTCCGGTCAGTAAACTGGCAGGCCGGGCTGCTCCTGAATGATAAAGAAGACCGCCATAGCCGTATTTCCGTACCTGCTGTCCTCTGTCGCATTCGCCCAGCTTACAGTAAGCAATTTCATGACACCCCAGCAGCTGGTGCAGAATGTACTGATAGGTACGGGGGTGACCGTAAACAATATTACATACACAGGGGGCGCTTCTGCCATCGGCTCGTTTAACGGCTCCGCCTCCAATATAGGTCTTGCTTCGGGTGTACTGCTCACCAGCGGAGATATCAACCAGGCTCCCGGACCCAACAACTCTTCTTCGGCAGGTATCGGCAACGGGCTTTCTGGCGATGCAGACCTCGACGCCATCTGCGCTTCCCAGACCCACGACGCCAGCGTTCTCGAATTTGATTTCACCCCGGCTTCGGATACAGTTAAATTCAGGTATGTTTTCGGCTCCGAAGAATATCCCGAGTGGGTGGGCTCTTTCAATGATGTGTTTGCTTTCTTTATCAGCGGGCCCGGGATTGCAGGAACCAAAAACATCGCGCTTATTCCGGGTACCGCAACACCGGTTTCAATTAACAATGTCAACGCAACTACCAACTCCCTGTACTATGTGAACAACACCAACGGAGCCACCGTCCAGTACGACGGCTTTACCACCGTGCTTACCGCATGGCAGAAAGTAACACCCTGCCAGAGTTATCACATCAAAATTGCTATCGCAGATGCGGGAGATGATATATATGATTCAGGCGTGTTCCTTGAAGCAAGCAGCTTCAGCAGCAACATCATCACGCTGAACGCCACCACCCCCAATGCAGATTCCTCATCCACCGAAGGCTGCAGTGGCACAACGGTTTCCTTCGCCCTCCCGGCACCCGCTTCCTCTGACGTGGTGGTGCACTATTCCTTTGCCGGCACTGCCGTTAACGGACAGGACTTCCCCCTGCTCCCCGACAGTGCTATAATTCCGGCAGGACAGGATTCCGTGGACATCTTCATAAACCCTGTATTCGACGGGATTAATGAAGCAACTGAAACAGTGATACTCATCGTGCAGACTTCCCTCTGCGAATTCGACAGCATCACCTTGTATATTAAAGATACTCCTACTCTTACCCTCAGCATGCCTTCTGACATCACGATATGCATAGGCGACAGCACACTTATTGCTGCATCTGCATCGGGCGGCCTCCAGCCGCTTTCTTACTCCTGGAACAATAATGCAGGAAATGACTCCGTGGAAACCGTTACCCCGCAAACCACTACCACCTATGCTGTTACGGTTACCGACAGCTGCGGCACACAATCCATTACCGACAGCCTCAGCGTGATTGTTTCCATTCCCCCTGCAGCGGATTTTTCCTACAGTTATCATACCGTGGCCGAACTTGCCTTTGCCAACAAAACCTCCGGCGGAGTTAATTACCTGTGGGACTTCGGGGATAACAGCAGCCCGGCCTTGCAACAGGATCCCGTACATGTTTATGCCGACACCGGACTGTTCACCGTTACCATGATCGCTATTAATGCCGAGGGCTGTTCAGACACCATACAGCACGAAGTAATTGTACATGCTGAATTCTCTCTCTATGTCCCCAATGCCTTTACTCCCAACAACGACAACACAAATGATATATTCCTCCCCTTTGGAGCCGGTGTTTCAAAAATTGATATGCTGATTGAAAACCGCTGGGGACAAGTATTTTTCCATACACAGGATATCAATAAAGGTTGGGATGGAAGAGACACCCGGGGTGCACCCGCACCCGAAGGAGCTTATGTTTATGTGATAAGTGCGGAAAGCTTTCTCGGGAAAAAATACGGAACCTCCGGAACAGTGAGCCTGATAAGGTAACGACCTTATTTGCATGCCCGCTTCAACACTCATCCCAACCATTTCCCCTTCTCCCTGAATTTGTATATTCGTGGAGTTGCCTCCCGTACAACTCATGTCGAAAAAAAAACGCATCCTCGTTTGCCCGCTAAACTGGGGACTCGGCCACGCTGCACGCTGCATTCCGCTTATACGTGAACTGGAACTTGCAGGGGCTGAGGTTATCATTGCAGCCGACGGGCATCCTGCTGAACTGTTAAAAAACGAATTCCCGCACCTGCAGCTAATCCGTATCCAGGGCTACAATATTACATACTCGCCCGGGAGAAGCCAGGCACTGAAAATGATTCTTTCTGCTCCCCTGATTGGAGCCGGTATTTGCCGCGAACACTATTTTCTTAAAAAAATAATTAAAGACTTTTCCATTGACATTGTTATCTCCGACAACCGCTTCGGGCTGTGGAGTAAGAAGGTGAGAAGCATTTTTATAACACACCAGGTGATGATAAAATGCCCCCCTTCACTGAGGTTTCTTGAGCCTGCCCTCTGCCGGCTGAACAGGTTTTTTATAAGCCGCTACCATGAATGCTGGATACCGGATTTCCCTGGTGAGAACAACCTTTCCGGGGATCTTGCCCATCAATACACCTTGCCGGCAAACACTTATTTTATTGGTCCGCTTTCAAGATTTAAAGACAATGCTCTCCCCGCGAGTACAGGCGGTAAACTGCTGGTCATCCTCTCCGGACCCGAACCTCAACGCAGCATCTTTGAAAAAAGAATCGTGGAAGATCTGGCCCGCTGCAGCTTCCCCGCCCTGCTCGTCCGCGGCCTGCCGGGAAACGCCGCCCCTGCCCCCTTCGCTATACCCCCCGGCGTTACTATGGTTCCTCACCTTGATTCCGGTAAACTCCGGGAAGCCTTTCTTTCTGCCTCAGTGATTATATGCAGGGGGGGCTATTCCTCAATTATGGACCTGGCAGCACTCGGCAGGAATGCAATCTTTGTACCTACGCCAGGGCAGACAGAACAGGAATACCTGGCGGAATATTTTAAAAAGAAGAAGATTTTTTACAGTGAGCCCCAGGAAGAATTTAACCTCTCCCGCAGCCTCGAAGAGTCAAAGAAATACAATGTTTCCCTGCTGAGTCTTCCGCATAATTCACAGGAACTTTTAAAAAACAGGCTCCGCGCCCTGCTCATATAATAATTTTTCCGCTTATATCCCGCCGGCATCTGTTCCCCTGGCTTCCGGCTCATTACACATCCGGGTGTTGTACTCCGGAGGAATTATTTTTTATACTTTTAAAATATTCAACCTGCTCATTCGTCTTCCTTAATCAGAGATGAAAGAGTCGTTAATCATAGAACACCACATGGCCGCAAAGCAAAACGAGTCCGTACGGGAAGCGTTTGAAAAAGAAAAGAAGCGGCTCCTGGGGTTTATCATGGCAAGAGTTCCCGGGAAGGAAGATGCCGAAGACATCCTGCAGGATGTCTTCTTCCAGCTTACCGAAAGCTACCGGGTGGAAAGGGTTATCGGGCAGCTTTCTGCCTGGCTCTTCACCGTGGCACGAAATAAGATCACCGACTGGTTCCGTAAGCAAAAGCCTGAACCTGCAAGTTATCTTTTTCATGCGGCAGAAGAAGAAGATGCTGATCCCCGCCTTGAAAATTTCTTCCGTGACCTGGGCGACGGCCCCGAAGCTGTTTATGCACGCAAGCTTGTTCTGCATGAACTGGAAGCAGCTATTGATGAACTTCCGCAGGAACAGCGCGAAGTTTTCGTGATGCATGAACTGGAAGAAAAAAGCTTCGCGGAAATTTCCCGGGCAACAGGAGTGCCTCTGAAAACCCTCCTTTCAAGAAAACATTATGCAGTGCTGTTCCTGAGAAAACGGCTCCGTGAAATCTATCAGGAATTCGTTAACCATTAAAACCCAAACACTATGAGAAACTACTGGAGATTCAAATTTGCCCTTATCCCCGCCGGGGTGCTGCTGGCAGGAATTATTTTTTATTACTTATGGAATGCGCTTGTACCCGAACTCTTTCACGGACCTGTACTCAATGCCTGGCAGGCTATAGGGGTGCTGGTGATTGCCCGGATGCTGTTCGGAACGTTCAGGGGGGGGAGAGGCTGCTGCTGCGGACATCACCACCACCACGGGCACAGGCACTGGAAAGAGCGCTTCGATGAAAAGCTTGCACAGATGACTCCCGAAGAACGGGAAAAATTCAAACGGAAATTTTATTACAGGTGCTGCGGATCGGAATGGGAAAAGGAAGATAACGCAGGAGAAGGGAAATAATACCGGATCCCGCCTGAAAACAGTCATGCTGAAAACAGTATGACTGTTTTTTTTATATGGCAATATAAACCGCCACACAAAATATTGTGTGATAAAGGCAAATATAACCACGTGCGTTTTTCCCTGCACTCCCGGCAATTCTTTCCCGCCTGACTTATATCAGCAGGTGAGCTAAGGAAGGTCATTTTGCAACAATGACTGTAACAGTTTCTTTGCGTAAAAAACTAAACTTTATGAAAACAACATTACTCTTATTGACTGCATGTGCCATCAGCGGAAGCCTGATAGCTCAAACACCTGTTATTTTACAACCGGGTCCCGGGCTCAATGATTATACAGACCAGGGCGGCTCTAACGGGGGAAAAGATCTCTACAGCCATGAGGCACTGCCCGACAGCAACAACAAGGCCTCCACCGCCATGGTTGCAGCGCCTGTCAGCAACTGCAATCCTACCAATTCCAACGACTACATACAGTTTGACCTGTCAGGGCTTCCCCTTGTTGCGGATTCGGCTTTCGTAGGATTCACGCATCTTGACCATACTACTTATTGCTATTCCAATTGTAATGCAGATTTTTATTTTGCATACAACAATGATCCCTGGTACGAAGATTCTCTTACCTATAACAATGCTCCCTCCCGGGGCGCTGACTTCTTCGGACCGGTGAACATCACATTTCCCAACAGTTTCGGAACCAGAGAGTATAACATCACTGCTGCGTACAACGCCTGGCAGGCAGGTACCGTTCCCAACTATGGCTTTGTGATGTACTCTCCTACAGTGGGCTGTAATAATGCAGCAGTCATGTTTCTTGTGTATACATCCGACGATACGATCCCTGCCAACCACCCTTACCTGAAAGTGTACGGAGTTCCCACCCAGGTGAAGGAACATGCAGGTGCCATGCAGGCAAAAGTTTACCCCAATCCTGCAGGTAATACCGTAAACGTGGAGTTAAGCGGGAACGAAAATGAAAATGTGACCGTAAGCATTTACGATTATACCGGCCGCATGGTGTTTTCAGCATCACGCCCGAACAGGAATTTACGCCTGGACCTTGAAAACATAGGGAACGGAAGTTATTTCATAAGCCTGAAAAACAACAGCGGGATTAAAGTGCTCCCACTGTATGTTATCAGGTAAAATGGAGTATGTAAAAATCCTGTCGTACAGTATAGAAGGGGTGCAGTGCTTGGGGATACAATATGACATTGTCCTTATTCCGCTGCAACCTTCTTTATATCCTGTCTTTGTCCGGCAAAAAGTTTTACGAAATAGATGCCTCTTGCAGAAATCCCCGCATCAAATTGCCTGGTGTAATTTCCCTGCTCAAGCCTGCCGAAATCTTTTTTGACTATTTCCCTGCCGGCAAGATCAAAAACTGCTGCTGAAATATTTTCATTGATACCCACAGGCAGAGTAAAGGAAATTCTAAGCAGGCCGCAGGATAACAGAGAAGTTTCCCTCATATAAAAAGAACCGTTGCCGGGAAGATTTACAGAGATGATGGCAGAATAAAAGGACTTCCGGTTATAATCGGTTTGCTTCAATCGGTAATAAAAAATCCCCGTATTATTTATTCCTCTAATATCATCTGCAAAGGTATATTGTCGTTCCCCGGAAGAATTTCCCGCACCTTTTACCTGACCTGCCGGGAAAAACTCACCATTTCCCGAAGAACGTTCAACAATAAAAAAATCATTGTTTACTTCTTCCGCAGTTTCCCATTCAAGAATATTGTATCCGCCTGTATTATATCCGTCAAATGAAAGCAAACCCACAGGCAGCGCTCCCGGCACACAGGAAACCATCTTAACCACGACAGGCTGATCTCCGTTACTGTTTATTTTTACAGGACCATATACGCCTGCAGTGGTGGGAAACGGGTCAGAATGGCTGGTACCAGAGATTACCAGCGTATCGAAAACCCCTGAGAGATCAACCTTCACCTTCGGATTGGTATAATCATCGCTGGCTCCGCCGAGATATGAGCTGCAAAGTAAAGCGGAACCGGAGGAGTTAAACAACGTAATGAAGATATCAAAATTCCCGGCGGAGGCAGGCTGGTAAGAGCCCGCAGTGGTGGGGTAATTGGAAGAATTTGTGTACCCGCTGATGTATGCTTCGTTGCTTGCGTTGATAGCAATGTCGTATGCATCATCTGTTCCTGATCCGCCGGATAGAGTGGAGTAAAGCCAAGTGCTTCCTGAAGTGTTCAGTTTTGTTACAAATGCATCGTCAAAGCCACCGCTTCCAAGGGAAGTCTGATACGCTCCCGCTGTTACCGGAAAATTACCAGAATATGTTTTCCCCGTAACAAACGCCTCTCCGCCAGCATTAACCGTTATGCCAAAACCGGTTTCGGCTCCTGATCCTCCTAAATACGTAGAGTACAGAAGTGCACTTCCTGCAGAGTTTAATTTCGTTATAAATACATCACTGCTTCCTCCCAAAGAGGCCTGAGCAGGATTCAGGGTGGGATAGTTGGTGGAGATGACCATCCCCGTAATATAGGCTTCCCCTCCTGCTCCGAGTGCAATGTCATAGCCCTGTTCACTGGTGTTTCCCCCGATAAAAGTAGAATAAAGACGGGTATTCCCGGACGAATTCAATTTAGTGACAAAGCAATCCATAAAGCCTCCCCCGTATGAGGTCTGGAAAGCTCCGGCTGTTACAGGGAAATTACCTGATACGGTCTGCCCGGTAACATATGCCTGCCCTGCTGCATTCACGGTAATCCCCTGTCCGTACTCCGTGGAAGTGCCTCCTAAAAATGTAGAGTACAGCAGGGCTGTTCCCGACGAGCTTAGTTTTGCAACATAAGCATCATAAGTTCCGCCCCCCCATGAAGGCTGTGCTGCATTCAGGATCGGGAAATTATTACTCTGTGTATATCCTGTAAAATACGCCTCTCCGGTATTGCTTACCGCTATAGCATTAGCATAGTTTGAACCCGTTCCTCCCATATAAGTAGTGTATATAACGGTCGCTGCTTCCCTGTCAAGCTTGCTTACAAACACATCATAAGTTGAAACGGAATGTGTGGTCTGGTAACCCGTAACAGCGGGATACGTATTGTCGCACTTGCCTGCAAGGAAAACATACCCGTAACCATCCACAGCCATGTCATAACAGTAGTTATTGTTGTTTATAGAGGTAGCCTTCATGTATGTGCCCCATTGCAGGCTAATGGGATCAATAATGACATCAGCCTCTTTATCATAAGAAGAACTGATCCTGAATCCCACACAATTATCTCCCTTCAGTTCAAAGCGCACATCAATTTGTTTTTTGTTTCCATTGATTAATTGGTATGAATAAGGTGCTTCTTCCCTGATATCCCCCCATGCATGCTTTACCAGCAGGGCACCCTGCCCGTCAGTGCTCAGCCCGTTAATGCCTTCATACTGCATACAGATCGAAGAAATTGCAGAACCGGGATGCAAAATAAAATCATATTTTAATTTTTTTTCATCCGCCCCATAGTAGCGCAGGTCAGTGCCGGGATAAATTTCCTGATATTCTATCATAGCATACTCGGGCGCATGAATCACATATTTCTCCGGATTATTCCCCCTGAGGAAATTGATTCTGCTGTTCTGTTTCTTTAAACCATATATGCGGGCGTCTTTGTTTGCCCCGGCAAACCTCATCTGCCAACTGAGATATTCCATCTCTTCATCATGGCTGAAAGGCGTTCCCGGGAGGGGTACTGCCGCTTCTTTCTCCCTCGACATACAAAACCTGAGAGCATTGTTAAGGAAACGTACCTGGATACCGTTTACGCTCCCGCTGAACAAAACCTCTCCCGGCCACTGACCCTTGTTTTCCAAAAAACGGAAAGGGAGCCTGTCGAGCATCTGCTCATAAATGAGTTGTACATCGCGGCGACTGCTCCCGGGCAATGTATAGTCTGTCCGGGCTTTCACTCCTGATGCCGCGACAGGCAATGAAACAACAGTATGCACACCTGACTCCCGGCGCTCAAAGCCGAAAATATATGAAAGCGTACATATCAACAGCAGGCATGAAAACATAGCTGCTGCTATGCGAATTTTTCTGTTCATGAACTTGTATGTAAGTATGAATAATGACAAAAATAAGAAACTATTGCACTTGAAAAAGTATCCGGAGGTATAAAAGACCGGCTTCTTCTCATTTCATTTCTCTTGTTTATAATGATTCTAAATAGTATCTTTGTTCTGATAAAAGAAGGAGGATTTTAACATGATTACAGTATCTGAAAAAGCGAAGAAGCGGATTACCGGCCTCATGTCGGAAGGCAATTATGGCTCACAGCATTTTTTAAGAGTGGGCGTGGAAGGGGGAGGATGTTCTGGTCTTAGTTATAAACTGGATTTTGACAATACGACCCGCCCGGATGACAAGGTTTTTGAGGACAAGGGAGTGAAGATTGTCTGTGATAAAAAGAGTTTTCTTTACCTCGTAGGTACGGAACTGGATTTTTCAGACGGGCTCAACGGGAAGGGCTTCCAGTTTATCAATCCCAACGCGACACGCACCTGCAGCTGCGGCGAAAGTTTTGCAGTATAACTTTTCAACGATTAAAACAGGATACGATGGATCAGACGGGGAGAATACTGGAAAATGTCACGCAGGGTGAATACAAGTACGGGTTTGTCAGCGACATAGAGGCAGAAACTGCGCCCAAAGGGCTGAACGAAGAGACCGTCCGTTTCATTTCCCGAAAAAAAAATGAGCCTTCGTGGCTTCTTGAATGGCGGCTCAAGGCATACCGCCACTGGCTCACCATGGAAATGCCTCACTGGCAGAATGTGAGCTTCCCTCCCATTGATTACCAGGACGCGTTTTATTATGCCGCACCCAAACCAAAGAAAAAGCTGAACAGCATGAATGAGGTGGATCCCGAGCTGAGAGCCACTTTCGAAAAACTCGGTATTTCGCTGGAAGAGCAGAAACGTCTTTCGGGTGTCGCTGTGGACGCTGTGCTGGACAGCGTTTCTATAGCCACCACTTTCCGTTCCAAACTTGCGGAGCTGGGAATTATCTTCTGCTCATTCAGTGAGGCCGTAAAGGAACATCCTGACCTTGTAAAGAAATACCTCGGGACAGTAGTCCCCTACACCGATAATTATTTTGCCGCCCTGAATTCAGCCGTTTTCAGCGACGGTTCCTTCTGCTATATCCCAAAAGGAGTACGCTGCCCCATGGAGCTGTCCACATATTTCAGGATAAATACCGCCAACACCGGGCAGTTTGAACGCACCCTCCTTATTGCGGAGGAAGATGCTTATGTCAGCTACCTCGAAGGCTGCACCGCTCCTATGCGTGATGAAAACCAGCTGCATGCGGCAGTCGTGGAACTGGTTGCCCTTGGAAATAATGCACATATCAAATATTCTACCGTACAGAACTGGTACCCCGGCGACAGAAACGGAAAAGGAGGGATTTATAACTTCGTTACCAAGCGCGGAATATGCATCGGTAAGCGGTCCAAAATATCGTGGACACAGGTGGAAACAGGCTCCGCCATCACCTGGAAATATCCCGGCTGCATTCTGAAGGGTGATGATTCTGTCGGGGAATTTTATTCCGTGGCAGTTACCAATAACCGACAGCAGGCAGACACAGGCACAAAAATGATTCATATAGGGAAAAACACGCGCAGCACTATCATCTCAAAAGGTATATCAGCAGGACACAGCAACAACAGCTACAGGGGCCTGGTTAAAATTTCAGCAAAGGCTGAAAAGGCCAGAAACTTCTCCCAGTGCGATTCACTGCTGATGGGTGATCAATGCGGGGCGCATACCTTCCCTTACCTCGAGGTGAAAAACAAGTCCGCCACTGTTGAACATGAAGCCACCACTTCAAAAATCAGCGATGACCAGATATTTTACTGTAAGCAACGCGGCCTTTCCGGGGAGGATGCCGCGAACCTCATTGTCAACGGGTACTGTAAAGAAGTGTTTAACCAGCTTCCCATGGAATTTGCAGTGGAGGCACAGAAACTTTTGTCTGTAACGCTCGAAGGAAGCGTCGGCTGATAATAAATACCCTGAGTATGATTCTCGAAATAAAAAATCTGAAAGTTTCCATAGACGGGAAAGAAATTCTCAAAGGCATCAATCTTTCCGTGAACGCCGGGGAAGTGCATGCCGTCATGGGACCAAACGGCTCCGGTAAAAGTACGCTTGCTTCCGTGCTGGCAGGAAAAGAAGATTACACGGTAACGGGAGGCAGCGTGGAATTTCTTGGAAAAGACCTCCTTGCCCTCCCCCCCGAAGAAAGAGCCCGCGAAGGATTGTTCCTTGCCTTCCAGTACCCCGTGGAAATACCGGGCGTAAGCACAGCTAATTTCCTGAAAACAGCTTTGAATGAAATTCGCAAGCACAGGGGCATGGAACCCCTTGATGCAATGGATTTTCTTTCGTTCATGAAAGAAAAGATGAAGCTGGTAAACATAGATACCGAACTAACCAAACGCCCATTGAATGAAGGATTCTCGGGCGGAGAAAAGAAAAAGAATGAAGTCTTCCAGATGGCTCTGCTTGAACCCCGGCTCGGGGTCCTTGATGAAACTGACTCAGGCCTTGACATAGATGCGCTCCGGGTAGTGGCGGGAGGTGTCAATAAGCTGAAAACAAAAGATAATGCCTTCGTGGTAATCACTCACTACCAGCGGCTGCTTGACTATATTGTCCCCGACTACGTCCACATCATGTACGACGGCCGTATCATCAAATCGGGGAATAAAGATCTTGCCCTTGAACTCGAAAAGAAAGGCTACGACTGGATTACAAAAGACCTGAAAACCCCTGCATAAATTATTTTCATGCAAGCTGTGCTGGCCCATCCCGATATTAAAGAACAATTTGCCTCATTCCCGGATTTATTACCCTCTGATGCTTTTAAAGGCGTGAGAAAACAGGCAATGAACCGTTTCCTTTCGGAAGGATTGCCTGCAACAAGGGATGAAGAATGGAAGTATACTGACCTGTCCGGCATCGCGGAACTCCGCTATACCTCCGGCCGGGCAGCAGAATTAACAGAACTTAACCGCAGCCAGATTACCGCTTCCCTGTTTGATGAGCAGGAATACCACCGCCTTGTTTTTGTGAATGGATTTTTTTCAGGAGAACTATCTTCTCCTGCAGCCCTGCCGGGTGGAGTCATTGTTTCTGATATTGCATCAGTTGCGGAAAAACATCCTGCTCTCCTGGAAAAGTATTTTTATTCCTCCCCGAACTCCCTCCATGCGCTGAATACAGCGCTTACAGCCGGGGGAATGTTCCTTTCCGTTCCCGACGGAGTATCTGTCAGCAAGCCGATCCAGGCCTTATTCTTTAATACCTCCCCTGACGCTACTGCCATATTCCCGAAAAATATTATCCTCGCCGGGAACAAAAGCAGAGTGCACATAGTGCAGCAATATGCTTCAACAGAAAAGAATATCTCTTTTACCAATGCAGTTACAGATGTATCGCTTGGGAAAAATGCAGAGATGCTTCTTTATAAAACGGAGGCGCTCAGCCCGGCTTCTTTTCTTACAGATTCCTGCATTGTCATGCAGCAGCATGGAAGCAGGTTTTCTTCCCTTGTATTCACCATGGGAGGACAGCTTGTAAGAAATAATCTTGGGATTACCCTTGAGGGAGAACAGTGTGAAACCGCTATGCATGGCCTGTACCTTGTCCCGGGGACCGGGCATACAGATAACCACACTTTCGTGGACCATGCTTCGCCATCCTGCCACAGCAATGAACTTTACAAAGGGATAATAGGAGGAAAAGGAACGGCTGTATTCAACGGGAAAATTATGGTCCGGAAAGATGCCCAGAAAACCAGTGCCTTCCAGTCCAACAAAAATATTCTTCTCTCGGACGAAGGCACTGTAAACAGCAAACCCCAGCTTGAAATTTTTGCGGACGATGTGAAATGCAGCCACGGAGCCACCATCGGGCAATTGGACGAAGAAGAGCTTTTTTACCTGCGTGCAAGAGGAATCGGCGAAGATGCTGCCCGGGAAATGCTGCTGAATGCATTTGCTTCATCCGTGGTGGATACAATACAGATTGCTTCGTTCAGGGAATATATGGCCGGGAGGCTGCAGGAATACCTGCCTTTCCTGAGGAAATAACCGGATCAAAGACGATGAAAACCGCTGCTGACACTTTTGATGTGATGAAGATACGCGAAGATTTTCCCATCCTGCACCGGGAGGTGCACAGGAAACCCCTTGTATATCTTGATAATGCGGCTACCACCCAGAAACCCAGGCAGGTCATAGATGCAGTATCGGCTTATTACTCGGAAATCAACAGCAACATACACCGGGGCGTGCATTACCTGAGTGAGAAGGCAACACATGCATACGAGGAAGCAAGAAAAACAGTGCAGCATTTTATCAATGCGCCCTCCCCCGAAGAAATAATTTTTGTCCGCGGCACCACCGAGGGGATCAACCTTGTCGCTTCTTCGTATGGCAGGCAGAATATCGGCGAAGGTGATGAAATCATTGTCTCCGCCATGGAACACCACTCCAATATTGTTCCCTGGCAGATGCTCTGTGAGGAAAAAAAAGCAAAACTGTGCGTGATTCCCATTAACGATGAGGGAGAGATAATCTTTGAAGAGTTTGAAAAAATGCTTGGCAAAAGAACGAAACTCATTGCTGTAACACATGTCTCCAATGCCATCGGAACGGTTAATGAAATAAAAAAGATTACCGCTATGGCTCAGCAGGCAGGCGTCCCGGTGCTGGTTGACGGGGCACAGGCAGTGCCGCATCTCAAAACTGATGTGCAGAATCTCGGCTGTGACTTTTATGTTTTTTCCGGGCATAAAATATATGGCCCCACCGGCATAGGAGTGCTGTACGGCCGGCGTAAACTGCTTGAGAGGATGCCCCCCTGGCAGGGAGGCGGCGACATGATCCTCTCCGTAACATTTGATAAAACCGTTTTCAACGCACTGCCTTATAAATTTGAAGCAGGTACCCCGCATATTGCAGGAGCAACAGGGCTGGCGGCCGCCCTTGACTACGTCAGCCGCACAGGGCTTGAAAAGATATCCGGTCATGAACAGCAGCTCCTCAGCTATGCTACAGAAAAACTTTTATTGTTAAAAGGCCTGAGGATCATCGGGACTGCAAAACATAAAGCTGCTGTTGTCTCCTTCGTGATTGAAGGCATACACCCCCATGATATCGGTACTCTTGCCGACCGAGAAGGAGTGGCCATACGAACAGGCCACCACTGCGCCCAGCCGGTGATGGAAAGGTTTCATGTTCCCGCTACATCCCGGGCTTCTTTTGCCTTTTACAATACCACAGGGGAGATTGATGTCCTTGTCTCCGCACTTGAAAAAATAATACACCTGTTCAGCTAAGACTAAAATAATATTAACCCCTGGGTAAGCCCCGTACCTTCTTGTCCGCCGTAGCGGAACGTGAGGATTAAAAAATAAAACCGTGTCTGAAGCTTCAGAACTATATCAGCAGGTGATCCTGGATCACAACAAAAATCCCAGGAACTACGGGGATCTTCCTTCGCATACCCACTCGTCCGAGGGATACAATCCCCTGTGCGGGGATCACTACCATGTTTACCTTATAATGGATGGTGACACCATAAAAGATATTCATTTCGCCGGGACGGGCTGCGCCATCTCCAAAGCATCCGCATCCGTCATGACAACGCTGCTGAAAGGCAAAACCAGGGCACAGGCGGAAGATCTTTTTAAGCAATTTCATGACCTCGTTACTTCCCCCGTGGAGCAAACCCCTGATGAAGATGCGCTGGGAAAACTCGCTGTTTTTGCGGGAGTGCGGGAATATCCTTCCCGGGTAAAGTGCGCCAGCCTTGCATGGCACACTATGAAGGCCGCCGTAGATAAGAACGGGCAGGCTGTTTCCACGGAATAAAAACAGGATTATCTCTGGCCTCCGGAATCCTCGGGTATTGAAAAAATAAATCTTTTTTCAATACGTCCAAAATTTCCCGATGAATCAACAGGCCTTACTGCTGCTGTGTACAAGGTATCCGCCCCGAACGAAAAATCACTTCCGCAAATGCTGTAATCCATGGAAGGGGAGCTTCCTGCTTCCGACATGCATATGAACTTTTCGTTCGCGAGGGTCACTTCGTAGAATAAAGGAAGCACAACCTTACCCTGTATCCTGTAATTGTTACTTACCCGGGAATTATCGGTAACACAGGGATTGAAGCGGATGGAATACCCCGGCTCGGAGGAAGAGCGCATATCATTAAAACTGTAACCAATGCTGTCGCTTACCCAACGCGGTGCTTTACGGTCAGGTTTAAAAGCAACAACCCATTGACACCTTGCCACCCTCGCTGCAAAATTTTTTGTCATTCCCCCCAGGCTGTCGCCATTCACATGAGAAATGATAATTGAAACAGTATCGCCCCTTTGCAACCCTCCCCCTGCCTTCAGGAACACCTGTCCCATGGTGCCTGAGAAATTAACGGATAGCGGGAAAAGTTTTATGTGCCTTCCTTTTGCGGATACGGCTGTAAAGATGATTTGAGAGATTTCATTCCTCAGCCGGAAGTCTTTTTCCGAGAAGTCAATAAGGAAAGCGGGGTTGGAAGAGATATGCATAGCACGGGGATAAACAGCAAGATAGTTGCCTGCACAGGACCCCGCCGCATATTTTGCCGTAAGCGCTATCAATGCCGCTGCCAGTATTTTTTTCAGCACTGTTACTGTTCGTTATAAATCACCTCCAGCAGTGTTTGTCCCACCGCTTTGAGTGTATTTTTGCTGATGAGCGACATGTTGTCGCGGTGGGTGTGGTGATAATCACCAAAAGCCATGGTGGAACGGTCGTAATGAATTATATCAATGCAGGGCACCAGGGCGATTTTATTGATGTAGATATGGTCATCCACCCCGACAAAACTCACCACTTCCTGGCTGAAATAATCAGAATATCCCGCATTCGAAGCCGCACTCCAAACCTTGTTCACCACAGATGAGGCCATCTCCACTGAGTTGGCTTCCTTCGGGAAAACTGCCTTATCCGCTCCGATCATGTCGAGAAGAATTCCGTAGTTGGCAAAGTAACCCTGTTTATGAGGGTTCTTAGACCAGTATTGCGAACCCAAACACCACGAGGTATTATCATGACTCTGACCGTAATCTTCGAGGTCGAAAAAAATAAAATCTATCCCTGTGCCGGGAGGTGTAAGCCGGATCTGCCTGGCCACTTCGAGCAGCACTCCTACCCCGCTGGCTCCGTCATTTGCAGCATCAAAGGGTTTATCCGGGTCAATGGAGTCCTCATCTGCAAAAGGCCTTGTGTCCCAGTGGGCGCAGAGGAGTATCCTGCTGTTTACTTCAGGCCGGAAAGAAGCAATAATGTTTTTCAGGGTGAATTTTTTGCCGTCGTAAGTGATGACGGGTGCCGTCTGCAGAATTACGTTCATCCCTAACGATTCCATTTTACCCTTAAGAAAATCCGCACAGCGCGCATGGGCGGTGGTTCCCGGAACACGCGGACCAAAAGCTACCTGCATCCCGGTATATTGATAGGCAGAGTCTTCATTAAAACCCGGCACTGTTTTTTTAAGAGGCGCTGCCATATTTTTTTCCGCGGGAGACTTCTCACTTCCGGGGTGGCAGGAGAATAAAAAAAGAAGGGGGAAAAAGAGAAGAGCACTAAGCCTCGTAAGTCCAGGTAGTGCCATCTTTTTCATCTTTTATTTTAATGCCGAGTTGCAGCAGATTGTCACGTATCTGGTCGGAAAGCAGATAGTCTTTCTTTGCCTTGACCTGCATCCTGATTTCGATCAGCAGTTTTACCAGTCCATCGGCTGAAGCGGAAACACCCCTCTCTTCTTCACTCAGGCCCAGGATATCCGTGATAAAGTCTGTACCCATTTTCCGGAGAACAGCGATATCCTCACGGCTTAAAGTTCCCTGCCCCGCATAAGCGGAATTGATAATCTTTGCTGCTTCAAAAAGATGGGCGATGAGCACTGCGCTGTTGAAATCATCACTCATTGCCTCATGGCATTTCTCCGGCAGGTCTTTAATATCAGGGAATGAGGATTGTCCAGAAGGGTCAATCCTGTCCAGGAGGACAAAACTGCTTATCAGTTTCCGGAAAGCTTTTTCTGCTGCCAACAGGGCATCGTTGGAGAAGTCGAGCGTGCTGCGGTAATGCGATTGCAGGATAAAGAACCTTACACTCATAGGGCTGAATGCCTGTGCCAGCAGTTTATTTTTACCGGAGAACAATTCGTGGCAGAACACCCCGTTTCCGAGTGATTTGCTCATCTTCTGCCCGTTGATGGTAACCATATTATTATGGAGCCAGTACCTGGCGAAAGGTTTTCCGCAACCCGCCTCAGCCTGGGCAATCTCACACTCGTGGTGGGGAAAAGCATTCTCCAGCCCGCCTCCATGTATATCGAAAGTTTCCCCCAGGTATTTCTGGCTCATGACCGTACATTCAATATGCCAGCCCGGGAAACCCTCTCCCCACGGAGATTTCCATTTCATCAGGTGCTCGGAAGGAGCCTTCTTCCACAAGGCAAAATCATAAGGGGAGCGCTTTTCTTTCTGCCCTTCAAGCTCTCTCGCCGCGGATCCGCTCACCAGCTCGTCAAGCGTTCTTCCCGAAAGTTTCCCGTACTGATGGTTTTTGGAATAAGCCGCAACATCAAAATAAACTGACCCTGCAGCTTCGTATGCATATCCTTTACTGATGAGCATGCTGATTGCCTCTATCTGTTCCGGAATATGTCCGGAAGGGCGGGGGGCAATGGAAGGGCGTTTCACGTTAAGCTTGTCCATGTCCCGGTAATAGGTTCCCATATAATGCTCCACCACTTCCATGGGTTCAACTTTTTCAAGGCGCGACTGCTTCAGTATTTTATCTTCTCCCGCATCAGCATCATCCGTGAGATGGCCTACATCTGTGATATTCTGCACATAGCGTACTTTATACCCCAGGTGCAGGAGATAACGGTAAATAAGGTCAAATGAAACATAGGATTTCGCATGGCCGAGATGGGCATCCCCGTATACAGTCGGTCCGCAGACGTACATCCCTACATGCGGAGGAGCCAGGGGTTCGAAAAGTTCTTTTTTCCTAGTGAGTGTGTTGTACAGAAAGAGTTTGCGCATACCCCGGAAATAAGGCTGCTAAGATAGAAAAAAGCCTTTTACTTCGCGTCTTTCTCCTCAATCACCTGAGAAACTTCTCCCTTTTTGTAGATGATTGTTTTCAGGAGCTTTCCGGCAGAGGAATACTGATAAATTTTACCATCCACCAGGTGCCCTTTGTCAAAAGTGCCTTCCCGTGCAACACCGTGCGGCCCCATAAGCTTATGATAACCGCTTTCTGTGAACAGGCCCACCGGCTGTTCTTTCTTCTCTTCAGTTATAATAGTCTGCTGCTGTGTGTCGGGGTTCTCCTGCTTATCTTCTTTTTTACTGACGGGAGGAGGAGTGTAAAACTTTGACTGCGCCTCATCCATCTTGCCGTCATTGAAAGCTTTTTCAGCCACAAGCTGGCCTTCTTCGTTATATTCTTTTAAAACCCCGTTCTCTGCGCCATTTTTCCATTCTCCATCATAGTTGATCTGTCCATTCTCAAAGTAATATTTCTGGACGCCTTCCCGCTTGCCTCCCACAAAATTCCAGTCGTGGGATACCTGCCCGTTCTCATAATAGTATTTATAATTTCCCTCCCATTTCCCGTTCAGCCAGATGCCTTCTTCCGATACCGTCCCGTTTTTGTAGTAGATTTTTGCATACCCCATCTGAAGGTTGCCCTTATAGGTAATTTCACTTTTTACTTTCCCGTTGTTCCAGTATTGTTTCCAGATGCCTTCCTTTTTGCCACTCACATAATCACCCTCTTCCACCACCTGGTCAGGTGCGTAGTCAGGAAGTTTTTTAGTCCTGTTGAAGACAACCCAGTGACCTATACGCTGGGAGTTCTCATCCATACGGTTAACAGTATCGTTGTTATATATTTCGAACGACTGCGCACTGGCAGCACCTGCAAACAAAACAAGCAAAAAAAGAAACGAAAGGGACTTCATCTTATATTTGATCACAATACAAGTTTAGGAACAAATCGGCAGTTAACAAAATTTAAGAGGCTGTTCCTGATATTCATATTTTATAAAGTTACTTTTTTTTCATTTAAAAGAGATATGTTTTCAATCATATCCCCGGTCATACTGTGCAGGTCATAAGACGGGCGCCAGTTCCAGTCATTGCGTGCAGCAGTGTCGTCAATACTTTCGGGCCATGATTCGGCGATTTTCTGCCGGTAGTCAGGCTTGTAAGTACACTCAAATTCAGGAATATGTTTTTGTATGGCCGCCGCAATCTCCAGGGGTGAAAAGCTCATCCCCGCCACATTATACGAAGATCGTATGTTGATTTTTTCTGCCGGGGCATTCATCAGGTCAATAGTTGCCTTGATGGCATCAGGCATGTACATCATGGGCAGCATGGTGTTTTCATGGAGAAAGCACTCATACCTTTTCCTGATAACCGCTTCATGAAATATATGCACAGCATAGTCGGTGGTGCCGCCTCCCGGGGCCGACTTGTATCCAATAAGCCCCGGGTAGCGGATGCTTCTTATATCCAGTCCGAAACGAAGGAAATAATATTCACACCAGCGCTCTCCTGCAAGTTTGCTTATCCCGTATACAGTAGAAGGATCCATGATGGTATGCTGGGGAGTGTTTTTCCGCGGGGTGCCGGGCCCGAAAACAGCAATGGAACTGGGCCAGAATATTTTGCTGATCCCATTTTCACGGGCAATGTCAAGCACATTGAACAAACCCTCCATGTTAAGCTTCCAGCCAAGTTTCATATTTTTCTCTGCCGTGGCCGAAAGCAATGCAGCAAGGAGGTACACCTGTGTAATCCTGTGTTTTTTCACAATGGAGAGCAGGCGGTGCCCGTCCAGTACATCAAGCGTTTCAAAAAGCCCCCCGGTGCCGGGATCTTTAATATCGGCAGCAATGACGTGGTCATCACCTGCCAGTTTTCTCAGCTCAGTAAGAAGTTCTGTCCCGATCTGCCCTGAAGAACCTATAACCAGTATGTTTTCTTTCATTATCGTACCAATGCATTTGAGATGCAAAGATATTAAGAAACTGCCAACTAATGGACTTGTCAGGCGTTATCCTTTCAATGGAAATACCAACGATATGACCTTGACAAGCCCGATATCTAAGCCCGCATATATCCACCTCTGCATTGCGTGATAATCCATAATATGTGCGGGATATAGGCTGTTATGGGTTATATTTGTAGATGATAATTAATTGTTACCAGCAATGTTGAACGACCGTGCATCCAGACAGTTTGTAAAGTCAACGGGGGACTGTCCTTCGCTTGACAACAACTATAAAAACTGAACAATCAGGAAAATGACAGCAATGAAAGATGAAAAGAAAAATGACAATTGCTCTACTGCTAATGACAATTCTGATTGCCATTTCAGCCTGTGCCTTCATACGACTACCGCAATTTGGAAAGCTACCTTCAGGTGAACGCATGGAATTAATAAAACACTCGCCTGACCACAAAGACGGAAGATTTCAAAATATTGAACCTACGCCCTTTTTAACCAATGCAAGTTTTCTCAAAGTGATAAAGGAAATTGCAAAACGCACAGGGAATCGGACAACTCCAACTGCTGAAATACCTGCTATTAAAACCAACCTGAAAGAAATAAATTCTGCTGATAACATATTTGTATGGTTCGGTCATTCTTCCTATTTGCTTCAAGTAAATGGCAACCGGTTTCTTATTGACCCCGTTTTAAGCGGACACGCTTCGCCTGTATCATTTTTCGGTAAGGCATTCAAAGGAACAAATATTTATACACCCGATGATATCCCAAATATTAATTATTTACTCATAACTCACGATCATTATGACCATCTTGATTATAAAACCGTGACTGCCCTGCGAAATAAGATTGATACCGTAATTTGTCCGTTGGGTGTGGGTGCTCATTTTGAACACTGGGGCTTCGACAAAAATAAAATAATTGAAAAAGATTGGAATGAAACTATTCCAATTGCAAACCAAAGCACATTGCATACTGTTACGGCAAGACATTTTTCAGGCAGAACACTGAAACGAAACCAATCTCTTTGGACTTCCTATGTGTTACAAACACCCGACTTTAAAATTTTCATGGGCTGCGATGGCGGTTACGGCAGTCATTTTGCTGACATAGGCAAACAATTTGGTCCGTTTGACCTCGCTTTTCTTGAAAACGGACAATACAATAAAATGTGGCAACATGTTCATGCGTTTCCCGAAGAAACAATAAAAATAGCACAGGAGTTGCATGCAAAACAAGTAATGCCGATACATTCAGGAAAATTTTCTATATCCTCACACGCTTGGGATGAACCGTTGGCACGCTTTACAAAGTTGAGTGACAGTATTCATCTTCGGACACTTACCCCAAAAATTGGCGAGATAGTTTACTATAATAACACAACACAAAATTTTACGAAATGGTGGGAGGATGCAGGACAAATGGAGAAATAAGAAAAATGGACAAAAATACTGCTGCCAGGGGCTTTGTGATTATGCGGGTTGCAGTGGTAAAATAAAATTGTAACTTCGGTTCTGCACAAAAAGTTAAGGATGAAGACATATCTTTTAAATATAAACGATTGGCAAGTAATCCTATTGATAAGAAAATGTCTTCGTACATGAGCAAAGTAGTGCTTGATTATGAAGATGACCAGAAGCAACGGTTTGAAGCGAATACAAATCAGTAAAAAAAATAAAATGAAAACAAAATTACTCGTAATAATTCTCGCAGTTTGCGGAATTGCAAACGCACAAACCTGGCAATGGGCAGAAAGCGCAGATGGTACAAGTTCAGATGTAGGGAATGCTATTGCCACCGATTCCAATGGCAATGTTTATGTCACGGGTTATTTTGAAAGCTCTTCCATAATCTTTGGAGGCAGTACTGTAATCAGATCAGGCTTAAGGAACATTTTTGTGGTTAAATATAATTCAACCGGAAATGTGTTGTGGGCAAAAACAGCTGTTGGAACAAGTACTGGTATTGATATGGGATATGGAATCTGTACAGATAAGAACGGGAATGTGTATGTAACAGGATCTTTTAGGAGTTCTTCTATAACTTTTGGAAGCTATGTATTAAACAATGCAGGTGGTAGTTGTTCATCTGGATGTGCCGATATTTTTATAGTTAAATATGATGCAAATGGTAATGAGCTTTGGGCTAAAAGTGCAGGTGGAACAGACCCTGATGAAGGAAAAGCCGTTACAACGGATCCCAATGGAAATGTTTTTATAACAGGATATTTTAGGAGTATGTATGTTTCCTTCGGTAGTACAACATTAAATAACAATTTTACCGGAGCTGGTTTATTTGAAGTTTTTACCGTAAAATATGATTCCACCGGCAATGTGTTATGGGCAAAAAGCAAGGGAGGAACTTCTAATGATGATGGCAAGGCCATAGTTACTGATTTAAACGGGAATGTGTATATAACAGGTAATTATTCCTCAACTGATTTTGGTGGCTTAAGCAATGCCGGAGGATCTGATGTTTTTATAGTGAAATATGCTGCTAATGGAAACGAGATATGGGAAAGAGGGGTCGGAGGATCTGCTAATGAGGATGGCTTTGGTATTACAACTGATGCGAACGGAAATATTTATATAACAGGAGAGTTTTCAAGTTCCACTTCTGCTTTTGGAAGTACCTCTTTAACCTCTTCTGGTGGTCCAGACATTTTTATAGCCCAATATGATCTATCCGGCAATGTGCTTTGGGCAAAAAGTGCGGGCGGAGCAAAGGGCGACGTAGGTTTCGCTATTTCTGCTGATGCAGTTAATAACATCTATGTTACTGGCTCCTTTAGAAGCCCTTCTTTAACAATTGGCAGCACAACATTAATCAATGCATCTTCGTCGAACGACATACCGGATATTTTTGTTGCAAAATATGACGCAGGGGGGAGTGTACTATGGGTAAAAAGTGCAGGTGGAACGGATTTTGACCGAGGTTATGGGATTTGTACTGCAAAGGGAGGCGCAGTTAATATAACAGGATATTTTATTAGTCCTTCCCTTGCTTTTGGATCCAACTCGCTGACCAATGTTGGCAGCGAAGATGTTTTTGTAGCCCAAATTAATGATTGCAATCTGCTACCTCCAACCATCACACCGGGTGGATCGACAACTTTCTGTCAGGGTGATTCAGTGACACTTACCACAAGTGGAGCAAGTTCTTATCTATGGAGCAACAACGCAACCACACAAAGCATTAATGTATATAGCGCTGGAGTTTACTCGGTAACTGTAACTGATGGAAACGGATGTTCCGCAACTTCAACACCGAAAACCGTTACAGTTAATCCTGTAGATATATCCCTAACGGTTAATAATTCTACACTAACGGCAAATGCAACCCCTGCATCTTATCAATGGGTTATTTGTCCGGCCATGCAAATAATTACCGGTGAAACAAATCAAACATTTTCACCTTCTCAAAATGGGAATTATGCAGTTATAGTTACTCAAAATAGTTGCATGGACACTTCAAACTGTTATCCAGTTACGATTGCCGGTTTGTCTTTTGTTGGTAATTCCACAAACACAGTTGTTTACCCAAATCCTGTAACGAACCAATTTATAGTTAAAACAGCGGAATTCAAAAACGCTACCGCTTCAATTTATAATTTACAGGGTCAATTGCTGCAAAGCATTCCAATTAATTCCTCGCAGACAATTGTAAAAACAGACAATTTGGAGACTGGAATTTATTTTCTACAATTAAAAAGTTCAGCAGGAGCGACAATCAAAAAAATCATTAAAGAGTGATAATTAACAAACAATCTCAGCAGACAGGGTTAAACGCCTCCTCAATGTGCCCCACTTCTGAAGTATGTCCGCGGATAATCACACAGACAATATCAAAGCGTGCTTCAAGATCAATTCTCTTGGCCTGCAGATAGGCATTGGCAGCATGTATGAGAAACTGCTGCTTTCTCCTGTTCACCGCATACTCGGGCGCACGGATAAAAGATCCGGAACGGGTTTTCACCTCGGCAAATACCACCATGTTTTTGTCCCTTGCAATGATGTCAATCTCCTCCCGCCCGTATCTCCAGTTCATTTCCATGATGATGTATCCTTTGCCGGCAAGATACTCCGCAGCCAACTCCTCCCCCCTCTTTCCAAGGTCATTGTATTCTCCCATAAAATGAAATTTTAAGATTGTGGTTAAAAAAGAAAAAATCCGTTATAAAAAACGCAGCTGAGGCCGGCTGCCAACCGAAAGAGATACTTCCCCTCCCATCACCAAAGCAAAATTATTGTCAATATGCCCGGCAGGGAATCCTAAACCAACAGGGTATGAATATTCGCGAACGGCATCCATTATAATTGCCTCCGCCGTTCTGCCGTATGGGATAGTGTTATCTTTCATATCCGTCATACCGCCCACTACCAGGCCGGCAAGTTTCGAAAGTTTTCCCGAACGCTTCATGTTCAGCATCATGCGGTCAAGATGGTAAAGGTATTCGTCTATGTCTTCAATAAATAAAACCTTCCCTTCTGTACTGATATCAGACCGGCTCCCGCTGAGAGCATACAGCAAAGAAAGGTTTCCCCCTGTAAATATACCCCGGGCTTCTCCTTCACGGCTCATGGGATGCGAAGAAAAGGAATAAGAAAGCTTCTCGCCGAAAAGCGCCTTCCTCAATGTTTCAACGGTGGCAGGGCTCTTCATAAAGTTAACAGGCATGGTGGAGTGAATCGTTTCAATACCGAAATTATGATGAACATGAGAATGCAGAACGGTTACATCGCTGTACCCTGCCAGCCACTTTGGATTTTTATAAAAACATGAAAAGTCAAGCCTGTCTATGATGCGCAGCATCCCATACCCGCCACGGGCACAAAGCACCGCCTTTACCGAATCATCGTCAAGCATGGACTGTAAATCCCGTGCACGTTCTTCATCGGTACCTGAAAACTGGTTGCATGAGCCGTAAACATGCTTCCCTGTAACGGGCTCCAGCCCCCAGTCCCTGATAATTTCCAGCGAAGGGCGAAGTTCTTCTTCACTTATTTTTCTCGCCGGAGCAACGATTCCTATTCGATCTCCCCGGCGAAGCGCAGGAGGTGTAATCATAAAAGTTTTAAGAAACAAAATCAAAGGTAAGTGGTGTAGGACAAATTTCAAAAGCCCAATATTTCTTGTTATCACAGTGTACCGGCTCACAACACCGGATATGCTGAACTGCTTTATTCCCATTCCCGGCACAATCATTCCTGTCCCTTAACGTTCCTTTACATGTGATTTTTTATCTTCGCTGCTCATGAAAAAATTATTCCCGTTTGTTGCTTTTATCCTCCTGCTCTGCGCTGCAACAGGCCTGTATGCGCAGGAAAACAGGCAGGGCACCGATACCCGCCCTGCCGGAATCATAAAAGGAAAAGTTACTGATGCAGCCTCAGGTCAGCCGGTCCAGTTTGCAACTGTCACCCTTTTCAGGAAAGATTCCATCGCAAGCGGGGCGCTGTCGGCCGAAGACGGGACTTTTACCATCAGCCAGCTCCGGTATGGGAATTATAAATTGAAGATCTCATTTATCGGGTACGAAGACCTTATAAAAGACAGCATACTGCTTCTGCCTTCCGCTTCCCCTCTTGAACTGCCGGTGCTTAAAATTTCCCCGAAAAGCAAACTGCTTAACGCTGTAACGGTAACAGGTGAAAAAGACTTCGTGCAGATCGGTATAGATAAAAAAATATACAATGTGGAGAAAAATCCCATTGGCCAGGGGGGGGCAGCTACCGATGTGCTGCAGGGAATCCCTTCGGTAGCCGTGGATGTGGACGGGAACGTAAGCCTAAGGGGCAGCCAGAATGTAACCATCCTTATTGACGGGAAACCGTCCGGCCTCACCGGCGACAGCCGCGCCGCTATCCTCAGGCAGATCCCCGCCAGCTCCATAGAGCATGTTGAAGTGATTACAAATCCCTCCGTTAAGTATGACCCGGAAGGCATGAGCGGAATTATCAATATCGTGCTCAAAAAAAACCAGACGGGAGGATTCAACGGCCTTGCCAGCGCCTCCGCCGGAACGGGAGATAAGTACAACCCCGCCTTTAACATGAATTACAGGAATAAAATATTCAATGTGTACGCCAATTACAGCTACCGCTCCGACAACAGGAAAATGAACGGGGAAAACCTGCGCGAAAATAATTTTGCCGACAGCATCTTCTCTCTCAACCAGTATACACATTCACTCACCAGGCGCCGGACGAATCTCCTGAAAAGCGGAGCAGATTTCTATCTCAATGATAAGAATACCCTAAGCCTCGGTGGAGTGTACAGCCCCCGCACCGAAGAAGAAGATGAAGAAATCAGGTACAATAACCTCGATAGCATGAAAATTCTTGACAGGCTTTATTTCCGGAACAGCAGGCAAAAGGAAACAGGAAGAAACACTGACGTAACCGTTGATTACAGGAAAACCTTTTCACAGCCCCAAAGAGAACTGACTGCGAACGCATATCTTTCTGATGCTTCAACGGATGAACAGAAAAATTATACACAGCAGGATTATACCCTTGATGAAATCCCTGCCAACACCCCTCCCCTGCTGCAGCAAAGCATCAATAACAGGCATAACAGGTTTGTTTCAGCTCAATGTGACTATTCCCATCCTTTACATGAAGGGAAGTCAAAGTTCGAAACAGGAGCCAAAAGCACCTTCCGGCAGATTGATAACAATTACCTGTGGCAGTATGCAGATACAGCCTCCCCCGGGTGGATAAATGACACCGGCATCAGCAATCATTTCATCTACAGGGAACAGATCCACGCAGCCTACGGCACCTATTCTTCTTCATGGAAGCAAACGGGCATCCAGCTCGGGCTGAGGATGGAAAAGGTGTACACGCATTCTGAACTGGTCAATAGCGCCCTTGAACATGATAATAATTATTTCAGCGCTTTCCCAAGTGTGCATCTCTCGGAAAAGCTTGGCAAAGAACAGGAGCTGCAGCTGAGCTACAGCCGCAGGGTGAACCGGCCTGATATGCAATCCCTTAACCCTTTCCCGAATTACAATGACCCCCTGAACATACGCGTGGGAAATCCATACCTCAGGCCTGAGTATATTAATTCTTTTGAGATGGGGTATGTTAAATACAGGAAACAACTTACCCTTAATGCCTCTGTTTACTATAAACAAACACTGAACATGATACAGCGGTACCGCACCGTGGACAGCAACGGGGTAGCTACTGTCTCTTTTGTAAACTTCAGCAGCGAGTCATCATACGGGACAGACCTCATGTGCAGGCTCAAACCCATGACCGGGTGGACACTTACACCAAGCTTCAACCTTTACAGGACCAGCATTGACGCTAATAATGTCTTAACCGGGCTCGCCAGCACCTCGCTCGGGTGGAGCGCCAAGATGAACGCTGACGTTACCACCTGGAAAAACATACAGCTCTCTCTTTCCGCTTACTACTCCGCCCCCGTTGCATTCCCGCAGGGGACCATCCTCCCGATGTATTCAGTGGATGTCGGTGCCAGGAAAGAATTGCTGAAAGGCAAATGGATTCTCAGCGCCAATCTTTCCGATCTCTTCAATACAAGGAGATTTGCACTCCGGAGCAGCGGACCCGGATATGTCCAATACATGGAACGGAAACGCGAAAGCCGCGTATTAACGCTCTCGCTTACATGTCTGTTCGGGAGAAAAGATAACCAGCGCAGGCAGGAACGCAGAAAAGAAGATAACAGCGAGATGCGTAATGAAGATTTCTGAAGAATCAGAGCGGGATAATATCGCCCGACGGCAGACACTTACCTTAAAGTTTCATGGAAAACCTCACCCGCTGCATGCCTCGCAGGCATCGGGGTTGTCAAGGGAACAGGCGATTTCAGCCATGCGATCCTCCTGGGTAACAGGGGCCTGCTCCATGGATGTTACGCCCTGCAGCACTTCCGCATGCACCTGTTTTTCGGCCTCCTTCTCCACGGTAAACTTAATGGCATCAGCGGCAGCCTTGGTTCTCAGGTAATACATTCCTGTTTTTAACCCCTTCTTCCATGCATAAAAATGCATGGAAGTGAGCTTGGCAAAGTTGGCATCCTGGATAAAAAGGTTAAGTGACTGCGACTGGCAGATGTATGCACCCCTGTCGGCAGCCATGTCAATCAGGCTGCGCTGCTTTATCTCCCAGACTGTTTTATAAATATCTTTGAGATCCTGCGGTATCTCCGCAATGTCCTGAACGGATCCGTTTGATGCAATGATCTTGTTTTTCAACACGCTGCTCCAGATGCCCAGCTTAACCAGGTCTTTCAGCAGGTGTTTGTTTACCACGACAAACTCCCCGGAAAGGACCCTCCGGGTATAAATGTTCGAAGTATAGGGTTCAAAACATTCATTGTTGCCAAGTATCTGCGAAGTGGATGCAGTCGGCATGGGAGCAAGGAGAAGAGAGTTCCGCACCCCGTACTTCTTTACTTCTTCCTTAAGCACATCCCATTCCCATCTCGGGGACGGCGTTACATTCCACATATCATACTGGAAGATTCCTTTGGAAACCGGCGAACCTTCAAATGTCTCGTAAGCACCGTATTTCTTTGCAAGATCCTTTGATGCAGTCATGGCCGCATAATAAATCGTTTCAAAAATTTCCCGGTTCAGCGCTTTTGCCTCTTCCGATTCAAAAGGATGACGGAGCAGTATAAAAGTGTCTGCCAGGCCCTGTACCCCAATACCAATAGGCCTGTGGCGCAGATTAGATCTGCGTGCCTCTTCCACGGGATAATAGTTTACATCTATGATCCTGTTCAGGTTTCTGGTAACGGAATAAGTTACATCAAACAGCTTCTGATGATCAAATTTCCCGTCTGTGACAAAGCGGGGAAGTGCAAGGGAAGCAAGGTTACATACGGCAACCTCTTCCGGAGAGGTGTATTCAAGTATCTCGGTGCAGAGGTTGGAACTCTTGATTGTCCCCACATTCTGCTGGTTGGATTTCCTGTTGCATGCATCCTTATACAGCATGTATGGAGTTCCCGTTTCAATCTGCGACTCCAGCAGGGCAAACCAGAGTTCCTGCGCTTTTACCGTTTTCCTTGCTTTCCCTTCCAGTTCATATCTCTGGTAAAGATTTTCAAACTCTTCCCCGTAGCAGTCGGCAAGGCCCGGAGCCTCGTTCGGACAAAACAAAGACCATGACCCGTTCTCTTCCACCCGTTTCATAAAGATGTCCGGTATCCATAATGCATAAAACAGGTCACGCGCACGGAGTTCCTCCTTGCCATGATTCTTCCTCAACTCCAGGAATTCGAATATATCTGCATGCCAGGGCTCCATGTAAACAGCAAATGAGCCTTTCCTCTTTCCCCCTCCCTGGTCCACATACCGGGCAGTATCATTGAATACCCGGAGCATAGGAACTATCCCGTTGGAGGTCCCGTTTGTTCCCCTGATGTATGACCCCGTTGCCCTGATATTATGGATGCTCAGCCCAATCCCCCCGGCCGACTGTGAGATCTTTGCACACTGCTTGAGCGTGTCATAGATGCCGTCAATGCTGTCGCCTTTCATGGTAAGAAGGAAACAGGAGGAAAGCTGGGGCTTTGGCGTCCCTGCATTGAAAAGAGTTGGCGTTGCATGGGTAAACCAGCGTTCTGACATGAGGTTATAAGTCTCAATAACCGAGTTGATATCTTTCTTATGCACACCCACAGCCACCCGCATCAGCATGTGCTGGGGGCGTTCCACCACTTTGCCGTTGATTTTAAGGAGGTAAGATTTCTCAAGAGTTTTAAACCCGAAATAGTCATACCCGAAATCACGGTCGTAAATGATAGTGGAGTCGAGTATGTCGGCATTGGAACGGATCACTTCGTAAACGTCCTCTGCCAGGAGGGAAGCACTTTTCCCGTTTTTTGTATCTACATATTCATAAAGGTCCTTCATGGTTTCCGAAAAGGACTTCTTGGTATTTTTATGAAGATTGGAGATCGCTATGCGGGACGCAAGGAGCGCATAGTCAGGGTGGCGGGTGGTAAGCGAAGCCGCTATCTCCGCCGCAAGGTTGTCGAGTTCCGTAGTGGTAACGCCATCATATACCCCTTCAATCACCTTCTGGGCAACAGGGACAGGGTCAACGTGCTCCGGGTTAAGACTATAGCAAAGCTTCTGTATTCTGGCGGTTATCTTATCAAACTTAACGGATTCTTTTCTTCCGTCTCTCTTATATACGTACATGGGATAGGGGTTTTTATAATCAGGAGATAGTGTGTTTTTCAGAAATCCTCGTCGAGTTTGAATACATTGTCTTCCTGCCTGCTCATCACACCGGCTTTCTGGTATTCCGCCACACGTTTCTCGAAGAAATTGGTTTTGCCCTGGAGGGATATCAGTTCCATGAAATCAAAAGGATTGGTGGCATTGTACAGCTTGGGATACCCGAGGGCCACAAGAAGGCGGTCTGCAACAAACTCTATATACTGCGACATCATGCGTGCATTCATCCCGATAAGATCAACGGGAAGCGCATCAGTAACAAACTCCTGCTCTATACTTACTGCGTCAGCAATGAGACCCTGTACCTGTTCACGGGTAAGTTTGCTTTCAAGCATACTGTAAAGGAGGCATGCAAAGTCACAATGCAGGCCCTCGTCGCGGGAAATCAGCTCGTTGGAGAATGTGAGCCCGGGAAGCAGTCCCCTTTTCTTCATCCAGAAAATAGAACAGAAGCTGCCGGAAAAGAAGATGCCTTCCACTGCAGCAAAGGCAATAAGACGCTCAGCGAAGCTGCCGTTGGCTATCCAGCGCAAAGCCCATTCCGCCTTCTTTTTCACACATGGCACGGTTTCAACGGCGTTAAACAGCCTCGCCTTCTCCTGGGGCTCCTTGATGTATGTGTCTATCAGGAGAGAATAGGTTTCGGAGTGGATATTCTCGATCATAATCTGGAAACCGTAGAAACAGCGTGCCTCCGGGAGCTGCACATCTTTCATGAAATTAACCGCCAGGTTCTCATTCACAATACCATCGCTGGCTGCAAAGAACGCCAGCACATGGGTGATGAAATGCCGCTCCCCGTCGTTCAGCCTCTCCCAGTCCTTTATGTCGTGCGACAAGTCTATTTCTTCCGCTGTCCAGAAGCTGGCCTCCGCCTTCTTATACATCTCCCACACCCGTGGATGTTTTATGGGGAAAAGTACGAACCTCTCCTTGTTTTCTTTAAGTAAAATTTCCATGATTTTATATGTTTAGGGGTTATAAGCGGGACAAGAATCACCTGCCTCTTATTTTTTGATAAAAGGCCTTTTATGTTTTATAATGTTTAGTGGATACGTTGCGAAATCTGGTTACAAATTTTCTGAGAAAAAAATTACAAAGCAATACATGCCCCCCGGTTTTTATTCAAAGTTTTCAACACGTCTTGTTTAAAAAAAATTTTGGAAATATGGAAAGCCATTCCCACCCGCAAGCCTATGCGGGCACATATCAGGAATCCCTTTCCCCTAAAAGCTTTTCAGCCTCGCATAGCTGTTCAAACCATTCTGTTCCGTACTTCCTGATGAGGGCATCTTTTGCAAAACGATATACGGGAATTCCCCGCTGTTTTCCAAGCTCACAGGCTGCACCGCATATATCCCACCGGTGGTAGTTTACTGCATCGTAGTGTTTGTATTTTGTAATCCTCACCGGGTAAAGATGGCAGGAGAGCGGTTTTATAAAATCAGTCTTCCCTTCCAGGTACGCCTTTTCAAAAGCACAACCCGCTACGCCGTTCTCATAGAATACAAAAGCACATTCCCTTTCCGCAACCAGAGGAGTGGTATTTTCATTTTCAAAATCCTTCACATACAAACCTTTGTCCTCAACCGCCCTGGTTCCCCTCTCCGACATGTATGGCTTCACCTTTTCGTAAATATCCCGGAGTACCGGCAACTCCTCATCTTCCAGCGGTGCTCCTGAATCTCCGGCCACACAGCATGCCCCCTTGCAACGCTGCAGGTCGCAGACGAACTTCTCTTTAAGGAGATCTTCGCTTACAAGGGTGTTACCGATGGCGATCATATTCCCTGCGAAAATAATAAATTGATATTAAGACCGGAACCCTCTTGTCCGCCGTAGCGGAACGCGAAGGCGGATTAAATCACTTTTAACATATCCGCATCCCACGACAAGCAAGGTGCGGAATAACGCATTCTTTCTATTATACCGCCACCTTATCCCGTCTAATTTTCATATTTTTGCCGGCATGGCAGGCAACGACGATCTTTTAAAAAAAATAATTTCCCACTGCAAGGAGTATGGATTCATTTTCCCTTCCTCTGAGATCTATGACGGCCTGAGTGCAGTCTATGACTACGGGCAAAATGGAGTGGAGCTCAAGAATAACATCAGGAATTACTGGTGGAAGGCCATGGTACAGGCGAACGAGAATATCAGGGGGCTTGATACGGCCATATTCATGCACCCTCTCACATGGAAAGCTTCCGGCCACACAGATGCTTTTAATGACCCTCTCATTGACAACAAAGATTCCAAAAAGAGATACCGCGCCGATGTGCTGATCGAAGATCATCTCTCAAAAATCGGGGAAAAAATAGAAAAGGAAGTCGCAAAGGCCCGGGAACGCTTCGGTCCTGCTTTCAATGAAGCCCAGTTCAGGTCCACCAATCCACGGGTACTTGAAAATCAGAAAAAGAAAGATGAAATAAGCACGCAATTTGCTGCAGCTATGGAACAAAATAACCTGGCGGAAGTCAGGCAGATCATACTCGACTGCGGGATCGTGTGCCCTGTTTCAGGGTCAAGAAACTGGACAGACGTGCGGCAGTTTAACCTGATGTTCTCCACAAGGGTCGGATCAGTAAGCGAGGAGGCGGAAACCATTTACCTGAGGCCGGAAACAGCCCAGGGTATTTTTGTGAATTTCCTGAATGTGCAAAAGACGGGCAGAATGAAAATCCCGTTTGGTATCGCACAAACCGGGAAAGCTTTCCGAAATGAAATTGTGGCCAGGCAGTTTATCTTCCGCATGCGCGAATTCGAACAGATGGAGATGCAGTTTTTTGTGAAGCCCGGCACCGAGATGGACTGGTACAGCCACTGGAAAGAAAAACGTATGAAGTGGCACCATACACTGGGATTTCCCGCAGCGAACTACCGATTTCATGACCATATAAAACTTGCCCATTATGCCAGTGCCGCCTGCGATATTGAGTTTTCTTTCCCGTTTGGTTTTAAAGAACTGGAAGGAATCCACTCCCGCACGGATTTTGACCTGAAAAATCACGAGAAGTTTTCAGGGAAGAAGCTGCAGTACTTTGATCCCGAACTGAATGAAAGCTATGTGCCTTACGTGGTTGAAACCTCCATAGGGCTCGACAGGATGTTTCTTGCCATACTCTCGGCAGCATACAGGGAAGAACAAATGGAAGATAATGCTGCCAGGGTGGTGCTTAACATCCCTCCTTTCTTATCTCCTGTAAAAGCTGCCATACTGCCGCTCCTGAATAAGGACAGGCTCCCGGAAAAAGGAATGGAAATTTACCGATCCCTCCGTCTTTCACACAATTGTTATTACGAAGAAAAAGACACCATAGGCCGAAGGTACCGCCGGCAGGATGCCATCGGAACTCCTTACTGTATTACCATTGACCACCAGACACTGGCAGACGATACAGTAACCATCCGGGAAAGGGACACCATGAAGCAGGAGAGAATCCCCGTAAATAAAGTTGCAGGTATAATTGATGAAAGAGTTAGCATCGAAAAAGTGCTGGCGTTGCTGTGAAATTTATCCTCCCTGCTTAACGGGCATTATACATGTTCATCGCCCTTTCAACACCCGTAAAAGCAAAACTCCCTATAGCTTCTGCTGCAGTTTCAATTTTTGAAGGGAGATCGGCCATCTCTTTCTCCGTCCATTTGTCAAGTACGTAATCAGACTGCTTCCCTTTTGCAAATTCATCGCCTATCCCGAAGCGAAGGCGTGCAAAGTTTGCGGATCCCAGTGTTTCAATAATGCTCCGGAGGCCATTATGCCCCCCGTCACTCCCCTGTTTGCGTATCCGTATTTTCCCGAAAGGAAGCGCAAGATCATCAGCAATAACAAGTAAACGCTGTATGGGAATACGTTCTGCCTGCATCCAGTAACTCACAGCCCTTCCGCTCAGGTTCATATAGGTGGAAGGCTTGATGCAGAAAAATATTTTGCCCCTGAGTTTCACTTCCATGACTGACGCAAGCCGATCCGTAGCAAATGCCGAACCGGCAGCGCGGGCAAAATGATCGAGAATTGAAAAACCGATATTATGCCGCGTATTGACGTACTCTTCGCCAATATTGCCCAGACCGGCAATAAGGAATTTTGACAAAGGAATGAAAGGTTACTTTTTCTTCTCCTCTTTCTTTTCCGCTGCAGGAACAGCAGCTGGAGCTGCACCCTCAGCACCGGCTGGAGCCGCACCCTCGGCACCGGCTGCAGGAGCTGCTCCGGTCGCTGCCACCACAGGCGTTTCTTCCACGATAACGCGGGCCTTCTTTACAACAGTGATAATGTTATTGGGAGAATCCAGTATCTCTACGTCAGGAATTTTAATGTCTCCCACCTTAACGGATTTGCTCAACAGCAGATGTTCGACATTAACCTCTATACTGTCGGGCAGCCTGGCAGGCAATGCCTTCACACGCAGCTTGCGTATCTTGGTGAGCAACTGCCCCCCTTCCCTCACGCCTATAGCCGTACCTGTTATTTTAACCGGGATCTGCACAACAACGGGACGGTCTGGTACAATCTCAAAGAAATCAATATGCTCTATCCGTTCGCTTACAGGATGAAACTGTATGTCGCGCATTACCGCTTTGTAAGCTGTTCCTCCAATGGAAAGATCCACCAGGTATGTATTCGGCGTGTATACAAGGTTTTTAAATTCCTTTTCGGATGCAGTGAAATGAACAGGAGTCTTCCCACCGTATAGGAGACATGGAACATTTCCTGCTGTTCTCAGGTGTTTTGCATTTTTCTTTCCGAGGGATTCTCTTGGCACCCCGTTAATTGCTATGGACTTCATGACTGTTTTGATTTAGTGTTAACAAATAAAGGACTTATTGATTCATATGAATAAACTCTTTTTATCACTCTGGCAAAAAGATCTGCGACAGACAATACTTTAATTTTAGCGGCATCTTTTTTTACAGGCATGGTGTCGCAAACGACCAGTTCGGTAAGCTTTGATTTTGCAATCCGTTCATAAGCCTGCCCGGAAAGAACAGGGTGGGTACAGAAAGCCCTGACTGAGGAAGCTCCTTTTTCTGCGAGCAGGCCCGCAGCTTTGGTCAGGGTCCCCGCAGTATCTACCAGGTCATCAATAATAACGATGTCTTTGCCTTCCACATCACCTATTACTGTCATGCTTTCTATCTCATTTGCCCGCTTCCGGTGCTTATCGCACACAACCATATCCACATTAAAATATTTGGCATAGCTGATAGCGCGGTGCGTACCCCCCATATCAGGAGCGGCAATGGTAAGATTGGGAAGTTTCAGGCTTTCAATGTATGGAACAAAAATAGAGTTGGCCTCAAGATGATCCACGGGAACATCAAAAAAGCCCTGTATCTGCGGAGCATGCAAATCCATGGTCATCACCCTTGTTATCCCGGATGCCATCAGGAGATTGGCAACCAGCTTGGAAGCAATGGGAACCCGTGGCTTATCTTTCCTGTCTTGCCTGGAAAACCCGAAATACGGAATAACAGCGGTAATGTAATGGGCTGACGCCCTCTTGGCGGCGTCAATTATCATGAGTAGTTCAAAAAGGTTATCAGTAGGAGCAAAGGTAGACTGAATCACAAACACATCACATCCCCTCACCGTTTCATCAATAGAAGGCTGGAACTCCCCGTCGCTGAACTTCGAAACGGTAATATCACCCAGTGCAGCACCATAAGAAACCGCAATTTTTTCAGCAAGGTACCGCGATGCCGATCCTGAGAGTATTTTTACGTGTGAAGCCATTTTTTTAAGGGGTTGCAAAGTAACAAAATAATTCCCCTAACTCAAAATACAAAACAGCACCGGTATTTTCTTATCCTTGTTAGACTCTGGCCTTCGCATAATTAAAATCAAACCTCAGGGCATGTGCGGATATAAATGGCGAAAATCAATGATTTGAAAAAGTATTAATCAATGTGGCTATTACTAAAAAACACCGTAGAAACATTTGCCGAAAACTAAAAATTAAAATGTCAATGAGTTTGGCTTACAATACGACTTCTGCTCCTCCTGATTATTATGAACTTGACAGATTATTATTTCTCTTTACATCCCCGGAAAAAAAACGATGTACCCTGGAAAAACAGGAGACAAGGCAGGAATGTCTTTTTAGTGTTGTCCGAAATATACAGACTCAAGGTTTATATACATCCTCACGGGGCTTAGAGGAAAGTTTTGTACCCTTGACTGGAGAATACGGTAATTCTCGTCATACCACAGCACCATGACGGGAGCGTCCTCCATAGCGATTTGCTCGGCTTCGGTGAGGTATTTGTATGTTTCTTCCTCAGTGGCCGCATATTCCGCCTTTTCATAAAGTTTGTCGAAGTCAGCGTTCACGTACCTTGACACATTGGGGAATGAGGGCTCGCTGATACTTGAGGGAACTGTTTTCCCGTATAATATCCAGAGGAAATTCTCGGGACTGGGATAATCTGCGGTCCAGGCTGAACGGAACATATCAGCGCGTGCATATTTTGCATCCTCAAGTTTCTGGGGGAACCCGACAATGTTAAACTCTATATTCACATTTATATTTTCCTTGAGCTGCTTCTGCACTTCAAGAGCCACAGAAGTGTTTCTGGCACCTCCGCTGTTCAGCTCAAGGGTAATTTTGGGCAACTTCTGCCCGTTAGGATACCCTGCTTCCGCAAGCAGTTTTCTTGCTTTTTCAGGGTCATAAGAGTAGCCCCTGATCTGGCTGTTGTCATACCCGCTGAACAATGGAGGAGTAATGCCATAAAGACCGGAACTCCCTTCTCCCTTCAGCACTTCTTCAACAATTTTGTTACGGTCAATTGCATAGCAAAAGGCCTGGCGTACTTTCTTGTTTTTGAAAACACCGGCTGAAGTAATAAACTCATAATACTGGGTAGACATTTCCGGGATACGTTCAAGAATAAACTGCACGGGAGTGTCCCGGAATGCTTTTATATTTTCCGCAACCACCTGCTTGACCGATTCCGAAGGGAGGTGGAAGACAACATCCAGCCGGCCTTTCTTGAATTCTGCAAGTTCTTTCTGGTTAGAGCCCATAAAATAAAACTCCACGGAGTCGAGATAGGGCAGCTGGTTCCCGAACTCGTCTGCCCCCCAGTAATTGGGGTTGCGCTTAAGCAGCACCATGTCCGGTGATTTTTTCTCCCCCGCATAAATAAAGGGACCGGCACCCACCTTGTTCTGGTTACCATATTTTTCAATACCTTCCCTTGGTATTACGGAAAGCACAGGATTGGCAAGCGCAAACAGGAATGTAGCACTTGGCTTCTCAAGGGATAGCAACAGGGTATAGTTGTCAATGACAGTCACCCCGGTCAGTTCAACGGAAGGCTTCCCTGCAGATGAGGATTCATAGTATTTGTTGGCTCCCATCAGCCGGTCTTTAAAAGTAGAAGGGAAACTATTATTGTCGGGAGATTTGGTGCATGCCAGTTCGAAAGTATATTTAAAATCCCGGGCTTTTATTTCCCTTCCTTTTCCCTGGGGGAAACAGGGGTTATCATGGAAAAAAACTCCCTTCCTGAGATGAAAAGTGTACTGGGTATGGGTTGAATCTACTTCCCATTTCCGGGCAATACAGGGAATAACAGAGAGATTTTCGGGGTTAAGTTTAACCAGTCCGGCATAAATTTGAGATACAATATGTGCAGAAAAGGCATCAGTAACTGCAAGAGGATATAAAGTCTGAAAATACTCCGTTTCACTAAGCCTGAAAGTTCCCCCGTAAACACGCCCGCCTTTCCCGATTTTGGCATGATGCTCTCCCCCTGGCAGTTTACAACCCAAGACAAGGCATAAGCATGCCAGAAGGCCGGTAAAAAGATAGTTTTTCATGTTACAGAACATATTTAATGATAATACAGATGGTCAACCAGCCTCCAATCCGCTGCAAGTTTAAGTTATCTAATCGAAAAAAGCAACAATAAAATAGCAACACGGGCCGAGCTGTGAGAGATCTTTATAGGCATAAGCATTTAGCTTGGTACCTGAATTGGGAGAGGAGAATCGTGATAGATTTGCCGCGGTCAATACGATAATTTTTCACCGTTATTTGAAGACGCAAACGCAGAAATTATTGAGAGTGCTGAATTAATTGGAATTAACCCGGGCTCAACTGCACTAAAAAGCACATGAAAGAATACCATTACAGACGAAACAGGTGGAATACTTTGGAAATAATCCTCGACTTCATTAGTAGCAAATACGCCAAATCGCCTTAGTTCGATCAATTTAAAGGGGAGTTAAGTGCCTGTGTCTCTTATCTTTATACATTTGCCGGAGGAAGGGAATATTAAAAAAATCATTTTTTATTTTGAATATTTGAAATAAGGTTATAATATTGCACATTCAATAAAAATTTTTAATTTAAACTTACTGCATACAGGTAACCAGGATATATGAAAAATCTCTCTTATATATTAGTTGTACTGCTGATTCTTTTTAAGGGAACTGCTTTTGGAGGCATCATCACCCTTGAAGGAGTTTACCAGGGCAAAAACCTCTATGTCCAGAACCCGTTTGCCGGAAGCGGTGTGGGTTTCTGCGCTACCGAAGTGCTCGTTAATGATGTGAAGAGTACAGATGAAATACAATCGAGTGCCTTTGAAATAGACCTTTCTGTTTATAAACTCAAAATAGGCGATAAGGTTAAAGTCGTCATTAAACATAAAGATGATTGCAAACCCAAAGTGCTGAATCCTGAAAATCTTAAGCCTACCAGCACTTTTGAGGTTGTTGCGTTTAAGGCTGAGGAAGGGGTAATTAAATTTACCGTTAAAGGAGAAAGCGGCTCTCTGCCGTTCGTAGTAGAACAATTCCGCTGGAACAAATGGGTTAAAGCCGGAGAGGTTCAGGGCAAGGGAACAGCCGAAGAAAACAACTATTCGATGAAGATTAACAATCATTCCGGTATAAACAAATTCAGGATACAGCAAACCGACTACAGGGGCCCGAAATATTCCAATACCATACAGTTCAGGTCTTCCACCAAAGAGGTAACTTTCTACCCCGTTAAAGCATCCAAAGACCTGATTTTCTCTGATGAAACCATGTATGAAATTTTTGACCAGTACGGTAATCTTGTGAAAAAAGGCGTAGGCACCCAGGTGGATATCAGTTCCATGCCAAAGGGACCTTATTACCTTAACTATGATAACAAAACAGACAACTTTATACGGAAGTAACAGATGAAGCAATGACTTCTGAAAATCCCGGTTCCTTTAATCGGGATTTTTTATTTATACAACATTTATGATAGAGCATATCGGCGTAGCCGTTAAAAGTATTGATGAGAGTGAAAAGATTTTTTCCACACTGCTCGGGAGTGTCCCCTATAAAAGAGAATTTGTTGCTTCGGAATCCGTAACGACAGCATTTTACAAAACAGGAAATACCAAGATTGAGCTCCTTGAAGCTGGCTCTCCAGAAAGCCCCGTGGCAAAATTTATTGAAAAGCGTGGCGAGGGAATACACCACATAGCAATAGAGGTTTCGGATATTAATAAAGAAATGCAAAGGCTCCGGCAGGAAGGATTTGTTTTTACATACGATAAACCCAGACCCGGGGCGGATAACAAAATGGTTGTTTTTATTCACCCGAAAAGTGCCAATGGAGTACTGGTGGAATTATGCCAGGAGATCAGGGGTTAAGAGTTCATTAATACTTTTTTCTTTCTCCAGCAGGTATGACCGGATACCGGATTGAGCAGCTCCTTCTATATGTTGGGGAGAGTCATCAATGAATAGTGTTTCTTCGGCCGAAATACTGCTGTCTGCAAGCACATAATCAAATAATTCTCTGTCAGGCTTCCTCATCCCTATCCGGCATGAAAGATATTCCTTCTCAAATAAATGAGAGAGTCCTGTAAGGTTATGTTCTGCGCGGAGGTATGAATTGATGGCAGACAGGTGTATCTCGTTGGTGTTGCTGAGGAGAAACAGCCTGAACCTGGACTTCAGCTTTTCAAGAAATAGTAATCTTTCTTTGGGAATATCAAGCAGCATTGCATTCCATGCCGCCTCAATTTCCTCTTCATGCACGTTATTCTTGAGGTAAGGCCGGAGCCTATTATAAAAATCTTTCCGTAAAACTCTCCCCTTTTCAAGCTGGTCAAAAAGATCGTTCTGGCGTGCTTTCGAATAAAGAGAATCGAAATTCTCCATGCCGATTTTTCTAAAACTTTCGACACAGAGGTGGTAGTCAATATTGATGATCACACCCCCCAGGTCAAAGATGATATTTCTGATACCCCTCAACATCATGATGCTACTTTTTTAATTGAGTGCAAATATATAATTTCGCCCCCTCTCCTATCCCCGATAGGGAGTGTATTTCGGGCCCATAGCTCAGCTGGTTAGAGCAACAGACTCATAATCTGTGGGTCCCTGGTTCGAGCCCAGGTGGGCCCACAAAAAATCAGAGCGGGTGCAGAGAGCGAGAGCGAACAGCCTCGCTCTGATTTTTTCCTCAGGACTGACACTCAAACACAAACTTTTTTCTTTTAAGAATTATCGTTTAACGCTAACAGCTCTTTCAAAAAATAGAGTTCGACAAAATACCATTTAAGCCCCACGAAAATCAGAGTGAGTGCGGAGAGCGAGAGTGCGGGAAGATGGAGAAAAAAACAAAAGGCGTGAAAATCCTTCACGCCTTTTGTTTGTAGTTTTTTTTCTTCTCTCTCGCTTACAGGAATCTTACGTTGGAGTTTCCTTTGCGACTGTATGGGTTGGGTGTAATATAGCGGAGGAAGAATTCCATTCCGCCTTTCCCTGAGCTTGCGGCCTTCAGGCCGGAAGTGTTAACATCATAGCTTATACCTACTGCATAGTTGGACATCTCAAACATGGTAGAAACAATAATGGCATCCCCCACCCGGTAATGGCCTCCCAGCGAGAGGGCAGATTCTTTTATCCGGCCAGTGTAACGGGAGTCTTCGCTAAGCATATAACGGAAGCTTGTCCCGAAGACAATTTCCTGGGCCCCGCCCTGGCGGGCATAAAAGAATGAGGGCACCACGGAAGTGTTGGTGTTCTTAAGGCCGACTAATCCTCCCCCGTGCACGATAATCTTGCTGTGCAGCCGTTCGTCAGGGTCACCGTAGAAAGAGTATTTGGGTTTGTTGACATGGTAATAAGACACGCCGGCATTAGCTTTAAACTGATTGTTGGCAGTAGAATACATCTCTCCCTGCCCGAAGTTCCAGGATACGCCTGTGGCAAAATCAAAAAACGGGAACTTAGTGGCTGTAAATGACTCATTCGAAGGGAGGCTTGTGTTATACCCTGTGCTGCTGTTGGGGTCATACTGGTTGTCCCAGTATAGCTTATCATAGCTGAAACTCCTTTGGGCATATCCTGCCTGGAAGCCAGCGGCTATGCTGTTGGACTCATTCAGGTAGCGGGTACTGGCAACTGAGAGGTTTACCTGTGTGGTTCCCATTTCAGAATCCCCCGCTTTGTCACTGAAGAAGGAAAGACCGACCCCCACGAACCCGTTGGTCCATTTTTTCTTGAACATCTTCACATCTACCGCTGCTGCAGAGGTTTTGTAGGCAGTCGCTACACTTTTCCACTGCTCTTTATAATTAATGCCTGCACGCAGATCTCCGTTAAAAGCGCCTGCCATCGAAGGATTCATGGTTGCAGGAGAATAATAATACTGGGAAAAATGTATGTCTTGCGCAAATAAAACCGGAGGAATAAGCAGCGCCGGGAGAAGCAGGATGTACAGGTGTTTTTTCATGGACAAAACTATTTTTCAGACAGACAAATATATAAAATATATCAATACGGGAAAGGCGAAGCAACTCCGCTTCAGTCTTTTTGCGAAAATTGTAAAACGGGAACGCAGGGAGTTGCTTACTGTTTGATAAACTTCAGTCTTTGCTTTCCGCCGAGGCCCTCGGTCTGCAGAATATACATTCCGGGAGGCAGATCTTTAACATCCAGCCGGAGACGGTTTTCCCCATTGTGAAGGTGTAGCACCTGGCGTGAAATATGATTCCCCGGCAAGTCCTCAATACATACATTTACAATGGCATCGCTCTCCGATCGCCACAACAGAAAGGCTGCTTCCCTGGCAGGGTTAGGGCAGATAACTGCGTATTCCTCGAAAGGAGCACTTACCGTAATAACAGCCGTATAGCTGTAGTTACCGTCATAATCATTCTGGCGTAAGCGGTAATACGTGACGGGGTAAAAGGGAGCATCGTCCCGCATGGCATAATAATGTTTTTCAGAAGAGCTTCCTGCTCCTTTTACCCTTCCCACGGGTTCAAATAATTCTCCGTCAGCACTCCGTTCCAGAACGAAATAGTCGTTGTTTTTTTCAGAAGCTGTTGTCCATTCAAGGAGATTAAAGCCACTCTTGCTTTCTCCCTTGAATGAAAGCATCTCAAGCGGCAATATTGCAGTGCAGAATTTTGTAATGAATCCGGTTTGCACACCACCGAATGCCTGGTTATAGCCACCGGATAGGGTTTGAAGGGGGAAATCGGAAGAGGAGGTTGCCCCTGTGACGTATACACAGCTGCCCCCGTCAACTGCAATCCCGTATAGGAAGCCGGTATCGAAAGCTTTTTCATCATCGTTTCCTCCGAGATAGGTTGCCCACTCCCTCACTCCTGCGGAGTTAATCTGCAGCACATAAAAATCATCCGTTGTTCCTCCGCTTGGGGCGCTTGCATTCACAGACTGGTTATAAGATCCTGCCTGAGAAAGAATCGGGAAAGCCGTAGAATAAGTGGAGCCGGTGATATATATTGTTCCTGAGCCTTCAACAACTATTTGCTGTGCATCGTCCCAACTTTCGCCCCCGTAGTATGTGGACCATTGCCTTGTTCCCGAGGAATTAAATTTAAGTATAAAGGCATTCTGCCCCCCGGCAAGCGTACTCTGGTTATATTGTCCGGCGGTAACGGGAGAGTATGCAAGGTAAGGGAAGGATGCGCTTTGCGTAAGACCTACAACATATAGATTCCCCGATGGATCAGTCACTGCATCTTTGCTTCTGGCTCCGCTTCCGTAGTAGGTTGACCATTGACGCACCCCCGCTGAACTGAACTTCAGGAGAAATGCGCTTCCCCCGAATCCCATTGTACTCTGGTTATACTGACCAGCGGTGGCAGGGGTATAGGTCAGCGTAGGAAAGGAAGTAGAGTTGGTCACACCGGCAATATATATATTCCCGGCGGGGTCGGCAGTGGCGCCCCAGCCCGAGTTGGAAGCAACCCCCGCCCCTCCGTAATAGGTAGCCCATTTCCGGACACAGCCGTTATCAAATTTCAGGATGAAGGCATCCTGCCCGCCTGTGGTGGCTTTAATGCTCTGGTTGTATTGCCCTGCTGTAGCAGGAGTGTAAGTCAGACAAGGGAAGTTGGTAGACTGCGTTTCCCCCGTGATATAAAAATTACCACTTACATCAATTCCGATATCATGCCCGTAATCCACGTCGTTTCCTCCGTAGAATGTACTCCATGTCAGTGCCCCGGATGCATTGAATCTTGATATAAAGGCATCAGTTAAAGAAGTAGGAGAACTCTGGTTATAGGCGCCTCCTCCAAGCGTCACACGCGGGAAGTCGGAGGATTGGGTGTACCCGGTTACGTAAAGGTTCCCGGATGCTGCATCAACAGAGGCACCAAACGAATACTCCAGAGAGCTGCCCCCGAAAAAAGTAACCCAAAGACGGGTTCCTGCCGAGTTAAACTTCAGCACAGCAAGTTCGCCGTTGCCTCCAAAAGCCTGGTTATACGCACCGGCAAGCGTTTGAGTGGGGAAGGTATTGGAGATAGTATACCCGAGAGCATACATGTTGGATGAAGCATCCGTTACCACCTGAGAGATATCATCCACGCTGCTGTTTGAGCCATAATAGGTAGACCATCCCATGGGGGGATCAATAACCAGGGACTGGGTGCGGTCATATCCGGCAACCCGGAAAGTAACCTCATTGCTGTTATTTACGGAGTATGCTGAACCAACTGGCCTTAGGCTTTTTTCTTCATAGCTGTAAAGTTTGCCCTCTGTAACTTCTCCAAGGGCAGTACTTATCCTGAGCGACTGTCCTCCGTCACTATGAAGCGCCCGGCATACGCCTTCATACCTTGCATGGATGCTGGCTGCGTCCGCGCCAGGATGCACAATAAAATCATACTTATATCCCTTTGCCGGGTCTTTGTATATTACCCAGTCAATGCCGGGATAGACCTCCTCTACCAGGATTTTATCATAAGTCATTACATTGGTAATGCCCTGCGGACAGTGGGCAAGGAAGTAATTACTATAGCCTTCCTCGGGCAGGAGCATTTTAATATTTTCTTTCCGGATGCGGGCTGATTCAAGAACCATATTAACCCATGAGCGGGAAGACGATTTCACTTTTTTCCCCGGCAGGCCGTTGCCTGCTTCTTCGCATGCGATTTTATTAAATATGTAGGATATACCGCGGTTTGTAATGCAGATCTCCACTCCGCCGGAACGTGCTTTAAACAGAAGATCATTTGCCGGCCTTCCCATGTCGTTAATAAACTGTCCTTTATTTTCAATAAAGCCTCCGCCCGTAAACGGAAGTGTTTGACTTGCCGGCGTATTGGCGGGGAGCATATTGCCTGTGAATAGAAGCAGGAAAGCGGCAAATAAAAAAATCAACATTGCGAAAGGCGGGGTGATTTTTAAGATTTTCATAGGTAGTATGATTTTATTTTTAGTACGGTTTAAAATTATTAAGTTAAACGCATACATATAAATGTTTTTATAACAAAAATACGCTTTCAGAAAGCATAAAATAAGAAATATAATTTCTTTTTATTAAAATTTTAATACTTTTATACTTATGAAATATAAAAAATCTACGGATTTATATAAACTTATCAAGGCTTTAAGCGGGTCTGAAAAAAGATACTTTAAGCTTTATACTGCACAGCATGCAAGGAAGGGCAGGAAAATATATCTGCATTTATTTGACCTTCTTGAGCATCAGGAGAAATACGATCCTTCGGAGATAGAGGATGATAAACTTTTCAAGTCCGAACAGATTCCCAACCTGAAAAGCTACCTGTACAAGCTTATTCTTAAGAGCCTGCAGGCTTTCAGGTCTGAGAGCAGCCCTCTGAGGGAACTGAAGGAAACCCTTTTGCATGTGGAATCGCTTTTCGAAAAAGCCCTGTACGAACAGTGCAAGCAGCTACTCGGGAAAGCAAAGAAACAGGCATACCGCTATGAGATATATCCTGCTCTTCTTGAAATCATCAATTGGGAAAAGGCGATTATTTCTTCCGAAATTGAGTCGGGAAAGGTGACACAGCATGAGCAGGATGTCAATGCACTCCACCGGGAAACGAAGGAAGCATGCGAAAGAATTTTAAACAGTAACGATTACTGGGTGCTTGGCAAGCAATTGTATCTCCTCAGCATAAAGGACGATGTACTTCGCAGCCATGAAGACCGTGTGAAATATGAGGCCATCATCAGTAACCCGCTTTTCAGCAGGAAAAATCTTCCTGAAAGCTATATAGGACGGGTGTACTACTACCAGTCTTACGGCCTGTATTACAGGGCGATGGGCAATCTTGCCGAAAGCTATAAATGGTATAAAAAGGTTGTTGAGTGGACGGAAGTCAATCCTCATCAGAAAATGCACAACTATCTTTCCCTTTACATTCCTGCCCTCACCACTTTTATAAGGATCTGCGGGGAGCTGAGAAAGTATGACGAAGTGATAGACACCCTGAAGAAACTAAGGGCCATTCCCGCCAGATCAATCCTCCTCCGTCTGCGTATTTTCATTTTCTCTTTCCCCAATGAACTTGCGATGTATATTGAGAAGGGGGAATTTGAACATGGGCTTGCAAGAGCGAACGAGGATCTGCCGATGTTTGAAAGCCTGTCGGTGAAGGTCGAAAAAGTTTACCGGCTGATCACATGGTTCAACATTGCATACCTGCATTTCGGGTGCAGGAAATATTCCGATGCCAGCCGCTGGCTTAACCGCATACTTAATGAGACGGAGGCCGACTTTCGCGAGGACCTGCAATGCTTTGCACGGATCTTCAGCTTGGTTGTGCATTTTGAACTGGGCAACCAGGACCTCCTGGAATATATTGTGAAATCCACCTACCGTTTCCTTCTCAAGAGAAACAAGCTTTACAAGGTGGAGACTGCAGTTCTTGACTTTATCCGGAAAAGAGTGCCGAAGATTTCTTCCGAAAAGGAACTGCTGGCTTCCTTCAAAGATCTGAAAGCCGAACTCACTCGGATCACCTCCGACCCTTTTGAGAAAAAAGCCATGGAATATTTTGATGTAATCTCCTGGCTGGAGAGTAAGATAGAGAAGAAGTCTTTTGCAGAGATTATGAAAAGAAAGGCTGCTGCATAGTGCAACTGCAGCTACTTTACCATCAGTTTCCCTTCCTGCACAGGGTATCCGTCAATTGTTATAATGTATGGGTATATGCCAGGTTCTGCTGCGGGATATAATATCAATCCACCATGGGATGCAGGCATACCGGGGCAAGGAATTTTTCGCCCGGAAAGGTCATGCAAAACAACAGACAGTTTTTCTCCCCTGAAATTCTCCGGAAGTTGTATGATTACAGGATTGTTGAGAGGGACCGGATTGGGAAAGACGCAAAAACCGCTGCCGGCAATATGGACCTTCGCCATGGTGACGGGAGACAAAATAAAATTACCGTTATAATCGAATTGCCGGAGGCGGTAACAGACCTCTCCTCCTTCTTCTCTCCATCTGGAGAGCGGGTATATGTCCGTGAAAGAATAATGCTGCCCTGCAGTGGAATTCCCCTCGGCCTTTATTTCAGCGATTGTTTCAAATAATGCCCCGTCATAACTCTTTTCCAGCAGGAAATAATCACTGTTGGTTTCGGAGGCTGTGTTCCAGGTGATATTTATCCTGTTTCCGGATGGCTCAGCAGTGGCCTTGAAATCAAGCAACTCAACCGGAAGGGAAGCGCTGTAGCAAATGGTTATTCTTATATGATCCACATCCGGGTTGTAGGAAACGCAGGCCGGGCAGATGGTCTTGGTGTAAGCAAGGCGTATCCCGAAAGTTGGACTGTTCACGATAGCAGGGGTAAGGGTTGCTCCCCAGAGGTCCGAACAGCCTCCATAACTCACATAAGTAAAGGAGGTCGGCCAGGTTGAGGCAAGAGCGTGGTTGGTGCCGATATTTGAGCCCGAGGAAATCAGTGTTACAATCTCATCCGTAACGGAAAGCAGGCTCCCTTTCTCTATTTCAACGGTAATGCCGTCAATTGTGGCAGTACCCGAAATGGAAAACCCGAAGCCGGTAGCTTCGAGATACTCACTAACGTTGGTTCCGGGGTCAACACTGCATTCGGCATAAGCATTGTCGCTTACCGTTACATTCCCGGGAGTCATCCAGGGAGCATTGGATCCTGCCCTTGGCACGGAAACCCCTGAAGAAGGGCTCAGAGGACCCTGGCTGAGGGCAAAGCAGTAACTCCATACTGCAAAGGTCAATGAGGTAAATAAGATAAGGGATCTTTTCATATGTTTCCGTAAAGATACAACCAGCATACAAAAATATGGTAATTGGAATTACGGGAGAAATTCAATACCTCAAAAAGCAAAAATCTAAAATTGTAAATACAATAATATAATCTATATTTACAGTATAATCATTCATAGTAATGAATAAATCAAGCAGCCTGTTTTTACTTATCAAAGCCCTGAGCAAGCAGGAGAAAAGGTACTTCAAACTTTTTGCAAAGAGACATACTGCCCGGAAGATGAATGTATATATCCGTCTTTTCAATGCCGTAGAGAAGCAGAAGTCTTATGATGAGTCTGCTCTTCGCACTGTATTTGCTGGAGAAAGTTTTATCCGGCACCTGAGGGTGCACAAGCAGTACTTATATGAAATCATCCTGAGAAGTCTTGATGTATTCCATGCGAATAATTCCGCAGAATCGAAACTCAGGAAGCTGATTCATTACGCTGAAATACTCTATGAAAAAGGCCTGTACAAGGAGTGCGGGAAGGTGGCAGCGAGGGCTAAGAAGCTTGCCATTCAGCGGGATCGCCCTATCCAGATGCTGGAGGTAAAAAAAATAGAAAAGATGCTCATGCAACGCCAGCTTGGGTTCCGGTCAGGGGATCAATCGGTTACGGATCTTCATGACAGCACTTCCGCCGTTCTGAGCCAGCTCACGACGGAAAATGATTTCTGGAGTCTTTCTTTCAGGATGTTTTTATTCTATAACCGCAAGGGAGCTATCAGGACATCCCCGGAAGAGCGCTGGTTCAATACCGTAATGAAGCACCCGCTTTTCAGGAAAAATATTAATACGCTGTCCTACAGGTCGAAATTCCATTTTTATTATTCGCACTGGCTGTACTACTTTATGAAAGATGACTACCGCAATGCCTATCTCAATAATAAAAAACTGATCAGCCTGATGGAGGCACGCACAGGGGACATCAGGGAAAACCCCGCTTCGTACATCGTTACACTGAATAATTTCATTGAAGACCTGAGGAGGCTGAAGAAATACAAAGAGTGTCTTCATGCCATCTCCAAACTGAAAGCCATACGGGTTACATCAAAATCCATGCAGGAAAGGGTGTTTATCAATGTTTTTGTACAGGAAACATTGCTTTATACCACTACGGGTGAATTTGAAAAAGGAAAAGCCCTCATACAGGAAGCAAATGAAAATCTTGAAAAGTTCAAAAGTACCATCAGCAAGACTGCTGAACTGAACATTTGTTATAATGCCGGTGTTATATACTTCGGCATGGGCGATTACACGAAAGCCAAGCACTGGATTAACAGGATTCTCAACGACACCTCGGCAATTCACATGGCATATGATATTTACTGCTTCGCCCGCCTGCTTAACCTGGTGATTCACTTTGAACTGGGCGACCAGATATTCCTTGAATACATTGTGAAATCAGCGTATCAGTTTTTCGACAAGAAGAAACGCCTGTATAAGTTTGAAGAGCTTATCCTTAATTTCATGAGAAGACGCCTGCCTAAGATTATTTCCAGGGAAGAGTTTCGTGAGGAGTTTATGGAATTGCGCAGTGCCCTCCTGAAGATTACAGGACAAAAATTTGAAAGGAAAGCCCTCGAATATTTCGATTTTATTTCCTGGCTGGACAGCAAGATTGAAAACAGGCCTTTTGCCCAGATACTGAAGAGAAAGGCGGGAATAAACTGAGCCCGGAAGGTTAACGCAGGAGAGAGACGGTACCCTTTTTTACAATGCTGCTTCCGTCGCTGAACAGAGCCTTAAGACAGAAAGCCAGCACCTGTTCATTCATGGGGTTTCCATTCCATCGCCCGTCCCAGCCCTTCGATACATCATGCGTCTCAAAGACTTTTTCTCCCCAGCGGTCATATACTTCAAACAGAATTTCCGTGATACAATTTCCCCTCACAAACAGCCGGTCGTTTTGTCCGTCATCATTGGGAGAAAATGCATTGGGGATATATAATGTTCCGCAGGTTTCATCCACGTAAACCGTTACCGTATCCGAAGAAGAGCACCCTGCTGAGTCCGTTACGGTAAGAACATAAACAGTAGTAGTATCCGGCCTTGCAGAAACAGGACAGCAGGAATCGCAACTCAATCCGGAAGAGGGGTTCCAGGAGCAGGAATAAGAATTTCCTGTTCCCAGGGTTATGGATTGCCCCCTGCTGATATGCACATCAGGCCCTGCATCAGCAGTTACCTGGTCCACTGTAATCATGACTGAATCCGATGCATAACATACTCCATCGGTGCCGGTTACTGTATAAACGGCGGTTGATGCAGGAGTTACCAGGATAGAGTCCGCTGTTCCGGAAGTACTCCATATATATGTTATTCCACCCGAGGCTTTCAGCACCACACTGTTTCCTGAACATATCAGGGTATCGCTGCCGGCTGTAACGGCAGGCGGGGTTCTCAGCATAACAAAAACCGTGTCTGAGGCGAAGCATTTGCCATCTGTTCCGGTAACATAGTAAGCTGACGGGGAAGAAGGCGCAACTGTGACAGATGCTGTTGCCTGCATTGTGTTCCAGAGATATGCCGTGCCTCCGGAAGCTGTAAGGACAAGGCTGTCGCCGGGGCAGATAGCAGTGTCGCTGCCGGCACTGATAAGAGGGCGTGCAAGCGGGGTTACAACCACAGTGTCTGTGGCAAAGCAGTTCCCATCCGTACCGGTGACATAATACATGGCAGGCAGAGAAGGGGCTACCTTGACAGATAGTGTTGTTTCCGAAGTGTTCCATAAATACGCGGAAGCACCGGTAGCTGTGAGCGTAATGCTGTCGCCCATGCAGAAAGAGGTATCCGGACCAGCGCTTACCGGCGGGAGCGGCAGCACAGTAACACTTACAGAGTCAACGGCAGCACATGTTCCGTCGGATACAGAAACCCAGTAGACAGCAGATGAGGGGGGAGCTACCATAATGGAAGATGTAGCTGCAGATGTGTTCCACAGGTAACTTGTTCCGCCTGATGCAGTAAGCAGCGTGCTGTCGCCCGCACACAGTTGTGTGTCAGGTCCCGCGGCGGCGGGAGGGAGGGACAACACGGTAACTTTCACTGAGTCAGAAGCGGTGCAGCCGTTAGTGCTGCCTGCAGTTACGGTAACCGTGTAAACAGAAGTGAGTGCCGGGGAAACCGTAATAGAAGATGCGGCGGCTGTGGTGTTCCATAAATAACTTCCCCCTCCTGTGGCTGTAAGCGTGACGCTGTTCCCCAAGCATACAGACATATCCGGACCTGCATTGGCAGCGCAGGTGCAGGGCTGAAAGGAAATGTCATCCAGCCCGAAGTCATTCCCGTTGGTTACCGTGTTCTGATTCACAATGCAGATGGTGGCAACAGTATCCGTCCCGGAATTCCATGTAGAAAAAAACTGCAGCCACCAGTTGGTAAGGATGGGTGCATTGAAAATATTGCCAAGGGGAACACCATTGATAGAAAACTGGAGTTTGGCAGTGTTCGCGGATTTGAGCGTACATACCCATGTTGAAAAAAGATAATCGGTCCCGGGCGTAACACTAAAAGTTTCGCACCATACCGAAACGCCTGCAGTGCTGGCCCCGTTAATTATCATGAAGTTCCCGGAACCTGTGGTATGGTCAGCGCCGGTAAAGGAAGGATGATAAAAAGATGGTGTCGTTGCCACGGTATAATAACTTTCCGGGAAAAGACAGTTGGCGGTATTGCAATAGGTATAGCTGCTGCTGAAGCCACTATCCCCCACGCTGAAATTACCATTGGCAACAAGTTCGCTGCCGGAAGGAATACCTCCGTTGGCACATTGAGAAAAAACAGGATCAGGAAATACGGACAAGAGAAATGTGATAGAGAGTAGCGAAAATGCTGCCGGAAGCCTGTATGTGTCAGTCATTTGCCTGAACCGGTAAGAAGTCGGACTCATGCCCTTTTGAGTCATCAGGTGAAGGGATCTTTGTGTCTTTTACTTCACATTCCCGTTCATATCCAATTCTATCAGGGGATAACCTGTTTGCAGCAACCCGTTTTTTATCCGCTTTTTATCTCCCACCACCACAATTGCCATTTTCTCGTAGGGGAGATTCTTTTTCGCGACAACGTCAATTTCTTCCCTGGTAATATTTTGCAGTACATTCTGCTGGCGGTCAACAAAATCTTTTGTGAGGTGATACAGGATTATTCTCCTGAGGAAACCCGCTTTCTGTGCAGGGGTTTCGTACTTCAGGGCATCTGCCTGCCCGATAGACTTTTTTGTAAAGCCAAGTTCCTCGGGGGTGATTCCCTTTTCCCGGAAGTTAATAATCTCCTTCATGATTTCTGTTACGGAGCTGTCTGTGGCATTGGCTCTCACTCCTGCGGATACGATAAAGGGAGCAGCATTTTTGTCTCCATAGAAAGCAGAATGTGCGCCGTAGGTGTAGCCTTTGTTTTCACGGAGATTAAGATTAATCCTGCTGTTAAATGCTCCGCCGAGGGAGTAGTTCATCAGGGTAGCTTTGTAATAATCTCCTGCATCGTCATAAGGCATTGCCATATAGCCCACCCGTATCTCAGACTGGGGGGCGTTTTCTTTGTCAACAAGGTAAATTCTTGCAGAGTCTATAGCAGGGGTGCCCGGAAGTGGCGGGATGCTGACAGGAACAGGTTTCCACTTGCGTAAAAATTTAAGAGCGGGAATTATTTGATCGTGGCTGACATCGCCCACAATGATAAGTTTAGAAGTGCCCGGGGAGATATTCCTGTGGTAATAGGATACCACATCCTCGAATGAGATGTTATGAACGGTTCCCTTAGTCCCTATGGCTGGAATGGAATAGATATGTTTATTCCCGTAAAGCAACTTCCTGAAAACATTATCGGCAATCACAACCGGCTGGGTGGATTGGTTGGCGATGCGTTCGGATTGCTGCTTCTTAATCCTGTCAAATTCTTTTTCACTGAACGCAGGTTTCAGTATACATTTTTTTGCCAGTTCGAGGGTAGGCTGCAGATTTTTCAGGAGTGATGAAATTGTAACCGCAATGTATTGTTCGCTGGATGCAACGGAAATGCTGCTGCCGAGTTTTTCGAGTTCATCGGCAGGCAGCGCTTCGTTCCACAGACTGGCCATCATCTGTGCGATCCCTGCCATGGAAGTGTCATTTGCTTCATTCCTGTGCCCGGCTTCCACGGAAAGCTGTATGAGCACCATGGGAATTTCAGAATGCTGCATCCCGATCATGCTCAGCCCGTTAGGGAAAGAATCTGTCCAGAAGTCCGGAACCTTCACTACCGGATTCGGTCCTGCATCAGGTTTCCTGCTGCGGTCAAAGTTATCCGCAGTCCTGTTGTATGGAAGAGTTGCGGCAGAGGAAGCAGTCCGCGCCGGGCCTTTGTCAGGGGTGTAATTATCCGGTTTTGCGGCAGCCTCCGGTTTACCTTTGGGATAAACGCTGAGGATCACTGCCGGTTTATTTTTTATGTATTGGTTATATACCCTCATGACATCCTGCTGTGTTACTTTTGAATAACGGGCAATATCCTCCGTGATATAATTCGGATTACCGGCATATGTCTGGTAGATGGCGAGCATTCCCACCTTCCCGCTGAGGCTTGCAAGCGAACTGACGAGATTGGCTTCGTATCCCGCTTTATACCTTGCAAGGTCTTCTTCTGTGACTCCCCGTTTTTCAAAATCGGAGAGGGATTCCCTGATGAGCTGTTCCATTTCCGCAAGCGATTTATCGGGAAAAGTTCTTACCGAACAGGTAAACATTCCTGCAAGTTCCTGTGCAGGATGCTCGGCATTTGTGCTGATGCCTTTCTGGGTTTTGATTATCTTGTTGTAGAGGATGGAGTTTTTCTTTCCCCCGAGGATATCTGCCAGCACATCAAGGGCGGCCTCATCGGGATGATGCCCGGGAACGGTCGGAAAAACCATTTCCAGCATGGGGAACCGGATATTATCTTCGTAAGAGATATAGCGGTCTTTGTCAATGGTAACAGGCTTTTTCTCCGGCATGCCCACTTCCGGTCCCCGTGGGATGCTGCCGAAATATTTTTCGGCAAGCTTCAGTGCTTCTGCAGGATTTACATCTCCTGCAATGGTGAGCACCGCATTATTAGGTCCGTAAAAGCGGAGGAAGAACTGCCGCAAATCATCTAAATTGGCTTTGTCGAGGTCCTCCATCCATCCTATGGTAGGCCAGGAATAGGGATGGTTATAAGGGTAGAGAGCCTGGCATACTTTCTCATTTACACGGCCATAGGGTTGGTTATCTGTTCTCTGCCCGCGTTCATTTTTTACCGTAGCCCGCTGCACTTCGAATTTGGGGGAGGTAACAGAATCAAGAAAGAAAGCCATCCGGTCCGACTCAAGCCATAGCGCCACTTCAAGCTGGTTGCTGGGGAGGGTCTCATAATAGATCGTCCTGTCCTTGTTAGTGTTCCCGTTGAGCAAACCTCCTGCTTCTGACACAATACGGAAGTGCTGTTCGTCGGCAACATGCCCAGAACCCTGGAACATCATATGTTCGAAAAAATGTGCAAATCCTGACTTGCCGAGCTCTTCGCGGCTGGAGCCGACGTGATAAGTTACATCAATGTGTATTATAGGATCTGAGTGATCCTCGTGAATGAGAATGGTAAGGCCGTTGGCGAGCTGGTATTTTTCATATGGGATAAGCAATTCGCCGCCTCTGCGTTCCACTTTTTCAAGCAGTTTTACCTGTGCGTGCGAAAGGAATGCGATTCCGGTCAGGAGTCCTGTAAACAAGAAGATTTTTTTCATAAGATGGAGTTTAAAATATTGAGATTGTTATTTGAAATGAACGCTGATTAAATTCTGAATCCGATTACGAGAACGTCATCTACCTGGGAATAGTGCCCTTTCCACTCATCAAACTTTTTTAACAATGTCTTTTCCTGTTCCTGCATTGGAAGTGATGCCATCTCCATAAAAAGAGTCTTTAAGTTTTTCCGCATAAACTTTTTGCCTTCTTTTCCCCCGAACTGATCGGCAAACCCGTCAGAGGAGAGATAGACCGAATCTCCTTTCTGAAGAGGGATACGATGATTTGTAAAATAGTTATTATTGTCACTTATCCCGATGGGGAATTTATCTGCCTTTATTTCTATCATTTCCCGGGTTCTTCCATTTTCCCCGCGGACTATCCAGAGCGGGTTATAAGCTCCTGCATACTGCAATTCCTTCCCGTCGAAATCAACGGTGCACAGGGAAATATCCATTCCGTCTTTTGATTCTCCCTCTTTGCCGCTCTGGCGGAGAGCTTTGATCACGCCTTCCCGGAGATGTTCGAGAATCTCCGAAGGGACGGTGATACTTTTTTCATTTACAATCTCGTTGAGGAGCGCATTTCCTATCATGGACATAAAGGCACCCGGAACACCATGCCCTGTGCAGTCAACTGCGGCAACAAGCGCAAGGTTGTTTTTCCCGGTGAGCCAGTAAAAATCCCCGCTGACAATATCTTTGGGTTTAAACAAAATAAATCCCTGCGGCAGCAGCGTATTGAAATACTCCCTGGCAGGGAGTATAGCTTCCTGTATTCTTTTGGCATAATTGATACTGTCGGTGATATCTTTGTTTTTCAGCCCGATTTCATCGCGCTGCTTTACTATCTCGGCCGTGTGCTCTTTAATAATAGCTTTCAGTCCGCGGGTAGAGAACGTGATTGCTCCGTATACGACCCCAATCAGCAGAAGAACATAACTGACATAAGCCCATATTGTCCGGTACCAGGGCGAAAGAAGCGTAAACTCATATACAGCCTCGGTGCTTTCATGCCCATAGATGTTTTTTGCTTTTACCCTGAAGAAGTATTGTCCTTCGGGAAGGTTCGTATAAACCGCTTTGGATTCTTTTCTCCACTGGCTCCAGTCTTTGTCAAAGCCGTCGAGTTTATAGCTATACCGGGTACTGGATTCATCATCAAAACAGGGAGCTGCAAAAAGAAAAGCGAGAGAATTATTGGAATAGGGAAGGAACATTTTCATTTGTTCGGGCTGGGATAACGAGGCCACGTTATTCTCATCAAAGTAAGCGCCTGAGAATATCACGGAATCCCTTCCCGCAACGACTTTCCGAATCAGGGTATTGAATTCCTGCACATAACTTTTACCGACCCGGCTGTCGTAGCGGAACAGTCCGTCAGGACCTCCCAGCCATGCAATACCCCCGCTATCGGGGAATATGGCATGCACTACTTCTCTGGCTATACTGATAAAGGGGGTTGCAACCCACTCATACTTCCCGTTGCCGGCAAGATGTGTATAGCCTATTTCGATTTGGGGATTTTTCAGGTCGTTGGAAATCGTTACCATCCATATTTTGCCGTTTTTGTCCTGGATGATGCGGTGAATGTGTCTTGAGGTATCTGCAAAGGAAGACCCGAAGCTGGTGTCAGGAAGGAAGATTTTTCTCCCTTGCGCGCCCGGTACAAAGCGGTAGAGTCCTTTTCCCGTTGCAAAAATGGTGGAGCCATTTACCTGCTGAACCATCATGGCAGAGTCAGGCAGTCCTTCTGCTTTTCCATAGGTGGTTGCCTGCAGGTCGTCTATCCGGTGATTGTTCAGGACAATTGTAACCCTGAAGACTCCTGCGTTATTGGTTCCCAGCCACAGGTTGCCGTCTTTTTCTTCAGCGATGCTGCGGATATCTTCGTTTATCCCATCCGCCCGGCCTTCATAACGCCATCCGTCTTTTTCCCTGTATATGGAACAGAGTCCGTCTGCGAGGCCGATATAAACACGAAGGGAGTCGTATACCGACCTGTAAAAAACGGTTGCATTTCCTTTACACACTTGTGTAACCTTGTCCCCGTCTATTTCAAGAACACCGTCATTAGTGGTTACAAGCAGTACATCTTTTTCCCCGTTTTTAAAAGGCAGCAGATCCCAGCACTCCGAGTTAAGCTCTTTAACCCTGCTGAATCCCCCGTGATCTATTGAGGATTGTGTTATAGATTTTTCTGCAGATTTTTTTTCGAGGAAAAACACTCCGAGATTGGTAGCGACAAAAAGTATTCCTTTATATTTTGCAATAGCCTGGATAGTGCCTTCAAGCCCGCTCCTGTCAGAAAATTTTGTAATAGGGTCGCTGATACCAATTTTAGAAATGCCATTGTTCAGGGCAAGCCACAGGTTCTTTTCGTTGTCCAGGTACTGGTAAAATACCGTTGCATCCTGGAGACCGCTGTTTTTATCAAGGGCTGCCTGGAGTTTTCCTGAAGTGTCAATTACGGCTATTCCCGCATTCAGGGTTCCTATGGAGTAGGAGTTATCATTGAGGCTGATGCCGTTATAAATGAGGCTGTTAACAAAAAAATTATTGGCTTCCGAACTGAACGGGACCACCCGCGTGAACTGTGAACTATTCCCTGTGCTGGAGAAAAAATCGGACGACCCGGGTGTCATCAGGAACAATCCGTGCGAACGGGTGTTAAGCAGGATTCTGGAGTCCGTGTAGGGAATCATAAAATATACGGACTCTCCGGCAAACAAATCTCCCCCGGGTAAAAGCACGAGCTGATCATTTATCATCTTCATCATTCCAATATCCCTTTGTCTTACATAAAGAGAGCCCTTTACATAAAACATAAGATGAAAAGACCGGTCTGCATTCCACACCTTAAGGGTATTTCCGTTCCAGCGGAAAATCTTATTGGATGCCTGGAAATAAACTTCGTTTTTACCGGTGACGAGGATTTTCCATACATCTACAAATTCTTTATCCTTTGCATCTAAGTACTTCAGCAGTGACTGGTATTGCATCTGCCCGTGCTTATCCGGTTTTAAGTACCCGAACTCACCGCTCGCTCCCACATAAATGACTCCTTTGTTATCTATCGCAAGGGAACGCACAACCCTGTCTTCAACACGGATCAGTTGCCAGTTTTCTCCGTCATATTCCAGTACTCCTTCCTGGTTCCCGAAATACATGACGCCTCTGTTGTCCTGAACAATGGACCAGTTCTGCGTTTTGGCGTGGTATTCTTTCGGGCTGTAATTACGGACATCAAAATACCCTTTCTCCTGGTTTTCCTGTGAGAAGGCAGGGAGAAAAAGAAAACAGAAAATTAAGGGGGTAAAATGCTTAATGACGGCAGCTTGCATTATTGGCAGCGTGTATTGTAGCGGGACAAAGGTAAAAAATAACCCGGCTCGCCGAATAGCAGAGCCGGGCTATATTGTTAAGGAATACTCCCCGGGTTATTTTACAACGGCAACTTTCCTATTGATAACACCGCGGTCTGTGATTACCTGCAGCGTATAAATACCTTCGCCATAAATTCCGAGGTTAAGAGTTCTTCTTACAGAGGAAGCATACCCCAGACGTTCTGAATAAACCCGCTGTCCTTCAAGATTATATATCCTGATTGTCGCGTTTTGTTTGCCGGGCATTTCAAGTTCAAAAGCCGCTGTCCCGGACGAAGGATTGGGATACAGGTTCAGACTGCTTTGGCTGTCAGTCATGTTAACAGACTGATAGCCGGGAATCTGGTTAGCCGTATTGGACTTGGAAGAATTATAGCTCTGTGCCTTCATGGTTGGGTTACACCCTGCAGGATAAACAATACCGATTTTATAGTAGAGACTCTTGTTCTGGAAAGCCGCAGGCAGGTTATCAGTATAAGTGAATATATTATTGGGGATGGAGTCAATCTGTGTAACAGTAGTCGGAACAGTATCCCTGTATACATAATAAGTGCCGAAGGCCAGTCCTTCATAGTTGTCCCAAATCAGGTTGATATTGTTGGATATACCCTGGTTGATAGTCAGGTGCATCGTTTTATGAGAGGCGCTGAGGGCCGACTCATTACCGCAGGAGTCAACAACCGAGATCTTATATCTCCATGATCTTATGTCGGGATTGGATACCGAATCATAGAAAACGCTGAGTGCATTGAAGGGCACGGAGCCGATTTTGTAATATACCCCGCTTTGGGTGCTTTCCTTATAAACATTATATGAAGCAATCTTCAGACCGGCCGTTTTTTCCCATACCAGCAGGTTCCTGTTTGTGATGGTATCCACAGTTACGATACAGATGGGTACGACAGAGGGAGGCACCATGTTAATGGAAGCGGCGGCAGAAGTGATACACCCTCCCTGGTCGGTTACCGTAACACTGTAAATCCCGCTTGTCATAATTCCCGTAAGGTTCTGAGAAACGGATCCATTGGACCAGCTGTAAGTGTATGAGGGAGTTCCGCCCGTGACGGAGATGTCAATGCCCCCGCCAATGCCATTGATGCAATCTCCGTTAGTAACTGCGTTGATGGTTACAACAGGCCCGCCGTTATTGCTGACAGTAGCATAAGTAGAGTCTGAACATCCGTTTGCATCGGTTACCGTAACGCTGTAAACCCCGGCGGCAATCCCGTTATTTGCGGAAGTTGTAACATTATTGGACCACTGGTAGGAATAAGGGCCTGTACCTCCGGAAACAGCAACGCTTGCGCTGCCGTCAGCAAGTCCGCAGGATGCTTTTGTGGTTGAAACAGAGAGTGCAAGTGCGCTGGCCGGTTCATTCACATCAATACTTTTCACACCCTGGCAGCCGCTGGCGTCGGTAACAGTTAACTCATAAGGCCCTGCATACAGATAGTAAAGATCCTGAGTCACGCTGCCGTTGGACCATGAATAGGTGTAAGGAGGCGTACCATTGGAAACACTGACATCTATCGCCCCATTATTCCCGCCTTTGCAGCTTACATCGGTTACAGAGTTAACGGCAACCTGCGGCCCGTTGGCATTGGTAATTACAGCAGCTTTAAATTCTGAACACCCGGTTGCAT
>JAHEYN010000005.1:56827-140171 GCA_023251555.1 Bacteroidota bacterium | reverse complement strand
TTACGAATTATACCACTGCGCAGGGGCTGGCGAATAATGTTGTCAGAATCATCACCGAAGATAAGAGCGGAAATCTCTGGTTCGGTACAGATGGAGGAGGGGTATCGCGCTACGATGGGAAATCCTTTACGAATTACACCACCGTGCAGGGGCTGGCGAATAATGTTGTAAGGAGCATCGCCGAAGATAAAAGCGGAAATCTCTGGTTCGGTACATATGGAGGAGGTGTATCGCGCTACGATGGGCAATCTTTTACGAATTACACCACCGAAAATGGTTTGCCTGATAATGTGGTTACTCAAATTGTTATTGATGAACAAGAGAACATAGTTATAGGAACAAACTTTGGTGTGGCGGTGGTGATTTCCTTCACGCCAAAGTTTCAGACAGAAAACACAAATAAAAACATACCATCACAAAATTCTTTGCACAGCGAAGACTTGAAAAACTACACCCCTGTTATTGAAATCTACAACAGCAAAACGGGCTATCCCGTAAAAGATGTGAACGTAGGGCAAAACGCCATGTACAAAGACAGTAAGGGAATAATATGGATTGCAACGGGCAGTGACAAAACGAGTCTGGTGTGTTTTGACCCTTCGGAAATAAAAAAAAATAATAAGCCCCCCGATTTATTTATTCAAAGCGTAAAAATAAATGAGGAGAATATTTGCTTCTATAATTTCATAGAAAAGGACAGTGCAGTCCGGGCACAGCAAGAGGTTATGACTTATGGAAGATTATTAAACGGTGAAGCGCGCTCAGAACTGCAAAAGAAATTCGGAGATATAAAATTTGATGGGATTGCAAAATGGTATCCTCTTCCCGAAAATCTTGTTCTTCCATACAACCACAACAATGTAACTTTTGATTTCATAGCCATAGAAACCGGCAGAAACTTTTTAGTGCGCTATCAATATATTTTAGAGGGCTATGATAATGAGTGGAGTCCGCTCACTGAAAAAACTTCCGCCACATTCGGAAACATACACGAAGGCACATATACCTTCAGGCTAAAAGCCCGAAGCCCCGAAGGAATCTGGAGCAAGCCCACCACTTACACCTTTAAAGTTCTTCCGCCATGGTGGCGCACCTGGTGGATGTATTCAGTTTATATTTTATCGTTAACCGGAGCAATTGTTTTAATTGTGTTGTGGAACGGCAGACGGCTTCGTGTGCGAGCCAAAGAACTTGCCGGAGAAGTGCGCAGGGCAACAGTAATCATAGTTGAGCAAAAGAAAGTTGTGGAAGAAAAGAATAAAGAAATTACCGACAGCATTAATTATGCAAAAAGAATTCAGCAGGCAAAACTTCCATCCATAAAAGAAATTCAAAAAGCATTGCCTGAGTCATTTGTGCTTTTCAAACCAAAAGATATTGTAAGCGGAGATTTTTATTACTTCCATAAAAATTCCTCCCCCATGTCCCCCTCCGCGAGGGGGATAGAGGGGGAGGTGTTCATTGCATCCGCTGACTGCACAGGACACGGAGTTCCCGGAGCATTTATGAGTATGATTGGTTCTGAAAAGTTAGATGACGCTTTGGCACATAGCGCAGACACTTCCGAAATTCTTTCACATCTTAATAAAGGAATAAAATCTTCGCTTCGACAGACAGGCAGCGATGAATCAACGCGTGACGGGATGGACATTGCTCTTTGTTCGCTTACCACAGGCAGTTGTGTCATAAAATACGCTGGCGCAAACCGTCCCTTATGGATTGTTCGTAACGGATCTACAGCAGTTGAAGAAATCAAGGCGACTAAAAAAGCAATTGGCGGTCTAACAGAGGACAGCCAACACTTCGAGACCCACATTGTACAGTTACAGCGGGGTGACACCTTTTATATTTCAACAGACGGCTACGCAGACACATTCGGCGGAAAAGAAAATAAAAAAATCACGACAAAAAAGTTCAAAGAAGTTTTACTTTCCATTCAGGACAAATCAATGCAGGACCAGGAACTGTATCTCGACAACTTTGTGGAGAATTGGAAAGCAGGAACGGAACAGGTAGATGATATTCTTGTTATCGGTGTGCGCTTGTAGTAATGCCAGAGTCATAAATCAAAATCAAATGAACTACCTCGTCGCAAGCAGCGAGGTATCTTAAGGAAATTTGATCATCATTGCGCAGCAAGCTGCGGGGAATTAAACCAGGCCTTCTCGTCCGCCATAGCGGAACGCGAAGGCGGATTAAAATATATGAGTATGGAATTCAATTATAACCAGCGAATGGATATCAGATACGGCCATCATGAATTAATAGATGTCAATAAAATAATTGCAGATTGTGCCGACAAATGGTTCAATCAGACGCTGACTAAAGTTAATAACAGCGTTGTGAGAATTGGAATTGTTGAAGGCGAATATCACTGGCACAAGCATGATGAAGATGATGAGTTCTTTTTCGTTTTAAGCGGAAAACTTTTTATTGATTTGGAAGACAAGACTGTTGAGCTGAATCCTAACGAGGGTATGACTGTCTCAAAAGGTGTCATGCACAAGACAAGGGCGCCGCAGAAGACAGTTATGCTTATGGTTGAAACTGACACTATCGACCCAATTGGTAAGTTGAAGTGAATAAATTGGTATTAACCCAGGAACAAGCTGCGGGGAATTAAACCAGGCCTTCTCGTCCGCCATAGCGGAACGCAAAGGCGGATTACAGCACCCTGTAACAGATAATTTCTGATAAATTTTACAGGCGGGACTCTTCCGCTAAAGTTATCAACATCTGCATAAAACAGGTGTAATATTTTTATTTTTACGGCAGGTAAACCAATCTGTTATTTCTTTAATTATACAAGCGGTTAAGGGCTGCATCCTTTTCCCTGCTTCATTTAAACCATGCCCCAGTTTTCACACCTTCATGTCCACACCCAGTTCTCCCTGCTTGACGGGGCCTCGTCAATCCCCGACCTGTACAGGAAAGCGGTGGACAACAAAATGCCCGCTATTGCCATCACCGATCACGGCAATATGTTCGGGGTTTTCAAATTTGTTGCAGAAGCCGGAAAATACAATATTCCCGGCGCTCCGCCCGTCATCAAGCCGCTTGTAGGATGCGAGTTTTACCTCGTGCAAGACAGGCATAAGCGGCAGTTTACAAGGGATGATAAGGACCAGCGCTTCCACCAGCTCCTGCTTGCCAAAAATGCGGAGGGATACCGTAACCTTGTAAAGCTCTGTTCTCTCGGGTATATCGAAGGCCTTTACGGGAAATACCCGCGGATAGATAAGGAGCTTCTTGTCCGCTACCATAAAGGCCTTATTGCCACCAGCTGCTGCCTTGCGGCGGAGGTGCCGAGAACTATCCTGAGAAAAGGAGAGGAAGCCGGTGAGGCAGCTTTTAAATGGTGGCTTGACCTTTTTGGCCAGGATTACTATGTGGAATTGCAGCGGCATAATATCCCCGAGCAGGAAAAAGCCAATCAGGTACTGCTGAAGCTGGCCGCCAAATACAACGTGAAAGTGATTGCCACCAACGACTCTCACTATGTAAGCAGGGATGATTATAATGCGCACGATATCCTGCTCTGCATTAATACAGGGGAGAAGCAATCCACGCCTTCTTCCAGATCCCTGGGCGATGAAGATTCCGCCCTGGGCGGCAAGCGCTTTGCTTTTTACAATGACCAGTTTTATTTCAAGACGAGGGAAGAGATGGCTTCCCTGTTCAGCGATCTTCCCGCGGCGCTCGAAAATACTGCCGAAATCGTTGATAAGATAGAACTGCTGAGGCTTACGCAGGATATCATGCTTCCTCATTTTGCCGTTCCCCCGCCTTTCACTTCCCAGGATGAATACCTTGCTGCCCTTGCCATGGACGGCGCCAGGGTAAGGTATGGCAGTATATCTCCTGAACTGCAGGAGAGAATTAATTTCGAACTCAGCACCATACGTACCATGGGTTTTGCAGGCTATTTCCTGATAGTTTCCGATTTTATAAAATCAGGCAGGGAGATGGGTGTATATGTGGGGCCGGGGCGGGGGAGTGCTGCGGGTTCCGTAGTGGCATACTGCACGGGCATCACCAATATAGATCCTATCAGGTACAACCTTCTCTTCGAAAGATTTCTCAATCCCGACCGCAAAAGCATGCCCGATATAGACACTGATTTTGACGATGAAGGCCGCCAGAGGGTTATTGATTATGTGGTTGAGAAATACGGCCGTAACCAGGTAGCGCAGATTGTTACATACGGAACGATGGCAGCAAGAATGAGCATCAAAGATGTGGCGCGGGTATTGGATCTTCCTCTTGCCGAATCCAACAACCTGGCAAAGCTGGTTCCGGAACGTCCCGGCATTGAACTGTCAAGGCTTTTTACCGCTCCCATAGACGGAAGCGGGAGCCTGAAGGAAAAGGAAGGCCTCTCTGCCGAAGAGATAGAAAATGTGAAGAGGCTCAGGGATTTGGGCGGCGGCGATGATCTCAAATCAAAGGTGCTGAAAGAAGCCGTTGTGCTTGAGGGCTCAGTACGGGGAACAGGGATTCATGCAGCCGGGATAATCATTGCCCCGAAAGATCTTACGGAGATAATTCCCGTCTGCACCTCCAAAGAAACGGACCTGCTTATTACGCAGTATGACGGAAAAGTGATCGAGGATGCCGGTGTGATAAAGATGGATTTTCTGGGCCTGAAAACCCTTACCATCATAAGGGATGCCCTGAAGCTTATCAGTCAGAACCACGGAGTTGAAATAGACATCGAAGCCATCCCTCTCGACGACAGAAAAACTTTTGAACTTTACCAGAGAGGAGAAACCAACGCCACCTTCCAGTTTGAGTCGCCCGGCATGCAGAAATACCTTGTAGGCCTCAGGCCTGATAAGTTTGAGGACCTTATCGCCATGAATGCCCTCTACCGCCCGGGCCCGCTTGAATACATCCCGAATTTTATTGCGCGCAAACACGGAAAGGAAACCGTAAAATATGATCTTCCCGAAATGGAAGAGCATCTCAGGGAAACTTATGGCATTACCGTTTACCAGGAGCAGGTGATGCTCCTTTCGCAGAAGCTTGCCGGCTTTACAAAAGGAGATGCCGATTCGCTCAGGAAGGCCATGGGTAAGAAACAGAAGAGCGTGCTGGATAAGATGAAATCCATGTTCATGGAGGGTTGCCGGAAAAATGCACTCGACATGAAGGTGTGTGAAAAAATATGGACAGACTGGGAAGCCTTTGCGTCTTATGCTTTTAATAAATCCCACTCGACATGTTATGCTTTGGTCGCTTTCCAGACGGCATACCTCAAAGCGCATTACCCGGGAGAATACATGGCTGCAGTGCTTACTCAAAACCTCGGGAACATTGACAAGATCACCTTTTTTATGGAAGAGTGCCGCAGAATGGGTATTCCCGTGCTGGGGCCGGATGTAAATGAAAGCCGGCTTCATTTTGCAGTGAACAGAAAGGGAGAAATACGGTTCGGCCTCGGGGCTGTGAAGGGTGTCGGGGAAGCTGCAGCAGAAGCCATCATAAAGGAGCGTGAAGCCAATGGCATGTACAGTGATATTTTTGACCTTTCGAAGAGAATCAATCTCAGGTCGGCCAATAAGAAAAGCCTTGAAAGCCTTGTGCTGGCAGGAGCTTTCGATTGCTTTAAAAATATTCACCGTGCCCAGTATTTTTATGCAGACGGCGCTGAAATGCCCAATGGGATTGAAAAGTCAATCAGGTTTGGGGCTGCATGGCAGGAGAACAGGGACAGGGCGCAGCATTCCCTTTTTGGCAGCGAACCTTCTTCGGAAGAACCCCGTCCTGAGCTTCCTTCCTGTGCCCCATGGACAAACCTTGAGCAGCTTAAAAAAGAAAAAGAAGTCATAGGGATATACATCTCCGGCCACCCGCTTGATAATTACCGCTTTGAAATCAGTAACTTCTGCAGCAATACCATATCCGATCTCAAGGATCTTGAGAAGTTTAAAAACCGGGAAGTAGCCATTGCCGGTATCGTGACCGCTGCTTCTCACAAGGTTTCAAAGATGGGAAAGCCCTTTGGAACCTTCACTCTCGAGGATTACACCGATTCAATACAGTTGTCGCTTTTCTCGGATGAATATCTCAGGCATAAAGCTATGATAGGGGACGACCGCTTTTTGTTTATAAAGGGGCAGGTAAGGCCCCGCTTTAATGCCCCTGATATCTTTGAGCTTAAAGTTACCCAGGTGCAGGACCTCTCCCTTGTCAGGGAGAAGATGGTGAGGAGCGTGACACTGAAGGTAATGCTCGGCGATCTTTCCGGCGAACTTGTGGATAAGGTATCGGGTATAGTGAAGCAGAACCCCGGCCGGTGTACCCTTAAATTTTCAGTTGTTGACAAGACAGACAGGCTGGCCATTGAACTCCCTTCAAAGGGTCCCGGAATAAGCCTCAGCGACCGGTTTCTGTCGGCTATGAAAGCACTGCCGGAGATCGTTGTTAAGGTTGCCTGACAGGGCAGGAAATTTGTTTTTGACCCCGTAAGATTCTGTTTGGAAATAGTTATGCGGGTTATTGTAAATACTTACTTTTGCCTCCACTGAAATAAATACAGTAATGTTATGAAAATGAAGTTATCATCAGCAGGGACATATGCAGCAGTCATAGCCCTCGCTTTGAGCAATGCTGCCAGCGCCCAGTGGGTGGCTGACCCTGCGGTGAATGTACCTGTATGTGTGATGTCATCATCCCAGCAGGACCAGCGTATCGTTACGGATGGCAGGGGGGGGGCTTATATCGTATGGAAAGATTTCCGTACTGACGGCCTCACTGCAGATATCTATGCCCAGCGTCTTGATGCAGCGGGAAACCCGAAATGGGCTTTGAACGGAGTGCCTGTTGTACAGCTTCCCGGGATCGATGAAAATGCTTTTACCCTGACGGAAGACGGGGAGGGAGGAGCTATCGTGGCATGGGAGGATATGCGCAATGCCAATATAGATATCTACGCCCAGAAAATAGACTCTATGGGAAATATGATGTGGACAGCCAATGGAGTGCCTGTAGTTACCGGTATCGCTGACCAGTCCGGTCCTAAGCTTATCGCCGATGGTGCGGGAGGAGCTTTTATCGTTTGGCAGGATTTGCAGTCGGGCATGTGGGATATTTACGCACAGAGAGTGAACACCTCCGGGATAACATTATGGAATGCGGCCGGAGAGGCTGTGTGTTTAGCTGCTGACAACCAGATCAACCCCCGCATTGAAACCGATGGAAGGGGAGGTGCCGTTATTGCCTGGCAGGATAAACGCAGTACATTTGATTATGATATCTATGCGCAGCGGATTGACGGCAGCGGCGCTTCCCTGTGGGCATCCGATGGTATTGCAGTGTGTTCAGTTGCCGGCACGCAGAATAACGTAAAGATCAGAACTGACGGCATTTTTGGAACCATCCTTGCATGGCCGGACAAAAGAAACGGCTCTGATTATGATATCTATGCACAGCGCCTTGATTCTTCCGGCAATGCTTTATGGTCAGCCAACGGTGTGGCCGTTTGTGCAGCAGCCGGCAGCCAGAGTGCCATTGACATAGCTTCGGACAACATCAGCGGGGCGATTCTCGCATGGAAAGATTTCCGTTCGGGACTCTATTCTCATATTTATGCCCAGCGTATTGATCTTTCCGGAAACATGAAATGGGTTTCCAACGGGAAGCTTATTTCTGCCGGTACTCTGAGCGAACTTAATCCGAACGTGATCGGTGATGGTGCCGGAGGGGCTATTCTTACATGGCAGGACTCCAGCGGGACAGTAAGCGATGTGCTTTCCCAGAGAGTAGATTCATCCGGTGCGCTCAAATGGGCTGCCTCAGGAGTGCAGGTAGGTACTGCCGCTGACGCTCAGACATCTCCCAAAAACGTTGGCGACGGTTCGGGAGGATCTATCTATGTCTGGCAGGATTTCCGCAACGGGGCAGACTGGGATGTTTATGCCCATCACCTGTATTCCAACGGATCATATTCCGGTGTGGGAATCGCTGCACTTTCTTATGCCGCGTCCGGGATTTCTGTTTTCCCTAACCCTGCAAAAGATTATATCATGATTGAAGGAAGTGCCGGGTCTTCTGCCGTTTCCCTCAAAAATATTCTTGGAGAAGAAGTTGCAAATCTCGTCATCCCGTCCGGCGAAACGGTCAGGCTCAGCCTGGATGGGTTTCCTGCCGGCTTGTATGTGCTGGGGCTGAACAATAAAAATTTTATTAAGATAGAAAAGGTGAAATAAAATTTCCGGAATCCCGGAAAGGCTGCCCCTCGTCAGAGGCCGGCAGCCTTTTTTGCTTTATCAGGGTAGTTGGAGATGATGCCGTCAACTCCCATCTCAAGCATTTCCCTGAGATCTTTTTCTTCGTTTACGGTCCACGCAAGGACCTTCATGTTCCTTTCCCCTGCCGCTTTTATACAGTCAGCGTCAATGGCATCATGGTTAACATTAAATCCTTTTGCATTACTTAAGCGGGGCAGGGGAGAGCGGATAAAATTTTCAAATATCCGGGGAGAAGCCAGTTCAAGGGTGTAAAATACCGGGAGCCCTGGGCGAAGGGAGGATATGTTCTCCAGCACTTCCGGCTCGAAGGAGTGCAGTACGCACCATTGTTCAGCCCGGTACTTCTCAATCAATGCAATGGCTTTTTGTTCTATACCGCTGTACAGCCGGCTCCCTTTTTTTATTTCAATCCACAGGGTAACACTTCCTGATACAAGCTGCATCACTTCCTCCAGAAAAGGAATTCTCTCCCCGCGGAACTTCCCTGAAAACCAGTTCCCCGCATCAAGGTTTCTGAGCTCTTCAGAGGACATATTTTCCACAAGTCCTTTTCCGTCTGTGGTTCTGGATACGTCTTCGTCATGAATAACTGCCAGTTGCCCGTCATTGCTGAGGTGGATGTCGAGCTCTATCCCGTCAACCCCCAGCCCGAGCGCCTTGCGGAAAGCTGCCATTGTATTCTCGGGAGCCTTCCCTGAAAATCCCCTGTGGGCAATGATTTCGGTTTTCTTCTGCATGCTGAAGGAGTTCTTGCAAATAATTAACTTGGCTGTTCCAAAAATACAACATTGTCCACAGATAAGATTCATCGCATCATACGGGATATCCCTGACAAGCCCGGGGTTTACCAGTTCTTCAGCCAGGCAGGGTCGGTGATATATGTGGGAAAAGCAAAGAGCCTCCGGAAAAGGGTTAGTTCCTATTTTAACAGGGAAAGCGCCCATGACGCCAAAACAGCAGTACTGGTAAAAAAAATATCAGACCTCAGGTTCATTGTTGTGGATACTGAATTCGATGCCCTGCTGCTCGAGAACAACCTCATCAAGAAATACCAGCCGCGCTATAATGTGCTGCTGAAAGACGACAAAACATTTCCATGGATCTGCATCAGGAACGAGCGCTTTCCGCGTGTATTCAGTACACGCAGGGTAGTAAGGGACGGTTCAAAATATTTCGGGCCTTATGCCTCGGGCAAAATGCTCCACACCCTCATGGATCTGATCACGCAGCTTTTTCCTCTCAGGAACTGCAACCTCATCCTGAGCAAAGAAAATATTGAGAAGAAGAAATTCAAGGTTTGCCTTGAGTACCATATAGGGAATTGCCTGGGTCCCTGCGCAGGGCTGCAGTCAGAGGAAGATTATAACAACAGCATACAGCAGGCCAGGGAGATTTTAAAAGGAAACACAGGAATGGTACTTTCCCGCCTGAAAAAGATGATGGGGGATTACGCCTCTGCCTTTGAATTTGAAAAGGCGCAGCTGGTGAAAGAAAAGATTGAGGTGCTTGAGAAATACCGGAGCAGGTCTACTGTGGTATCTCCTTCTGTTCACAATGTGGATGTGTTTTCGCTTGTAACCGGTGAGCAGTATGCTTATGTGAACTTCTTCCGTGTTGTTGACGGGGCTATCGTTTTATCGCACACCCTTGAACTGAAAAAGAAACTGGATGAATCTCCCCGTGAACTTCTTGTGCTTGCCATCGGCGAACTTCGCCAGCGCTTCCCCGGAGACGTGCCGGAAGCAATTGTACCCCTTGACCCGGAACTGGATATTCCCGGAATGATTTTCACAGTTCCTAAAATAGGAGACAAGAAGCACCTGCTTGACCTGTCGGAAAAAAATGTACGTTATTATATGCGGGAGCGGGCACTGCGGAATGAGAGAACCTTCCCCGGGAACCGTTCCGGTAAAATACTCAGGGAGATGAAGGCGGATCTCCGCCTCGGCAGCATTCCCGTTCACATAGAGTGTTTCGACAACTCCAATATCCAGGGCGCTTTTCCCGTGGCGGCCATGTCAGTTTTCAGGAACGGAAAACCTTCGAAAAAGGATTACCGGCATTTTAACATCCGGTCAGTATCAGGGCCTGATGACTTTGCCTCCATGGATGAAGTGATTTCACGCAGGTACAGGAGAATGCTGGAAGAAGGAAAAGACCTTCCGCAGCTCATTATCATCGACGGGGGCAAGGGACAGCTCAATGCAGCACTCTCAGCGCTTTCTGCACTGGGTATAGAAAGGAATACAGGCATCATCGGGATCGCCAAGCGCCTCGAGGAGATTTTTCTCCCGGGCGACCCGGTACCCCTCTACCTTGACAAGAGAAGCAGCACGCTTAAAGTCATACAGCAGCTCAGGGACGAAGCCCACCGCTTCGGAATTACCCACCACAGGAACAGGAGAAGCAAAGAGACCATTAAGACTTCACTCACGGACATTAAAGGGATAGGCCCCGCGACGGCCGCTCTTATGCTCAGGCATTTCAGGTCGGTGGAAGCTGTTCTCTCCGCCCCGGCAGAAGAACTTGAGAAGATTGCAGGAAAGAAAAAAGCTGAAATAGTGCTTGCCAGTGCCAGGGAAAAAAGAGAAAAGAAAGTTTCAGCCCGCTAAAAGATTCATAAACTGTTTCTGGGGTTATTCCGCCTTCGCGTTAGCTACTGAGAGCAAAGATATTTTGTAACTTCACAGCCACCGCATTAAAAAAAATATACAATGAAAACTACCAGATATCTTATTTTTCTCCTCCTCGTTCCCGGAGTTTTCGCAATTACGGTGAGTTGTAAAAAGTGCAGGAACGAAGACCCCAGGGGGAGAGTCATAAATAATGGCACCCAGAAGGCAAGCGTACAGATACAAACATCCGGGGGAAATACCGTGAACATTAATAATGTGGATCCGGGTACATCTTCGTCGTACAGCAGCTACGCTGCAGGGCTGGTAACATTTACTATTAAAGTGAATAATGCTGATTATGCAAAAACTGTTGAGATGAGCACCTGTTACGACTATGATATTGCCATTGATGCAAATAACAGCATCACATCCACCGCCGTTGACAGGAATAAGTGAGGAATAAAATTTTTCTGCTTTTCGCTTAACGCTTTTACCTTTGAGTATTCTTTTCCGGTCCACATTTTTGAAAGGTTTTATAAATAGTATATAGGTACTGCATTAGTTTTACCTGAAGTCCATCCTCTTCTCTTTGAAATTATTTAATTTTACATTGAACCTGTTCTCCCCCATATCCTCTCAGATGCAATTTCTCCTTATACAGACTGCCTTTACCGGCGATGTGATTCTTGCTACTGCCCTTGCCGAGAAGCTTCATCTCTCATACCCTGAGGCGAAAATTGATTTCCTGCTGAGGAAGGGCAACGAAGGCCTCCTGGCCGGCCACCCCTTTATCAGGGAGGTGTTGGTATGGGATAAGCGGCATGACAAACTTGTAAATCTTTTAAAGATTGCAGCCCGCGTGAGGAGCAGGAAATATGATGCAGTAATCAATGTTCACCGTTTCGCTTCCTCCGGTTTTATTACAGCGCTTTCGGGTGCGGGGCAGAAAATCGGGTTTGATAAAAATCCCTTCTCGGCTTTTTATACTATGAAAGTAAAACACTGCCTGGCATTTCCTTCCGGGGGGGGAGGCCACGAAATTAACCGCAATCAGGAACTCATAAAACATCTTACAGACAGTCATCCTGCCATGCCCCGCTTATACCCGTCGGAAGAGGATTTTCGCAGAGTGAGTCAGTACAAAACCGGCCCCTATGTTTGTATCGCCCCGGCTTCGGTTTGGTTTACAAAACAATTTCCCGCCATAAAATGGATTGAGTTCATAAAAAGGCTGGATGAACATGTGAAGATTTATTTCATCGGTTCTCCTGCCGACAGGATCTTATGCGAAGAAATCCTCTGCGGGGTGGGAGAGAAGCGAGAATTCAGGTCTGCGGAGAATCTTGCGGGCAGCCTTTCTCTTCTTGCTTCTGCCGCCCTCATGCGTGATGCAAAAATGAATTATGTGAATGATTCCGCTCCCCTGCACATAGCTTCGGCCATGGATGCGCCGGTCACCGCTGTATTCTGTTCCACTGTTCCGGCTTTTGGTTTCGGACCTCTTTCCCGGCAATCTTTTACCGTTGAAACGAAGGAAAAGATCTCCTGCCGTCCCTGCGGCCTGCATGGATTCAAAACCTGCCCGGAAAAACATTTCAGGTGTGCCGCTTCCATTGAGCCCGGGCAAATACTCATACCCTTATGACTGCGGAGATACACAAAGCGCTTGAAGTCCTGAAGTCAGGAGGAGTACTGCTCTATCCCACTGACACCATCTGGGGTATCGGCTGTGACGCTACCAGTAAAGATGCAGTGGAGAGGGTGCTGCAGATCAAACGGAGGCCGGAGTCAAAAAGCCTTATTGTACTGGTCTCCGACGATAATATGTTGCTGCGGCATCTTCATACCATGCCTCCCTTTGCGGATGAGCTGATGGAATATGCATCCGGCCCCCTCACCATTGTGTATCCCCGGGTTACCGGCATAGCCGGAAATGTCCTTGCAGGCGACGGCTCCGCGGGGATCAGGCTGGTGAGGGATGAATTCTGCAGGAAGCTTATCTCGGCGTTCCGCAAACCGGTTGTTTCCACTTCTGCAAACGTCAGCGGGGCAGCCGCCCCCCGTAATTTCTCTGAGATAGATTCACTTATTTTGCAGCAGGTAGACTATGTGGTAAATCTGAGACAGCATGAAAAAGCACTTTCCAGGCCTTCTGCCGTGGTTAAGCTCGGCGAAAAAGGGGAGATAAAAATTATCAGGAAATGAAAGAGTTTCTTGAACATCCCGTATTTAAGATTGCTTCCGGTGTGTCGGAGGAAACAGGATGCGCCTCCTATGTTGTCGGCGGATGGGTGCGCGATATGGTTATGGGGCGCCCCTGCAAGGATATCGACATTCTTGTGGTCGGTAACGGGATTGAATTTGCGGAAAAAGTTGCGGCACGCCTCGGAAAAAATTTTCATATCAGTGTATTTAAAAATTTCGGGACGGCACAACTGAAGTATAATGATTTTGAAATAGAATTCGTCGGGGCAAGGAAAGAATCTTACCGGGGCGATTCACGCAAGCCGCAGGTGGAGGGCGGCAGCTTTGAAGATGACCTGCGCCGGCGCGATTTCACCATCAACACTCTTGCGGTAAGCCTTGTGAAGGACTCTTACGGGGAACTGATTGATATTTTCGGGGGCATGGAAGATATCAGCAAAAGGCTTATCCGTACCCCGCTCGATCCCGATACCACCTACTCGGATGATCCCCTGCGGATGATGAGGGGTATCCGTTTCTGCGCCCAGCTGCAGTTCAGGATGGATGATGCTTCATTCGCTTCCATGTGCAGGAACAAAGACCGGATACTGATTGTGTCCAGGGAAAGAATAGCTGATGAACTTAACAGGATTATTCTTTCTCCTGTTCCTTCTGATGGTTTTAAGCTGCTCTTTGACACAGGAATTCTCCATCTTATTTTTCCATCCATGGCGGCGCTGCATGGAGTGGACACCATCAGCCGCATGTCGCATAAAGACAACTTCTATCATACGCTCGAGGTTCTTGACAATATTTCCCTGAACACGGAAAACCTTTGGCTGAGGTGGGCTTCCGTTCTTCATGACATCGCCAAACCTGCCACCAAGCGCTTTGAAAGCGGTACCGGCTGGACTTTCCACGGGCATGAAGACCTTGGCGCAAGGATGGTGCCCAGGATTTTTGCAGACCTGAAACTTCCTCTCAATGAGAAAATGAAGTACGTACAGAAGCTTGTGCTGCTGCATCTCAGGCCTATTGTTCTCGCCCAGAGCGTTGTTACTGATTCCGCCATAAGGCGCCTGCTCTTTGAGGCCGGCGACGATATTGATGACCTCATGACCCTTTGCGAAGCCGATATCACAACAAAAAATAAAGACAGGCACCATCGTTACCTCAGGAACTTTGCCCTTGTAAGGCAGAAACTCAGAGAGGTGGAGGAGAAGGATAAAATCCGTAACTGGCAGCCGCCTGTTACAGGGGAGCTTATCATGAAGGTTTTCGGTATCGCCCCCGGGAGGGAGATAGGCATCATCAAAACGGCTATTCGGGAAGCCATTCTTGAAGGTGAAATAAAAAATGAGTACCAGGCGGCTTACGAACTCATGCTGAAAAAAGGAACAGAGCTCGGGCTCAGGGCGGTCGTTTAATCCGCCTTCGCGTTCCGCTATGGCGGACGAGAGGATCCCGGGCCAACTCCGGAGTTAATACAAATATAATCCGCCTTCGCGTTCCGCTATGGCGGACAAGAGGGTCCGGGATTTGCCCCGGAGTTCGGCTTAGGGATGTGCTGTTTTTTATTTTAAAAAATAAATTTTAACTTGGAACAATAAAACGTTGTATATGGCTGTATATAAGTTCAGGCTGACTTTCGAAGACCATGAAGATGTTGCAAGGGATATAGAAATATTATCCACCCATACATTCAGGGATTTGCAGTCTGCTATTCACGAATCCATAGGTTTCGACTTAAAGCACGAAGGATCTTTTTACATGAGCGACGACCAGTGGAAAAAAGGGAAAGAAATTTCATCAGCTGACAAAAAGTCTTCGTCCGGGATGGACAAGGGCCGCCTTTCCGATTACATTCTTGACCCCCACCAGAAAATTATTTATGTGTATGACTTCTCCGCCATGTGGTTTTTTTTTATTGAGCTTCTTAAGATCCAGAAACCCGATCAGGATGCTGATTATCCCCGCTGCGTGAAAAAGGCCGGGGAAGCACCCAAGCAGTACCAGTTGCCAGGCGATAAAAAAGCTGTTATACCTGCTGAAGATGAGATTGCTCCTGAATTCCAGCAATTCGTGGTACAGGGCGAGGGAGAAGATGAGGATGAGGATGAGCACGCCTTGCCTCTCGAAGAAGAAGGAGAGGGAGGAGAAGGAGAAGGAGAAGGAGAAGTGCAGGATGATGATGAAGCCCCTCCCGGCAATGAGGAATAATTAATGCCTTCTTTTCTCATTACCGTTGCCGGCCCGACTGCATCAGGGAAAACCGCTTTCAGCATTGAGCTTGCAAAACATTTCAATACGGAAATTCTTTCTGCCGACTCCCGCCAGTTTTACAGGGAGATTTCCATAGGAACATCAAAGCCTTCTCCGGAACAACTTTCAGAAGTGCCGCATCATTTTGTAGGGAACCTCTCTGTAAGCGATGAATACAATACCTATCTCTTTGAGGAAGATGCAATCAGGTGCCTCGGGAAAATTTTTTCTTCCGGCAGTGTTGCTGTGATGACGGGAGGATCGGGATTATACCTTGATGCCGTTTGTAACGGAATGGATGCCATTCCGCCTTCAGATAAGGAAATACGCCGTGAGCTGGAAACGATTTTTGAGGAAGATGGAATAGAGTCTCTTCAGCAGCGGCTGCGTGTTCTTGATCCCGGGTACTATGCGGAAGTGGATTTGAAAAATCCCCGCCGCCTTTTCAGGGCACTTGAGGTTTGTCTTCTTACAGGAAAAGCATACTCATCTTTCAGGAAGAAAACAAGGCATCCCAGGCCGTTTACAATAATTAAAACTGGGATGGAGCTTCCACGAGAAGTTCTTTACGAACGCATCAACAGCAGGGTAGACGCGATGTTTGCGGCCGGCCTCGTTGAGGAAGTTCGCAGCATGATCCCATACAGGCATCTTACATCCCTGAATACGGTGGGCTACCGGGAGCTGTTTGATTATTTTGATGGCAGCCTGACGCTTGACCAGGCTGCAGATCTTATTAAAAAAAACACAAGGCATTATGCCCGCCGACAGCTCACCTGGTTCAGGAGGGACAAGGAAATAAAATGGTTTAACCCACAGGACGTTCCCGGAGCTGTGGAGTACGTGAAGAAGAAGATGCGGGAAGGAGGGCTCTCAAAAATTGTTTTGAAATAAAATTCAGATCCCCGGGTTGCTGAGATATTAACAGCAGCCGGTCAATAATTTTTTTTGTCTTTCCGGATGAGGGCTTTCTTTTGCTTTAACTTCATCCGCCAAAATAAAACAGGCAATGTTTATCCGTCCGCTCGTCAAGCTGTACAATAAAACGCAGCAAATCCTTTCACTGAGAGATGATCGTCCTCTTGTTCCCATCAGCAGGGATGACTATTTCATCAGGAAAACAACCATGAAGATGAAAGGTCCTGTCCTCAGGTATGAGTACGTGGAGAATAAGAAAAACATTTTCCAGGGGACGCTTGCGGTAGAGGTTATGAAGAAGGCATTCGACGTTCTCACTGTTGTGAGAGGCTTTACCGGAAGCAGGGAAGAGCGGGATACGCTGAGGGATACCATTGCCGCGGGAGGGAGCACTAAAATTTCCATGAGGCAGAACCTTTTTCTCCTGAAAGGAAACCATAAAGACCGTGTTTCTGCTATGCTTAAAGATGAGGGATACAAGATCCTTTAGCGCTTTTACACGGGCTGTGCCTTCGCCTGTAACGGCTGTACTGCTGATTCTTGTTTTCCCCTTTTCGCTTTCTGCCCAGCCTGATACAGTTTCATCTTCTCAAAAGGAATTCACCAGCCTTGACGAGGCTTTTGCCTCTCCCGGAGAGGTGATCCGTCTCAATCTTTCAAAGCAGAACATCCGGTCGATCCCCGACAGTATTTCTCTTCTGAAAAAGCTTGAATACATCAACCTCAGTTTCAACCAGATTGTGAAGCTGCCGGAGGGATTTTTTAATCTCCCGGCGTTGAAAGAAGCCGACATCTCTTCCAACAGGCTTACATATATCCCATCTGAGATAAGAAATCTTTCAGCCCTCGAAAAACTGAACGCTTCCGGAAACCAGATCAGCCGTATTGATCAGGGAATAGTGAAGTTAAGCAGGCTGAAAAAACTGCTGCTTTACAGGAACCGCATCAGCACCCTGCCTGATTCCATTGCCTGGCTGTCTTCGCTTGAAGAAGTTGATCTTGCATCCAATCTGTTTACTGATTTTCCGCTGCAGCTTACATATATGACAGGCCTCAGGACTCTTTCTCTCCGTAACAACCGCATCACGAATATTCCGCCTGAGATCCGCAGGCTTCAGTCGCTCGTGTCTCTCAATATGAACTTCAACAGGTTAACGGATCTTCCCCCGGAACTGACAGGCCTGGTCAACCTTGAGCACCTGTTCCTTGTCAGGAATGAGATACAGCAGCTGGGGCCGCATATCGCGCGCCTTCAGAAACTGCAGGAACTGTTCATAGGCGGAAACCCTATGGAGTCCCTGCCTCCTCAGATCGGGAGCCTCCGGAATCTTGTTTATGCAGATATCAGCTATTCGAGGATCACATCTCTTCCACGGGAAATCGGCAAGCTGTCGAAACTCAGAATTCTATACCTGAACCAGGGCAGGCTGAAGGAGCTTCCTGAAGAAATAGGGGAGCTCACCGAGCTCACCGAGTTATCCCTGTACCAGGACCAGCTGCAGAAGCTTCCTCCCGGGTTTGCCAGGCTGGCTAAGCTTGAAGTGCTTGACCTGAGAAGCAATTATCTGAAAAAATTCCCCGATGTGATCACTAAACTTTCCCGCCTTGAGGAGCTGAATCTTGACAATGACAGCTTATACGGGAGAAATGAAATAGATTCCATCCCTCCCGAAATTAAGAACCTGAAAGAACTGAAAAAGCTGACAATCGCATTTAACAGTCTGCGTTATATCCCCCCGGAGATTGGAGATCTCACGGCTCTCGAAAAAATAAATATCTCTCATAATTTCCCCGATCAGATTCCTGAAGAATTCGGAAAGCTGTACAATCTTACAGAATTATACTGCTCATATAATCCAACGGTAAATTACAAAACGGCGCTCAGGGTGTTCGGGAAACTCTCGAAGCTTAAGATTCTTGAACTCCGCTTCAATGCCATCAAAGATATCCCCGATGAATTTTCAGGGCTGCAGTCCCTCACCAGGCTGCTGCTGAGCGATAACCAGATGCCCCGTTTCCCTCTCTCCCTGGCGAAGCTGAAAAGTCTTGAAATACTTGATTTGGGTAATGATATTTCCCTGATTGAGTTTACAAATACTAATAAAATCAGCGAAATACCTGCGGAGATTGGAGAGCTCGAAAATCTCGTTGAACTGAACCTGAATAAAAACTATCTGACACGCCTCCCGAAAGAGATAGGACAGCTGAAGAATCTCAGGAGGCTTAGCCTGAGTAATAATTACATTACCGAGATTGAAAGGCACAATATCCGCCAGCTTTTTCCGCCGGAGTGCATCATTTATTTCTGAACGGAAGAGGATTTACGAGCCGTATGACCGGATAAGGGACGCTTCCTGATTTTTCTACCGGCAGTAGCCGTTGATAAAGCCTTCCGCTTCGGTATTCCCGAGTTTTCGTGCCGTATTCCAGTCAAGGCAGGCTTCGTGGATCTGACGGATGTTGAACTTTGCGAGCCCCCTGTTCATATAGGCATCGGGGTAGTCGGGAAAAAGCTGAACTGCTTTTGTGTAATCTGCAATGGAAGCAGGATAATTTTTCATATCGAACTTCACATCAGCACGGCTTTTGTATGCCTCGTAATCGTCAGGGCGGAGGAAAATGGTTTTATCGTAATCTGCCAGCGCTCCGGCAAGGTCGCTGCGTGTATGCTTCAGCAGCGCCCTGTTAAAGTAAGCATCTGCAAAGTCCGGGTAGAGTTCTATGGCTTTCTCATAATCCTCTGCAGCACCTTTATAGTCCGACAGTTCAAACTTTATCACACCCCTGTTGTAATAGGCTTCCGCATAATCATCCCTGAGGGCAATGGCTTTGTTGTATTTTTTCATGGCCTCTTTCAGATCATTTACCCTGTACATGGCGTTTCCCTGGGTAAGGTAATCTTCAGCGGTTTTCTGGGCGAGGAGGGGAGAAGAAAAAAGAAAAAGAGGAGAGAGGGCAGCGAGAAGAATCTTTTGCATCTGAGAACTTACCTTTTCCCGGATATTTTTTCATAGAACCGTTCGTACAGGGGCAAAATTTTCAGGATGTCAAACTCTTTTGCCCGGGTCATTGCATTCGATTTGAAGAGGGTGAGCCGTTTGGAATCCCCGAGAATGTACAGTGCATTTTCCGCCATACTTTTCACATCCCCCACTTTGCTCAGGAAGCCGGTTACCCCGTTGATATTCACTTCGGGTATCCCGCCCGAGTCGGAAGAGATTACGGGTACCTGGCATGCCATGGCTTCGAGAGCAGCGAGCCCGAAACTCTCGGTTTCCGAAGGCATGATGAAGAGGTCGCAGAGGGATAAAATTTCTTCCACCGATTCCTGTTTCCCGAGAAAGCTGATATGGTCGCACACGCTGAGCTCCCTGCACAGGCGCTCTATGCTGCTGCGCTCAGGTCCGTCGCCGATGAGCAGGAGTTTCGACGGTATTTTTTTCTGCACGAGCTCGAATACCCGGATAACATCATCCACTCTTTTTACTTTCCTGAAATTGGATGTGTGTACGAGAATTTTTTCTCCTCCGGGGGCAATGAATTTTTTAAAATGATCCCTCGGCTGGCGGGAAAATCTTGAGAGGTCAATAAAGTTAGGTATCACCTCAATCTCTTTTCTGATACGGAAATTCTGCATGGTGTCATCTTTCAGGCTTTTTGAGACAGCGGTAATTCCGTCCGACTCGTTTATCGCGAAGGAAACCACGGGTTCATAACCGGGATCTTTTCCGACGAGGGTAATGTCGGTTCCGTGAAGAGTGGTAACAACGGGCAGCTTTATGCCGTCCTGGGAAAGGATTTGCCGGGCGAGATAAGCGGCAGAGGCATGCGGAATGGCGTAGTGAACATGAAGAATATCCAGCCGGTGGAAACGGGCTGCATCAACAAGGGTGCTGGTGAGCGCTGTTTCGTAAGGAGGATATTCAAAGAGATCATACTCCGGGACCTTGACCTCGTGGTAAGAAATATTTTCAGAGAATGAGTCCAGGCGGACAGGCTGGCGGTAGGTGATGAAATGAACCTTGTGCCCTTTTCCTGCAAGGGCTTTTCCGAGCTCGGTGGCAACAACCCCGCTCCCCCCGAAGGTGGGATAACATACAATGCCTATGTTCATGAAGAAAAAAGATCTGGCTGTTAAAGATATTTCACCTTCATTCCCATGTTATAAAACATGAAACTCCATATATCGGCCCATTCTTCAATCACTTTTGAAGTGGGTTTTCCTGCACCATGGCCTGCGTTTACATCTATTCTTATAAGGACGGGGTTATCGCCCTGCTGTTTCTCCTGCAGGGTGGCGGCAAACTTGAACGAGTGGGCAGGAACTACCCGGTCGTCGTGATCCCCGGTGGTTACAAGGGTGGCAGGGTATCCGGTTTCTTTTACATTTTGAAGGGGGGAATACCTGTACAGGCATTCAAACTGTTCTTTGTTGTCGCTCCTTCCGTAGTCCGATGCCCACGCAGCACCGATGGTGAAGAGGTGGTAGCGGAGCATGTCGAGAACGCCCACTGTTGGGATTGCCACTTTTGCCAGGTCGGGCCGCTGGGTCATAACGGCTCCCACGAGGAGCCCGCCGTTGGAACGTCCATGGATGGCCAGCATGTCATGCGAGGTGTATTTTTCTTTTATAAGGTATTCCGCAGCCGCGATGAAATCGTCAAACACGTTCTGTTTTCTGCAGAGGGTTCCGGCCTTGTGCCATTCTTCTCCGTACTCTCCGCCCCCGCGTATGTTAGGCTCAGCGAAGATGCCACCGTTTTCAAGCAGGGCAAGGCGCTCAACCCTGAAATCAGGGGTGAGGCTGATGTTAAATCCTCCATAGCTGTACAGGAAAGCAGGGTTTTTCCCGTTCATCTCCATGCCTTTCCTGTGGACAATGAACATGGGAACTTTCGTTCCGTCTTTGCTGTTAAAAAATACCTGCTTTGTTTCGTAAGCTTCGGGATCAAAGTCAATGGCAGCCTTCCTGAACACCGAAGATGTTTTGGTCACAATATTGTATGAGTATATGGTTGTCGGGAAGGTGAAGGATGTGAAGGAGTAAAATACAAGACTGTCTTCAGCATGAGCATTGATGGCGCTCACTGTGCCAAGGGTGGGAAGGGTAATCTCATTTTCAGATTTTCCTTCCAGGCTGAAGACCTGCAGCCTGCTGCACGCATCCCTGAGGTATTTGCAGATGAGCTTGTCTTTTGCCCTTGCAACTGACTCGAGCACATCACCCGACTGGGGTATCACTTCTTTCCAGTTTTTTTCTTCCGGGTGCGCCGGATCAATAAGCACCACTTTTTTCCGGGGGGCATTCCTGCCGGTCATCATAAGAAGTTTTCCGCCAATATTATCAATCACACTGTAGTCATCTTCAAAGTTATCTGCAAGGGATGTGAAATTTTTCTCTTTTTTCTCCAGGTCTTTTATATAGAGATTAACCCCTGTGGTGGTTTCCCATGCGGAGATAATGAGAAAACGGCCGTCGTCCGTAACCCCCGGTGAGAACGCACGGGCAGGGTGCTCCCGATCTTCATAAACGAGGGAATCTTTGTTTTGATCCGTACCCAGGGTGTGATAGTAAACCCTGCAGTTTTCGTTTTTACCCGAGAGCTCAGACCCTTTTCCGGGCTCTTCAAAGCGGGTGTAGAAGAATCCGTTTCCTCTCCACGCCGCCCCTGAAAATTTGTTCCATTTTACAAGATCATCCAGCACCTTTCCGGTCTGCGTTTCCATGATCTGAAACTGCTGCCAGTCGGAACCTGCGCGGGAGGTGCCGAAAGCCAGGTACCGCTGGTCTTTCGAAAATCCTGCATGGGTCAGTGCTACGGTGCCGTCGGCAGAGAGCTTGTTAGGATCAATAAGTATTTTCGGATTTCCGCCAAGCCCTTCCTGGAAATAAAGAATACTCTGATTCTGCATGCCGTCATTTTTATAGAAGGAATAATATTTACCTTCTTTTGAAGGGGGTGAAAATCTCGGGAAGTTCCAGAGCGTGCTGATCCTTTCCCTGATCTTTTTCCGGAACGGGATTTTGTCAAGATAGGCGAAAGTGATCTTGTTTTCTTCGCTTACCCACTGTGCTGTTTCTGACGACCTGTCGTCTTCGAGCCAGCGGTAGGGGTCAGATACTTTTTTCCCGAAATAATCGTCGGATTGCTGTACCCTGGGAGTGGCAGGGTAAGAGATTTTTTTGCTGACCTGCCCGCAGGATAAGGCGGCAAGCAGGATGGGAATAAGGATTGATTTTTTCACGGGCTGTGGAGTTTCAAATACAGGTTAAACATAACAACAATTTTTCGAAAAAATGTACCTTGCAGCAAAATATATTATTTATGAAAAAAATTCCGGCAGTACTTTCTTTATTAGTTATGCTTTCCTGCGGGCGCACTCCTTCGGCCACCGATCCCGCTTCCGTTGTTTCCCGGGATACTGCTTTTGAGAAAATGTGCGGGAATTTTGTTGAAGACCTCTGGAGGCACAGCCCGGAGTGGGCATCTTCGCTCGGCCGCCATGAGTATGACGACATCCTTGAGGTGTCCTATCCCGAAGCAAGGACAAAGAAGGTGAATTTCTGCAAAGCATGGATGGACTCCCTGTATACTTTTGATCCTAAAAAACTCTCCCCGAAAAACTGTACTGATTATTACCTGATCGAAAACCATCTTGCCGCCACGCTCTGGGGGATCATCGAATTGAAGGCTTATGAATGGAATCCTGCATCATATAACGTGGGAGAAGGTTTTGCGCTGATACTTGGAGGGACTCACGACTCCCTTTCCGGCCGGCTGAGGGCGTTGTACGGGCGCATGGAAAAAGTTCCGCAGTATTATGATGCTGCGGTGCATAATATTAAAAATCCTTCACTTGAGCATACTGCCCTTGCCATAGAGCAGAACGAGGGAAATATTTCCATGTTTGAGAAAGATATGCTTGATTCGCTCCGGTCATCCTCGCTTACTCCCGTCGAAAAGAAAGATTTCTCAGAAAGGGCAGTGCAGTGTGCGAAGGCTGTAAGAAGTTACATTGCCTGGCTGAAGAAAACAGACAACAGCCACCCCCGCGATTTCAGGCTGGGGAAAAAGCTGTACCTCAAGAAGTTTGAATATGAAATGGTTTCCTCCTTCACGGCCGAAGAGATATACCAGCGTGCACTGAAGCGAAAAGAAGAGCTTCATGCAGAGATGGCAAAGCTGGCAAAGCAGCTTTGGCCGAAATATTCCCGGGGCGATAAAAAAGCCCCCGTGGATGAGCTTGAACTGATAAGGACGGTGATTGACCGCATTTCACTGGACCATGTCAGCAGGGATTCTTTCCAGCTTGCCATTGAGGCGCAGATACCTTTGCTTGAGAAGTTTATCAGGGAAAATGACCTGCTAGCAATCGATCCTTCAAAGCCGCTCGTGGTAAGGAAAGAGCCTGCTTATATGCAGGGCGTGGCGGGAGCATCCGTCTCATCCCCGGGCCCCTATGAGAAAAACGGTAAAACATATTACAACGTGGGTTCTATGGCCGCATGGGACAAGGAAAGGGCCGAGAGTTATCTCCGGGAATATAACCGTTACATCCTGCGCATCCTTAATACCCATGAGGCCGTCCCCGGGCATTATACACAGCTTGTTTATGCGAACCAGTCCCCTGATATTATCAAAGCCATACTCGGAAACAGTGCGATGATAGAAGGATGGGCAGTGTACGGGGAACGCATGATGCTGGAGAATGGTTTTGGAGATAATTCCCCGGAAATGTGGCTGATGTATTACAAGTGGCATCTTCGCTCGGTTTGCAATACCATTCTTGATTACAGCGTGCATGTGCTGGGAATGAGCAGGGAAGATGCGATAGAACTCCTTACCAGGGAGGCGTTCCAGCAAAGGGCGGAGGCTGCAGGGAAATGGAAAAGGGTTACTCTTACCCAGGTGCAGCTGTGCTGTTACTTCACAGGATTTACAGAGATATATGAACTGAGAAATGAACTGAAGCGCCGTGAAGGAAATAACTTCAGTCTTAAGAAATTCCATGAACAATTTCTCAGTTACGGAAGCGCCCCGGTAAAATATATCCGTGAGATGATGCTGAACCCCTGAATCAAAAACTATTTACAGATAACCCGATAAATACAATTATTATGAAAACCGGTTTTAAATTAATCCTTGTCTCTTCCCTCTTGTCTTTTGCTGCCTGCAATATGGGCGGTAAAGAAGAGCCTAATCCTCTTGCTGACAGCCTCAGCGGCGTGAACACCGAACTGAAAGGAAAAGTAAGAACAAAAGATTCTACGCTTACTGAGTTTGTGAAGGCATTCAATGAGATACAGGACAACCTTGATATGGTTAAAGAGAAAGAGAAGATTCTCACGGTAAGCTCCAAAGACCCTGAGTTTCAGAAAAATCAGAAGGACCAGATCCTTGATGATATTAAGGCCATGTATGACCTTATGGAATTCAACAGAAAGAAAATAAACGCACTGAGCGGCCGGCTGAAAAAGGCTCATGTCCGTATTGATGAACTGGAGAAAATGGTAGGCCATCTTACCAGGCAGGTAGAGGAAAAAGATGCTGAAATAGCATCGTTAAAAGAAGAGGTCACAAACCTGAACAGCGCACTGAAAGAGCTCTTCACGGCATATAACGAGCGTGTGGCCGAGTCCGGAGAGAAGTCCGAAAAGCTCAATACGGCTTATTATGTTTTCGGAACGGTAAAAGAGTTAAAAGCCCATGGCGTCCTCACGAGGGAGGGAGGCTTTATCGGTATGGGCCGTGCGGAAAAGCTGAAAGATGATTTTAACAAGGAGTACTTTACCAGAATAGATATTACTGCTACCACATCCATTCCCCTTGCCTGCAGGAAAGCAAAGTTTATTACAACTCATCCTTCCGGAACGTACAGTTTTAAAGGAGAGAATAAGGTGGAGGAACTTAATATCACCAATCCTGAAGATTTCTGGAGTATCTCAAAATACCTCGTGGTGGTGGTGGAATAAAAATTCTTTCTGATCCCGGTGGGGGAAAGTGTGCGTATTACCGCACTGCTCTCTGCATATTAATCTGTCCGGGTTTATACCTTGAAAACCCAATTATGTATGTCAGCTTCTTCCCCCTTGCGGACACGTGTAAGATGCTTTGCAACCCGCTGTGAAAAGGAGTTTTCGGTAGCGGGAGGAAGGATATAATCTTTTCCATTGTACCCGATCACTGCGATGGGAGCCACTGTTGCTGCTGTTCCTGCCCCGAAGGCCTCCTGCAGCTTCTGTTGCTGCAGAGCTTCCATAATCTCGCTTACGCTTATTTTCCGCTCTTCTACCTTCATGTTCCAGTCTTTCGCAATGGCAATAATGGTGTCCCTTGTTTTTCCCGGTAAGATGGTTTTCCCGGCAAGGCTTGGAGTAATCAGCGTATTATTGATAACGAACATTACATTCATGACACCCGACTCTTCAATGTATTTATGTTCTTTGGCGTCAGTCCATATAATCTGGTGATAGCCCTTCTCCCTTGCCAGGCGGGTAGGGTAGAGGGATATGCCATAGTTGGCTGCAGCCTTCGTGAAGCCGATACCGCCTTCGAAAGCCCTGGCATACTTTGTTTCTATAAGTACCTTGACAGGTTCCTTATAGTAAAATCCAACCGGGCATGTAAAGATAATGAGGCGATAGGTGCTGGACTCCCTGACCCCGATAAACTCATCGGTGGCAAACATCACAGGCCTGATGTACAGGGAGCATCCGTCGTTGGGGAATACCCATTTGCTGTCGAGGCGGACAAGCTGGATGAGGGCATCCATAAATATTTTCTCGGGAACGGCAGGCATGCACATCCTTTCGGCAGAGGAATTGAAACGCCTGAAGTTTTCCAGCGGGCGGAAAAGAAGCACTTCTCCCCGTCCGCTTTTATGCGCCTTCATTCCTTCAAAGATGGATTGCCCGTAATGCAGGGCAGAGATGGCAGGGCTCATGGAAAGTGACCCGTAAGGAACAATCCTAAGGTCAGTCCACTCCCCGTCCCTGTAATCTGCAATAAACATGTGATCTGAAAAATATTTTCCAAAAGGCATATTCTCAGGATTCACTTCCCCGATGCGGGAATGTTTAGTCTCCGTTACTTCAATGTTTAATGTATCTGTCATATAAATTATATTACTGCCTTTTGCTAAAGTAGGAAAAATCCTATTCCTATTTCACTTATGCAAAAAATATTTCGGCATAAATTTTTATACCTGTACGGCTCTTACCCCTATCTTTGCCAGCCTTGCGGGAAACCACAGCTGTGAGCCTGCGGATCAGCACCTCAATGGTATGCGTCAGTGCGGTTCTTAGTGTCTTATGAAAAATAAAGTATTCAATGTCCGGGTTTATGCTCTGGTTTTCAGCAGGGAAGGAGCCATTCTTGCCAGTGATGAATTCCGTTACGGGCACCTGATTACCAAGTTCCCCGGCGGCGGGCTGGAATTCGGGGAGGGACTTATTGAATGCCTGCAGCGTGAATGTATGGAAGAACTGGGGCAGGCGGTATCAGTGAAAGAACATTTTTATACTACAGACTTTTTCCAGGTGTCTGCGTTTGATGAAAATCAACAGGTGTTAAGTGTTTATTATCTGGCTGAACCCGAAGAGCCTGTCATTAAAAAAATATCCATGCAGAAGTTTGACTTTCCTGAGATGAAGGAAGGCGCTCAATCCTTTCGCTGGATTATGCCCGGAAAAATTGCCCCCGCGGAATTTACCTTCCCCATTGATAAAATGGTTGCTTCCCTGATCCGGGAAAGAATTTCAGGCGGACAAACCTTCACCGGGAAGTTTCCTATGTAAACCAATACGCTCCCTTTTCTTTTTCCCGGTTGGTAATCTTGTTGAAAAGTTTTTTTTGAAAGAAGGCAGTAATATTCATTTTAAAATTTAATTTGTAATTAATATGGTGTTGAATCCCGGTCAGGAAAAGATTAATTTTGTGGAATGATTATTATGGAATCACGCAGGATACTGCATCATAAAAGTATGAAACACAGCATACACGGTCTTGCCTTTTCTGCCATTTTATCAGCCATTCTCATCTTGCCGGCAAAAGCCCAGACAACATACGGTTCCGAAGCAGAGCTTAAGAAGGAAGCATCCCGTTTCTTTGAGAAAGAGGATTATGTTGCCGCCGCCCCTCTTTTTACCCAGCTCCTGAGCCTCTATCCCAAAGACCCCTTATATAACTACCGCTGCGGAATATGCCTGCTTTATGTTGACCCGGATAAAAACAAGGCGGTTTCTTATCTGAGCAAGGCTGCCTCCATGACCGGGCGTCCCGCTGATGTATATTTTTATCTTGGAAAAGCATACCACCAGAACTACCAGTTTGATGAAGCAATCGCTTCTTTCCGGGAATTTCAGAAATCGGTGAAAAAGGATGAAGCCGACAGGCTGCAGGCTGACAGGCAGATCGAAATGTGTAACAATGCAAAGCAATTCATGGGAGCGAAGCAATTTGTCGAAATTACGGAGAAACAGGAAGTCCCGTCGGATGCCTACCATACTGCTTATGATTTGTATAAATACAACGGTAAAGTCCTTGCCACGCCCGATATATACCGTACTTCCCAGGATAAAAAAAGAGACGCAAATAAAACCCTCTATCTCTCGGGCGGAGTAGTGTACTATTCCAGCCTCGGGGACGACGGCAAGAGTATGAGAGACATATACCGCGTGCTGAAGTTCTCACAGGATAAATGGGTAAAACCCCAGAACCTCGGTCCCCCTGTGAATACTGCTTCTGACGAAGAGTACCCTTCCGTTACTCCTGATGGTACCACGCTTTATTTCAGCTCCAAAGGACATAACAGCATGGGAGGATATGATATTTTCAAATCTGTATGGGACGCAGCGGCCATGAAGTGGTCTGAGCCTGAGAATATGGGTGTTCCAATCAACTCTCCTTTTGATGATTACTTTCTTGTGGCGGGTTCGGACGACGGAGAAGCTTATTTCACATCCGGCAGGGAAAGCGCATACGGTAAAGTCCAGGTGTTTAAGATAAGGCTGCTTGAGCGTCCTATGGAGTACAGTCTTGTCAAAGGCAAGTTGTTTTCCGGGGATACTCCCGTGAATACGGAATCCAGGATTTCTGTTTTTGCCATGGACAACAATAAGCTTGTCGGACTGTTTAAGACTGATCCCCAGTCGGGTAACTATGTGCTCACACTTCCGCCCAGCAGCACATATAAGTTTGTGGTTGAAAGTGATGGGTACCTGCCTCACTCTGAAAATATCACCATTCCTCCCCAGTATAAGATTACGGCTATGCGCCAGGAAATTCTGCTTAGTAAGAGCGCTGACGGGGAAGACATGATCGTAAAAAATTATTTTAACCAGTCCGTGTCTGATTCTGCTGTTACTGCTGCAGGAGGTGGCGAGCAGGTGCAGGAAGTGAGGAGTACTTTTAAATATGAGGGAGGATACAAGGACAAGCTGGTTGCACTAAATGTGGACGGCCGCACAGTGTATGTGACTCCTGCCGTAAACCTTGTGAAAGGAGACATGATAGCGCAGGCTGCCGGTGCTGTAACCCCGCCGGCTCCCGCTGCACAGGGCACTGCCGCAGAAGAAGCTGCTTCTGTGCAGCCTCAGGCTGTTGCCGAACAGCCTCTTAAGTCCCGTGAAAAAGTATCCTCCGACATTTCCAACAAAGATATTGTGCAGTCTGCATTTGATGAGGCGGTTCTTCTCAGGGAAGAAGCAAAAAAATTATCGGGTGAGACAAAGGCGGCGTACGAGGCTGCCGTGCGGATCGAGAGTTTGTCAAAAGCAAAAGAGCAGCAGGCGCAGGAGATACTCGCCTCTCTTCCCGGAATTAAAAATGAGAAGGAACGCCAGGATCAGCTTGAGGTTGCGAATAAGCTTAAAGCAGAGGCGGAGGTGGCGGTGAAAGAGGCTGAACTTGGTTATATGAAAGCCAAGGAGATAGGGCAGGAGGCAGCCATCAAACAGAAAGAGGCTGACTTTGCCATGGCCAATGCGGGGGATCTTGAAAAATCTTCCGGGATGGCTCCTGCATCTGCTCTTGCCGCAGAAGAACCGCCCACGCAGCCTTTGAAGACAGCAGCCCTCTATGCCGAGGAATCCCGTAAGGCGAAGGAAGTTTCAGAAAACTTAAGAGCCGAGTCTGTAGAGCTCGCACGTCAGGCGGCTGCTGTAAAGGAAGAGGCCAAAGCTGCCGCAAGCCCGTCCGAGAAGGAAAATATTCTTCTCAGGGCATATAACCTTGAAGCCCTTGCCAGGAAACGCATAGAAGAGGCCGATATGGCATATAATCACGCCCGCCAGCTTGAAGACTCCGTCCGCATGGTGTCTTCGTCCGGCCTTGCTTCGGGAGCAGAGTCAAAATCCGTTGCCGTAAACCCGGGTAGAACTACCCAAACTCCCGCTGCTGAGCAGGAAAATATTACCGGCAGTGTTCCGGCTTCAGCCCTTCCAGCCGCACAGACTGTAACATATACCGCGAAGGATACGTCAGTTCTCCTTGCAGATGCCGCACGTCTTGAGAGCGAAGCTGAACACCTCGAAGAAGAAGCGGTAAAAGCAGCAGGATCAGCCAGCCAGGTGGTGTATGCTGAAGAAAAAAAAGCAGTTGCAGCCACGGCGCTGAATCTTAAGAACCAGGCTGCTGAAAAAAGAAAAGAGGCAGGTGAGAAACAGGAATATGTAAAACTGCTGGAGAAGAAGGAAAGCATTTCGGTACAGGTGGCTCCGCCGCAGGAAAATCAGAAGGTGTATTCCCGGCAGCAGCAGGCGGCATCGGCAAAGGAAGAGGCTCAGGTGCTGCAACACCAGGCTGACTCCCTTGAGCAAAAAGCCCAGCAGCTTTTTGCAGCTGTTCCTTACGAGAAGAATTCTGATGCCGCAGCAAAGAAAAAGGAGGAAGCCGGACTCCTCCTTGCTTTGTCTTCCGAAAAACAGGATGCAGCAGACAAGAAAGAGGCACAGGCCCGGGAATATTCCTCCGCCCTGCAGGAACAGCCTGCCCCTGCACAGGCAGAGGTGCCTGCAACTGCAAAACCGGGACAATCCTCCGGGACGGTATACAGGACTCCCCCGCCTGAGGAGAGCGAAGCTCCTCAGCCCGCTGCTCCCGCACAGCAACAGCCTGTTGATGCTGTGGTGCTGCGTCGTGAAGCCGACAACCTGGAATCCCGCGCTGAAGAGTTGAGGAAAGAAGCCTCTTCCCTAAAAAATAAAAAACAGGCTGCAAGAAAAATGCAAGAAGCCGACAGCCTCTCTGCTTTGTCAGTATCCAAAAGACTTGAAGATGAACTGAAAGCCTCCGCAGCAGAATCCTCCGGCACACCTGCAGGTACAACAAGTGCCGCACAGGAACCCGGTGCAGGAGATCATTCCGGCGGCGGACAACAGCAGGCGGCTGCCGCGCGGCCGTCCGGGAAAGCAAAATCCACAGCTTCAGAAAGTGAGCACGAAGCTGCTGATGTAAAGCTGGCCATTGCCGGGGAGAACCAGTCCGGCAGCGGTACAGCAGGGCAAACTGTTTCTTCCGCTGAGTCTTCGCCCGCTCCTGTTACAGTCAGTCCTTCATCTGCTTCTTCTGCCGGCAGCTCTCCGCTTTCGGAAGAGGCTGCACACCTGTCTGGTGAAGCGAAAGTTCTCGAAGCAAAAGCCTCTGATTTGAGGAAGGAAGCTTCGTCTGCAAAAAATAAACGTGAGGCAGCAAGAAAAAATACCGAGGCTGACAGCCTCTCTGCTCTTTCAGTCATGATGCAGCAGGAGGCTGAAGCAAAGCTTGCCCTTGCAGGGGAGAACCAGTCGGGGAGTGGTACAGCAGGGCAAACTGTTTCTTCCGCTGAGCCTTCGCCCTCTCCCTCTCCTGCTACAGTCAGTTCTTCATCTGCTTCTTCTTCCGGCAGCCCTCAGCTTTCGGAAGAGGCTGCACACTTGTCAGGTGAAGCGAAAGTTCTCGAAGCAAAAGCCTCTGATTTGAGGAAGGAGGCTTCGTCTGCAAAAAATAAACGTGAGGCAGCAAGAAAAAATACCGAGGCTGACAGCCTCTCTGCTCTTTCAGTCATGATGCAGCAGGAGGCTGATGCAAAGCTTGCCTTTGCCGGCGGTAATCCACAGCAGGGCGAACCGGGCGGGCAAACCGCCTCTGCTTCTGTATCAGTTTCGCCGGAGGCTGCCATGCAGGCCGACAGCATCATGGCCGAAGGAAAACGCCTGGAACAGGAATCCGAGAGTCTTGCCCGGCAGTCGCAGGAAATGTTTAAAGGTGCAAGGCGGATGTCCAATCCTGCCGAGAAAGACAGGGCAATGAAAAAAGCTTCAGAACTGAACAGTAAATCCATAGCCGCCCAGCAGCAGTCTGTCGAAAAAATTACCTACGCCCAACAGATTAAGGAAGGTACTGCTGCAACTGCTCCCGCTGTTTCTGCTTCCGCGGCTGGTGCTGAAGCTCCCCGGACGGATGAGGCGGTTCCCGTGAAAACGGTTTCTTCTCAGCCTGTTGCAAGCCAACCCTCTGCCCCTGTCAGGAAGACAGTAAGGAAAAAGCCCCAGCCTGAAGAAGTCATAATAGATCCGCTGAAAATAGACGTTACCACCCCGGAATATGCTCAGTATGTAGAGCTTAAGACTGAGATAATGAATGAGCAGGAGAGCCTTGACAGCACACGGGCCGCTGCTGATGCGCTCGATAAAGAAGCGAAGAGTTACAGGGCACAGGTGGAAAGTTATAACGCTACAGCTCAGACTGCAAAGTCTAAACAGGAAAAAACACAAGCGCTTGATAATGTGAAAATGCTTGAATCACAGGCTGCCGTGAAGCAGGCCGGGAGCGACCAGCTTGCCGCGCAAGCAGAACAGTCCGAAAAGGAATTGGAAGCCAAACGGAAAGACCTTTCAGAACAGTATAACAGTCTTCTTAAGTCCAGCCCTGCGGTCGAACCCCCTGCCGTAGCTGTGAAGGATGAAAGGGTGAAGGAAAATATTACTCCTGCTGCGGAGGCTCCTGCGCGGGAACAGGATAGAGAAAAGCAGCCGGCTCCTTCTGCCGGTGCAATTGCATCCCGTGAAGATGTGAAGGCTGAAAATGCATCAGCTGCAGATGCCAGTGTTTCCGGTGCAGTTCCTGCTTCCGGGCTATCACCCGGGGATCAGCAGCCTTCCGCTGCAGGGATAAATGCGGAACCTGTCATCGCTCTTGCTGCTCCCGCTGGGGGGAGGAAAACACCTCTGGCAGAAGGAGATGTTATAAAGATAGTCCCGAACAGTACTGTCTCTGTATACAGTGCTGTCAGTCCTATACCGCTTAATCCCCCGCTGCCGCCCGGCCTGATCTTTAAAATTCAGATCGGCGCTTTCAGGAATCCTATCCCTCAGGATTTGTTTAAGGGTATGCAGCCTCTCGCCGGGGAAACATCTCCCAACGGCCTGATCCGCTATACCGCCGGAATTTTCCATGCCTTTGATCCGGCAGACTGGGCAAAGAACGAGGTTAGGCAGATCGGTTATAAAGACGCTTTTGTTGTGGCTTATTATAATGGGAAGAGAATTTCTATTGCCGAGGCAAAGCAGTTTGCCCGCAATGCTCCGGGCCAGCCTGCACCTGCCCCGCAAAATATTCCGCCTCTGCCGGTTGTGGCGAGCAACGCTGAGTCCGCCGGAGAACGCACCCGTGTTCAGGCTGAACCTTCTCCATCTCCCGTACCTGAAACCCCCGCTTCGGAAGAGCAGCCGGTTGCCCGCAGAGTAGCCCCTCCTGCCGCCTCTCATAATCCCCTTGACATAGGAGGTTTGGTTTTCCGTGTACAGATAGGTGCTTTCCGGGAAAAGGTGCCCCATGACATCGTTCAGAAATTTCTTGCCATCCGCAGGAGCGGCGCTATCGTGAATCATCCCAATGCGGAAGGCCTGAATGTATTCTATGCGGGGGTGCTGAAAGATTTTTCCGTTGCCGACGCTTTAAAGAATCAGGCTGTGGAAGCGGGCATTGCTGACGCTTTTATCGTGGCTTTTAAAGACGGGAAACAAATCTCCCTCGAAGAGGCAAAATCTTTGTCAGGAGGAGAGTAATCAGACCCTCAGCGATCCGCGGAATCCCCTGCTGCCATAGTAGGACTGTGCACCGTTATGATAAACAAAAACATTTCCGTAACGGAAATCGGCAAAGATTGCACCGCCCAGTTTCCTGATCCCGGAAGGTGTGTTAATCCAGCTTGATGTTTTCTGGTCGAACGTTCCGAGTTTCTGCAAATCCCGGTATTGTTCTTCCGTTAAAAGTTCAATGCCCATGGCAGCGGCCATATCAACGGCATTGTTTTCCGGTTTAAATTCTTTTCTTGACTCCAGCCCTACACGGTCGTAACAAAGGCTCCTGCGGCCTTTGGGGCTTTCTTCCGAACAATCATAAAAAAAATATTCACCGGTTTTTTTATCATGGCCGGCAACATCCGGCTCGCCTCCCGTTATTTCCATCTCACTGAGCGACCATAATTTTCCCGGATTGGCCGTAAGCCTGGCCTGAACTTTAGCCCATTCAAGTCCTTTATGACGGTTCATGTTTTTCTCAAAACGGGTTTTTAATACCCCGGTGATTTCTTCACGTCGTTTTGCTGACAACGCTTTTTTATTTTCCTTAGTCATCATGTGTTATTATTGATTTGTATACAAAGGTGCAAAATTCGTTTACTTTTTTTGCCGGACAAAAATGTTTTCAATTCTTACATAGTGCCGCCCCTGCAAATTTGCCCGGCACCGGGGTTTCCTGTCTATGTGGAGAAATTGTATTTTCGCAAAAAGAAACAATATCGAATGGCTAAACACAGGGGACCGTCCCGTTTGAAGAAGATACTCATTGTGTTCTCTTTTCTCCTGCTGGCCGGGGCAGCCATAACCATTTATTCTTTCTACAAAATGGTGTATGAACCCAATATTTTCCTCGAGAAAAAAAAGGAAGTTTTCATTTATATTCCCACCGGATCAACTTTCGAAGATGTTGTCTCTATCCTTGAGAAAGAACACCTGCTGCTCGATCGCGCCTCTTTTTACTGGGTTGCCGAAAGAATGAACTACCGGCAGAATATCCACCCCGGAAAATACCGCATCCTCGCAAAGATGAACAATAAGCAGCTGCTCACCCTCCTGCGCTCGGGAAAGCAGGTACCGGTGAAGATCGTGATCGGCATACTGAGGACAAAAGACCAGCTGGTATCAAAGATTGCTTCACAGCTTGAAGCCGATTCAGCCTCGCTTGTTGATGCTCTCGGGAGTAATACACTTCTGAAAAAGTTCGGGGTAAACAGGGAAAATGCACTGGCTCTTTTTATTCCCAACACTTATGAGTTTAACTGGAACACTTCTGCAGAAATGTTTTTGAAGAGACTGGCTGCGGAATATGCCCGCTTCTGGACAGAAGAACGCCTGCTCAAAGCAAAGAAAACAGGCCTGGCTCCTTCCGAAGTTATTACGCTTGCTTCCATTGTTGAAATGGAAACGTCAAAGGATAGTGAAAAAAGCATGATAGCCGGAGTGTATATCAACAGGCTCCGGAAAAACTGGAAACTTCAGGCTGACCCTACCCTTATTTATGCTTTAGGAGATTTTTCTGTTCACAGGGTGCTTGATGTTCACAAGGAAAAAGAGTCTCCTTATAACACATACAAATATTACGGGCTGCCTCCGGGGCCTATTTGCAATCCCTCGCTTTCAAGCGTAAATGCCGTGCTTGATTACACCAGGCATAATTATATGTATTTTTGTGCGAAAGAGGATTTCTCCGGTTATCATTGCTTCTCTGAAACTTACGGGCAGCACATGACAAACGCAAGGAAGTTCCAGCGTGAACTGAATAAACGCAACATTCACTAATGAAAATCCTGCAGGTAATAATAAGAAGATTTATCAGCCCGGCTGTTTTCCTGGCACTTGCCGCCGGATCCTATGCAGAAGAAACAAAGGTGATAATGCAGGTGGATAAAGCGCTGCAGCCGGATTCTTTTGGCACTAATATAGCCGACTGCCTGCCCGCCTTTGTTTACCGGCAGGTTATGGGCTCTAATCTGAAACTATGGGATTCTCCCAAAAAAGAAATTGAAATTACTCCGGAAACACTTTCCAACATTGAGAAATCGTCAAATACTAAATTCGGTGAAACGTTCAGGTTTTTCATTTATGAGATCTGGATGATCTCAAAGAAAGAACTCCGCACAAAGACAGTCGGATTCTCCTTTGTCAACGAAAGCGAAAAGCACGAACCTGTTTCATACGGCTATATTGACTATGCCGATGTGGAAGAAATGTTCAGAACTTCAATGATTCCTGCCGGTGCCGACGGAAGCTACAGCACAACTTTTTCACAGCGCCTTGGATACAGGAAGTTTTATTATGACCTGATACAGTTCGGAAATGAACGGATCAGGGATGCTAAAAAATCCATGATGCTGAAGGACGAAACCTTTTCAGGGCGGCAGTTTATTACCGGGGTGCCTCCTGTTACGCCCGACAAATACATTATCTATACCATCGAAAACACTACTTCGTTTACAGGCCAGTCCGTAGAGAACAGCAGGGGTCTGTTTGAATCTCTGACTTCTTTTTTTTCTGCCAATATGGAAGAGTTGTTAAACGCCGGCGGCGACCGTTTTGTCAGTCATTTCAGGAGGGATGCCCCCCCTGTCACGCGGGTGCAGGTTTCTTCGCTGTGGGTAAAGCTGAATGGCAGGATCATTGTAACGCCATTGTCAGTAACAATCTTTGTTTCGGGTGTCCCGCTTAATCCGTTATCTATGGAGGACATGAGAAAATGGGATGTATTTGTTGGCTTTAAGAGCCTTGAAGATTTTCTGAAGGAGAATAGTACGTTTTACGTCATCAGCAGGATTAATAATACTGAAATCGAACCCAGGTATTCCGAGTCTTATCGCAAAGCCCTGCTCGAAACATCTTCCTGGCCATACCTTGGAGTAAAAGAAAACTGAAACCTCATCAATCCTCTGATATGTCTGATATAAAGTTTGGAACCGACGGCTGGCGCGCTATCATCGCACAGGACTTTACTGTTGCCAATGTTGAAAGAGTCGCTGAGGCTACTGCAAAATGGTTGTCGGAAATAGATGCAAAGCCATCTGTGGTTGTTGGATACGACTGTCGTTTTGGCGGACAGCTTTTTTCCGAAGCTGCTGCAAAAGTGCTGTGCCGACACGGTGTCAAAACATACATTGCGCCTTCTTTTGTTTCCACCCCTATGGTATCGCTTGGCGTAATGCGGCTTAAGGCAACTGCCGGAATCGTGATTACTGCCAGCCATAACCCTCCGTCATATAACGGTTTCAAACTGAAGGGTGGCTATGGGGGCCCCCTTCTCCCTGATATGGTGGCGGAGATCGAGGCGCTGATTCCCCCTGTTTCCGGTGTTGAAAACGAAACCGTTAACCTCGAAGAAATGACAAAGAAGGGGCTTCTTGAAGTGGTTGACCTCGAAACAGTTTACTGTGACCATATAAAATCCAGCTTTGACCTTGACGCAATAAACAAATCCGGCATCAGGCTGGCCTATGACGCTATGTTCGGGGCAGGGCAGAATGTGATGCGGAAGCTGTTCCCGTCAATAACTTTTCTTCACGCTGAATTCAATCCCTCATTTATGGGGCAGGCTCCGGAGCCGATTCATAAAAACCTGCTTGAGTTTTCGGAACTTATTAAAAAGTCCGGATCTGTTGCCTGCGGCTTTGCTACCGACGGTGATGCAGACAGGATCGGCTTATATGACGGCAAAGGGAATTTTGTGGACTCCCATCATATCATACTTCTCCTCATTCATTACCTCTGCCTGTATAAAAAACAAAAAGGGAAAGTCTGTGTGGCATTCTCCGTAAGCCCCAGGGTAGAAAAGCTCTGCATGCATTATAAGCTTCCGGTAGAGGTTGTGAAGATCGGGTTTAAGTATATATGTGAAATTATGCTGAACGAAGACGTGCTTCTCGGGGGAGAGGAGTCGGGTGGAATTGCCATTAAAGGCCACATCCCTGAACGCGACGGAATATGGATAGGCCTTACTCTCATTGAGTTTATGGCGAAGTCCGGCAAAACCCTTGAGGATTTGATCGCTGAGGTATATAAAATAGTCGGAACTTTTGCTTACGAGCGCTCCGACCTTCATCTCTCTCCGGATCTTAAGGAAAAAATTCTTAAAGCATGCATGGAACAGAAATACAAGACATTCGGGAAATACAGGGTGACAAAAACGGAAAACCTCGATGGCTACAAGTACTTTTTTGAAAACGGCGACTGGATGATGATTCGGGCTTCCGGAACAGAGCCGGTCCTGCGTACCTATGCTGAGTCATCTTCCAGCCGTGCTGCATTTGATATCCTCAGCGAGGGGAAAAAAACATTGCTCGGGTAGGTTATGCCAGGAGGAATCCCGTTGCCGGTGCCCCGCTTTCTTTTCTTGCTTTTTCCGGTCATCTTTTGTTTTGCAGCATCTGCCCGGGAAGCTGATACAAGTGATGTGAAGCACTTTGTGCCTTTACCCATTCCATCCGCCATCACCCGGGATATGCTTCAGCATAAATCCGGCCCGCATGATACCAGCCTTGCTTTTCTTGTCCCGTCAAAAACATACATCAGTAAAAGAAAAAATATAGTTTTGGGTACTACCGCGGTTTCCTACGTTGGTCTTATGTCAGGGCTTTATGAACTTTGGTACAGTGATTACCCTCTTCACGAATTTCATTTTTTCAATGATAACCCTGAATGGTTCCAGATGGACAAGGTCGGGCATGCCATCAACACTTTCCAGGGAAGTGAATGGATGCTGTATGTTTTTAAGTGGACAGGGATGGAGCACCGGAAAGCTGTTTGGTACGGAGGACTGATTGGTTTTGCATATCCCCTCAGCATAGAGATACTCGACGGCTTTTCCCCGGGATGGGGCTTCTCTTCCGGGGATGTTATTGCCAATACCACCGGATCTGCCATGCTCATTGCCCAGGAGCTTTGCTGGGAACAACAGAAAGTCAGGCTGAAATTCTCATACCACAACTCTCCTTACGCTTCCTATCGCCCCTCCATGCTTGGAAGTTCCCTCTGGGAAAAATTACTGAAAGATTATAACGGGCAGACGTACTGGTTATCCGCAAACATAGCCTCATTTACGGGAAGCACTTCCCGCTTTCCAAAGTGGCTGAATATTGCCGTAGGGTACGGAGCAGAAGGGCTGATCGGGGGAAGAGATAATTTAATAAGAGAAAACGGAAAAGTCACGCTCGACTACTCTTCCGTCCCCCGTTACCGCCAGTATTATATTTCTCTTGATATAGACCTGAGCCGGATCAAAAGTAAAAGCTACTTCCTGAACACAGTGCTAAGGTCTGTAGGATTTATAAAAATTCCCGCTCCTGCCCTCGAGATAGGCCGCAAAGGAAATCTCATTTTTCACCCACTGTATTTTTAAGCCATGAGTTTCAGGAAAGGAGACAGGGTGGCTTTTCTGGATGAAAAAGGCGGAGGAATTGTGGTGTCTGTTCAGGGGAGAGAGAGTATTCTCATCCGTCTTGATGAAGGCGTAGAAGTAATGGTATCTGCCGGAGATATTATCCTTGTTCCGGGAAACCGGGCAGTTACATCAGTCTCCGCTGAAGAAGATGTGTCTGTGCAGGCAGAAAAGCTGCGCCGGGAAAACTTTAAGACTGCGTCCCGCGGAAAAACTGTTCATAATGCTCCCCGGGTTTCTGCTGCCTCAATGGAAGTGGACCTGCATATTGAAGAACTTCTTGATGATTTTTCAGGTCTTTCCAATGCCGTGATAATTGATATCCAGCTTTCTCATTTTGAGAAAATGATGAACAGGGCTTTTTTGGAAAGATTCGGCAGTGTTGTTTTCATTCATGGAGTTGGAAATGGCAGGCTGAAAAGCGAGATACGCAAAAGGCTGAAAGACTATCCCGGGATTTTATTCAGGGATGCCAATCCTGCCAGATTTGGATCGGGCGCAACAGAAGTGCTTCTGGGTAACAACCTCTGACTTTCATATCTTTGTGCCGCAAACTGTTCTATCGCTTTTCCGGGGGTAACCCAGGAGAAGAGGAAAGTCCGGGCAACAGAGAGCACCATACTTCCTAACGGGAAGGTTCTCCGCGTGAAAATGGGGGGAAACAGACAGTGCCACAGAAAATTACCGTCCCGGTTTTGCCGGGATAAGGGTGAAAATGTGAGGTAAGAGCTCACAGTGCCGCGTGGCAACATGCGGCAGGGGTAAACCTTATGGGTTGAAAGGCCAAATATACCGGAGAATAAGGGCTGCTCGCCCGATTCCGGAGGGTAGGCTGAAAGAGGCAGCATGTGAGTGCTGCCCCAGATAAATGATAGAACCCGACAGAACCCGGCTTACAGGTTTGCAACATTAATCCCTGCCGGCTTATACCGGCGGGGATTTTTTTTGATACGCTGTGAAAATGGATAGCTGGTGCCTCAGGATTATGCGGGAAATAAATCAGGGACAACAGCGTTCTCATGTGTCAAAGTTTATTTATTTTGTGTTGCAGATAATGAATCAGAAACGATATCCAATCCCGGTGTTCATAATGTTGCTTTGCTGCACAGCTTATGCCCAGCCCGGAGGCAGCAGCACTTATGACTTTTTAAACCTTATTCCCTCCGCATCCACGGGTGCTATGGGCGGAGTACAGGCGGCAGCAAGGGGCAATGATGCCAATCTCTTTTTTCAGAACCCCTCTGTTCCCGACAGCAGCATGGATAACCAGGCTGCCCTCAGCATGGTGCGTTACCTGGCATCTGTGAAGTACGGACATGCTGCCTATGTGCGGCATTGCGGGAATGCCGGCACTTATGCTGCAGGGATGCAGTTTGCGTATTACGGGAATTTCCCGGAGGCTTCTGAAAACGGGGAACTCAGCGGCAACACTTTTTCGGCAGGGGATTACGCGCTTTATCTTGGCTGGGCCAACACTCTTGCGAATATCCCCTGGCTGCGGATTAATGACAGGATTGATACCAGCATTTCCGTAGGAGTCAGCCTGAAAACCATTTATTCATCCATGGCTGAATATTACTCTGTGGGCCTGGCGGGGGATATCGCGGCCACCTATCAAAACCCTTCCGGATTCAGGGCTTCCATGCTGATGAGGAATATGGGAAAGGAATTGCGTCCGTACCGCAGCGGAGACAGGGAGCCATTGCCTTTTGAAATCCAGGCAGGTGTTTCCCAGCGCCTGAAAAGGGCACCCATTGCGTTATACCTCACGGCCCGCCATCTTGAAAAGTTCGACCTGACCTATTCCGACCCGGGCAATGTTAACGTTGACCCCCTTACCGGAGAGTCGTCAATAAAAACATATGGCTTTATGGAGAAGACCATGCGGCATCTGGTGGCCGGAATGGAACTCATGCCTTCTCCAAATCTCTCACTCAGGGCGGGATACAATTACCAGCGCAGAAAAGAAATGGGCTACCGGTCAAAGATGGGAATGGCGGGTCTCTCATGGGGTATAGGGCTGAAGGTATTCAGGTTCCAGCTGAGCTATGCCATGGGCATCTATAATGCAGCCGGAACTGCCAGTCAGTTTTCGCTTTCAGCCAACGTTTCGGATTTTTGCATACGGAAAACAAGCAAGTGAAAAAAATTACCATAGCAGTTGACGGCTACTCTTCCTGCGGGAAAAGCACTCTTGCCAAAGCCCTCGCGAAAAAACTGGGATATAAATACATTGATACAGGCGCCATGTACCGCGCAGTTACACTTTATCTCCTCCGCCTGGGAGCGGAGAAAATACTTGCTTCTGCATCCCTTATCGCTAGCACACTCAGGGATATTGACCTCTCCTTCCGGATGACTCCCGGGAAAGAAACTTCGGAGATACACCTGAACGGTGAAAATGTTGAAAAGGAAATAAGAAGTATGCCCGTTGCCGCACTGGTCAGCAGGGTGAGTGCTGTGAAGGAGGTGAGGAAGCGAATGGTGGAACTCCAGAAAGAAATGGGTAAGGGGAAAGGCGTGATTCTTGACGGCCGTGATATAGGAACGGTTGTTTTCCCGGATGCGGAACTGAAGCTGTTTATGACTGCCGACCCCGAAATCCGCGTACGCCGCAGGTTTAATGAATTGAAGGCCAAAGGAATAAATATAACGGTGGATGAGGTAAGGACAAATGTATCTGCCCGCGACTATGAAGATACTCACCGGGAGGAAAGCCCTCTCCTAAAGGCTCCGGATGCCGTCGTGCTTGACAATTCATTTCTCAGCGAGGAACAGCAGCTGGAGTTTGCCGTTCGTCTTCTTGAAAATCAGGATCCTGACAGGTAGCGGCATTCAAGCTCATCCAGGACATCTTCCACGCTTTTACTGTTTTCGAAAAATCCCAGAATCTTCTTCAGTACATTTTCAACGATGGTGTCGGGGCATGAGGCTCCGCTGGTGAGGATGATACGTACCGGTACAGTGCCCGGGAGGTAATTTCCGGAGGTCATCAGTTCCTGGCTGTGAAAATTAAAATGCCTGATCTGATTCCCGGAAAGAATTTCTTTTTCGGATGAAATGAAGTAAGTCGGAAGTTTTTGCTCGCAGAGCTCAACAATGTGTGAGGTGTTGGAACTGTTATAGCCGCCTACAACAATAGCGAGATCCGCCTTTTGTTTCAGCAGCCCGTATGTCGCCTCCTGATTTTCATTGGTGGCGTAGCAAAGCGTATCTCTGGTATCGGCATAATGATCGGCTATATTTTCTTCCCCGTATTTTTTTTGCATCACACCTTTTAAGAAATCAGCTATTTCCTGCGTCTCTGTGGCAAGCATGGTAGTCTGGTTGATGACGCCAATCCTTTCAAGGTCTGTCACATGATCAAAGCCAGGGGAGTACATTTCTTTAAACAGGGAATAAAATTCATCCGGCGGAATCTCCCCGAGAATGATTGACGCAAGCCTCCTTGCCTGGTGAATGTCCTTTATAATGATGGAAGGGGCATTCTGCTCACTGCGTGAAAATGTTGCGCGTGTCTCCTCGTGGTTGTATTTTCCATGGACTACGATGGTATAATTTTCTTTACCCAGCTTCTCCGCCTTTGTCCATACACGTTCCACGAACGGGCAGGTGGTATTATAAAGGTGAATTTTTATTCCGAGTTTTCTGAGCTTCTCTTCTATGGAGAGTGTTGTGCCGAATGCGGGAATAATTACGATGTCATCAGGGTTCAGCATTTCCCATGGTGTGATCTGCTGGCCGGATGTGTCCATCAGGAAGCGCAGCCCCCGGCTCAGCAGGTCATTATTCACTTCGGGATTATGGATAATCTGGCTCAGGAGAAAGATTCTTTTCCCCGGATTGTCCGCAAGAGCCTTGTAGCAAATCTCAATTGCATTCTCTACACCGTAGCAGAATCCGAAATGCCTTGCAATATAGAAGCACACCGGACCGAAGTCGAGCAGGGTGGGGGAATAATCCTTTTTTCTCGGATCCTGGTTTTTACGAACCTCCTTGATGAAGGAGATGATGGAACTCCTGTAAAATGCGGGTATGTTAAATGTTTTCATGAAAGCAGGCTCTAAAATAAAAAAAGATTTGCTGCCATGGGGAGAATGCGGCAAAAATAGCAGACACCCGGTTTTCCCTTTGGTTATGAATTTTGTTTCAGCTTGTTAAGGTTGTTATCATTTTCAGCAGATGTTTATTAATGTCGAGGTGGTGCCGCTTAATCCGGTGCAGGGAAGTAAAACAGATTTCATTTTTTTTAAAGCCTACCATCACATTTCTTCTACCCATGAGGAGTCCTTCGATCGCATGAAATCCGAATTTAGAGGCTAAAATTCTATCGGCCGCAGATGGACTTCCTCCCCGCTGTATATGTCCCAATATGCAAACGCCAACATAATTTGAGGGCATGTATTTCTTAACCCTTTCCGCTATTTTCAACGCTCCTCCGCTTTCATTGCCTTCAGCCACTACTATTATCAATGAAGACTTGCTCCTGTTCCAGCCTTGCTTAAGAACCTGCTGAAGATTTTTCTCATCTGCCCTTGTTTCAGGAACCATGATGGCTTCAGCTCCACCGGCAAGTCCTGCCCCGTAAGCTATGTATCCCGAATCCCTGCCCATTACCTCCACGACAAAAATTCGTTCATGCGACTGTGCCGTGTCTCTTATTTTATCTAATGCCTGAGTAGCGGTATTAAGTGCTGTGTCGTAACCAATGCATATCTCCGTACCCGAAATATCATTATCAATGGTTTTGGGAATGCCTATGAATGGAATATCGTGTTCTCTGGTAAATGCGTTTGCTCCCTCAAATGAACCGTCTCCGCCAATTAAAACAATGGCTTCTATATTTTCTTTTTTAATTTGCTTATATGCTGCCAGTCGTCCTTCTCTGGTTTTAAATCGCGCGCTCCGGGAAGATTTCAGTATTGTACCTCCGAGCTGAATAATGTTGCTGACCGTGCCTGCATTCATAGGAATAAAATCTCCCGAAATCAAACCTTCAAACCCGTGCTGTATGCCAACGATTTCCAGTTGGTTGAATATCGCAGTTCTTACTACAGATCTTATACACGCATTCAGTCCGGGAACATCTCCTCCTGAAGTCATTACTGCAATCTTTTTTATTTTAGATTTCTTTTTTCTGTTCATTTTAGAGGTTTTTATATTTTGCTGTTCTTTGAAATGAGTTCTGTAACATCAATTCCATTGGTCAAATGAGGAATGGTATTGCAGGTAACGATTTTGTTTATTCCTGATTTCTTTAATTCTTCGTAAGCATTTCCAGCAAATACTGCATGAACTCCAACACAAACAGGCGCTTTCATTCCTGCGTTTTTCAAATGCTTCACTGTTTCAATCATAGTCTGTGCTGTTGAGATAATATCATCCACCAATACAGGCGTATGATCCCTGAATTTTTCAAGGTTGGGAACCGTAACATTAACATCTTTGTCACCCAGCCTTGTTTTTTCAAGTACGATAAAGGGAGCACTGGCATTCCGGGCTACTTCTGAAACCCACTGTTCACTCTCTGAGTCAGGGCCAATCAGCAGCGGATTGATTACATGTTCACTTATATATGCTGAGATAACCGGAGATGCATGGATCACCTGACAGGGAATTGAATAAATTTCTGACATGGAATGCCTGCGATGCAGGTGGGGATCAATCGTAATAAGAGAATCAACAAAACCTGAAAGAAGTGAAGCGAAGTATCCGGAAGTAACTCCTTCCCCCTCGTTAAAGACCTTATCCTGCCGCATATAAGCTAAATAGGGTGCAACAAGGCATATGCATTCAGCACCTGATGATTTCAATGTTTTTGAGAGAAAATATAAAGGCAGTAATTTTTCATCGGGGTTATTCAGGGCGCATACTATAATCACCTTTCGGTTTTTTACTTTGCTTATCACACGCACATAAGATTCTCCGTCAGGGAAACGCCGGATAATGGTTTCTCCTAATTCAGCCTGTATTGATTTAGCTATGCGATGGGCTAAATCTTCGTTTCCGGGCAGTGAAAATACAATGGGTTTCATGCCTGTATTTTTACAATGTCATTATTGCTTTTCATGTACCTGATAGCATAATCCAGCTCCCCTTGGGCTTCTGAATAGATTGTAAATAATGTTTCTCCCCGCTTCACTTTTTTACCAACGGGAGATAAAAACAAAATACCTGCGGATGGTGATTTGGGTGCGCCGGCCAGCTTTGCCACCCGTGCCAGCCTCCGGTTATCAATCGTTTTTACGGTTCCTTCTTTTTCGGCTAAAACATCGTGTTTGTATTTTGCATAGCCGGGTTCTTTAAAGCCTCCCTGTGCTTTACAGATAGATTTGAATTTTTTCCACGCAGTCCCGCTTTCAAGGATTTCTTTGGCAGTTTGCTCCCCTGTTCCCCCGGGATACTTGCCGGTCAGTTCAAGCAATATACCGGCCAGCATGATGGATTTTTCTTTCAAATCCTCCGGGGCGGTTTGTTCGTTTCTTAAAACAGATAAAACATCCATTGCCTCCAGTGCCGGACCAATACCTCTGCCTACCGGCTGTGAGCCATCTGTTAATATCACTTTTACCTTCAGGCCTATTGCCGTTCCAACCACCTCGAAGTGTTCCCGTAGCAGTTCTGCATTTTCAGAAGAACGTACTTTGGCGGTTTCTCCTACGGGAATATCAATAAGTACATGAGTAGCTCCTGCCGCAGCCTTCTTTGATAATACTGAAGCTATCATTTGTCCCTCGCTGTCTACATCCAGTGATTTTTCCACCGAGATGATAATATCATCTGCCGGACTTAACTTTACAGCGCCACCCCAGACAATACAACCGTTTTCCTTTTCCACTACCTGCCTGATTTCATCCAGTCCAAGGTTTACAGGAGCTATTGTCTCCATTGTATCGGCTGTTCCGGCGGGCGAAGTAATAGCTCTTGAAGATGTTTTCGGAATTGTTAAGCCGGCTGCCGAAACAATACTCACCACAACAGGAGTGGTGCGATTACCAGGCAGACCGCCAACAGAATGTTTATCGAGAACAACAGCATCATTCCACTGTATTCTTTGTCCTGCAGAAATCATGGCCTTTGTCAGGCCGGTGATCTCATTCATGGAAAGATTGTCGTCAGAGCAAACAGAAATAAAAGCGGCAAGTTCAATGTTGGAATACCTGCCTGCCGCTATATCGGTTATTATTTCCTTAAAATGTTGTTCACTTAATTCATTGTGATACATTTTTGCCCGTACATAACTTAAAGAATCAATATGCTCCAGGTGAGAAAACGTCAGACAGTCACCGTCTTTGACGGATAATCTTTTCATGGCTTCAGTTGACAATGCAGTTTCATCGTGACGAAGCAGTTCGGAATGAACCACATTGAGCGTGGCTATTATGCTTTTGTCATTATGGTGGACAATTATTCGTGTTAAGGCCGTAAATCCTTCAGACTGACATATATGGCAATCGGCCCGCATGAAAACAATATTTTCACGGTAGGTATCAATACCGAGATTTTTTACTTTCAGCGTATTATTGGTGTGTTCGTGCTCCATTTGCATTTTTCAAAGATTCAGTGCAATGCATTCATTTAATACGGGGATTTCGCAATCCCAGCCATACACATCTTTTATTTTTACCCTGAGCGCATCAGCTGAATGAGGCTCCCCATGCACAATAAAAATTTTATCCGGCTTATTTTTTATCCGGCTCATCCAGTCAAGCAGTCCTTTCTGGTCGGCATGAGCAGACAACCCCTGCACATTTTCGATCTTTGCTCTTACCTTATAATATTGTCCGTATAATTTAACTTCATTCGCACCCTCCAGTAATTGCCTTCCCCTTGTTCCTTCAGCCTGATAGCCGGCCAGCAATATGGTCGCTGTTGGATTACCGATATATTGCCGGAACCACGTAAGTACAGGTCCCCCGGAAGCCATGCCGCTTCCGGCAATAACTATTTTTGAACTCTTGTCGGCAGTCAGTTTTAATGATTCCTGAATTGTTTCAATGCGTTTTATGTCCTTGCACATTTCGGCACACTGCCCGGAAGACAGTTTGTGCCATTCTGTATTGTGATGAAATATATCCAGTACATTTTTTCCCATCGGGCTGTCCATATAGACAGGAATACCCGGTATCCTGCCTTCCCTTCTCAGCTGATACAGCATGTACATGAGCAGTTGGGTTCGTTCAACAGCAAAGCTGGGAATGATAGTAGTGCCATTCCTTCCGGCTGCATTATTTATTATTTGGGATAACTGTTCCTCCGGATGATCGGGGTGCAGGCGATCTCCGTAAGTAGATTCAATAAAAAGAATATCTGCAGCTTCAGGCTTTTGAGGCGGATACATGAGTAAATCATTCTCCCTTCCAATGTCTCCTGAAAAAACAATTACTTTATCATTTATTTTTAACTCAATGAATGTTGCCCCTATGATATGGCTATTGTAGCGGTAACGGCAATAAATCTCCTCTCCGATTTCCAGCCACTTATCAAGGGGTTGGGGAAAGAAATACGGCAGGGTTTTTTCTACGTCTTTTAAGTTGTATAAGGGCAGGGCGGGCTTATGTTTGGAGAAACCGGTGGCATTAGCTCTTTCTGCATCTTCTTCCTGAATTTTTGCACTGTCCTCAAGGATTATCTTTGCGATTTCAAGTGTTGGTTCGGTTCCCCATACAGGACCGCTAAATCCTGATTTAACCAAACGCGGAAGGTAACCGGTATGGTCGAGATGTCCGTGTGTAAGTAATACGTGGTCTATTTTAGCTGCATTCACAGGAAGGTGGTTCCAGTTCAGCAAACGAAGCTGTTTTAATCCCTGGAACAAACCGCAATCCACAAGGATATTTTTTCCGGGTGCCTGAATAAGGTATTTAGAACCGGTAACAGTTCCGGCAGCCCCTAAAAAATGAATTTTAATGTTGCTGTTTATTGTCATCATGCTGTTTCGTTTGGCAGGCGTGGTGTCTGAGGCTGCATCTGCTTTTCAACAGATTTGCAGTTTTGTCCTTCGGGAGAGCGTGATAGCTTATTCGTTTCCTGTTGTTTTGTGTTTTCAATTAAATGCTGACAGAGCTGCCGGCATTCTTCCTGAACATTTTTAATTCCTGCCGGGGTTACGCCTGCCTGAACCAGATATTGTTCGTTATCACATATTTCCTTGCAAAGCACAATTTTCTTATCCAGCAAGTGCTGCTTTTCTGTTTTGCCAAGTGTGGTAAGACAGGTGACAGGGTAAAGCCCGAGAGTGTCAATAAGGTCTTTCAGCCCGCCTTTTACGGGATAGTCCCATCCCAGAAGTTTAAGTCCCGCACAATTTCCGTATTGCAGGGCGTCAGATGAGAATCGTGTATTGGTAACCACCCATCCCTGGTGAAATTTAGTTCCGTGCCCCGGTAATTTTACCCATTGAGACTCCACATCCTTGAATCTTGCCTGTATATACAGAGGGATCTTGACATCACAGAATGTTCCGGGCTGGTTATGATATTTACATTCTATCATAAAATGCTGGTGGTCTATCTGTGCTATCACATCAATCTCATGGTTTACGCATTGCCCCTGAACAACTTCCCCCACTGTAATCTGATATCCCTGACAGCGTAAAATTTCCCCTATGTATTTTTCAAATGGATATCCTGAAGGCCCCAATTCCATAATAGCCCGCTTCAGATTATATTTTGCAGCGAGATGCCGTGAGTTTTCTTTAAGCAGGTTAAAAGCAATACGGTATATTTTCTTTGTCGAAATTCCTTCATACAGCCTGCTGCTTATTTCTTCCACAATTCTTTCCACCTGCATATCATCCGCTCCGGCTCTTTCCAATGAGTGTTTTAGCTTGTCTGCTGAAAAGGGGATAGCTTCCCCTGATGCTTTGGTTATCAATATTTCACTTTTCTTTTTCATTTGTCTTTTACGCTGTGCCTCCTGATACATAATGCTATACAACGGATAAACGGGAAACTGTCATTGACCGAATAGAAAGCACTGGAACCAACTTTTTTACAACTCAGAACTGCAGCATTTTTCATCACTGTTAAATGCCTGGAGGTTTCAGGTTGAGTCAGGTCAAGCTTTTCCTGAATACCTGTTACAGATAAGTTTCCTTTTTTATGATTGAGAAGAAGAAGGATTTCCAAACGGGCCGGATGCCCCAAAGCCTTCACAACCTCAGTAATTTCTTTAATGGAATTGTCTGTTGGTTTCATGACCGGATATTCAGATATGCAAATATCTGCATATTCAAATACCGGATCGCTGTTCCCGCTCAGTCTCCTGCATGACTTTTATCAGTTTTGTGGAGAGAACTTTATAAAAACAAGAATCATCAAAAAAGTTAAAAACTTATTCTTTCACAAACTTAATTTGAGTTTGCCCCACTCCGTTGGTTGCTTTCAGGAAGTATATTCCTTTTGAAAGAGAGCTAATACTGATTTGGAATTTTCCGGAAGGGACAGATTTTGGATTTGTAATTTCGGATTGAATAATTTTTCTTCCAGGAACATCATATATTTCAATTTCTATTTTCATATTTCTTTTGTTCTGGCCGACTTCAAGCGTAATAATATCAGCAGCAGGATTGGGACAGATCCCGATTTTTAAGCTGTTTGATTTTTCAATTTTTACTGAAATCACTTTGGAGTAAGTGAAGCTTCCGTTGTAGTCAACCTGCTTGAGGCGATAGTAAAGAAACCCGGTCGCTTCACGCTGAGCTTCCCCAGTGGGCAGGGAATTATCGGTGAATTGATAATCATTTGTCTTGTTACTGTTGCCGGCACCCTTAACCTGACTTATCGCCTCCCAGTTCAGGAGGTTGGGATGTGCTGATCTTTCTATTGTAAAATAATCGTTGTTTATTTCTGTCGCAGTACTCCAGTTGAGCAACACAACATTTACCTCTCCGTTTGGAGAGGCACTGGGTTTTTCGGACTGGATGAGACGTCCTGTAAAAGAACCCCATTCTATCGGCTGCACTGTACAGCCCCAGAGCCCTGTAATTAATCGGATGCGGTTATTGTTTTCATCTGCTATGTACAAATTGCAGGATAATGTGTCGATAGCTATTGCCCCTGGATAATAAAGCGTTGCAGCAGTGGCAGCACCCCCGTCACCCGAAAATCCCCATACTCCTGTTCCAGCTATAGTATTGATAATGGCAGTGTTTACATCTATTTTGCGAACGCGATAACTGAATTCCTCCCCTGTATATATATTCCCTGCTGCGTCAACAGTTACTCCATCAGGAAAATTCAATTGTGCAGTTGCAGCAGCAATCCCATCTCCATTGTAACCGGCTGTCCCTGTTCCTGCTACGGTATTGATGAGGCCCGTGCTTACAGTTATTTCCCGGATACGCTGATTAAGTCCGTCTGTCAGATAAATATTTCCTGCCACATCAAGCGCCACTCCATTGGGATAGTTCAATTGTGCAGTTGTGGCAGCAATTCCATCGCCATTATAACCGGCGGTTCCGGTTCCCGCTACAGTGCTGATAACGCCTGTGCTGGTGTCTATTTTCCGGATACGGTGATTGTTCTGATCAGCTACATACACATCTCCGATTGAATCAACAGCCAGTCCGACAGGATACCAAACCTGAGCGGCTATTGCAGGAATTCCATCGCCATTATATCCTTGTAGCCCTGTTCCAGCTATAGTGTGTATAATACCGGTATTTGCTTCTATTTTGCGGACGCGGTGATTGCCGGAGTCTGATATATATATATTTCCTGCCGCATCCAGGGTTATCCCGTTAGGAAAATTCAGTTGTGCAGCAGAAGCAAGGCCTCCGTCACCTGAATACCCTCCCACTCCCGTTCCTGTTATTGTACTGATAATGCCTGTGCCGGCAGTTATTTTACGTATGCAATGATTTTTAAAATCTATTATATACACATTTCCACTGGCATCAATTGCCACCCCTTCCGGATGATTCAATGTTGCAGCAGTAGCAGGTCCCCCATCACCGGTATAACTTCCATTAGCATTACCTGTTGGTCCTGAACCTGCTATGGTGTTAATGGTTTGGGCGGACAATAAAGTAGAGAGGAAGCAGCAGCATGCCATTAGCAGTATTGCCGGTAAGAAGTAATTTTTTTTCAGCATCAAATCAAAGTTAAATTAAATTTTTTGTATTTATTTTTTCAGACGGACTTTCTCCCTTACAATCTCTGTAAAAGGTCTGCTTTCAATCTTGCTTTCTAACCAGGAAATAAAATCAAAATATTCAAGAGTTTTCCTTTCAAAGGGGTCTTTCATAATTTCTTCCATCTCGGTTTTTAATTCTTTAAATGCCTGAATCAGTTTATTTTGTGTTATTGCTTTGGGTAATTTATTCTTGATAAAATTAAGAATGGAATTTTCAACTTTATATAAACGGTTTCTTTTATACAGAAAGCGATGCGTTGATTTTACAATATATTCCAGTAAATTTTTGTTATCCAATTCAAAATGAACAAGCAGGTTAAGTATTCTTGCAAAACAATGAATATCACTTCTCACATCAGTGACTGAATCATTTATTATTTTGTTTAAATAGTTAAGCGCTTGCCGATAGTTTTGGCTTCCAAAATAAATATAAGAGATATTATAATACAATATCATTTCTCTGTGTTTGGATAATCTTACTCTGTTAAATTCATTTTGAATGGATGTAATTAACTTTTCTCCTTTTTCGAACTGACCGGTATCAATGTACATTATTAACTCCGTGCTGTTTATCACATAAAACAGCTGGCTTTTTATTTTTACAGAGTAACTACGCAGCCCTTTAAGTTTCTTTAAAGTCAGAACTACCTCATCGTATTTTTTCAGATTCTCCTGGCAGAGCACGAGATTGCTTAATCTCGCTATGTATATATGTGGTTTATCCTTTATCTGAAGAGGATTATCCTCCATTAACTGTACTGATTTTAAAGCATGTGAATAGGCGTCTGAATATTCATTTCGCATAAAAGAATATGCGCTGTGTATATTGTAGTAATAAGAAAGTGCTTCATAAGAGAACTCTCTTTTTCTTTTCGGGTTATCTTCAGGATTAATACAAAGAAAAGGATGGTTCATGATGTCACTGTATCCGGTTGAATCAACCTGAGGATTTACAGATCTTCTTTGATAATTTCTTATAAAATATTTTGTTGCAAGCTGTTCATATTCTTTAGCATAGATGAATTTATTATTCACACCGATCATTTCGGCAAAGGATTTTTCTGTTTCCTGCTCTGTTCTGCCTCTGTATGATTGGGATCTTATGAATTCCATCTCTAATTCTGATAATTCAAGAATGATGAGATGTTTTTCATGTGCCTCGGCCAATTGTCTTGTTCTGGATATTATCTTTTCACACTGTGCATATAACTCTTTTCCCAACAGGAATTGAATATGGTTTAACTTGCTTCGTAACTCCATATCAATATTGGAATGATAAGTTTCAGAACTCTGTAAAATCAAATTATACAAATAACTTTTTGTTACATCAAGCCGTCTTATAAATTTTTGCCCTGCAAATAATTTCTTAATGGCTTCTTCGTCATATTCTTTCTGTTTGTCAATTACATTAAATAATTTCATATAATTTTTTTCCCCTTTATGCTTGGAGGCTGATAGTTTAAAATATCTTTTCTCTGTTTGTAGTAATGACTTTATCAATTCGAATAAATCATCCGATTTCTTATACATGAATCCTGCGTAATTATATTAAAATAATAATAAAATTACGCAAAATTAACAAAAAAGTAAAAATATGAATATTGCATTTTAAAGACTTTTGATTTGACCTGCCACCTTGTTAAATTTATTTTTGTTTTGACAATTAATGAACTATTGTCCAACAATATAACAGGCACCAATAAAAATATGAAAAAGAAAACTAGATTAATCCTCCTGGCGTCAATGCTTTCTGCCACTTGTCTGCTGCCATCCGTTTTAAAAGCCCAGTGGTCAGCTAATTCAGCCGTCAATAATGCTATCTGCACGGCAACTGACGGACAAAGCAACCCCGCAATTACTTCCGACGGGAGCGGTGGGGCTATTGTTACCTGGACAGATTTGAGAAATGGTACCGATTATAATATTTATGCACAGCGAATCAGTGTTGCAGGAAATATACAATGGACTGCCAATGGAGTATTAATTTGTTCTGCAGCCAATGATCAGGGGAATCCGGCAATTACCTCGGACGGAAGCGGGGGAGCAGTTATTACGTGGCCCGATTCAAGAGGAGGTATTCTTACCTGGGATATTTATGCTCAGCGCATTGATGCTTCGGGAGCAGTGCAATGGACAGCCAACGGAGTAGCTGTTTGCACCGCAACGAATAATCAATTAGCGCCAAAAATTACGGGTGATGGAGGCAGTGGCGCTATTGTTACATGGTATGATTTACGAAGCGGGACATTTGATGATGTTTATGCCCAGAGAATTAATAGCGCAGGTACAGTCCAATGGACAGCCAACGGAGTAGTTATTTCTTCAGCTGCAAATGATCAGAATGATCCGGTGATTGCGGCTGATGGCAGTGGCGGTGCTATTATTACCTGGATGGATTTAAGGAATGGTGTAACAAACCATGATATCTATTCCCAAAGAATTAATGCTGCAGGTACGGTACAATGGACAGCTAACGGAGTAGCTGTATGTTTAGCTGCAAATAATCAGGATTATCCGATGATTGCTTCTGATGGCAGCGGAGGTGCTCTTGTTACCTGGTACGACAACAGAAATTTTAATATTGATATTTATACACAGAAAATTAATTCCGGCGGGACTGTACAATGGACAGCCAATGGCGTAGCAGCTTGTATCGCAGCAGATGAACAAACCCAGCCAACAATAACGACCGATGGAAGCGGGGGAGCCATTATTACCTGGATGGATTTACGTAATGCGGCAAATTATGATATTTATACACAGCGGATAGATGCTGCCGGAACAGCACAATGGACAGCCAATGGGATTGCAATTTGTTCCGCAGCTGATAATCAAATGTATCCTGTAATTGTTTCTGATGGTAGCGGAGGAGCAGTTATCGCCTGGCAGGATTTCAGAAACAGTACTAATTATTACATTTTTGCTCAGCGGATTAATGCTGCAGGAGCCATTCAATGGGCAGCAAACGGGATAACCGTTTCTTCTGCCACCAATGATAAATTTTATCCTCAGATAATATCATCCGGTTGCGGATCTGTTATTACATGGTATGATTTTCGAAATGGCGCTGATTATGATATTTATGCTCAGCAGATAGACGCTGGCGGAGTGTTGGGAGGTACCTGCCCTCTTCCCGTCTCATTGCTGAGATTTACAGGATATAACGAAAGGGATAATAATGTTTTAGAATGGACAACAACAAGCGAAATGAATAGTGATTACTTTATTATAGAGAGAGGCAAGGGGCAGGGGACCGGAGAATGGGAAGAAATAGGAAAAGTGAAAGGAGCGGGCAATGCGTCAGCTACGCGAAACTATAGCTTCCTTGATCGTGAACCATCTGCAGGAATTAATTACTATCGTTTAAAACAAACTGACTATGACGGGAAGTTTACTTATTCAAATGTTGTCCATATAACAATGAAACAATTTAACAGCGTAACAATTTCTCCTAATCCTGCCAAGGAGAGTTTGCAAATAACAATAAGCGGTTTCCTGAACTTCAAAACTGAAATAAATGTTAGGATATACGATGTTTTAGGTCGTGAAGTTTACAATTACCAATTTCTTGATCCTAAATCATTACTCAATCTTGATGTCAATGCTCTTTCAAAAGGAATGTATTTCCTCAAAATAGCAAACGATGGGGAGCAAGCGCAAATTAAGTTTGTGAAAGAATAACTACTGTCCGGCTTTGTCTTTCAGAGCGGCTTTCTCCCTTACAATTTCTGCAAAAGGTCTTTTCTCAATCTTACTTTCTAACCATGAAATAAAATCAAAATATTCAAGAGATTTCTTTTCATAGGGATCTTTCATGATTTCTTCCATCTCAGTTTTTAATTCTTTAAATACCTGAATTTTACCTTTCGGGTTAATAACTTTAAGAATTTCTTTTCGCATAAAATCAAGGATAGAAGTTTCCACCTTATACAATCGCTCCTTTTTATCAAGATAGCGGTGAGCAGATTTTTCCAGGTACCCCAGCAATTCTTCATTGCCTAATTCATAGTGAACGAGCAATAGCACGATTCTTGCCATGCAATAAAGATCACTTCTTAAAGCAACAGCAGAATCATTTATTATTTTGTTTAAATAGTTGCGTGCATTATGATACTCACTGACACCAAAATAGATATAAAAAATGCCATAATACAAAACCAGTTTGTCAATATTTGATAATGCAAACTTATTAACACCTTCATGAATAGTTGCAATCAGTTTTACGCCCTTATCAAATTCACCGCTTTTAATATACATGGCCAGTTCCATATCATGCGTAATGAAGAAAATTTTATTTTTTAAATACTGAGATGAGGTGTTTATACTCTTAAGTTTTTTTAAACTCAGGCTCATGCCATCATATTTTTTCAGATAAAGCTGACAAGTGATAAGATTAAGCAAAACACCTATGTACATATGCAATTCTTCTTTTGTTTTGTCGGGATTATCATCCATGAATTTTAATAATTGTTTATAATAAAAGTATGCTTTGGATAAATCATGTTTTATAAAAAAATACGCAGCGTGAATATTATAATAATGGTAAAGTGAACGGTAAGGCCAGGTTTGACTTGTCGCTTCATGATGATCGGGGCTGCTGAGCAGCAGGGGATGATTCATAATTTCCTGGTAAATTATTAAATCAGCATTGCTTCTTGTAAATCCCTTAAATACTTCAATGAACATTTTTGTCGACAGTAATTCCAGTTCTTTTTCGTGACTGTATTTGCTTTGAATATTAAATATTTCACTATAAAGCTTCTCAATGTCATCCTGTGTTTTTCCTTTATAGGATTGAGAACGGAAGATTGTAACTTCCCAGTTTGATAACTCAAGAAGAGATAGATGCTTTTCATGTTTTTCAGCTAAATGCCGGGCTCTGCCTATTATTTTTTCACATTGTTTATACAAACCTTTATTGAAAAAAATTTCTATGCGATGAATATAACTTCTCAGCTCTGAATCTATCGTAGACTCTGCGTGACAGGATTCCAGACTTTTAGAAATCAGATAATGTAAATAATTTTTGATTGAGCCAAGTTGAGAAATGAATTTTTCCCCACGGAATAATTTCTTAATGGCGACCTCATCATACACTTTTTGATTTTCAATTGCAGTGAAGAGCTTTAGGTATTTTTTATTACCCCCCTTCTTGGAAGTAAAATGCTTAAAATGTTTCTTTTCCGATTGTGTTAGTGATTGTATTAATGCAAATAAATCATCTGATGGCTTATTCATACATTTCTAATAATTAAAATTAAAATGTATTGTAAAAATAGCAAAATATAGATATAAATAAGATTTATTTGTTATTAACAACAATAATATATTTCTAATAATATAACTTTTTTGATTTTAATTTACCTTACAGTAGGATTATGTTTGTGCTGAACAAAATTTAATTGAATTAATCATGAAAAAGCTGCTTCTCCTACTGTGTTTTGAAATTGTGGCTATTACCATCCTGGCTGCACCTGCCAAACCTTCCGAAAAATCGTTTCTCCGAAAAAAAGGAAATGAATTTCTGAGAAAGAAAGGAAGCATTTCCTTTACTGAAAATAAAGGACAGATTGCTGATCAGAATGGCAATCCGGTTCCATTTGTATTATTTCAGGCTTCCGCTCCCGGTGTCAATATATATCTTACCGAACAAGGGGTTTCCTACAAGTTTATAAAAAAAGAAAAGAGAGAGCGTGCGCAAACTAAAGATGGAGAAGAAAACATGAAAATACAATTCAGCCGCGTTGATATGTTACTCAAAGGAGCCTCAATAAAAAAAGAAAATATAATAACAGAAGAACCGGAAACGTTTCTCAAAAATTACAACCTTACTTCTTCCCCGAAAGGAATACTAAATGTTCGTTCCTTTAAAAAAATTACAGTTAAAAATGTATACCCTCTCATAGACTGGGTGTGGTACAATGCTGCCGGCAAAGGTTTGAAATATGATTTTGTAGTACATCCCGGAGCAAATCCCAGGTCAATTGTAATGGCATACAAATGGGCGGATATCACAACTCAAAACGGGAATGAGCAGTTACGGATACATTCTCATAATGGTGATCTGACAGAAGGGAAAGTCATAAGCTATTCAGGCCAAAATCCTGTAAGCACCCATTATGCAGTAGCAAAAAATGAAGTTCATTTTGAAGTTGCTGATTACGATACTAAATCTACCCTCATTATAGATCCCCCGCTTCAGCTATTATGGGGTACTTATTTTGGAGGAGGTGATGTAGATGGTTTTCAGGATATAAAAATTGACCCTGTTACCGGTGATGTTATTATTGTAGGGTATAGTGTTCATGATTCTTTTATGTCTTACCCCACTTTGCAAACATGGGGATCTGCATATTATGATGGAACAGCCGGTGGTAATACGCCATACGGAGATGCATTATTGTTGAGGTTCCGCAGCGATGGTACTCTTTTGTGGTCAACTCTTTTCGGAGGAAATATTGATGAAAAAGCTACCGCACTGGCTCTTGATGCTTCCAGCAATATGTATATAACGGGCTGGACCAGTTCTACAACATCTTTTCCCAAATTATCGCTGAGCGGAGCTTATTATCAAGCTGCCAAAGGGGCTTTTTCTGATGCATTCATTGCTAAATTTGATAATTCTGGAGGGCAATTATGGACTACTTTTTTTGGCGCAAGTGGTTATGATATGGGAAAAGATATAGCTGTTGATATTGCCGGTAATGTTTTTGTAACAGGAGCTACCACCTCGACAGATTTTCCTTTACAGTCATTGGCAGGTGCCTATAATCAATCTGCCATTGGCGGTGGGACAGATGCTTTTATTTTAGAATTTAATACCGGAGGATCTCTTCTCTGGTCGACATATTACGGAGGCGTAGGTATAGATATTCCCTATTCAATTGCTTTTGATACCTTCTCGGGAAATATTTATATGGCAGGATCTACTGCATCCAGCGACTTCCCTAAAAAAAGTATCGGAGGAGCTTCCTATTATGATGGAACCCTTGGAGGGACCATTGATGCCTTTATTGCCGGTTTTACCGGTGCAGGCGTGCAACAATGGTCAACTTATTATGGAGGAAGCAGTACAGATTCTTTGGCGTCTGTTTCAACAGATGCAGCCGGAACGGTTTGGGCGGCAGGATATACTAGTTCATCTGCAGCCAGTTTTTCACTATTAACCTGGCCCGGCGCTTATAATGATGCGACTCTTGGAGGATCCGGAGATGCATTTATACTGCAATTTGACAATACATCAACGCTCAAGTGGGCAACATATCTGGGCGGAAGCGGAATTGAAACCAATGCCGCATCGGGATCAGCAAAGATTCCTTTTGTAATGACCGATCCCATCACAAAGGATATTTATGTGACAGGCGCAACTACCTCCACAAATTTTCCCACACAGTCTTTAACGGGATCATATTTCCAATCCGCTAATGCCGGGTTGGGCGATGTGTTCATTACTCAATTTAATAGCTCAGGAATAATGCAATGGAGTACATACAGTGGTACTTCGCAGGATGATTTTGGTGAATGTGCTGCAGTCAATGCTTCTAATGAAGTTTATTTGATTGGTGAATGGTGGGGAGCCGGAAGCAATGGACTATTGGATGCAGGCACTTATTATGATGGAGGATACAATGGAGCTGATGACTCCTTCATAATGAAGTTTGCTTCTTCAACACCTCTTCCAATAGAATTAATTTCTTTTACAGGTAGAAATGAGGGAGATAAAAATCTTTTAGAATGGACAACAGCAAGCGAAATGAATAGTGATTACTTTATTATAGAGAGAGACAAGGGGCAGGGGACCGGAGAATGGGAAGAAATAGGAAAAGCGAAAGGAGCGGGCAATGCGTCAGCTACGCGAAACTATAGCTTCCTTGATCGTGAACCATCTGCAGGAATTAATTACTATCGTTTAAAACAAACTGACTATGACGGGAAGTTTACTTATTCAAATGTTGTCCATATAACAATGAAACAATTTAACAGCGTAACAATTTCTCCTAATCCTGCCAAGGAGAGTTTGCAAATAACAATAAGCGGTTTCCTGAACTTCAAAACTGAAATAAATGTTAGGATATACGATGTTTTAGGTCGTGAAGTTTACAATTACCAATTTCTTGATCCTAAATCATTACTCAATCTTGATGTCAATGCTCTTTCAAAAGGAATGTATTTCCTCAAAATAGCAAACGATGGGGAGCAAGCGCAAATTAAGTTTGTGAAAGAATAACTACTGTCCGGCTTTGTCTTTCAGAGCGGCTTTCTCCCTTACAATTTCTGCAAAAGGTCTTTTCTCAATCTTACTTTCTAACCATGAAATAAAATCAAAGTAGTCAAGTGCTTTTTTCTCAGTTTTTATGTGATATTATTCATTCTTTTTCGATGCCAATATATACTTTTTTACACTCGTTGTTACTTTAATGTTATTCTTAAAAAGACAATGAGCCGTAAACACTTGGTTTACATCTCATTGTATCACTTATTTCGTAGAGCCCGTACTGACCGAATGTCCAGCTCCAGAGAGTATATTTTAGGGTTAACTATGCAGAGATTGCTCTCTTACAATTTCTGCAAAAGTCTCTTTTAACATCAAGATTGTTTTAATTCAAAACTTTGAGTAATTTTACTCATCGCATTGAGTAAATTAAAATAAATGGCATATCAAAGACCTAAAATTCAACTGCTTGAAGAAAGGATAAACGAGCCGAGAAAGTTTATTCAGGTGGTAATGGGGCCTCGTCAAGTGGGAAAAACAACCCTTGTTACACAATTGCTAAAAAAAGCAAAGATTCCTCATTACTTTGTTTCAGCAGATACAGTTGCTAATTCAGATACGGTTTGGATTCAACAACAATGGGAAACAGCTCGCTTGAAATGGAAGCAAAGCGGAGCAAAAGAATACCTCTTTGTAATTGATGAAATCCAAAAAATAAATAATTGGAGCGAAACCATAAAATTGCTTTGGGATGAAGACAGCAGGAAGAAACATCCCATCAAAATAATTTTGATGGGTTCATCCCGCCTATTGTTACAGGAAGGCCTCACAGAATCACTGGCGGGTCGTTTTGAAACAACCTATTTGGGACATTGGTCATTTAAAGAAATGCAAAAGGCGTTTGCCTGGGACATAAATCAATTCGTATGGTATGGAGGCTATCCCGGTTCTGCAGAACTTATATCGGATGAAGAACGTTGGAAAAAATATGTATATGATTCTCTTATAGAAACAAGTATTTCAAAAGATATTCTAATGCTTACAAGGGTAGATAAACCTGCTTTAATGCGTAGACTGTTTGAGTTAGGATGCCTTTATTCAGGACAGATTTTATCCTATAATAAAATACTGGGGCAATTATTAGATGCCGGAAACACTACGACTCTCTCCCACTATCTTAATCTTTTAGATACGGCAGGTTTGTTGGCCGGGGTTGAAAAATTTTCTGCTGATAAAATCCGGCAACGTGGTTCAAGTCCCAAATTCCAGGTCCATAATACTGCATTAATAAGTGCCCAACGTAATGAAACATTCCGTAAAATTTTAAAACAGGGAGACCAATGGGGGCGTATGGTCGAATCAGCTATTGGCGCCCACTTATTAAATTACTCGCTCACGGAAAATTTCCATTTATATTATTGGAGGCACAACAACCGTGAAATCGATTTTGTAATCGAAAAGCGTGGGAAAGTTATTGGACTTGAAGTTAAAAGCGGAACTATCCAAAAAGCCGGAGGTATGGATGCGTTCAAAAAGGAATTTAACCCGGATAAAGTATTGCTGATAGGAAATTCAGGACTGTCTTGGCAGGAATTTCTTCAAATTAATCCGAATGATTTATTCTGATTTAGTCCACTGCGCAAATGGTTGTTGATAGAATCAAAAAAATAACAATATTTTTTCATTGTTTTGGATTTGGTTTTTCTGCCCAAAGTCCCAGAGACAGGTTGTTAAACTACAACAGTACAAGTGTCATAGCGGGAGTGAAGTAAAATTCATCGTTTGTGTGCTCGCTCCCCAAAGACTTACTGAAGGTTTTTGATCATTTTAAAAAGCATTCTGGAAACTTCATCAAATCCCGAAATAAGACCCATTTGTTCATTTTCGCTTAGCTCCTTTTCAGCAATAAGAAATTGGAGAATAGATGCAGACTCAAAGGTTGAACCTCTTGCTATGGCCAGGAAATTTTTCCGGTCACGGTCTGTATATTTTCCACTTCCTTTGGCGATGTTCAAAACTACACTTAAACAAGCCCGGCCTAATTGTGATTTAAGGTAAGAAGGAAGGTTATTTTTCTCTTTAATGATGCGGTAAATCCTTCGATTGAGCTCAAAGGCCTTTTTATAAACTTCTAGATTTTCGTATGGAAACATTGTATTTCTGTTTTAAAGCATACAAAAGATGGAGAAAGAGTAACTGAAAGAGAAAGAGTAAAAAATTCAGAAAGAAGACCTTTTACTCTTTCCCGGTCTCTTTCTGTTACTGAATTTTTGTAGCCCGTAGGGGAATCGAACCCCTGTTTCCAGGATGAAAACCTGATGTCCTAACCCCTAGACGAACGGGCCGGCATTTTTTAAGAACGTATTGACAGATGATTTAAAAAGGTGTGCAAAGATACAGTATTTATTTTTTCAGCAAAAAAACCTTATTCGCTTTTGTCATCATCAGCCTGGAAGCGGAAACCAAGCCTCTTCCCGGTGGTGATCCGAACATTCGCAGCAGCTTCCATGATACCTGATACTGACACCTCTTTCATTTCATCATAAGGAGGGGAGAAGAGATCGAAATCCAGGCTGTAGAGAATAGCAGATTCAAGCACGGATTTCAAGGCTTCCCTGTCCAGTACAGCATGGTCAAAGTCGTTGTACAGAAATCCAAGCTGGCGTTTCCCCTCGACGAAATAATGAAGGTCTTTGTTGAGAAAAAGTCTTGCTATGAGGTATCCGAGATCAGTTACCCTGTTATATTTGAAGGAGTCGGACAGAAAATTATAAATGCAGATCATTCCGCAGAATGTGCGGGAATGATCTTCTTCAATATATGACGATTTCCATATCCCGTGGTCGTGGTCGAAATTGAAAATGTCCGTGTGCATCCAAAAGATCAGCGTGTCATCTGCAATTTTAAATTCCGCCTCGAACTTTCCTTTTTCTTTATATTCAACTATTGTATCAGGATCCACCTTCTGGACTTTCTCGTGCAGTTCCGCCTGGATTTCCTTCAGAATAGATTTCAGTTCGTTAAAAACGGTGAAGGTTTTGTTCTGAACCTCCTTCTTAACAATGACCTTTTCCTTTATTGATTTAAGGATAAGCTGTTGTGCCGGCTTGGGTTTCATTTCAGTAGGCAATTGCAAATAATACGCGTTGTGCAGAAGGTTTCCCCGTGTATATGCATTTCCCTTCTTCCTTCCGGTTTTCATAAGGAATACACCGTATGGTGGCACTGGTTTCTTCTTTTATTTTTCCTTCCGTCCCCGGGTCCCCATCCCAGTGTGCAAGTACAAAGCCTCCATGCTTCAGCATCTCTTTGAATTCTTCGTAAGTGTCGGCAGAGAATGTTTTCGTTTCCCTGAAAGACAGCGCCTTTTTGTAAATATTGTCCTGTATCTGCTCAAGGAGATGCTCAATTTTAAGAGCCGCATCCACAACCTGGTATGTGCTTTTTTCTTTTGTATCCCTGCGCGCCACTTCTATGGTCTGGTTTTGTATATCCCTCGGACCTATGCCGATGCGCACAGGAACCCCCTTCAGTTCATACTCTGCAAATTTCCATCCCGGGGTGTGGGTGTCTCGCTCATCTGTTTTTACGGAGATGCTCCTGCTTTGCAACTCCTGCTTTATTTTTGAGGCAGCTTCAAGTGTGGCCTGGCGTTCTTCCGGGGTTTTATATATAGGCACAATGACAACCTGTATGGGGGCCAGCTTCGGGGGCAGCACCAGCCCCTCATCATCCGAATGTGACATGACCAGCGCTCCCATCAGCCGGGTGGAAACACCCCATGATGTTGCCCATACATAATCCTGAACTCCTTCCTTGTTGGTAAATTTTACATCGAAGGCCTTTGCGAAATTCTGGCCGAGAAAATGAGATGTACCCGCCTGTAAGGCTTTACCGTCCTGCATTAATGCCTCTATGCAATATGTTTCAAGCGCCCCGGCAAAACGTTCGCTCTCCGTTTTCACGCCCTTGATTACAGGCATGGCCATGTGTTTTTCCGCAAATTCTGCATAGATGTTCAGCATCTTTAATGTTTCTGAAACAGCTTCTTCCCGTCCTGCATGTGCCGTGTGTCCTTCCTGCCAGAGAAATTCTGCGGTGCGCAGAAAAAGGCGGGTCCTCATTTCCCATCTTACTACATTAGCCCACTGGTTTACAAGGATGGGCAGATCCCGGTATGACTGTATCCAGTTCCTGTATGTATTCCAGATGATTGTTTCAGATGTCGGGCGGACAATAAGCTCTTCTTCCAGCCTTGCACTCTCGTCTACCACAATCTCTTTCCCGTCATCAGAATTTTTCAGGCGGTAATGCGTAACAACGGCGCACTCTTTCGCAAAACCTTTTACATGTGACGCTTCTTTGCTGAAAAATGATTTGGGAATAAAAAGCGGGAAATAGGCATTGACATGCCCTGAGTCCTTGAACATCTTGTCAAGCGTTGCCTGCATTTTTTCCCAGATGGCATAACCGTAAGGCTTTATCACCATACAGCCCTTAACGGCAGAATGTTCTGCCAGATCAGCCTTAACTATAAGGTCATTGTACCATTTGGAGTAATTTTCGGCCCTTGATGTAAGGTTTTTCCCCATTTTTTATATTTGGTATGATGTTTGAAATAAACCGCAGGAACACGGCTCCGGCAAAATTAAAAATATATAACCATTTAACAATAAAGCACATGAAGACAATACAGATTCCAATGGCAGTTGCAGTGCTGATCAGCGCTGCCTGCTCCTCCTCCCGGCACAGCACCTCTTCGGCTTATTATGACGATGTTTATTCTTCTGCAAAAACACCGGAAATAAGTACAGCTGCATCCCCCTCGTCTTCAAATGTGTCTCCTTCACCGTCTTCCCCCGGGAACAATTATTCTTCAGCGGATTATTACCGGGGGACAGATAATGCTGCCCCTGCGGATTCCCGGGAGGATGCTTCTGCCCGCAGGCAAGGCGATAATCATTCTTCCGATACAACGGCTTCAGGAGGAAACACATACGTCACCAATAATTATTACAGCAGCGATGATTATTATGACTATGCTTATGCCTCCCGTATGCGGCGGTTTCACTCCGGTGTGTGGGGCTGGAGCTATTACGATGATTATTATACAAACAGTTACTGGTATGACTACAATCCTTACTCATGGGGAATAAGTATTTATACAGGTTATCCGTGGTGGGCACCCTCTCACTTTTATATGTGTTCGCCTTTTTACAATGGCTACTACGGGTATTATACCTACAGTTACTACAACCCTTATTATTCATGGTACGGGGGCGACCCCTATCACCACCATCACGGGTGGTCATACTGGAACGGGTATAACAATGGTTACTATGACGGCTACTGGCATGGCTACCAGGATGCCTCCCATGCATACGGTTATAATCCTTACTACTACAACAGCCGTGACTACAACAGCTATTACCATTACGGTCCAAGGGAATCAACAGGTTCGGATAACAGGGAATCCCGGCCAAATACACTTGCCGATAAATACACCCGTGCAGTATTGCCGGAGCGTATTACCCCTGAGCTCAACTTCTCAGCGGAAGGCGGGCAGAACCGCGGAAAAAGTATTCTTGACAGGAAGGCCACACTCCCTTCAAACACTCCTGATCCCGTGATCCGGAAAGATAATAATGATGCTCCTCAGTATGAGAAGAGAAATGTTCCTGAGAAGGAAATAAGAAAGGCTGAGCCCGGGAGGGAAACTCCTGCAGAGGACAATACTCCCCATTTTTACCAGCGGTCAGGCGATCGTCAGGCCGCTCCTGCGAGGGAAGAAAACCATAAAGAGATGATAAAGGAGCAGCCGAACCGCCAGCCTGGCAATAATTACCAGCGCAATGAACGCAAACAGGAGTCCCGCCCTGCGGAAAGAGAAAGACCGAGAAACGATTCATACAATAACAGCCGCCCCCAAAGAGAGTATTCAAGGTCGGAATATTCACAGCCCCGCCAGCCTTCGAGGGAAAGCAGGTCATTTAACGGAGGCGGTGGAGCGATGGGAGGAAGATCAAATAACGGGGGAGGCGGCAATATGAACATGGGCGGCGGAAGGGGCGGATCTGCAGGCGGTGGGCGCAGAAGGTAAGCGTGACAAACGATATTCCGGAAAACATACAGATTAAAAACAAAATCATGAACCTGAAAAAAATTGTAATCATGCTTCTCCCGGCTTGTATATGCTGGCTTGACGCAATCTCCCAGAATGAGCTTGATGCGCTCAGATACTCGCAAACCACTTTCGGCGGCACGGCGCGGTCTATGGCTGCAGGCGGGGCATTCGGGGCACTGGGAGGAGACTTTTCTTCTCTTTCCATCAATCCCGCCGGTATTGCCATTTACAAAAAATCCGAACTGATGATCACCCCCCTCATGTTTAAAAGTAAGGTCACTTCTGCTTATTCGGGCAATACAATGTCAGACGATAAGTACGGGTTTAATTTCAGCAATGCAGGAGGAGTTTTTTCTTATGTGCCTGCAAATAACAGCATGTCTACAGGTAAATGGATTAACTGGAACTGGGGAATAGGATACAACAGGCTGAATAATTTTCAGTCAAGATCCGGGTTTGAAGGTATTAACAGTGGCAGCTCAATGCTTGATCATTACCTGAATAAGGTAAACGCCGGGAGTGGCACCTTCCCTTCAGATCTCGCATCGGTCTCGCCAGGAGCTTATCTTGCTTACCAGGCATATCTTATCAATCCCCTCGATACGATTAAAGATACCGCGCACTATAACAGTGTGGTTCCTTTTGGAGGCGCCCTCCAGCGCCGGAATTCCGTAACCAAAGGCGGAATGGGAGAATACCTGTTTACTTTTGGAGCAAACTACAATAACCGCCTGTACTTCGGTGCCTCTATGGGGCTGACAACATTGAGGTACGAGGAAAAGTCGGAGTATGCGGAAACGGATAAGTCTGACACCATACCCTATTTCAAATCCTACACAATGAACCAGAGCCTGAAGACTACAGGCAGCGGAGTTAACTTTAACTTCGGGATGATCCTGAGGGCTTCCGACTGGCTCCGGCTGGGTGCCTCTGTTCATACTCCTGTGCTGCTCAGCCTCACGGATGAATATTCCGGCGGGATAGTTTCAGACTTTGACAGCGCTTCTTCAGTTACCGCTTCCTCCCAGCCGGGAAGGTTCAGTTATTCTGTTGAAACGCCTTTCCGTGCATCAGGCAGTGCTGCAGTGCTTGTCCGGGAGATGGGCTTCGTAAGCGCGGATTATGAAATAGTTGATTATTCCGAAGCTTCCCTAAGCGCCGCCGGTGTGAATTATTTTGATGCCAATGCTGCCATACAGGGCAAATACGGAGTGGCAAATAATATCAGGGTGGGCACAGAATGGAGGTTTGACGAATACTGTGTCAGGGGCGGTTATGCACACTATGGAACGCCTTTTAAGGCAGGTATGAATTATCCGGGGGCAGATAACAGTAAAACCAACTATACCCTTGGGTTTGGAATACGTGATGAGGGGTATTATATTGACCTGGCTTATGTATATTCCCTGTCTACAGGCTTTTACAGGCCATACGCTGAGTCGGCTTTGGGCGCGGTAAACAAAAGCGAAGGCCACCAGCTGCTTATGACCCTTGGCTCTAAATTCTGATCCGGATCAATTTCCTTCTGTACGCATCACCCCGGCCTTGGCCTTCTGGTCAAGGCTGTTTTTGTACTCATGGTTTTTGAGTGTAAGGCATTTCATGTAGTACTCTCTTGCTTTGGGAAAATCCTTTTTGTTTTCATAAATAATGCCGAGCTGGAGAGCCGAACTTGCTGCAAAATAGTATGACTGGGATGCCCCGTTTTTTAAGGTCTGCTCATAGTAGTGTATGGCCTTTTCAAAATCTTTTTTCTTGTGATAAATCCGGGCCAGCCTGTAAGGGAGCTCAAGCTTGTCCCTCAGGCTCGGAAAATCCTTCATGGAGGAGCCCGCAAACTGTGAGATGGCTTTGTTATAATAACCTCCGTCGGTTAATAATCTTGACCTGAGCAGGATGATATTGGGCTTAATCCCTGATTCGGCCTCGGCCTGCGCCTGCCTGTCCTCATCAACAAAATTATTTCCTTCAGTTTTGCACCTGCCTATGCAGTCCGCATACCCGTGTTCATTCCCATTCACAAGCTGAAACCAGGCCAGCTTCTGCCATGCGGATTTGATATAGTTTTTCCCTTTGAACCCTGCCAGGAATCTTTCTATCGGGACGTTTGCATCCTTATCCATTCTGTTGAGTTTTGCAGTACCTCTGATAAAATCCAGGTAAGGAAACGGGAAGTATGCGGCGCCTTCCGGTCTTGAATCCAGAATTGCAATGGCTTCGTCATTTTTTCCTGCGTGAATTGCTATGTCAGCCCGGATAAAACTCATCAGGAGGTTCTGATCGCCGGGGGTAAGATAGGAGAGGAGTTTCATGGCTTCCTCTTCATTTTTCTGGAGGTTGAACTGTATGAAGACAAGAATAAAAATTGTTTCGTCACGGAGATAGGAATACTCACTGTTCCCGCAGCTTTGAATAAGGCTGTAAAGCTCTTTTGTTCCCTGTCCGATGGTTCCCTGCATCCCGGTGATGGATGCAATCCATTTGTATTCATCGGGAACTGCACCTATGGCAGCGTGCAGCAATCCGAGGCTTTTGAGGTTGGCTCTGAATGCAGGAAAGCGCCTGGTGTTTTCTTCAAGGAGCCTGTATGCCTTATTTATTTCATACGCTGCCGTGATATATTCTTTGAACTTTATCCTTGCAAAGGCCCACTGCAGGTATATTTCGGCCTGGGTGAAAAGAAAGAAAGGGGATCCGGGATCCTCTTTCTCTATCCTCCCGAGGCGTTCATCCATATTGGATTCCAGCTTCTCAAAATCTTTCTCATTTTCCCCGATGAATAAAGTGAGAAAGTCTATATAGTTTTCCAGGTAATAGGGAGTACAGTTTCCGGGATTTTCTTTTTTCTCTGCTTCAAGAAGTTTTTTCCCCTCGTCAAAACGAAGACTGATGATGCTTTTGTAGGCTTCTGTACAGTTGTTGTTGAATGCAAAAACGGCATACACCCGGGAGGAATAAAATGAGAAAAAAAACAGGAGAAAGAATCCGGCGGCAAGTGTTCCTTTCTTCACAGTATATGTTGTTGCAGTATAGACGGGCAGGGGAGGAGAGAAGGATATTAATTTTTCCCTATCTCTCCGTCAACCAGTATCCTCCCGCAGTGTTCGCAGACGATAATTTTTTTTCTCTGGCGGATTTCGATCTGTCTCTGAGGAGGGATTTTATTAAAACACCCCCCGCATGCATCACGCTGTACCATGACCACGGCCAGCCCGTTCAGGGCATTTTCCCTGATACGCTTATAGGCTGTGAAAAGGCGCTGGTCAACAATGTTGGCTGCCTGTTTAGAGTGTTTCGTGAGATAACTTTCTTCTTTTTCTGTTTCAGCTACGATGCTCTCCAGTTCCTCCTTTTTGACTTTAAGATCTTTCTTCTTTTCGCTGAGGGTCTGCTTCGAGGCTTCGATGATCTGGTTCTTTGCAGCAATCTCGGCATTGAATTCTTTTATTCGTTTATCTGAAAGCTGCATTTCAAGGTTCTGGTATTCAATCTCCTTTGTTAATGAATCATATTCCCTGTTGTTCTTTACTTTGTTCTGCTGTGTTTCGTATTTTTTGCTTGCTTCTTTGGCATCTTTTATGCCCTGCTTCTTCTTGGAAATCTGTTCTTCAAGCTGTTTTACCTCCGAAGAGTAATTGTCAATTCTTGTTTCCAGCCCCACGATTTCGTCCTCAAGGTCACTAACCTCCATGGGCAGTTCCCCTCTTACGATACGGATTTTATCAATCTTTGAGTCTATCTGCTGAAGGTCAAATAAAGCTTTGAGCTTAGCTTCTGCCGACGGGTCCCCCTTGGTTTTCGCAGGAGGTGTGATTTTCGGAACAGTGGTGTCAATAATTCCCTCCAGCGCCATTTCAATGGGCTTTTCTTTTTTCTTCGGGGCGGGAGCTGGCTTTTTTATGACTTTCTTGACCGCTTTCTTGTTTGGTTTGGAAGCTGTTTTTTTAACCGGTTTTTTTGCAGGTTTCTTCGCCATCTTTACAGGTAATTTATGGGATTGGTGATAATTTTTGACAAATGGACTGCAAATGTAGGAAATTTTTTGCTAAGTAATTCATGCAGCAGTTCTTTTGTGAACTGCTCACTTTCGTAATGGCCGATGTCCGCAATCATGATTTTCCCGTTGGCATCAAAAAACTGGTGATATTTGAAATCCGAGGATACGAAAACATCTGCTCCCGCGGCAATTGCGTCTTTAAGGAGAAAACTTCCGCTGCCCCCGCAAACAGCCACAGTTCTTACTTTCTTACCTGCAGGCTTTGTGTGGCGCACGCATTTTGCCTGCATAACTTTCTTTATGTGGGCAAGAAAGGTCCGGGCATCCGTGCTTTTTCTTAGTTCTCCTGCGAGACCGGCACCTGCCCATGGGGTTGGATTTTCTATCCGGTAGATGTCATAAGCCACTTCCTCGTACGGGTGGCTTTCAAACAGCGAACGGAGAACTTTCTTTTCAATGTGTGCGGGATAAATGGTTTCAATTTTTGTTTCCGCCTCATGGTGCCGGATGTTGGCCTTTCCCACATAGGGGTTTGTTCCTTCAGAAGCTTTGAAAGTCCCCATACCTTCCGAGTTGAAACTACATTCCCCGTATTTCCCGATAATTCCCGCTCCTGCTTTGAAGAGTGCTTGCCTGACGCTCTCTGCTTCCGCCGAAGGGCAAAAGGTTACAAGTTTTCGTAACAGCCCACTCCTGGGAGACAAAGTTCTGCAGTTGACCAGCCCTAATTTTTCTGCTATCCTGCTGTTTACCCCGTTTATGACGTTATCAAGATTGGTATGCGCCGCATAGATTGCAATATTGCTGCGGATGGCTTTAATGATGGTTTGTCCAACATAATTATCCCCTGTTACTTTATTCAGCCCCCCGAAAATAACAGGGTGGTGGGCAATTACAAGATTGCATTTTTTCCCGGCGGCTTCATCTATGACATCCGGGGTGCTGTCAAGGCAAACAATGACACCGGTTGCCTCATCTTCTTTATTTCCTGTAATTAGGCCGCTGTTGTCATAGTTTTCCTGAAGTGCCGGGGGGGCGTACTCTTCTATGCAGGAAATGATGTCTTTGATTTTCATTGACGGAAGTTTTATCGGTCAAGTATACTAAAAAAAGGAATGTTATCTTTATTTTTGTTTCAATGATCGTATTGAGAATCCTTCTTCTCCCGCTTGCCCTTCTTTACGGGTTTGCCGTACTTGCCAGAAATAAATTCTATGACTGGAATATTCTCCCCTCAAAGGCCTTTTCCATTCCTGTGATATGTGTGGGGAACATTTCCATGGGCGGAACAGGGAAAACCCCGATGGTAGAATACTTAACACGACTCCTGCAGGACAGGCTCAGGGTTGCAACCCTGAGTCGTGGCTACGGCAGGAAAACCAAAGGCTTTGTGCTTGCCGGACGAGATTCTTCCTATAAAGAGATTGGAGACGAGCCGGCACAGTATAAGTATAAATTTCCCGGCCTTACGGTGGCAGTTTGTGAAAAGCGTGTGCCCGCTATAGAGAAACTCATGAGCTGCTCATTTCCTCCGGAGATTGTTTTACTTGATGATGCATTCCAGCATCGGGCTGTCAGCGCAGGTTTGAATATTCTGCTTCTTGAGTATTCCCGCTTCAGTGCTTTTGATTTTCTCTTTCCTTCCGGTACGCTGAGGGAATGGAAAAGCGGCATTGGCCGGGCCGGGATCATTGTCGTTACAAAATGCCCCGAGAACATTTCTCCCGGTATGAGAAAAGAAATAACTGATTCCCTGCGGCTTCGTTCTCATCAGCGGATTTATTTTTCATTCCCCGGCTATGAGCCTCCTGTCGCTTTTACGGCGATGGCAAAAACAGTTCAGCCCCGTAAATCCTTTCACGTTCTGCTCGTTACAGGTATTGCACGTCCTGAGATTCCCGAAGCGCATCTCCGTTCATGTTACAGGAATGTGACACATATTAAGTATTCAGACCATCACCCATACACTTCCAGGGATGTCGAGAAAATAGAAAAATCTTTCCTGGCATTGGAGTCCCAGGAAAAAATCCTTATCACCACCGAAAAAGATTTAATGAGGCTGCTGCCTGCTGATACAAATAAAGTTCTGGACGCTCTTCCCTGTTTTACGCTCCCTGTAAGGATATGCTTCCCGGAACCGGATAAAAATTCTTTTGACCGGGATATTCTCGGGTATGCCGGAGAGGCACAGGGAACAAAGGCATCATGATCACAAGCCGATATTCCTTATTGAGAAAGTTTCTACATATCTGTATCCTGCGTGCATTTTTTCTTTTTCCTGTTTACGGTCAGACACCTGCTGCTCTTCCGCTCATGTCCGGCTGGAATGATACATCCATGGTGAGCCCCTCCTGGTCAGAATACCTGTATAATGACTGCTGGGGCTATGTTGATTCCGCCGGCAGGGAATATGCTATCCTGGGCTCGCTGAAAGGAACTTTCTTTTTTGATGTTACCAATGCATATCTCCCGAAACTTGTATGTTTCCAGAGAGGGAAGGATACTGTAGCCATTCACCGTGATTACAAGACATACAGCCATTATGCTTATGCGGTATGTGATGAAGGTTCGTCATCATTGCAGATTTTTGACCTTCAGTATTTGCCGGATTCTGTTGTAAAAGTTTATGACGACGATTCGCTTTCTGTGAAGTGCCACAACATTCATATTTCAGGCGGGAAACTTTTTCTGGCCTCCAATACCACTTCTTCGGCTTTTCATGCAATGGATGTTCTTTCTCTTTCAGATCCGGTAAAACCTTCGTTTATCAGTACGCTGTCAAGCACCTTTTTCTGGCATGTGCATGATGTGTGTGTCAGGAATGACACGGCTTTCTGCTCCTGCGGCTACAACGGAATTTTTATTTACGACTACACGACCCCGGGTGCTCCTGTTCTTCTCCAGAGCATTACTTACTATCCTGACAAGGGTTATGCTCACAGTTCGTGGATTACCCCTGACGGCCATTGGCTGGCGGCAGCCGATGAGAACCACGGGCTCGGGATTAAACTTTTTGACGTTTCCGATCTTTCGAATATTTCATGCGCTACCGTGTTCAGGTCTAATCTCCTGAATGTCCCCAATCCTGCCTCGGCTTCGGGAAGCATACCTCATAACCCGTTTATCATGGGATCAAAAATATTTACAGCCTATTACCACGACGGGCTGGAGGTTTTTGATATGTTCAATCCTCATAACGGGTCCGGCTACCCTGAGTATTGTTTCGACACCTACCCTCAGAATAACGATTATACCACGCTTGCTTATGCAGGCTGCTGGGGCACCTACCCTTTTCTTCCCTCGCATCACATCATTGTTTCGGATATTACCAACGGCCTTTTTGTCATTGACGGGAACGCGCTTTTTTCTTCACTCTTTGATAAGTTACCGGCTGAGAGCAGGGCTTATGTCGTTTGTCAGGGCAATGAACAACTGCCCGAACTGTTTTTACAGTCAATGACTCCGGGCAAAGTCAGGATTGAGATAAAGGATTGTGCCGGCCGGCTTTTATATACAGGCGAAAAAAATCTTCCACAGGGAGACTCCTCCGTTCCATTGGGCGTTTCCGGATGGGCTCCCGGAATTTATTTTGTTAAGGTTTCAGGGGAACATTTTAATTCCACCACGAAGTTTGCCGCCAGGTGATTTCACGAAAATCAGACAAAAGATATTTTTGAGATGGCTTCTTACTATCAATTAGTCCGGCAGGTTTTCCTGCCGTCAGGATGCCGTTGTACCTTGTTTTTCAAAACGCAAAAAACTTCCTGTGTGCGACTTTTTACACCTGGAAAGGTCTTCCGGTGTTCCTTCAAAAACAATATTCCCGCCTTCCTCTCCTCCTTCCGGCCCCATGTCAATAACCCAGTCGGCGGATTTGATAATATGGGGGTTGTGTTCAACGATCAGCAGGGTGTGGCCCTGTGCTATCAGTGCATTGAAAGATTCAATGAGTTTCCGGATGTCGTGGAAATGAAGCCCCGTGGTTGGCTCGTCAAAAATAAAGAGAGCGTTTTTTTGTTCGTTTGCTTTCCCGAGGAAGAAAGCCAGCTTGACTCTCTGCGCCTCGCCGCCGCTTAATGTTCCGGATGACTGCCCGAGTTGTACATACCCCAGCCCCACATCGGAAAGGGGTTTCAGCCGGGAGATGATTTTTTGTTCATGACTTTGCGGGTTATCATCTTCAGCGAAAAAAGAAAGAGCATCGTCAACGGTCATCCCGAGTACGTCTGCAATGTTTCTGCCTTTATATTCTATCTCGAGCACCTCCTGTTTAAACCGTTTACCGCTGCATGATTCACAGAGAAGATGAAGGTCTGCCATAAACTGCATCTCTATGGTTACTTCTCCTTCTCCTTCGCATACATCGCATCGTCCTCCCTCTATGTTGAATGAGAAATGAGACGGTTTGAACCCCCTTGTCTTTGCGAGAGGATTTTGTGCGAACAGGTTCCGTATCTCATCATACGCTTTAATGTAGGTTACCGGGTTGGATCGGGATGATTTCCCGATCGGATTCTGGTCAACCATTTCAACGGCGCTGATTGAGTCAATATCTCCTTCAAGGCTGTCGAACCTGCCGCTTTGCTCACTATACCCTCCGTATATTTTTTTCAGGGCGGGGTAAAGTATTCTTTTTATGAGAGATGTTTTCCCTGAACCGCTTACTCCGCTTACCACGGTCATGATTCCCAGGGGGATTTTTACATTGATATTTTTAAGATTATTTTCCCGTGCTCCGCGGATTTCTATAAACCCGTTTTGTTTTCTGCGAAAGGGAGGAGTGTTGATTTTTTCAGCGCCTGTGAGATACTGCGCCGTCAGGCTGTCTCTTTCTTTTACCAGCTCGCGGATACTCCCCTGGAATACAAGTCTGCCTCCGCCGGACCCCGCTCCCGGCCCTATGTCTATGAGTTGGTCCGCCGACCTGATGATTTCTTCATCGTGCTCCACGACGATAACCGTATTGCCGAGTTCCCGGAGTGATTTTATAACGCTGATAAGCCTTCCTGTATCACGGGGATGAAGCCCTATGCTCGGTTCATCCAGTATGTACATTGATCCGACTAAGCTGCTGCCGAGGGAGGTGGCAAGGTTTATTCTCTGAGATTCCCCTCCTGAAAGCGTGTTTGAAAGCCTGTTAAGCGTGAGATAGCCCAGCCCCACATTTTCAAGAAATTCCAGACGGCTCTTTATTTCCGTAAGAATACGTTTTGCCACCTGCTGTTCATGCTTGTCCATACGTAGCTCTTTAAAAAAAGAAAGCAGGTCACGTACCGGCAGAAGTACAAGGTCGGAGACTGATCGTCCGTTAATTTTCACGAATGCGGCTTCTTTCCTGAGACGGGTTCCTTTACACTCCGGGCATGTTGTTCTTCCTTTGTATCTTGAAAGCATAACCCGGTATTGTATTTTATAGCTCTTCTCTTCAAGGTGATGAAAAAAAGCATTCAGCCCCATGAAATATTTATTGCCTTTCCAGAGAAGCTTTTTTTGCTCTTCAGACAGCCTGTACCACGGTTTGTGTACAGGAAAATTAAAATGATAGGCATTCAAAAGTAGTTTTTCATTCCATTCTTTCATCCTTTCTCCTCTCCAGCATGCAATGGCACTTTCGTAAACAGAAAGGTTTTTGTTCGGAATTACAAGATCTTCATCAATGCCGAGTACCTGGCCGAATCCCTCACATTTGCGGCAGGCTCCGTAGGGATTGTTGAAACTGAAAAGATTTACGGAGGGTTCTTCAAAGGTTAGTCCGTCGGCTTCAAAGCGCGTGGAAAAAGTTTTTACCGCAGAGGATGTTTCAATGAAGCATTCTCCGTTTCCTTCGGAGAAGGCGGTTTGGACGGAGTCGGCAATACGGGACTGTTCATCTTCACCAGCAATCCCCGTTAATACCCGGTCAATGATTACATGCAGATTTCCGGAACGGGAACTTTTCTTTTTCCCTTTGCCTTCACGGAATGTTCCTGAGGCCAGCACATCTTCAATGTTTTGCACATTTTTATCCAGAGAAATGCGGGTAAAACCCTTTTGCAGAAGAACTTTTAGCTCTTCCTCCATCGTTCTTCCGGGATTGTGTCTTACAGGAGCAGAAATAATTATACTGCTGCCTTTTTTCAGCAGACTGATATAATCCACCACATCGCTCACTGAAGATCTTTTAACCTGCAGCCCTGACACGGGAGAAAAAGTTCTGCCTGCGCGGGCATACAGCAGCTTCAGGTAATCATAAATCTCGGTTGACGTTCCCACCGTGGACCTGGGATTCCTTGTATTTACTTTCTGCTCAATCGCAATGGCAGGAGCCATTCCGTGGATGTAGTCAACATCGGGTTTGTTCATCCTGCCTATGAATTGCCGCGCATAGGAAGAGAGGCTTTCAACATATCTTCTCTGTCCCTCGGCATATAAAGTGTCAAAGGCAAGAGAGGATTTCCCAGACCCTGACAATCCTGTAATGACAATAAGCCGGTTACGCGGAATCGCTACACTCAGGTTCTTCAGGTTGTGAACCCTGGCGTTCTTGATGATGATAAAATTCTTTTGGTCGGAATCGGCGGGAAGCACGGTGTTTGTTTTGCCCGGAGAGGGGAGGGCAAAGCTAATAAATTTGAAACATGGTATTTGCTTTTGAATGTATCGTTTCTTACCTTTGAAAAGAAATAAGGTGTGTTATACAATAAATCATAATATGCCCCGTTTTTTATAAAAAAGGCGCTGATTATTTAAACTTTAAAAATTAGGGAGGACGCACATAGGTAAAATTCTACATTAAGTAAAAGTCTTGTTTTATTTAATTAATGGAGGATTAACCATGTGTATATTAAAATCTCTCACGGACCAGGAACTTATCAGCAGTTACCTGGGTGGTTCCGCAAAAAGCATAGAGGTATTGATAAAAAGGCACAGGCACAGGGTGTTTGGCTATATTTATCTTATTGTGAAAAACCGCGAACTTGCAGAGGATATATTTCAGGACACTTTTGTTAAGATCATAAACACCCTGCGTTCGGGGAGTTATAAAGAGGAAGGCAAATTTCTTCCCTGGGTGGTACGCATTGCTCATAATTTGGCTATTGACCACTTCAGGAAAGAAAACCGTATGCCCAAGCTCCGCGAAACAGAGGAGTTCAGCATTTTTGATATAATTCCCGATAAGCAGGAAAATGCGGAAGAGAAAACAATCACCCGGCAGATCCATCAGCAGGTGAGAAGTCTTATTGAACTGCTTCCCCGCGAACAAAGGGAAGTGCTTGTTATGCGCCATTATGGTGAAATGGATTTTAAGGAAATAGCTTCGGTAACCAATGTGAGTATCAATACGGCTCTTGGAAGAATGAGATATGCCCTGATCAACCTGAGAAAACTGATTGAGCGCAGGCACATGGTTGTTCAGTGATTTTTTCCGGCAGCATGCAATATTGAGATACTTTTCCCGTTTTTGTGTAGTGTTTAAAAAATACTGCCCATGAAACAACAAGTTACCTTTAATGAACTTCTCCTTTTTGCCTGTAACGAAACCTCTCTCTCTGATACTGTAAGGGTTGAGACTGCCCTGAGTGCAGATCCTGTTTTAAGGGAAACCTTCAGGGATATTATTATTAATATACAGGCTGCAGAAAGGGAGATTAGTAAGATTTCTTACGCTCCCGGAGAGGAGTGTCTTTCAAAAGTGTTCAATTATTCAAGATTAGTCGGTGGGGTATAGCCTCATTGGCAGACGATAAATTTTTGCTGCAGTGCATTAACGTGCACAGCTTTTTGAGTCAGAGCGAATTTGCCTCAATTTTACCGGAATATTATAGTTGCGAAGGGGTATCAGTTATATTTGCAGAAGATATCCCATTTGTACGTGGCAGGTGGGGGACTTAACTGCTTATGAACCGGAAAGAGCGTACTGCTCAAATACTCAAATACTTCAGCAGCCACATGCCTGAGGCGGGGACGGAATTGCATTATGCCAATCCTTACCAGCTGGCGGTTGCCGTGATTCTTTCCGCACAGTGTACTGATAAGAGAGTTAACATGGTAACGCCAGCACTGTTTAAGCAATACCCTGATGCTGCGGCCCTTGGCGCAGCTTCTCCCGAAAAGGTTTTTCAGTATATCAGGAGCATAAGTTATCCTAACAATAAAGCCAGGAACCTTGTGGGTATGGCAAAGATGCTTGTAGCCAGATATAAAGGCGAACTTCCGCCCGATGTCGGAGAACTTCAAAAACTTCCGGGTGTGGGAAGAAAGACTGCCAATGTTCTTGCTTCAGTGTTATTCAATCAACCTGCCATGGCTGTTGATACGCATGTGTTCAGGGTTTCGGCCCGTCTGGGTATGACAAGAAATGCCAAAACTCCTCTGGAAGCGGAAAAACAGCTTGTCAGGTATATTCCGGAGGAGCAGCTATCCATTGCGCATCACTGGCTGATTCTTCACGGGCGTTACACTTGTGTAGCAAGGAATCCCAAATGTGATGTGTGTGGAATAAAAAAAAAATGTGAATATTACAGGAAAAATACGCTGACACCTAAAAGCAGGGGATTAAAGTAATCAGCACGGGGAATAGCGCAGGTGGTAGCGCGCCACGTTCGGGACGTGGAGGCCGGGGGTTCGAGTCCCCCTTCCCCGACAAAACAAAGTGAATAACACTTTTGCCCTGATCTTAATCTTGTTTTTGAAGAGAGTCTCAATAAATAACCAGCTTCTGCTTAAAGGTCTTCTTCTCAGTGCTTGCCATAATATAATACAGTCCGGGGGGGATACTTTCTGAATGTTCCGGGGAGAATAAAAAGTTTCCATTATCTATGACAACTGCTTTGGAGTATACTTCTTCTCCAAGCGTATTATAAAGCACCATTAGTATTTTCTGATCGGAACTTCCGGAGAAGCTGCCCTGTATCAGGTTGCTTTTTGTCGGGTTAGGGAATAAGAAGAATTCTGTGTTTCCGGTATTTCTGAGTGTGATAACACCCGAAATGCCGGGCTTCCCGTTGAAGTCAAACTGGCTGAGTCTGTAGTAATTCAGGCCTTCGGACGGGAAGACGTCTTCAAGTGAGTATGAATTTTTCCGGACAGAATTCCCTGCACCCTTCACTTTCCCAACAGTAGTATAACTTATACCATCCTTACTTTTCTCAAGCAGAAAATAGTCGCTGCTGGTTTCGGTTGCCGTTGCCCAGAATAAATAATTGCTGTGTTCCCCGGCCTCTCCGTGGAAATCAATCAGCACAACGGGAAGAGCGGATGCTACTTCGTCGGCACCTATTTCAGGAGCGGACCCGCCCGGCCTCAGCTGCTGGTCAATATCATTTGTGGGCGAAGCTATTGCAATTCCCATGTCTACAACGGAATTATCTGTTATATGGAGATCCGTGGTGGAAGTGAATACGGGGTTTGCAGCAATGGAGTTGGCTTCACGCGGCGAGACAAGCGTCTGGAAATCCGCAAGCGTCTGGCTGGAATTGGTTCCGTCGTAATAGGTTAATACACTGGAAGAGGGACTTCCTACGTAATAGGAGTTATAGTTGTTGTTGTTGGAAAGCAGTGCGAGATTGTTGGAGCTGCTTCCGAGGGCTGTTGTTACGCCTCCCGTGGGTCCTGGTGTGGAGGTGTTCACCACGAGGTTATTAATAAGTTCTGTTGAAACAGGAGTCTGGATGTAAATTCCATGACTGCCGAACGTTGTCGCAGAGGAGCTTGATGCGCTGAAGGCAATGGAATTATAATAAAGCAGCCCCGTCATGCTTTGTACGCGTATTCCCATGATGGCATTCACATTCGGGCTGTTGGGCGCTCTGAGGTCGGCAACGAAGTTATTATAGATGCTTGCGGTGCCGGAAGCGAAATCAAGACCTGTTGCTACGATATAAGTGGGATAAGCCCCTGTGTTCGTATTGCCCGAAATGGTGTATACTTTGTTCCGGTATATGTCGCGGGTTCCGCTTCCGCTGCACGATCCTCCTATTCCTCCGGCAACATTACCGTATATATCATGCACTGTGTTATCATAGATTTTTTTGCTTGTGCTGGTGAGTCCTCCGGCGTAAATCCCCTCGGCACCAAGATAGGCTACATTATAAGTGCCGGTGATGTTATACAGGGTATTGCTGTAAATCTCCTCCAGCACGCTTCCCTGCACGAACATTCCGTAAACAGCCCATTTATTGCAGGTCAGGTCATGGATCTGGTTGTCATGTACCGTGGTTGAGTTGGAGAACAGGTAAAGGCAGTATATGTGGTTGTCGCTGCTGCAGTTATAGATGGTATTATTATGCACGTTCGTCGCAGTGCCGCTTGTCTGGATGAGAATCATCTGGTAAGTATTGTTCGGGCCGGTATTGGTAAGGGTGAGATTGTACAGGGTATTGCTGTAAATATCCGAGGAGGAACTTCCGGCCACCTGGATTCCTTTCAGCATGGGCCCGTAGGTTCCTCCCGAACTACTGGTGCTGCAATCATGAAAGGAATTGTCATGGCATGATACCGAACCGGAGCCACTGACGGTCAGAAACTCGAACCAGCCCTCGCTTGCTGTAGAAATGGAGCAGTTGTAAACAGTATTGCTGTATACCGTATTGGCGTTAGGACCTGTATTGAAAGACATGGCGGTGATCCCGAGGGGGCCTGTTATATCATGAACAGTATTGTTATAGAAATTCCCGGACCCATTAGGGGTTGATGAGGAAATCCCTGTTATAATAATACCGGCAGCCGGGCTGGTATTGCTGAACTCGTTCCCATACAGGTTTATTGTGTAAGCTGTTGCACCGTTGTTTATCCCTGCAGGATAGTAAGGGCAGGTAGAGTTCTGCACAATGTTGTTGTATATGTTTACCGTATTGTTTGTGCCTGAACCGCCCATCTTATTATATATCGCTCTCGTCTGGATATAAGTGGTGGTAGAGTTTATGCCGGTGATGTTGTTATTGACAATATCGACGTTTGCGTTAAGCCCGACATCAGTATAAACGGCGCACAGGTAGCCGGTTACCGCAGCAACGCTTGTGTTGTTTCCGTTGCTGATGGTGTTGTTGGATACCCTGAGGTTGTTTTGATAAATGGCGTATACGCCGCTGCAGTTGGCAGCAGTAGCGCCACCGAAGTTGGAGATGTTGTTTCCGCCGTCATAGCCCACATCGTTACTTTGGTCGAAGTAACTGTATGGTGATGCAGGATCGTTATATCCTCCGAGGGAAATTCCGTTAAAAGTGTTTGTGATGGTATTCAGGTAAAACTTATTATATGAATTGGTGCCGGAGCTTGAAGTTACTGTGAGCGCGGTCGTGGATACCGTAGTGTGATTTCCGGAGTATATTGCTGCGGTGGAAGGATTTGCATTATTCAGGGTAATACTGCAGTTCCTTATTGTTACACGCTGACATCCGTCGTTTGCAGAGGGCTTAAGAAGTGCATAGCCCCATTCCATCTGGGTGGTGGTGGTGACATTCGCTGCATTCTCCTGCAGGTTGATTCCGTCAAAAGTGATATAGTCCGTTCCTGACAGCAGTATAATTCCATCCATGGTACCTGTACCCGTAGAGGCGGTGATGATAGGGTTGGCGCCCGACCCGCTTTTCTGGAAGATGATTGTGTTGGTGGCCGTGCCGCTGGTAGTGATAACCAGGTTTGATTCCGTGTAAGTGGTTCCGGCTTTTACATTGAACACCACGGGGCATGAAGGGGCGGACCCGTTCAGGTCTGCAATGGCAGCAGTAAAAGAAGTATAATTACTGCAGCTTGCAGCTATGGTGTTATCAATAGTATAATAAGGAATGGCACAACCTCCCATAATTTTTTTGTTTCCGGCAGGACTCTGTGCGGTAATGGTTTTTGAAGACCCCCCGGCTATTGTGCTGATAAACTGCCCGTCAATAAAATTTCCACAGGTGGCAGAGGCGCCCACATCGTAAGCCAGCCAGAAATAATTTGTTCCGTTCTGGGCGGCCTGGGATCCGGTTACATTATAGTTTGCAATTGTAGGGGTTGTGGATCCGAATAAGGTTGAAGTGCTGAAAGTTGTGCTGGTGCCTGTGTAATATGTTTTAGAAGGTGTTGCATTGATATTCCCTATGGCGGTAGTGCCGTTCGCATTAACGGTAAACTGGGTAATATTCAGGGTTCCTGTATGCCCCCCGATGCGAAGGTCCATGCGGAGAATGCTCTGGTTGGTCCCTCCCTGCGTTGCAATCCCGGAAAGCTGGTTGGTGGTTCCCCCAAGGTACACAAGCGCTCCGGGGGTGACATCCGCCTCGTCTGCCCCCATGTCCGGTTTAAATCCCCCCCCTTTCGATTGCCCGCCAAGGGGATAGGATCCTGCAGGCCTGGTGCCTGAAGCATCTGCATCATAAGTGTAACCGGCTATCTCAACACCACCGCTTTCTGCAAGGTTCGCAGCGTTCGGGTCGAGGTGAAGGAAGTTTACGTTTGTGCCTGAGGTGCTGAGGAATGTGGGGTTTTCACTTACTGTGCCGCTTTCCATGGCATAGGTTGCAAAGTCATAATAGGCGGAGAGGGTCTGCATGTTATTGCTTCCGTCGCTGAACAAGAGTTTGCTTGCCGAAGGGACGCCTGCATAAAAGAGGTTGTGTGAAGATGCAGTGGAATAGGTGCTGAGGGTGGTAGTGGTTCTCCTGTATGCGACAACGAGTCCCGCCCCTGAAGGAGTGCCGGTGTTGACGAAGATGTTGTTATTAAGTGTAAGCGTGGGCGTTGAACTGGCATAAAGCGCCGTACTGCCGAAGCCTGCTCCCCCGGTACCCGTGAGGTAAACTGTGTTGTAGTAACCGTTTGCAGTTGCCCCCCCCTGTATGCTCATACCGATAACCGCATTTGTGTTTGTGGAGGCTGTTGCGGTGAGATCCCCTACAATATTGCTGACCAGGTTGATGGTCGTTCCGAGATCCACATACAAACCTGTTACAACGCCTGCTGCTGCTGCTGTGGACAGCGCCCCGATAATGTTCTGGTAGGCATATACAGTAGTGCTTGAGGTGGTCTCAAAGGATATTCCGAGAACATTGGCCCCGGCCGAAGACAAACTCTTAACACTATTCTGGTAAACAGACTTGTTGTTTTGTGTCCTGATATACATCCCATAAGTGATGCCTGTGCCGATGGTGCTGAAATTGGAAATGCTGTTTCCGTATATTTCGGTGGTAGAGGTGGTAGTTGCGAGAGGTGAATTAAGATAAATTCCATAGGTTGTTCCGGTGGAAGAGTTGGTGGCATTGCTGATGATGTTGTTTGCGATTTTTAATCCCGTCTGGTAATAGGCGTAAATGCCGTAACATGCTGTTCCGTTGCCCCCGAAAGTGCTGATTGTATTGGCTCCTCCGACACCGACTTCGTTACTTTGTCCGTACACTCCTGCAGTTGTATAGGATTGGAGCCATATACCGTAATTGACATTTGAAATCACATTTGAATAAAACTGGTTGAAAGAGCTGTGACCTGATGTCATGGAAAGGCTGGTGGAAGAGGTGGGCGTGTGGTTTGCACATTTGATTCCCGCTGAGGTGGCCTGGAGATTAGTCAGGCTGATGTTGCAGTTTTTTATGGTTACATATTGCGCGCCGTTTGCAGTACTGTAAACCAGGACTCCGTAACCGTATTCCATTCTCGTTGTTGATGTGGTGTTTGCAGGGTTTTCTGCAAGATCTATCCCGTCAATCGTTACATAATCAGTACCTGTTAGCTCAAAGATTCCGTCGGCAGTGCCCACTCCCACACCCGCGGTAATAAGAGGATTTGCGCCTCCCCCGTTTTTCTGGAAAATGATGGGATTGGCAGCCGAACCTGTTACATTAAATGTTATTGTAAGGTTAGCAGCCGTTTCGGTGTACCCGGCGGCAATATTGAAGGTTACCCCCCCAGCCCCAACGTTATTTGCATTAAGGTCTGCAATTGCAGCCGCGATGGTGGCATAGTCGCCAGGGATGTATTTTTGCCCTGTAAGTTGCCCGAATGCACTGGCACAAGCCAGGTTCGCTGCAGCAACAAATACAATGATTTTTTTCATGCAGTATGGGTTTTTGTACACAATACAATGTATAATGCTACGAAAAAAAACAGTCTTTGTTTCTTTTTTTTATCAACAGGCGTGTTAATCCGTCTTCGCGTTCCGCTACGGCGGACAAGAGGCTCCGGGGCTTGCCCGGAGGGGTAATACCAGTTTATTGCCATT
>JAHEYN010000005.1:26362-56817 GCA_023251555.1 Bacteroidota bacterium | reverse complement strand
GTTTTTTCGGGCACAGGTTCTTAGTTGCCGGGAATAAACCCGGGAGGCAAGGTTATTAATGTACTTAAACTGGAAGTCTTAACCTTTTCCATTTGTTTTTTCCCTCATTTTTCAATTAAAAATAATACTTTTATCTTTCTTTTTGGAAAAGTCATGCGTACGTCCGACGAATTATTCAAGCTGATAAAAGCGCTCAAGCCTTCGGAAAAGAGATATTTTAAAATTTACGCGAAGAAACATGTCCTGAAGGGTAAAAACAATTATCTCAAATTGTTTGAAGTGATTGAAAGGCAGGAGGTATATGACGAAGATTTGGTCATAGCTCATTTTCCGGGGCAGACATTTGTGAAGCACCTCTCATCTTTAAAGCCATATCTCTTCAAGCTGATTCTTGAAAGCCTTCATTTATATCATACGGATATAGCCTCCGGCATAAAAGAGCAGATACACTGGATTACAATTCTCTATGAGAAGGGATTGTATGCAAGCGGTTACAAGATGCTGGTGAAAATAAAGGAGTCTGCGGCATCTTACGAACGCTTTTGTGATGTTCTTGAGATTCTTGAATGGGAGGAGCGATACCTGTTTGCCATGCTTGATGTAAGAAAGATGGAGGATATTCACCTTGAGAAAGGCAAGGTTCTGAAAAAAATAGACAACTACAACAGTATTAAAATCCTTTCCACGCGCATGTCAATGCTTGCTGCCAAAATGGGTGCCAGTCGCAAGTTAGGGGATACAGGGCTGATGCGGGCATGCATGAATCACAGGCTGCTTAAAAATGTTTCTTTTATCCTGTCCGAAAAGGGTAAAATATATTTTTACCATTCGCACATTACATTCAGCATTATTCAAGGGCAGCCTGAAAAACAATATGATTACAGCCTGATGCTGATTTCCCTGTTTGAGAAATCAAATCACCTGATGAGTGAAGAAATCAGGTGGTACATCCTCGCTGTTAATAATTTTCTGTATGCATGCCTGAGGCTCAGGCGCTATAAGGATTTTGACGATTTCATCGGGAGCTTCAAAAAAGTTCCTGAGAAATTCCGTCTCCCCGAATCCGTCGCAATGCGGATATATATTCTCTCTTCGCATATTGAGATGAGCAAGTTTTTAATGACCGGTGAGTTCGGGCTGGGGATAAGGAAGATCCTCGAGGTGCAGCATACTCTTGACAGGAGTATGGTTAAGATGGACAAAATCCGGATACAGTTTTTTTACAATTATTCACAGCTTTATTTTGGTGCGGGGGATTTGAAAAACGCCCTGCACTGGTGCAACATGGTTATCCGCGAACCCGAGGCCGATATCCGGCAGGACATACAGTCTTTTGCCCGGATATTTAACCTTGTTATTCATTATGAATTGGGAAACCAGGATCTCCTTGAGTATGCAATAAGGTCAACATACCGCTTCCTGCGAAAGAGAGAGCGTTTATATGAATTTGAAAAAATAGTGATTGATTTTCTAAGGAAGGGGATGACTCGTCTCTACAATGATTCCGAACTGATGCAGGCTTTTCAGGACCTGAAAAAAAGAATTGAAGATATATCAAAGAACCCGTTTGAGAGAAAAGCACTGGAGTACTTTGATTTTATCAGCTGGCTGGAAAGCAAGATACAGAGAAAACCTTTTGCGGAAATAGTGAAGAGCAAGGCTGGGTTCGCCGGGTAGCGTAATTCCCGTCAGAGTTGTCCGCAGTAAATTTTACAGTTAGCTGACAATGAAGATAATTTTCTCCTGAGATCCCCGGGTGTCCCGTCTTTCCTGTATATGCCGTACACAGAGGAACCGCTTCCGCTCATTGACGCATAAACAGCTCCCGAGGCGTAATGTTTTTCTTTAAGATTCTTTAATTCAGGATATTTAAGGAAAACGGATTGTTCAAAATCATTTACAATCAGGCTCTTCCATTCTTCCGGTGGAAGAGCGATAAGTTTTTTGAGCGGGTGCCTGGGGGGGGAGGGAGTAACCCCTGCATAAGCTTCTGCTGTTCCTATATGAAGGGGAGGTATGCTGATGCATATAAGGTAGTTCTCAAGCCTGATCGGGAGAGTTTCAAAGCAGTCTCCTTTTTCAAAAGCGAATACAGGAGTGTTCCGGATAAAGAAGGCGCAATCACTGCCGAGCTGGCGTGCATATTCCTCAAGAGTTTCGCTGCTGAGGTTGAGATTAAAGAGTTCCGACAGGCACTTAAGGGTATATGCGGCATCAGCCGAGCCTCCGCCCAGGCCTGCGCCCGGAGGAATGTTTTTGTGCAGGTGTATCCGGACAACGGGAAATCTGAAGTCCCGGGAAAGAAGCTCAATTGCTTTTACGCAGAGATTATCCTTGTCCGTTCCTGGCAGGGAGATACCGGAAAATGAAAGAGATGGAGAAGGATCCACCGATGGAATAATTTCGAGTACATCACAATATCCTGTGGGATAAAAAACCGTCTCAAGGTTATGGTAGCCATCTGGCCTCCTCTCTGTAATGTTTAGCCCGATGTTAATCTTTGCCGGAGGAAAGGTTATCATGCAGCAAAGATATAGAAGCCATCTCAAAAAATATCTTTTGTCTGATTTTCTGCTTTTAGAGAGAGGGGAGAGGCGAAAATTGCCTGTGTGAATTCAATATCAACTGTTCACCGAAAACTCAAAGGGTACAGTAAGCAGCTTTGCAAAATCCTCTCCGGATTCTTTCATATCGTTATCCATGCTGTCATAGCACCATTTCACCTGGATATCATAACCGCCTTTAAAAAACTTATCAAGGAGGGACAGGATCTCCATAATATATTTTGCTGAGATAGAGTTGAAATATTCCAGCCTGAACTCAAATATTACTTTCTGCTGCTGGTTGTAATTTGTTTTCTGGAAATAAAGGACAGATTCATACTGTGCCAGCCATGCAAGCAGAGGCTGGTAAAACTTACCTGCATTTTCAGGACGGGAGTCTCCGGAAATCCCGAACCTGTGGGTAACAGGATCAAGCGACACTTTAGGGGTAAACTCCGTTGCTTCTATCAGAAGTGCTTCCATGGTGAGGGTTAAGCATCCACCTTTACTTTCAGGACATAAAAAGAAAGATTGTCCTGGATGTGGATAAATTCATAGTCGAGTTTCCCGTTTGATTTAAGAAGAATGTCGAGCAGTCCAAGCCCTGCCCCGTCTTTATCGGAAATTTCCCCGTTCAGGAGTATATTGTTATACCTTGCTTTTATTTCTTCTCTTGATAAGGTATTGATTTCCCCGAGCAGTTTGTTGAAAGGAGGAATTTCCTCCTGATACAGGTAATTCCCGGTTATGACGTGGTAGGCATCTTCATTTTTTCCTATGAGGAATATGGCAGGCCGGAGTTCCTTCTCAAGGCGCACAGCATGCTTGCACACATTTTCAAGGCTCTCAACGATTACCTTGTATATTTTTTTCTTTGCAGCAGGCCCGTGGGTAAAATTGCTGTTGTCGTACTTCACTGCTTTGATGAGGGAATTCGTAATGTCGGGCGTAATGTCTCCCAGGTAAGTCATGAAAATCTGGTTCTCCGACATGATATTATAGAGTTCGTTTACAAAAATTGTTTTGTCTGAAGTTGTCATAGGCATCCCCCTGTGCAGGCAAAAATAATGAATATAATTATATGTTGTTATTTGGCGTTTAGAACGGGTATACGACAAAGTTTCCTGCCCCGGATAAAATAAAAATAAAGCGATTATACTTTTTACTTTTAAAAGTAAACAAGAAAGCCAGGGCTGTTGAAAAAATGCCTGAAACACCAGCTCACACCGCTGATTTAATCCGCCTTCGCGTTCCGCTACGGCGGACGAGAAGGCCTGGTTCAATTCCCCGCAGCTTGCTGCGGAATGATGATCAAATTCCCTTAAGATACCTCGCTGCTTGCAGCGAGGTGGTTCATTTCCGGGCCGGCGCCAGTATCTTCACAGGATAAATTTATTTATGTAGCTTTACATAACGCATTAAAAACAAAAAACTTAATACAATGAAAGGCCTCAGGATTCTTTACTGTATACTGCTTCTTCTTCCCCTGCTTTCTACTGCTCAGGATACATCTATCCGCTTTGGTTCCGAAACCGAAGAAAAAAAGTTTAATACTTTTCCCATTATGCTCGGCAGCGACGGGCAGTATTTTTATGCATTACGTCTTAAGAATATTATGAGGTTCCCCGGTCTGAAAGTGATGCGCGGCGGAAGTGAGGCAGGAAAAATGAGCCTCATGCTTCTTGGATTCGCCCGTTTCAGGAGCGACAGGAAACTTATGGAGCCCGAATCTTATTACTCTCCCCATGCAGAATATTTTCTTGAGAAATACGATAACAGCCTCTCCCTTCTGTCCCAGCAGAAAATAGAGATTCCCCAGTCAAAGGAAAAAGACCAGCAGGTAAAAAAAGTATTTTTCCTCAACGGGAAATTTATTGCGTTTTCAACGATATGGTATGATAAGGAAAAGAAGACCGAGGCAGGCTACCAGTTCATCAGCCCGGAGGGCAAAATGGATCCCTCATTCAATGTCCTGGCTTCGATTCCGAAATCAAAGTCAAATACAGACGATAAAAACACCTGCGAATTTGAACTTTCCCCTGACAGGAGCAGGATACTCTTTCTTAACTATGAACTGGATGAGGAGAAACAGCCCAGAAAAGTGTCAGTCAAAGTTCTGAAGTCCGACATGTCCGAAATATGGAACCGCTCGTTCACACTGAATATCAGGGAGAAAGATTTGGATATTGATGAAGCACAGGTGGATAACAATGGCAGAGTCGTTGTGCTGGGAAGAATTTTCCTCGAAGGAAAAGAGAAGAGTGAAAACAAGCAGAAGTTTAAATATCATTTTCTTGCCTTTAACGCTGACATGAAGGAACCGTCAGAGTTTGAAATAAAACCCGGCAATGAAAGGTTCGTTTCGGATATCAAGTATTTCTTTGATGATAAAAGCAATATTATCGTTACGGGTTTTTATTCTGAAAAATCCGCTTCAAAACTTAAAGGGGTATATTACCAGAAAGTCGAAGGGGCGGCGATGTCCATGGCTCCCATTGTTACAGCCGATATGGATCAGGCGTTTTTTGCAGAGATGGTGGGCAGCAAGAAAGCTGAAAAAACGGAAGAGCTCTCCGAGTTTCACATCAGGGAAATCTTTCCTGCCGCGAATGGCAGCCTGACCTTTGTGGCAGAGAGATTTTTTATTGATGCCACGAAGAGATCCAATTCATATATTCCCGACTTTACCTTTGCATACAATTACGAGGATATCCTGGTTTTCAACATGACTGTAAATGCCAGTATCAACTGGGTAAGAAAAATTCCAAAGAAACAGAGAACTGTTGATGACGGGGCATTCTACTCTTCTTTCGTGTGCAGTAATTCCGGCGGAACAATCTGCATTGTATATAACGCCAAAAAAGAAGATCCCAATAAAGTAATGTATAACCCGAGGAGTGCTTTTGCTTACGTCTCCACTGTTGATCCTGCCGGTAATGTTTCCACGAAACCTTTATTCAGCGCCAAAGAGGAAGAAACAATAATGACTCCGAAGGTCAGTCTTATTCCTTCTCCCGGGAAAATTATTGTGCATAATATCCGGGGAACTACTTTTAAATTTGCAGAGATTATCTTCGGCAAATAAAGTATTTCCGGATTTTACCGCGGGTGATAAAGAAAAGAAGATTAAAAATCAGTAACAGGCAATAATCCTATGAAAATTTCTTATAACTGGCTGATGCAGTACTGTAAGCTGGACGTTTCCCCTGCACGGGTGGCCGAACTTCTTACCGGGTGCGGGCTTGAAGTCGAATCCATGTCAGTATTTGAGTCTGTCAGGGGAGGCTTGAAGGGAGTGGTGACAGGAGAAGTGAAAACAAAAGAGAAGCATCCGAATGCAGATCGGCTCAGCCTTACAACAGTTGATATCGGGACACCTGAGCTCCTGCAAATTGTTTGCGGTGCTCCCAATGTGGAAGCCGGGCAAAAAGTGCTTGTGGCTACCGCCGGAACAATGCTGTATCCATTGAAAGGAGATCCGTTTGAAATAAAAAAATCAAAAATAAGGGGAGAAGTGTCCGAGGGAATGATATGTGCAGAAGATGAGCTGGGGCTGGGTGAATCGCACGATGGTATCATGGTGCTTGATTCATCTGTGCCGGCGGGTATTCCGGCCGGAGATTATTTTAAAATAGAAACAGATACAGTATATGAGATCGGCCTCACCCCGAACCGTGTGGATGCCGCATCCCATATTGGAGTGGCAAGAGATCTCCTCGCCATAGTGAATGTGTTGAAGAATGAAAATCACTCTCTTGTTTTCCCTTCAGCAGAGCTTTCCCGTGCTGAGAAAAAGCACCCCAAAATAGAAGTTGTGGTAGAAGATACTGCCGCTTGTCCCCGCTATGCAGGCGTATCTGTTTCCGGTATTACCGTGAGCGAATCTCCTTCATGGCTTAAAAACAAACTGCTTGCTGTCGGACTCAAGCCTGTTAACAATGTGGTAGATGTGACCAACTTTGTGCTGTATGAGTGCGGGCAGCCTCTCCATGCTTTTGACGCAGACCGCATAGCCGGGAATAAAATCATTGTGAAAAAACTCCCTGCAGGAACTAAGTTTACCACCCTTGACGGTGTGGAGCGAACCCTCTCTGCCGATGACCTGATGATATGCAATGTCCTCGAAGGAATGGTCATAGCGGGAGTTTTCGGAGGTCTGGATGCAGGGGTTAAAAATGGAACAAAAAATATTTTTATAGAAAGTGCATATTTTTCTCCTTCCGGGATACGCAAAACATCGAATCTTCACGGGCTTAAGACTGATGCGGCTTTCCGTTATGAGCGCGGGGCAGATCCCTCTGCGGTGATTCCTGCCCTTAAACGTGCAGCGGCGATGATATGTGAAATAGCCGGCGGAACCGTTTCTTCTGATATTACTGATATTTGTCCCCGGCCCGCCGAACCTGCCACAGTTAACTTTCGTTTCTCCCGCCTTGAGTCTTTGTCCGGTGCCGGGATCGAAAAAAACAAGGTTCGCAATATCCTCACCTCCCTCGGTATAAAAATAAGGGAGGACAGGGGAGATACCCTGCTTCTTGAGGTTCCCACAGCAAAAGTTGATGTAACCCGTGAAGTGGATGTTATAGAAGAAGTGCTCCGCATATACGGACTGGATAAGATTCCCCTTCCTTCCGCCCTCAGGTCATTCCCGCCTGCGACCCCGAAGCCGGACAGGGAAAAAATCATCAACACGTTTTCGTCTTATCTTTCGGCAAGCGGATTCTTCGAGATAATGTCCAACTCCCTCACCAGCAGTGCTTATGCCGGCAACGGGGAGTCCGGAATGATTCCCCTGCTGAACCCTTCCAGTGCGGATCTTGATTCTCTGCGTGTCTCTATGTTATACAGCGGTCTGCAGGCTGTTGCATATAATAAAAACAGGCAGCGTCCGGACCTTAAACTCTACGAATACGGTAAAACATATTCTAAAAAAGGAGATGCATATATTGAAAAGGAGCACCTTTCGCTTCTGCTCTGCGGAAAATCCTCCCCCGAACACTGGAACACTCCTGCAAAGGAAACGGATTTTTACCTCCTGAAGTCAAATGTGCACTACCTTTTACAGGTAGCCGGAAATCCTGCCTGCTCTGTAAAAGAATATGAGGGGAACCTCTTTTCAGCAGGTCTTAGCTATGCAGAGAATGGTAATACGCTTGTGTCCTTTGGCCGGGTGGAAAAAAACATCCTGAAAAAATTTGACATTGCAGGAGATGTCTATTATGCCGACTTTGACCTCGGACACCTTCTTCGCCTTGCCGGAAACAGGAATGTGAGATATGAGCCCCTCCCGCGTTTCCCTGAAGTCAGGAGAGATCTTGCACTCCTGATTGACCGCGGGGTTACATTTGATGAGATTGAACGCCTTGCCGGTGAAACGGAGCGCACATTGCTGAAATCAATAAATCTCTTTGACGTGTACGCAGGAGAAAAGATTCCCACCGGGAAAAAGTCTTATGCGGTGAGTTTTATCCTCCAGGATAACGAGCGGACGCTTACAGATAAGCAGATAGAAAAAACCATGCAAAACCTATCAGATGCCTTTGAGCAAAAGCTGGGAGCCGCAATCCGGAAAGAGTAGAAATCCGGGGTATAATATTTGTACCTTTGTTCCGTTAAAACAGATATGAAAAAACCGGTTACACTGCTTCTTGCTTTTTTCTTCCTGCTTTCCTCCGCCGGGATTTCCTTTTCTTTCCATTATTGCAAGGGCCGTATTACCGGGATCGCCGTGTATACTGAAAAAAACTGCGGCTGCAATACCCATAAGCAAAATGATTGCTGCCATAATGAATATTCATTTTTTAAAATTAAAGACGATTACACTTCTTCCGGCACCTGCGCTCCTGCTGTGACAAAAGCTCATGCCGGTAAGAAAAAACATACAATATGTGTGGCAGGGTCCGGTGGATTTCCTAATCCCTGCTGCTTCCCTTCCTGCTATTGTTGCAGTCCCGGGCACTTGTTTTCCTGCCAGGTTCCCATAAGTGCGCATCCTTTCCGGTTGTAGGCGTACGTTTCCTTGTTACCTGCCCTGGCGGGATTCCCTTTGAAAATAATAACTGTGCCTTTCATACTCCTGCAACAGGATAAGAAGACAGATTAAAAAATACCATGCTGCGAATCTTATTAATAATCCTCTTACTGAACACCACCCTCTTTGCCCAGCAATCCATCCACGGAATGGTGTATGAGCTCAGCGGGGAGAAGGAACAACCTATGCCGCTTGCTAATGTCTTTTGGGTGAACTCCTCTGTTGGTACCACGACCGATAGCAGCGGGCATTTCATGATTTCATCAGAAGGAATTACGGACAAGCGTCTCATAGCATCTTTTATGGGTTATGAAAATGATACTGTGCTTATTGACAGGCAGTTGTTTGTGAAATTCAGGCTTAAAGGGGCGCTTATGCTTAAGGAGCTTAAAATTACTGAAGAGCGTGACGCAACGATGATTTCAATGAAAGCTCTTAAAACGGAAATAATTACATCCAAAGAATTAAGGAAAGCAGCCTGCTGCAATCTCGGCGAAAGCTTTACCACCAACGCTTCTGTGGACATTACCTATAAGGATGCCGTTTCCGGGAGCAAGGAAATACAAGTGCTCGGCCTCTCGGGATCCTATACTCAGGTACTCACGGAAAATACTCCCCTGATAACAGGGCTTGGGCTTACTTATGGCCTGAACAGTATTCCCGGTTCTCAGGTGGATGCCATCAGCGTGGTGAAGGGACCCGGCTCCGTGATATTCGGACATGAATCCATCAGCGGTATGGTGAATGTGGACCTGAAAGATCCGTCTAAGGCGGACAGGCTTTTCATTAACGGGTATGCGGATCAGAATCTCCGTAAGGAAATCAATATTGACAAAGCCTTCCGTTTTTCCGACCGGCTCAGCATGCTCCTGTCCGCACATGCAGATCACTTTTCAGCAAAGACAGACCTCAATAAGGACGGATTTCTTGATATGCCTGTTCTTACAAATATCAATGTCCTTGATAAATGGAAGTTTGATAATAACAAAGGACTATTTTCCCAGAACTCCGTGAAATACCTTTATGAAGACAGGATGGGCGGGCAGAAAACGTTTGATTACTCAATGGATCATGCAGACTCCTCTTCATACGGGCAAAAACTGCTGACCCGCAGGTTTGATTTCTACGGGCGTACCGGTTACGTGATTCCTTCGGCAAAATTCAGGAGCGTGGGGTTCCAGTATGCTGCATTTACCCATAGCCAGTCAGGATTTTACGGAATGAGATCTTACTCGGGAATACAGGATAATATTTATATGAGGCTGATATATAATACGGAAATCAACAGCAGTAACAGTCTCAATGCAGGATTCAGCTATAACAGCACGCTGCAGTCGGAAAAATTCGATTCCCTTTCCATCAATAAAAATGAAGCAATACCCGGGGTGTTTGCGGAAAATACTTTCCGGAAAAACAGGTTAATCGCTTTTATAGCCGGAGTGAGGGCAGACGATTACAAAGGAAAAATATTCATTACACCCCGCGCCAATGTCAAATATTCCCTCTCGGAGAAAACCGACCTGAGATTTTCTGCGGGAACAGGTTTCAGGACAAGCAGCATCCTTTCCGAAAATCCCGCTATCCTTGCCAGTAACAGGAAGATTACCGTGGCAGGGGATTTAAAACCCGAACAGGCTGTTAATATCGGGTTAAACCTGAATCACAGTTTTACGATCTCATATCGCAAAGGAACCGCAGGGCTGGATCTGTACCGCACGGTATTTTCCAACAAGATAATACCTGATTACGACACCAATCCGACGGAGGTGGTTTTTTCAAATCTTGACGGGAAAGCATATTCGGATAACCTGCAGGCAGAAGCGTCTTATAAGGTTTTTAAAAATGCGGAGTTAAAGGCGGCTTATAAATATCTTGATGTATACTCTTACAGGGGGGGGATAAAGATCCCCCAGCCTCTCGTTTCCAAAAACCGTGCTCTCATGAGCTTTTTCTATAAAACTTTTGATGACAAATGGAGCGTGAATATCCTTGCACAATGGTTCGGTAGCAAAAGACTTCCGTCAACGCTTAACAACCCTCCTGAATACCACCGCCCTCTATCATCCCCCTCGTATGCAACATTCAACATGCAGTTTACCAGGTCATGGACAACTACAGAGGTATATCTCGGGGTTGAGAATATACTTGATTTCCGGCAAAAAGATCCCATCGTAAGTGCCGGGAATCCTTACGGCCCTTATTTTGATACATCTTATGTCTGGGGCCCGCTTGAGGGAAGAAAGATTTATGCAGGCTTCCGCTTCCGTCTGCCTTACGGGGAAGAAAAACAATAAAATAATAATAAATAATTACCATGATGAAAACAAAATGTATGCTTCTGCTCTCGGCGCTGTTTCTTGCAGGCCTTTATTCCCATGCGGGAAATAATGCTGCCCCCGGGGATACGCTTAAAAAACAAAAGAAAGAAATCAGGACTTCGGAATTTCCTGTCAGGGGAAATTGCGGGCAATGCAAGGACAGGATTGAGAAATCTGCCTACAGGCTGAAAGGTGTTAAGGATGTATCCTGGGATGTGGACACGAAAATTTTTACCGTGATTTATGATGCCGTGAAAATTTCGGAAGGCGATATCCGTGAAGCCATATTAAAAGCAGGGCATGATGTGGGGGAGAAACTTGCTCCCGATTCGGCCTACAGCCTGCTTCCGGACTGCTGCAAATACAGGGACAGGAAACACTAAGATAATATCAGTACCTGAAACCCGGGCAGTCTTTGCCTCTTGACGGCCTCAGCGCCACGTGAGGATAATAAGTGAGATGTATATTGGTATAAATGTACCAGTCCTTGAATACAGGGTTGCCCCTCAGGCTCACATTATCAATATAATCCGTAAAGGTTTTGCGCATCCCGCTTTCGAAGCCGAGATCAAATGCGGGGGAAAGCCTGTACAGCAATCCTGCACCTGCTGGAACAGATATTTGTATCAGTGAATAAGGAGATCCCTCAATCTGTTTGGCGGGTAACCCCATCCATCCGCTGGTTAACTGCTGCTGGGGATAAAATTTAAATACCGAAGCTCCCGCAAAAACATAGGGCGTATATTTTTTCCTTTCCGAAAAAGATTCCCTGCTTTTAAGTATTTTGTATATAAGCTGTATGCTGCCCTCATCCAGCGGGGATCGGAAATTGAGGTTTCTCCCGGAGTTCCTTCCGCCGGCATCAGTTGCATAAAGAAGGCCATGGTAATAGGTAAGGCGGAAAGAAAGGGCAGGGGAATAGTTGTAGATGAAATGGGCACCTGCCGCAGGGCGTGTGAACCAGATCGAACTGAGATAGGTGTCGAGGTCTCCAAGGTAGTTGGATGCACCTGCGGAAATCCCGATGCCCCAGGTTCTTTTTCCTTTTTTGTCCTGCGCGGATGAATGAGCAGGCAACAGCGACATGCACAGCAGAAGCAGGGCTGTGTGTAAAATCAATTTTTTCATAGGACTGCGAATATATTACAAAATAACCGGAGGAAAAATGAGTTCTGCGCGAAACATTTTCCGCATGCAGCTCTTCGGCGTACTGAGCCCTACATCGGGTCAGCGTCCGCCTGGATGAGAACAGATGAAAAATCTTTGAATTCCTTCAGCCTCGCAATGCCGGAAATGATGAGATTCCTTGCCTGCACAGGGGAAGTTTCCCTTTCAGTCTTAACGAGGATTTTTCTCGTCCATAGATTCCTGATCCTGGGTACGGGAGGTGCTTCGGGGCCAAGCACCCTGTTTTTCCCAAGTGTTGTGCGCAACATGGCAGCAAAGGAGGATGATGCCCTTGTGAGCAGGACGGGATCCCTGTGCCTCAGGCTTATTTCTATCAGCCTGTAATAAGGAGGGTACCGGAATTTTTTCCGTTCAGCCATCTCCTCTGTGTACATTGACGTGTAATCATTGCTGACGACATCCCGGATAACATAGTGTTCAGGGTGCGAGGTCTGGATGATAACTTTTCCCCGTTTGTTTTTTCTTCCGGCCCTTCCGCTTACCTGTGCCATGAGCTGGTAGCTTCGTTCAAAAGCCCTGAAGTCAGGGAAGCTGAGCATGCTGTCGGCATTAAGGATCCCCACGGTGCTTACATTATCGAAGTCAAGGCCCTTGGTAAGCATCTGTGTCCCCACAAGAATATCCACCTCTCTTTTTTCAAAACTGCCGATGATCCGCCTGTAGGCATTCTTTGTCCGGGTGGCATCGAGGTCCATGCGGCCGATTACGGCATCCGGAAAATAAACCGCCAGCTCCTCTTCTATTTTTTCAGTTCCGAACCCGATGGTTCGGAGGTTCGTGTCCCCGCATGCAGGGCAGCCCGCAGGAAACTCACTGGAGTGTCCGCAATAGTGGCAGCGTAGCTGCCGGGGATTTTTATGATAGGTCAGGCTGACATCGCAGTCAGGACAGCGGGGAACCCAGGCGCATGACGCACACTCAAGGACGGGAGCATAGCCCCTCCTGTTCCGGAATAAGATAACCTGCTCCTTGTGGGCAAGTGCATTGCTGATGCTGTCGAGAAGGAAAGGAGAAAAATGTGTCTTCATTTTTTTCTTTCTTCTTTCTTCCTTCGTATTCACCACATCAATTTCAGGCATGAGTATTCCTCCGAAACGTTTTGACATTGTTACCAGCCCGTATTTTCCCTGCCGGGCGTTAAAATAGGTTTCGAGGGCAGGAGTGGCTGACCCCATCAGCACCTTGGCCCCGTGCAGGCGTGCGAGGTAAACGGCGGTATCCCTTGCATTGTACCGGGGAGCAGGATCGTGCTGCTTGAAAGAGGTATCATGTTCCTCATCCACGATCAGCAGCCCGAGTTTGTCAAAAGGTAGAAAAAGCGAAGACCGTGCGCCCACAATGATTTTCTGCCGGCCGGCTTTCAGCATATTGTTCCATATTTCAACTCTTTCGTTCCCGGGTATCCTTGAATGATACACTCCTGCCTTATCTCCGAATACCCGCTCTATCCGCCCGGTAACCTGTGTGGTAAGCGCAATTTCAGGCAGAAGATACAGGACATGCTTTCCCTGTGAGACAGCCTCTTCCATGAGGCGGATGTAGAGTTCAGTCTTCCCGCTGGAGGTCACTCCGTGCAGCAGTACCACATCCTTTTTTTTTAAAACATCCTTTATTTCAGACAGTGCTGTTTCCTGCTGCGCATCAAGCGGGGCCATAACACCGGCGGCGTGAACATCACCACCCGGTTTCCCCGGATGCTTCTCTTCCATTACGAGGATATCTTTTTTTATAAGCTGGGCGAGTGCTGTGCTATTACCTCCCGAGTGTTTGAGCAGGTCTGCCCTGCTCACGGAACCATAACCTGTTTCCTGCAGCATCCGGTAAAAAACCATCAGTATATTGAGCTGTGCGGGAGCTTTCTTCTCCAGCTGTTCAAAAACGCTTTTCATCCATTCGCCGGATAATGCCTTCCCGGAAAGGCGCACATGGATTTCCGGTTTTTGTTTGGGTGCCTTTCGGAATTCTTCCGAGAGCACAAGAAACCCTTTCTCTATCAGGGAGCTGATGACAGGAAAAATATTTTTTCGTTCCGTTGTCTGCTTCAGTTTATCAAGAGATGCGGATACAGTTCCCTGCAGCGCCCGGATAATCTCCAGTTCTGCCTCCGGCAATATGATATCCCCGCTCAGATTCTTTTCTTTCAGGGCAACCCTCGTTTCACTGTGAAGCCTCAGCCCGGCAGGGAGCGCGGCATTCATCACTTCGCCCGGTGTGCACATATAGTATGAAGCAATCCAGTCCCACAGTTCCATCTGGGATGATGTTACAACAGGATAATTTTCCATTATGGAAAGAATATCTTTTGCTTCATAAGCGGGAACATTGTTATGTACCCGTCTCACCACAGCCGTATATAGTTTTCTTTTCCCGAACTGCACTACGACCCTTTGCCCAGGAACCGCTGCACCCGAAAGGGCAGGAGGAATATGGTAGGTGTATAATTTCTGGAGAGGAAGCGGGAGAATTACATCGGCAAAAAGTTCAGGCTGTGTCATAAAGTAAAAGTGTCGCTGGTATGATTACAAAGATACCATCTTTTCATACAGAGCGGTATAATTTCACGGCTCTTCGTTGTTTCATTCCGTCAGTTTTTTCGTCCCGGCTTTGCAGCCATTTATAATTTTTTTCTTTCCTTACGCTTCCGTTATCTTTACAAAAAACATCCTCATTATTCATGCAATACTGGCTTGTAAAATCAGAACCCTCCGCTTACTCATGGGAGCGTCTGCTCCGTGAAGGGAAAGTGATATGGGATGGTGTGCGTAATTATGCCGCCCGCAATAATCTCAGGAATATGAAACAGGGAGACCAGGTACTCTTTTACCACAGCAACGAGGGGCTTGCCGTAACAGGTATTGCAAAAGTTTCCCGGGAAGCCTTCCAGGATCCCGGTACTAAAGAGGACTGGTCGGCAGTGGAACTCGTTCCCTTTAAAACATTGAAGAAGCCCGTCACGCTCTCGGTGATAAAATCCGATAAGCGCCTGCAGAATATTTATCTTGTCCGCCAGGGCAGGCTTTCGGTGATGCCTCTGGAAAAGGAAGCCTTCGTGATTATTACCACGCTGGGAAACAAATAGCTATCTTGGCGCTCATGGTTTCTTGCTTCAGGAAGTTCTTCTTCGCCGCCTTCATACTCACCTCTCTTTCTGTGTCTGTGGCCGGAGCCTTTGCCCAGAACGGAAGTATCCGTGGTTTTTTGTATGATGCCGGGAACGGGGAGCCGGTAATCTTTGCAACTGTTTTCCTCAGGGGAACCTCTTTCGGGTGCTCATCGGATGTAAACGGTTTTTTTTCAATCACGAGAATTCCTGCCGGCAGCTATACCCTTGTTACGGCACTTATGGGCTACGACAGCCTTTCATCTGAAATTGTGCTGGGGGCAGGGGAGATCATTACCAGGAAATTATACCTTTCCAGGTCCCCGATGAAACTGCACGAGGTGGAGATCTCCGCGGAAAAACAGGAGGACAAAACCGAGGTGAGGATGTCTGTTACAAAGATCACCCCGAGAGAGATACGGCAGGTGCCTTCATTCGGAGGTGAGGCAGACCTTGCCCAGTATGTGCAGGTTCTCCCCGGCGTTGTTTCCACGGGCGACCAGGGAGGGCAGTTATACATACGCGGGGGATCGCCCATACAGAACAAAGTGCTTCTTGATGGCATGATTATTTATAACCCTTTCCATTCCATCGGCTTTTTTTCGGTAATAGATCCCGACCTCATACGCAACGCTGACATATACACGGGCGGCTTCGGTTCCCAGTACGGCGGAAGAATATCTTCTGTTATGGATATCACTACGAGGGACGGGAACAAAAAGAGAATATCCGGGAAGATGTCTTCCAACCCTTTCACTTCCAAGCTCCTTGTTGAAGGCCCCGTCAGCAGGGCGAAGAACGAAAACGAGGGTACTACATCCTTTATCTTCAGCGCAAAGACTTCATACCTGGATAAAACCTCGAAGTTCCTCTATGGTTATGCCGACACAGCAGGAATGCCATACTCTTTCAGTGATTTTTACGGGAAGGTTTCCCTTAACGGCACAAACGGGAGTAAGCTTAATGTGTACGGGTTTAATTTTTCTGATAAAGTCAGGTATCAGCACATTTCTGACCTCCGGTGGAACTCCTCAGGCCTGGGAGCTGATTTCATCCTGATACCCGGCACTTCAAGCGTACTGGTGAACGGGGCTTTTGCATATTCCCGCTACAATATATCTCTTTCCGAAGCCGACGGGCGGCCGCGCAGCAGCGGCATAAACGGATTCAACATGAACCTCGGGTTTACCTACTACCTCGGCAGGGATGAGCTAAGGTATGGCATTGAGACGCTCGGATTCACTACCGATTTTGATTTTTTTAATTATGTCGGAAGAAGGATTTCCCAGCAGGAAAACACTACTGAACTCGGGACATTTGTCACCTACCGGAAAGTAATCAGGAAACTCGTTCTGGAGCCGGGAATCCGTATGCATTATTATGCTTCGCTTGATGAACTTTCCCCGGAACCGAGGCTGGGAGCGAAATACAATCTTATGGATAAAATGCGGCTGAAGTTTTCCGGGGGTATGTACGCACAAAACCTTATCAGCTCAACATCCGAAAGAGATGTAGTGAACCTTTTTTACGGTTTCCTTTCCGGTTCGGAGAATATTCCTTCTGAATTTAACGGGCATCCGGTGAACTCCGTGCTCCAGAAGGCAAGGCATGCCATTGCCGGTATAGAATACGACCTCCCGAAGCACTTCACCCTTAACGTTGAGGCTTATATCAAGGATTTTACACAGCTTACCGGGCTTAATACCAACAAGCTCTTTGAAGATGACGGGGATAATGCATCCCGCCCTGATTCGGTTAAAAAAGATTTTGTTATTGAAACCGGCAACGCAAAGGGAATAGACATCCTCCTGAAATACGATTACAAACATTTATTTCTCTGGGGTGTTTACTCCCTCGGGTTTGTTACAAGAAACAACGGAATGGTTACCTATACGCCTCTTTTCGACAGGAGGCATAATGTTAACCTCGTGGCTTCATACACCTTTGGCAAAGACCTTAACTGGGAAACAGATGTAAGATGGAATTACGGTTCGGGCTTTCCTTTTACACAGAACGCCGGATTTTACGAATACCTGAATTTTTCTGACGGGATAAAAACAGATTATACCTCTGCAAACGGTTATGTCGGTGTGATATACGGGCAGCTGAACAAAGGCCGCCTGCCTGATTATCACCGGCTTGACATTGCCCTGAAACGACACTTCGAATTATCGAAAAACTCGTCTCTTGAAGTCAATGCCAGTATCATCAATGTATATAACAGGAGGAATATTTTTTATATCAACAGGCTCACAGGTGATAAGGTTTACCAGCTTCCCATCCTTCCTTCCATTGGCGCCAGCCTGACATTCTGATGCCGGATGTCCCTCAGTACTTCGCATGTTAGCGGAATACCCTCTTGTCCTTTTGAATACGTGTGGCGTTTCTTTCAAAACTCTTTCATCCACATCAAGCGAAACAAGTCATCACTTGCGTCAGTGAGACCAAGAGCAAATCCCATGCCCAGCATATTACCTTTTGGCATGTGAAGCATTATGCTTGGCTGAAAATAATGTTCCTGCCTAAAAGGAATAATCCCCATCTTTTTGGTGTCACCAAGTGTGCCAATGAGTTCAAAAGAAAGGGAAGCCGCAGATAAAAATTTATGTTCACTTGATTTACTTATAAGCGACATTCCGCATTTTGAACATTTTTCCGGCTTTTCAGATTTTTCTTCAGGATGCATTGGGCAAATATATTCTCCTGTATTTTCATCGTCCACAGAAAAAACTTTGTATTGTGTCCCCATTGCGTAACCAAAAGCAGTAAATCCTGTTCTGCTGTCCACTTCATTTATCCAATTGACTGCAACATTCCAATTTTTGATATTTTGTGAAAGGATGAGGCGGTTCTCTAAAATTTTTTCGCGTTTGGGGAATTCTTCATTTTCTTCATACGGGGGAATTACCCAACCGCTGATTTCCATTTTAAAACGGGTTTCAGGGTCTAAGTCCTCATACTCAAAATAAATTGTAGGATTGAGCGGGACTTCATTTTTGAACAGGCGATACCTTGCTTCAAAGCGAAATCCGGTAAACTTTGAAATACCTGTTTCAAACTCCTGAAATGCTTCGGGCATAAATTCCAGTGCGAGTTGGCTGGTAGGGTGGTATTCTAATTCTGGCATTTGAGAAAGATAATTTCTCTGTCCTTGTGCCCGCTTAAAGGCACAAGGCGATGTATGGTCAAGCATAAATGCAATTTCCAGTTCACCTTTTTCTATTTCATGTCCATAGGTGGTAAAATAACCGTCTTGTGCAGAAGACATATAGCCAAATGCAAAAAAAAATACTGTTGTGAATATATATTTCATATGCTCTTTTGATTTTAGTTTGTGCAAAAATCAGAAGATGAAATAAAACAGATGTTATTCAAAGTGGAAATTCTGTAGCCGAAAAAGGAAAATTAATTTCTTTGCAGTTCGCTTGGGAAAATGCCTGTGTGTTTTTTGAAAGCGGAACTGAAATTACTCAAACTTGAAAAACCAATATGGTCAGCCACTTGTGAAACGGTAAAGTCAGTTGTAGTGAGTAACATTTTTGCCTGCAACATTCTTTGTTCCTGAACGAAGTCATAAACTGTTGTGCCGAACAATTCTTTAAATCCTTTTTTCAGATAGCATTGATTGGTTCCTGTTTTTAGGGAAAGTTCTGTAATAGTAGGCGGATTATTCAAACGGCTCAAAATAATTTCTTTGGCTTTCATGATTTTTTCTTTCTCAATCGCATTTGTCAAAAACTTGCACGACGCACAATTGGTTTGGTTTGTTGTGTAACATTTCTGAAAGCAGAGCAGCAATGAAAGCGCTTTGCTTTCTAAAAACATATTGAGAAACGCACCTTGCAATTTACAATTTACGATATCGTGTAAAATCATTTGAGTATTGCAGCAAATGTCCTGTTGCCGGTGCTCGTGAAACTGATTAATATCAATGTTTGCTGAAAAGGTTTTAAGATAGTCGTTGTGAAAGGCAAATTCAATATCATAAGAAATTGGAGTGTCCGCAAATGTTAAACTGCAATCAAGTCCTGAAAATTCGCAAGTCAGAGTTATGTTGTCCGCTTGCCGTGTCAGAAAAGAATGGTTGTCCCGCTTAACATCAAGTGTCTGTATGCTGTATTGAAGTCCGTTTTTGATTTTGTGGTTTAATATCATTAGGCGAAGATAGTATTATTTGCTTTTTGGATTTGACTTAACTGTTGCTACAAAGCGGGTGTGTTGGGGCAAAATTCCTATATAGGGGATTAGTACACATACAGAGCGAAAAAATAAACTGATTCTTCGTTGCTTCCTTGCCTCCTCCCGGTTTCTTCTTTCGCTCTGTGAAAAATTGGAATTTCCCCTGTATTGTCCTAAATTTGTGAAAAATTTATAATATGAATCTAAAGGGAATTGTTTCTGTATCAGGTATGGGCGGGCTGTATAAAGTGGTGGCTCCTGCCAAAAACGGGTTTATTGTAGAAGCCCTGTCCGACAAAAAAAGAGCGATAATAAGCTCATCCAGCAAGGTCAGCTCCCTCGAAGAGATATCAGTGTTCACCACGAAAGAGAATGTGCCTCTTCCGGATGTGCTTGAAAAGATAAAACAGTCGGAGGGAAACCCTCCTGATCCGAAGGAGGACGGAAAGGTGATCAGGGATTATTTCAAGTCCATCCTTCCGGAGTATAGCGAAGAAAAAGTTTACGAATCCGATATCAGGAAATTGATTTCCTGGTACCTGCTGCTGAAAGATACTCCTGATTACTGGGTGAAAAAAGAAGAGATCGGGGAGGCGGAGAGTGCAGAAGATAAGAACATTGCCCTTGCCCAGAAAACACATGAGAAACATCATGCCCAGGTCAAGGACACCGGGAAGATCAGTACCCATGGAAAGAGTGCAGCCCGCACCGTTATACCCCAGAAAAGGGGCAGTGCCTGAGAATGGTTCCCATTGTTTTTGGATCTATCATGAAATCACTCCCCTCATTTCTCAAAACAATTTTCTTTACCCTAATAAGTTGCTTGCTGATAGCAAATGTCACAGCTCAAGGATGGGAAAAAATTTTTGAGCAAGGATGGGAAGGAAAAGATGTAAAACAAACCACTGACAGCGGATATATTGTAGTGGGAACAACTTTCAGTTTAGGTGCAGGATGGTCAGACATATATTTAATAAAGCTCAATTCTATAGGTGATATACTATGGGCTAAAACTTATGGTGGAACAGATATAGAAGAAGGAGGCTCGGTTCAACAAACTACAGACGGTGGTTATATTTTAGTAGGGTATACTACAAGCTTTGGAGCTGGAGGAAAAGATGTTTATTTAATCAAAACCAATGCCAATGGGGATACTCTTTGGACAAAAACTTATGGCGGAAGTACAGATGAAGAAGTTAATTCTGTGCAACAAACTACTGATGGTGGATATATTTTAGCTGGTTATGATAGGAGTTTTACGATATATGGAGGCAATCCTTATGAACTATACTTAATAAAAATTGATGCAAATGGGATACAGCAGTGGTTCACCACAACTAATGAATGGTATGGAGGAGGCTTTATGGGTAGTTCAGTATTACAAACAACTGATGGTGGGTATATTACTGCGAGTAAAGAGTATTGGAGTGGAGGCAATACTGGCATACGAATTCGTTTAACAAAAACAGACGGCAATGGAATTTTTCAATGGAATAAAATTTATGAAGATGCATGGCCATCCTCCATTAAACCAACTGATGATGGTGGATATATTGTTTCTGGATTTCATAGTGATTCATCGGCTGATATGTATTTACTCAAGGTTGATGCGAATGGAGATTCACTCTGGACAAGAACTTTCGGAGACAGTAATCATGATGAAGCCAATTCTGCTCAACAGACAAATGACGGAGGGTATGTGATTACAGGATTAAGTGATGCTACATTTAGTTGGGATACCAGTAATATCAAGTTAATTAAAACTGATGCCAGCGGTAATTTACTTTGGAAAAGAACTTTTAAAAGCGAAATTGGTAATATTGGATATTCTGTTCAGCAAACTTTTGATAAGGGCTATATTATAACAGGAGCGACGCGAGCTTTCAATAGTGTAAATTATATGTATACTGGTGGTCTTATTGTAATTAAGACCGATTCGCTTGGCAATTGGACAAATGTAATTTCAGGAAATGTATTCCATGACAAGAATGGAAATTGCATTAAAGATGGAGGCGAAGAAAATTTAAAACAGCAGTTGTTGAAAGTTACTCCCGGTCCTGTTTATACACAAACTGATACTGCGGGAAATTATACTTTTCTTGTTCAGCAAGGAACTTATACTGTTAATTTAGTTCCTTCCAACAATTGGAAACAATCGTGTCCGTCATCACCTGCTACTTACACTTATACCTATACAACATTAGGAGATACTTCTGCAAATGATAATTTTGCAGATACAGTTTCTGTTTACTGTCCTCATCTTTGGGTAGATATTTCCACGACCTTAGTAAGAAAATGCCGAACGAATATTTACACTGTGAATTATTGCAACAACGGAACAGATACCGCTTTCAATGCATATACAGAAGTGAAATTCGATACTGCATTTATTGTATTGAGCAGCACACCGATTGCGTGGAGCAGCGTAAGCGGAAATACTTATACTTTCAATTTAGGAAATCTCGCTCCCGGGCAATGCGGAAGTTTTTACATCACTGATTCTGTTTCCTGCAATGCGGTACTGAACAGCGCCTTGTGTGTCCAAGCAATAATTTATCCCGATACACTTTGCACTCCTCCCGATTCTGTTTGGGATAACTCCAGCATTTCTGTAACAGGAAAATGCGTGAATGATTCTCTTGCCTGCTTCACCATTTACAACAACGGACAAAGCATGACGGGAACGAGCCAGTATAGAATTTATGTGAACAATATGCTGGTGCTCACTCAGAGTTTTCAATTGAATGCAGGAGATAGTTTAACGGTTTGTTATCCTGCCAACGGAAATACAATCCGCTTTGAAGCCGACCAGCGACCGGGACATCCGGGCAACAGCCATCCGAAATCAATCATCGAAGCATGCGGCACTCCTTCTGTCTATGGAAATGTTACCAATGTTCCGCAGGATGATGGTGATGATAATGTTGATATTGATTGTGAAACAGTGAAAGCATCGAGCGACCCGAATGAAAAATCAGTTCAGCCCGAAGGAATCACAAGCGGAAAATATATTTCTGCTTCTGATGAATTGGAATATCATATCAATTTTCAGAACACAGGAAATGATACCGCTTTCATTGTTGTTGTCAGAGATACGCTCTCTCCATATCTTGCCCCTGAAACAGTGGTTAGCGGAGTGAGCAGTCATCCATATTCATTCAGAATATACGGACAAGGTATTCTCGAATGGACATTCAACAATATTCTTCTTCCAGATAGCACTGTAAATGAAGCGGCAAGTCATGGCTTTATAAAATTCAATGTAAAACAAAAAGCAAATAATCCGAAGGGTTCAACGATTGAGAACACCGCAGCGATTTATTTTGATTACAATGCTCCCGTTATCACCAACAAAGTGTGGAATATGGTTTATGACACAACCATCCTCGGCATCGGCAAGCCGATTATTTATGATAATCATTATGATATTAAAGTTTATCCAAATCCTTTTTCCACATCTACAACACTTGTCATTGCGAGCGGAGCGAAGCAATCCCTTGAATATATCCAAATCATTCTTTATGATGTGTTAGGAGGAAAAATTGAGATTGCTTCACAAAAGTTTGCAATAACAGCAAACGGAAAAGCAGAAATAAAAATTGACAGAAGAAATCTGCAAAGCGGAATGTACTTTTACAAACTCACAAATGAAGGTGGAATAATAGGAAGCGGGAAGTTTGTAATTCAATAATGATTCCCCTTTCTCCTTGAAACGATTTTTTGTCGTAGCAGCAATTCCGTTCTCTATTCGCAGCATATCCAAACTGTCAATAAAAATAAAATGAAACTTATTTTTAATCCTTTCTTTTATTTCATCATAACTTTTCAAGTCGACAAAGTTACTTGCAACGCAGGGCTTTTTGGGGTTATTGAACCTTCGTGTAACCCCTGAAATACTGGGTAACAAAATCCCTCAAAAGCAACCTAAAAGCATCTGACTGTACCTAATCTTCTACCTCCCGAACCGCCCGATTTGTTTGGTGTGTTCAGGTTTGTTTATCTTTGTTTATATTTTTATGATTTGTTATAATTCAATATCAGTTTATGTCTTTTACACAGATAGAACTCCCCGTAAAGCCTCCGCGCAGGTTTCTTCCGGAAAATCTTTCTATTGATTCCTGGAAAAAAATAAAACCATTCTATGATGAGTTGAAAAGCCGTCCGGTGTCCACCGTCGGTGATCTTAAAAACTGGCTCATGGATGCCAGCGAGATGGAAGCTGTCCTGCAGGAAGATGCGGGGTGGAGATACATCCGCATGAGTTGCAATACCGCGGACCACCATCTCAGCGAAGCATTTAATTTTTTTATCACCCAGCTGCAGCCCCGCTTTGCACCCTATGAACATGAATTGCACAAAAAGCTGTTAAGTTCTCCGTTTCTCGGCGAATTGCCTGATGAGTATAAAATCTTTATCCGTCATATCCGCAGGGAGGTTGAGCTTTTCCGCAGCGAAAATATTCCGCTCTTTACTGAACTCCATACAGAAGAACAAAAATATGCTGCCCTCGTTGCAGAGATGACCGTGGAGATGGAAGGAAAAGAGATGACGCTTCCACAGGCGGGGAACTACCTGAAAGACACCAACAGGAGCAGGAGGGAGGAGGTTTATTCCAAAATTGCCGCCCGCAGGATGCAGGACAGGGACAAGCTTGATGAGCTGTACTCAGCGCTTGTGCGGATCAGGAATAAAGTTGCGCTTAATGCAGGCTTCAGGGATTACAGGGATTACATGTTTTCCGCCCTCGGACGTTTTGATTATACAGTTCAGGATTGCATTAATTTTCAGGATGCTATTTCTGAAGTTATTGTTCCTGTTATTGAAAACCTGGAGATCCAAAGAAAGAAAACCCTTGGCCTTGACAGCCTGAAACCCTGGGATCTTGAAGTGGATGTTTCAGGGAAGCCATCCCTGAAACCCTTCTCGGGCGTGGATGAACTCATGGACAAAACCATCATTTGCTTTGAAAATATTGATCCCATGCTGGGAGAATATATGCAGATCATGAAAGCGATGAAGCACGTGGACCTTGAATCGAGAAAAGGCAAAGCTCCGGGCGGATTTAATTATCCTCTTTATGAAACAGGTGTTCCTTTTGTGTTTGTGAATGCGGCAAATTCGCTGCGCGACCTTGTGACTATGGTGCACGAGGGCGGCCATGCCGTACATTCCCTGCTTACACGGGAAATGGAAATTGTTGGATTCAAAGACACACCGTCCGAAGTAGCAGAACTTGCATCCATGTCCATGGAACTTATTTCCATGGAGCACTGGGATGTCTTTTTCAGTAATCCTGATGACCTGAAGCGTGCCAGAAGGCAGCAGCTTGAGAAGGTTCTTAATGTGTTTCCATGGGTGGCTACCATAGATAAATTCCAGCACTGGGTTTATACGCATCCGGAGCATAGTGCAGAAGAAAGAACCCTGGCATGGAAAAAAATATACGGAGAATTTGCCGGCAAAGAAGTGGACTGGACGGGGCATCAGGATTCTTTTGACGCTGCCTGGCAGAAACAACTTCATCTTTACCAGGTGCCGTTTTATTACATCGAATACGGGATGGCTCAGCTGGGAGCCATCGCGGTATGGAGAAACTACAAAGAAAACCCGCGCAAAGGCCTTGAGAATTATCTTAACGCCCTCCGCCTCGGTTACACAAGATCCATCGGCGAAATATACCGCACTGCAGGCATCAGGTTTGATTTTTCAAAGGAATATGTAAACGAGTTGACGCAGTTCGTGTTGGGGGAGATTGAAAAACTTTAATCCGCCTTCGCGTATCGCTACGGCGGACGAGAGAGTCTGAGGTTGCCGGGGAGTCAATAGCAATTTAATCCGTCTTCGCGTATCGCTACGGTGGACGAGAGGCTTCGGGGCTTTTCCTCTGGGGTTAATATCAAATTCCTCCGCTTTCAGGTTCTGTCATTGCATACAGCCCCGCTTAAATTTTTAGCGGTTTCTGCAATTCCGGACTTACAATCAGGACATTTTGTCAGGAGGTCTTTTTTGAGTACTTTTGCACCTCTTCAAAAAAGAATTTATGCGCCCTGGAAAAGCGGCAAATATCATGGACGAATCAAGGCAGGGTGAGACCTTGCTTTTAAAGCAGGATGCACCCGGCAGCAGGAAACTGTTTCTGGAAAGCTATGGATGCGCCATGAATTTTTCTGACAGCGAGATCGTTGCATCCATTCTCTCGGGGCGGGGTTTCTCTACTACATCCGATTACAGGCAGGCGGATGTGATTTTAGTAAACACCTGTGCCATCCGCGAAAATGCGGAGAGCAGGGTTCGCCAGAGGCTGCATGACTTTAAAAAAGAAAAAAGAAACAATCCGGGCCTCATCATCGGGGTGCTCGGCTGCATGGCAGAACGATTAAAGTCATCACTCCTTGAAGAAGAAAAGCTTGTAGATATTGTTGTAGGGCCGGATGCCTACAGGGATCTGCCCTCGCTCATCGAAAAAGTAGAAGGGGGACAGAGGGCCGTAAATGTGCTCCTTTCAAGGGAGGAAACCTATGCAGATATAAGTCCCGTACGCCTTGACAGCAACGGCGTAACTGCATTCATAAGCATCACGAGAGGATGCGACAATATGTGTTCATTCTGCGTGGTGCCCTTTACCAGGGGGCGTGAGCGGAGCCGGGATCCTGAAAGCATTGTGAGGGAAGCAGAAGATTTATTCAGCAGGGGCTACCGGGAAGTGACGCTCCTTGGGCAGAATGTGGATTCTTATCATTTTTCATCTCCCGATGGAAATAAAACCGGTTTTGCAGAGCTGCTGGCAATGACGGCAGGGGTGAATTCCGCGCTCAGGGTCCGTTTCTCCACATCGCACCCTAAAGATATGAGCGACGAAGTTCTACACGCCATCGCCTCCCATGAAAACATATGCAACTACGTTCACCTGCCTGTTCAGTCGGGCAGCAGCAGGATCCTTGAAATGATGAACAGGGGCTACACCCGTGAATGGTATATGAGCCGCATTGAAGCTATCCGCAGGATCATTCCCGGATGCGGGATTTCTACGGACACCATTTCCGGTTTTTGTACAGAGACTGAGGATGATCACAGGCAAACACTTTCTCTTATAGAATGGGCACAGTTTGATTTCGCTTATATGTTTAAGTATTCCGAGCGTCCGGGGACACTGGCCGAAAGGAAATACAAGGATGATGTCCCCGAAGAGATAAAATCAGAGCGGCTGGCTGAGATCATTGATCTGCAGCAGAAAATGTCTGCAAAAAAAACAGCCGGAGGCGTCGGAAATGTCCACCGGGTACTGGTGGAAGGTGTATCGAAAAAATCAGATTCATTTCTTTACGGGAGAAACCCGCAAAATACAGTAGTGGTGTTCCCCCGGGGAAATTTCAGAAAAGGAGATTACGTGAATGTGCTTGCCGGAAGCTGCACCCCGGCTACACTGAAAGGAAGTGCAGTATAAACAGGTTACCGGCATTCAAAACAGGATCCATCCATGACTATCCAGGAAATTAAAAACCGTTTCGGAATTATAGGAAACTCTCCTCTCCTTGACCGGGCGATAGACATTGCACGGCAGGTAGCGCCCACGGACCTCACGGTGCTGATTACCGGGGAGAGCGGTGTCGGAAAAGAAGTTTTCCCACAGATCATACACCAGATGAGCCCGCGCAAGCACGGATCATACATTGCCGTGAACTGCGGTGCTATCCCCGAAGGAACCATTGATTCAGAGTTGTTCGGGCATGAGAAAGGTTCATTCACCGGTGCGCATGAAGCAAGAAAAGGGTATTTCGAGGTTGTGAACGGGGGAACCATCTTTCTTGATGAGGTCGCCGAGCTCCCCTTGTCAACACAGGTAAGGCTTTTGCGCGTACTCGAAACAGGAGAGTTTATAAAGGTGGGTTCCTCGAAGGTGCTGAAGACCGATGTGAGGGTGGTGGCTGCAACCAATGTGAACATGCATGAAGCCATACGGAGCGGAAAGTTCAGGGAAGACCTGTATTACCGCCTCAGTACCGTTCCCGTTACGGTGCCCTCCCTGAGGCAGAGAAAAGAAGACATACTCCTGCTCTTCAGGAAATTCGCACTCGACTTTTCGGAAAAGTACCGTGTACCACCGCTGGAACTTGCCGCTGAGACTCAGAAAAAAATCACTGAACACTCCTGGCCGGGGAATATACGTCATCTCAAAAATCTCACCGAGCAGCTTTCCATCCTCGAGAAAAACAGGGTCATAACAGCTGAAACACTTGGAAGATATCTTCCGGCAGAAGATCAGTCACGTCTTCCCGTCCTGCAGAGGGAAGGCATGAAACCGGGTGATTTCTCCGAAAGAGAAATTCTGTACAAGGTATTGTTTGATATGAAGAAAGATGTCAGCGACCTGAAAAAAATTGTTACGGACATTATCAATGGGAACACAGAGAACCTTTCCGTTTCTCATAATTCCGGGGAGCTTTTCAGTAATGAGAGCGGCATGGAAGCCGTTCCGGGCAGCGGGGAGCCCGGTGGCATCTCCATACAGCGCACCCCGCAGTTCAGCAAACCCCATGAACAGGCCGAGGTGATCGAAGAGACACTATCTCTTGAAGAACAGGAAAAAGGCCTCATCCGCAAGGCGCTTGAAAAGTATAAAGGAAAACGGAATAAGGCCGCAAAGGAGCTTGGCATCTCGGAACGGACGCTTTACCGTAAGATCAAACAGTATAATCTTGAATAGCCGGATGTACCTGTCTGTAAAAAAAATCATCATTCTTTTCCTGATTTACTTTGGGATAAACGGTTGCAGTATCAGGTATTCCTTTACCGGAGCTGCCATTGCCCCTGAAATCAAAACAATAAACATTGCGTACTTCCCGAATTACGCTTCTCTGGTCCAGCCTGTCCTCAGCCAGGTGCTCACGGAGAAAATCAAAGATAAGTTCCAGTACCAGGCTCATCTTTCCCTTATAAAGGGAAACGGAGACCTCAGTCTCGAAGGAAGCATCACCGGATACAGCATACAGCCTATTGCCATACAGGGAAACGATCAGGCTGCCATGAACAGGCTCACCATTACCGTAAGCGCAAAATTTTCCAACAGTAAAAACGAAAAACAGAACTTTGATACAAGTTTTTCCCGCTATGCTGACTACAGCAGCAGCACCAACCTCTCCTCGGTCGAAGAAGATCTTATCCGGCAAATCTGCGAACAGCTTGCGGAGGACATCTTTAACAAAGCCGTAAACAACTGGTAAATATGAGCGCTTCTTCTTTCTCAGCACTTGCCATACATCCCGAAAACACAGGAGGAGAAAGCATTCCTATGCTGTCTGAAATCGTGAGGCAGTTTCCCTATTGCCAGTCGGCGCAACTGCTTCTTGCCCGCTCAATGAAAAAAGCCGGCAGCATCCATTTTGGCAGCCAGATTAAGCTGGCTTCGGCGCATCTCCCGGACAGGAGGGTGCTGAGGGACCTTGTACGTTCTCTTACTCCGGAAGAGAAAATCAGCGTCCGGGAGGTGAAACAGGTAGTGGGGCAGGCTGAAACAGCCTCCTCTCCTGTAAAAATTCCGCCTGCACCGGAAAGTAAGATTCCGGAAATCATGGCACCTCCTGTTGAGAAAAAACAGCCGGCCGGTCTTGCTGCTGTACCCTTACCTGAACCAGTGCGCGAGGAATTCCACTCTTTTACGGAATGGCTGCGTATATCGGGAGAGAAGAGAAAGAAAAAGCCGCTGCTGCCGGGCAGCCAGGAAGAAATCATCAACCGGTTCATAGAAGGTGAGCCGAAGCTGAGTCCCCCGAGAGCGGAGTTTTTCTCACCTGTAAACATGGCAAAGCAAAGTATCATGGAACATGATGACCTGGTATCAGAAACCCTTGCAAAAATATATCTTGAACAGGGAAACCCGCATAAGTCCATACAGACCTATGAAAAACTCTGTTTGATATATCCGGAAAAAAAGCTTTACTTTGCAGCCCGAATTGAAGCTGTAAAACAATCTTTAACCGATAAATAATGTACACCGCTATAGTAATTTTGATGATCATCGTGTGCGTTTTTCTCGTACTGGCCGTGCTTGTACAAAATTCAAAAGGAGGAGGACTTGCATCCGGATTTGCTTCTTCCGGGCAGGTAATGGGTGTGCGCAAAACGGCTGATTTTCTTGAAAAGCTCACATGGGGGCTTGCCGCAGGACTTATATCCCTCAGCCTGCTTGCCAACTTTGCCCTGCCTAAAAAGGGTGAAAAAGAAAGATCTTCAGACCTGAAAGAAAAAATAGAGAATTCCGCTACCCCTGTAGAAGGGATACCTTCCAATATCCCGAATCCCGCCAACAAGCCACAGGGGAAGTAAAGCGAAATTCCTGAGGCACATGCCCTGTGCCAACATGTCACTCACATCATGACAAGATATTTAGCTCCTGGACAGGGGTATGGAAAAAATGTCCTGAAAATGCAGGATAAAAGTATATGGCACTATTAATGCCATACGAGGCGTACGATTAAATAATGTTTAACCTTTAAATAATAACAACATGAGTAAATTAAGTATCAAGCCCATTGCCGGCACTCAGAACAGGGTGGTTGTAGAACCCGCAATGGCGGAAGAGAAAACAGCCAGCGGTCTCATCATTCCCGATACCGCGAAAGAAAAGCCCCAGCAAGGCAAAGTCGTTTCCATCAGCGAGGTGGACGAAAAAGGCAATAAACCCGCGGTAAGGGTCGGAGACAAGGTGCTTTACGGAAAATATTCCGGCACCGAGATTTCCATTGACGGGAAAGAATACCTCATCATGAGGGAGTCGGATATTTTCGCAGTAGTATAATAAGCAGTAGTATAAGTAATTATTAAATAATCTCTAAATCTTTAAATAAAATGGCAAAAGAAATCACTTTTAATGTAGAGGCCCGCGATGCCCTGAAAAAAGGCGTGGATGCACTCGCAAACGCAGTTAAAGTAACACTTGGTCCGAAAGGACGTAATGTCATCATTGACAAAAAGTTCGGTTCACCGTCTATCACCAAGGACGGTGTTACTGTGGCCAAGGAAATTGACCTGAAAGATCCCATTGAAAACATGGGCGCCCAGATGGTGAAGGAAGTGGCTTCCAAGACTGCTGATGTGGC
>JAHEYN010000005.1:0-26352 GCA_023251555.1 Bacteroidota bacterium | reverse complement strand
ATGTGGCGGGCGACGGTACTACCACCGCTACGGTCCTGGCTCAGTCCATCGTTAATTCGGGGCTTAAAAATGTGGCTGCCGGCGCCAACCCAATGGACCTCAAAAGAGGTATTGACAAAGCTGTGGCCTCAGTAGTAGAAAACCTTAAGAAACAATCCAAATCCGTAGGAGACGACAATAAAAAAATCGAACAGGTTGCTTCAATCTCCGCAAACAACGACCCTGCGATAGGCAAACTGATTGCAGAAGCCATGGCGAAAGTGAAAAAGGAAGGTGTTATCACCGTGGAAGAGGCCAAAGGTACCGATACGACTGTTGAAGTGGTTGAAGGAATGCAGTTCGACAGGGGTTACATCTCTCCCTACTTTGTAACCAATGCAGATAAAATGGAGGCTGTACTTGAAAGCCCTTATATCCTTATTTACGAAAAGAAGATCTCAAACATGAAGGAGCTGCTTCCTGTGCTTGAGAAGGCAGTGCAGACGGGAAAACCCCTTCTGATCATCTCCGAAGAGGTGGATGGAGAAGCGCTTGCAACCCTCGTGGTGAACAAAATAAGAGGTTCCTTGAAAGTGGCTGCCGTAAAGGCTCCCGGCTTCGGCGACAGGAGAAAGGCGATGCTTGAGGATATTGCTATTCTCACAGGAGGAACGCTCATCTCCGAAGAGAGAGGCTTTAAACTGGAGAATGCCGATCTCTCTTTCCTCGGTAAAGCAGAGAAAATCACGATTGACAAGGACAACACCACGATTGTAGGCGGTTCCGGCAAGAAAGCCGAGATTACTGCCCGTGTAAACCAGATCAAAGCACAGATTGAATCCACTACCTCCGATTATGACAAGGAAAAACTTCAGGAGCGCCTTGCCAAGCTGGCAGGTGGCGTTGCCGTCCTCTATGTAGGCGCTGCAACCGAAGTGGAAATGAAAGAGAAAAAAGACAGGGTGGACGATGCCCTTCATGCTACCAGGGCTGCTGTAGAAGAAGGTATAGTTCCCGGCGGCGGAGTGGCCTATATCAGGGCTATCAATGCACTTGACAAGCTCAAAGGCGAGAACGAAGATGAGATGACCGGCATCAGCATCATCAAGAGAGCACTCGAGGAGCCCCTGCGCCAGATTACCGAAAATGCAGGTACCGAAGGTTCTATCGTTGTGCAGAAGGTGAAGGAAGGAAAAGATGATTACGGTTACAACGCACGCACCGAAGCATATGAAAATCTTTATGCCGCAGGCGTTATTGACCCGACGAAAGTAACACGCGTGGCTCTTGAGAATGCCGCTTCCATTGCAGGTATGCTCCTGACAACGGAATGTGTCCTTTCTGAAATCAAGGAAGAAAAAGCAGCTCCCATGATGCCTCCTGGCGGAATGGGCGGCGGAATGGACTACTGATAAACTTCCCTCTGAAAAGATGAAATCCCTCCGGAACTCTCTTCCGGGGGGATTTTTTTTAATCCGCCTTCGCGTTCCGCTACGGCGGACAAGATGATCTTGGGATTGTCCGGGGTTAGTACCAATTTATTCAGCCTGTACTTAATCACACAAACGGATCTGCGGGAAATTTGTCATATCTCCATTACAACAGCAAAGGCAATTTTCCTAACTTTGGGAAAAAGTTAAAGCGTAATGAAATCTCTATTTTTTTTGCTGCTGCTGCCTGGTGTTCTTTATTCCTGCAGGAGCGGTTCCCCGGCCAGCACGGATACCTCACGCCCGGATACGGTAAATAAAGCCACTGAAGCCCTGCCCCCGGAAACCAGGGAAGAAAGAGGTAAAGCGCAGGGGCAGGCAGTAAATCCGTATAAGGATGCGAAAGTCGAAGTACTCCCGTTCCGGGATTCTCTCGGCTGGGGCTATGATATTAAAATCAATGGGACTGCTTATGTCCACCAGCCACATATTCCTGCGGTCCCGGGTATACGCGGTTTCAGCAGCAGGGAGAAGGCGCAAAGGGCGGGTGAGCTTGTTGCCTTCAAGATAAAAAACAATATTATGCCACCTTCGGTTTCCGACAGGGAACTCGACAGCCTTGATGTGCTGAGATAACTTCTCATGATCCTGAAAAACAATCTTCTTCTTGAAGCCGCAAGGGGCGGACCTGTGAACCGCCCCCCTGTATGGCTCATGCGCCAGGCGGGAAGAGTGCTCCCCGAGTACAGGGCTGTGAGGAAAAAAGTGAAAAATTTCAGAGAATTGGTTACCACTCCGGAACTGGCTGCCGAGGTGACTATACAGCCTGTGGACATCCTTGGTGTTGACGCTGCCATTATTTTTTCGGATATACTCGTGATTCCTGAAGCCATGGGACTTCCTTACGAAATGATAGAAGAAAAGGGCCCGGTGTTCAGGAAAACCGTCAGGGGAGAAGAAGATATAGAAAAACTGGAAATAGCTGCCGGCGATAACCTCCGGTATGTAACTGATGCCATCAGGATTGTGAAGAAAGAACTCAACGGGCGGGTACCGCTGATAGGCTTTGCAGGAGCGCCGTGGACGATACTTGCCTACATGGTGGAAGGACACGGGTCCAAGACTTTTTCAGAAGCAAGGAAATTCCTGTACACCTGCCCGGATTCTGCCCACAGGCTTCTTGGCAAGATAGCGAAGAGCACTGTAAACTACCTGAAGTCACAGGTGGATGCCGGAGCGGACATCCTTCAGCTTTTCGACTCATGGGCCGGGATACTTTCACCTGCCCAGTATGCGTCCTTCGCTTTTCCTTACCTGAGAGACATTGGCAAAGAGATGAAGCTTTATTCTCCTTCCACACCGCTTACTGTATTTGCCAAGGGCGCTTTCTTTTCGGTTAAGGATTTCGGTCAGACGGATTATGACGTGATCGGGCTTGACTGGAACATGGACATAGGCGGATCAAGAGTCCTTGCCGGAAAAAACAAAACGCTGCAGGGAAACATGGACCCTGCCCTGCTTTATGCAGATTATGAAACCATAAGGAAGGAAACACGGAAGATGCTGGAAGCCTTCGGAAAAGAAAGATATATTGCCAATCTCGGCCACGGCCTTTATCCTGACACAGACAAGGATAAGGTAAAGTTCTTCGTGGATGTTATAAAAGGAGAGGTATGATTATAAACCTGTTTACCTTGTTAACTGTTTCTGCTATAATCTGCCGTAGCGTTCCGCTACAGCGGACGGGAAGGCATGGTTTAATTCCCCGCAGCTTGCTGCTGACATCTGAGTCCGGAGTTTTCTCCGGGGTTAATACCAATTTCTTCGGATGATATTCTACGAAAAACATACCCCCCGCTGGATTGTATTCGGAATAGACATTGCCATCTGTGTTTTTTCGCTTATTCTTTCGTATCTACTGAGGTTCAATTTCAGCATTCCGCCGGAAGAGATTGATTCTTTCATTGTTGTTTTCCCGTTTGTGCTGATGTCAAGGGGAATCGGTTTTTACTTCTTTAAGACCTATGCCGGGATTGTGCGCTATACGAGTACGAGAGATGCCCGCCAGATTCTTCTTTCGGCCGGGGCGAGCTCTTTCTTTTTTGCGGCTCTCAACCCGCTCAGTTATGCGGTGAGGGAGACTTTTATTGTTCCGTATTCAATTATCATCATTGATTTTATCACATCGGTTTTTATGCTCACGGCATACAGGCTTAGCCTCAAGATGATTTACCTTGAATACAAGAATCCCATGAGGCCGAAGCGAAATGTTATCATCTACGGGGCAGGTGAGGCGGGTATCATCACCAAACGTACGCTCGACCGTGATGCCGGAACAAAATACAAGGTGCTTGCATTTATTGAAGACGATCCAGGCAAGCAGGGGAAGCAGGTGGAGGGTGTTACAATATACAGCGCCTCGCGTCTGGAGGAATTTCTAAGGGATAATGACGTCGCGCACCTCATCCTCTCATCCGTTACGATCACGCCCCAGAAAAAACAGGAGGCAGCGGATTTGTGTCTCAGCTACAGCACAAAAATTTTGAACGTACCTCCTCCTGAAAGCTGGATTAACGGGGAGCTCAGCTTCAAACAGATAAAAAAGATTAAAATAGAAGAACTTCTTGAAAGAGACCCCATTCGTCTTGATACGGCTGCAATAAAAAAACAGATAGAAGGCAGATGTATACTGATCACCGGAGCTGCGGGGTCCATAGGGAGCGAGATTGTGAGGCAGATTATTCCTTACAGCCCTTCAAAGATTGTTTTGCTTGACATTGCAGAGTCGCCTCTTTGTGATATGGAGCTTGATGTCAGGGAAAAGTTTCATGTGAAGAACGTGGAGGCGGTGATAGGGGATATCCGCAACAGAGACAGGATGAAAAGGGTGTTCGAAGTGTTCCGTCCCCAGATAGTGTATCATGCGGCAGCCTACAAGCATGTGCCCATGATGGAAGAAAATCCGTCCGAAGCATTATATACCAACGTGCACGGAACAAAAACAATAGCCGACCTTTCCGTGGAATATGGGGTACAGCATTTTGTGATGATCTCCACCGACAAGGCTGTAAATCCCACCAGTGTAATGGGTGCAAGCAAGCGCATAGCGGAAATATATACCCAGTCGCTGAACAGGGAAGCTTCAACCCATTTTATCACCACCCGCTTCGGAAATGTACTGGGATCTAACGGTTCCGTTATCCCCCGGTTCAGGAAGCAGATAGAGGAGGGCGGCCCGGTGACTATTACCCATCCCGAGATCAACCGTTACTTCATGACTATTCCGGAGGCTTGCCAGCTCGTACTCGAAGCCGGTGCCATGGGAAAGGGAGGAGAGATCTTTATTTTTGACATGGGGCAGTCCGTGAAAATCACCGACCTTGCGAAAAAAATGATCAAGCTCTCAGGGCTTACGCTGGGTAAGGATATTCAGATAGTGTATACCGGGCTCAGGCCGGGGGAGAAACTCTACGAGGAATTACTCAGCGACCATGAGAACACCATCCCGACACATCACCCGAAAATCATGATTGCCAAAGTGAAGGAGTATGACTTTAAAATAGTTTCGGACCACATCAGTGAGCTGCTTTCCCTGTTCGGGGGGCAGAACAATGAGGTCATTGTGGCGAAGATGAAGGAGATTGTGCCCGAGTTCAGGAGCAATAATTCCGTTTTTGAAAAACTGGATGCGGGCAATGACTTGAAAAAATGAAAAAGGAAACAGAAAGAGAAAGAGAAACAGGGGCAGGATTCGGACATTTGCTTCCCATACAGGTTCGCTTTAAGGATATTGACGGGGTGGGTCATGTAAACAACGCCTGTTACCTCTCCTACCTTGAGCTGGGGAGAATAGCCTATTTCCAGGAAATAACAGGAGGGAAGGTTGACTGGTCGCGGAAAGGGATTATCCTTGCCAGGATTGTTATTGATTACAAAGAGCCTGTGCTGCTCAACGACGAAGTATACGTGGGCACCTGTTGCAGCAGGATAGGAGGAAAAAGTTTTGACCTTTCCTGTGCGGTGATCAAAAAGAAAAACGGGAAATATTTTATTGCTGCAAGTGCCCTTTCGGTGCTGGTGTGCTATGATTATGAAAAGGCGGCCTCCATGAAAATACCTCCTGCATGGAAAAGGAAACTGGCCGGCCGTAAAAAATAATTATCTTTACAATATGAAAATCAAAACCTCTCTGAAATGCATAACCCTGCAGGGTTATGCATTATATATGATAATGCTTGTTTTTTCCGGCTGCAAGGAAAAGGATACTGTGTGCGGCTCTGCCTCCGGGCTGACTGCCTCGGACATCACCAATACCGCTGCGAAAATCAGCTGGACTGCAGGGGAGAGTGCGAGGCAATACAGCGTAGACTATAAGGCAAAGTCTTCTCCTGTATGGATTTCAGAAGTGGCAAAAGGTACAACCCTTCAGCTTATAGGCCTTTCGCCGAAAACAGAATATGAATGGAAAGCAGAAACCAACTGTGATGATTCCAATTCGGATTTTGTATCTGCATCTTTCACCACTCTCAGCGACAACCAGTACAGGCTTGAAAAGAAGTGGAGGTATATTAAAAATGTTGTTGCCGGGACATCTTTTTCTCCCGATACCGGGGACTATGCGGAATTTCTTTCTGACGGTTCTTATAATTCTCTTCTCAAAGCGCAGTCCCTGTCCGGAACCTGGAGCATTGACAGCACGGATACGTATCTTTCGGTCACAGCGGGAGCCACCCTTGTCTGGACGATAGATACGCTCAACCCTGTATTTATGCAACTGAGCAAAGCCGGTGGAGATACACTTGCCTTTACACCTTTCTGAGATTACCCGTGCATGAGGCCTTTTGTCCCGTAGCGGGCAATTACACTGCCTTCGTATCCGAGAAACTCCTGCCAGCGTTTTTCCACATCTTCCCCTCCTGCGTATTTCCTTGCAAAGTCAAGAAAGAGCGTATAGTGACCGGCTTCACTGATCATGAGTTCCCGGTAAAAACCGGCAAGGTCCGCATCGCGGATATTCTCTGACAGCAGCCTGAAGCGTTCACAGCTCCTTGCTTCTATCAATGCCGAGAAAAGAAGCCTGTCCACGAGAACAATATTTCTTTTGTGTCCTTTCCGTACAAACTTATAGAGTTCATTTACATAATCGTCTTTCCTTTCCCTGCCGAGGATATTTCCCCTCGATTTGATCTTTTCGTGTACCATGATAAAATGAGAAAGTTCTTCCTGCGCGAGTTTCAGAAGGGCATCCACCATGTCCGTATATTCCGGGTACTGGACCACAATGGAGATGGCATTGGATGCGGCTTTCTGTTCACAGAAGGCGTGATCTGTAAGAATCTCATCAATATCTTTTTCGACTATATTAACCCAGCGGGGATCGGTAGGGAGTTTTAACCCGAGCATAAAATCAGTTTTATTTTTCTGTTTCCCCTGTGAACTTTTTCATGAGGGGGCCGCTCGTCATGCTTGTCACCAGAGCCATGATTACGAGTGCAACGAATACCGGGACAGAGATAAGTGCTGCATTCAGGGCGAGGGTTGCGAGAATGATTTCCATGGCTCCTCTTGCATTCATGCCGAAGCCCACGGCCAGGGATGTTCTCCCGGGAAGCCCGCCGAGGTAGGCTCCGATGCTTGCTCCGGCCACTTTTCCTGAGAATGCAAGCACCAGGATAATGAGTGTAATTATCAGATCAAAATTTGCAATAAAGTTGACTTTGAGCCCGATGGATACGAAGAAAAGCGGTGCGAATATATTTGTTACGAACTGGTGAATAATTTCCCTTGCGCGTTCATGCAGGTGTACCGAATCGCCGAAGGCGATGCCCGCGATGAAGGCACCGAGGATGGCATGTATGCCGATGTATTCGGTGAAGGCCGCACAGAGGAAGCAGGCTCCGAGGCAGGCAGACAGCACTCCTCCCGGCCAGGAGAGGCGGGTCTGTATCCAGGGGAGCGTTTTGTTGATGACACGTTTTCCGGCGGTGAGCATCAGCAATCCGAAGCCGAGGATATAAAGCACCGTGTACCCGACATGGAATGCGCCCGGGTCTTTGTTCATGAGGCTCAGGATAACGGAGAAAATAAGCCATCCGGCAAGGTCATTGAACATGGCGGAGGCAATGATGATCATGCCCATCCTCGTTTTGAAAAGGTTCATGTCCATGAGGATACGGGCAATTACCGGCAGGGCGGAGATGGAAAGGGCGGTTCCGAGGAACAGTGAAAATATGAGGTGCATCTTTTGATCGGTGGGCTGGAATACTCCAGGGAAATACCAGGCCACTGCAAACCCTGTGATAAAAGGAATGATCATGCTGCCAATGCTTGTATAAACGGCCACTTTCCCATGCTTCAGCACGAGGGGGAGCTGTACTTCGAGTCCTGAAACAAACAGCAGCATAATGACCGACAGACTTACAATGCCGTCCATCGCAACTGCTGCACTTCCCTGGTGCGGGAAAAGCTTGTCAAAAATTTCGGGAGAAATGGTTCCCAGCACGGTGGGGCCGAGCAGTATGCCTACCAGGATTTCTCCCATCACTGCCGGCATCTTTATTTTCCGGCTCAGTTCTGCCGCGATCCTGGAGAAAATCAACATCACGCTGATGGCTGTCAGCAGCATTACAATATCATTGTGCACCAGTCTTCCCATAGCTTATACCCTCGAATGAATGATAAGAAGGTTACACGGAATATTTTCAAGAATATATTCCATGTCGTGGGTGAAGATCCTGTCGAGCAGTCCCAGGTGGGTATCCGGGGAGTTGATTACCAGGAGGTCTGCGTTGACCCTCTGGGCAAAATGGCTGATGGCATAGCCGGGTTTCCCGAAGATGCTGCGTACATGAATGTTAACTCCAGGCCTGGCAACGGATGAGATAACAGTGTTAAGTTTCCTGTTTTCCTCATCAGTAATTCCCGACATTATTTTTTCCCGTTCGGCTTCAGTGCAGTCGCCCGCTATTGCCATGGAAAGCGCCGGCATGTGGAGTTCCTTTACCACGAATATTTCATCCGGCTTTTCATGTTCTGCAATATAAGCTGAGGCGCCGATGGTGTGCGGAGTCTTTTTATGATCAGCCCCGTTTACAACGATCTTCCTGAAATGAGTGCCCGCCACAGAGGGTTCAGTGAACATGAGTACGGAGCACTTGGCTTTGCGGCAGATCTCCCTGGATATTGATCCGATGTAATATTTCAGCCGGCTTTCCTTTTCCATCGCTCCTGCTATAAGAAGATCAACAACATTCTCTTTGCATGTTTTCAGGATGGTTTCGACAGGATCTCCTTCTTTCCATATTATTTCAGGGTGGAGTTTGTTTAGTCCGTGTTTCACGAGGAGGGATTCAAGTTCCTCTTTTTTTCCGGGAGAGGGAGTGCCTGCATGGATGAGGATCAGCCGGGAGGAAAATAATTCCGCAATTCTTTTTGTTTCGCAGAGGATTGCTTCTGTCCTGGGGGAGAAAGCCACTGCCACGGCAATGGTTTCAAAGGGATACGCGGGTTTCTTTTTTATCATGTGGAAAAAAATATTTGTAGACGGTCAGTACCCGCCTATCTTTTCATAAAACCTGAAGTTCTCCGTATGTTCGGAAAGGTTGCAGAGTCTTGGATCTGACGGAGATTCCAGAAAGCTCTTTACCTGGCTGAACAAGCCCGGCTTGTATTGAAGATCCGGGGAATAATCTCCCGGGACGTCCTTTATTTCAACAGAATTTTTTTCCTGTACCATTAATTTTTCCATAGGCCTGAAACAGAGCCGGTGCCGGGGAGTAAAAAGCTCTACCGACCAGCGGCCCGGGGCTCCCCAGTTGGCATGATAGGAGAAAGGAATCTTTTTCACGGTAATGCCGCTTCCTGTAAAGACGGATCCTGAAGGGTGCCACGGTACTGCGTTTCCACGGACTACTGCATGGAGCTGGTCAGGTTTTCCGCCGAGGTGGAAAGCGAAATCTATCACATGAGAGGAATTAGCCGCTATCCAGCGTGCAAGGGTTTCTTTGCTGTACTTTGAAACATCAATGGTGCCTGTCCATTCAGTGAATTCAAAATGGATGGACGATATGCCGCCGTCAGCATTGATAATACCGGAAGCAATCTCCGCGGATCGGTAGAATCTCCTGTTAAATGCAATAAAGACCGAAGCCTTTTTTTCCGCGGCAAGAGTCTGCATCATCTCCAGTTCATGCAGGAAAAGACCTCCGGGCTTTTCGACCAGAAGGTTTGGTATTCCTTTTTCAAGGCATAAATTTGCGAGGGATGAGAGGTGTTCAACTCCGGCTGCTATGATGACATGTGTGTACTCCCTTTCGGTAAGGGATATATTTTCTATCCCTCCGGTGAAGCTCTTCACAGCAGGGAACCGCTCTTTTAACGCGGAGATATTTTTTTCTCCCCTCCCGGCCACTTCAAAGTCAACATTCATGGCAGAAAGGACTTTTGCGTATTCCATTCCCATATAGCCGGCGCCGGCAAGTAAAACTTTATTCTTCATGTTACGGGGCAAAGGGTTTCATATTTGTTTTCAAGCCCTGCAGCAGCATTGAAATGCGTAAAGAGAGCGGTATGGGTATTTCTTGTTTCATGGAGCGGAGTGAGCACTGTTTGCCCGGAGAATATATCATCAATGATACGGGCGGTGAGAATGCTTGAGGGAATGATCCTGAATTCTTTTTCATGCGTTCCCGGTTCGGAATAATCTGTTTCTTTCCCGGAGCCCTGGTGAAGCTGAAAAATGTTTTTTCCGCAGCATAAGGTAATTACGGGTGCAGTACTGTGGGAAGAGTCTGCGTGAAGGGTGAAGATATCCCCGCGCATATTATTTCCGTACAGCCCCCCTGTGAATTCCACGTATTGTTTACCTCTCCTGTTGATTTCTCCTGACAGCTGAAGACAGGAAGATGTGATATTTATTGCAGAGCCGGTGAGGTATTCGAAAATGTCGGCATAATGTACGGCGTTCGATCCGAGTCCGAAATTTCCTCCTGTTACATGCATGGACAGCGGCTGGCTGCGTTTTTCCATGATTTGCCTTAGGCTGATATAATTTTCAAAATAACGGTTCACGAAGTTGCACCAGGCGCCGGCTTTTTTCTCTTTTGCAAGTTCAATGATTTCATCAAACTGTGCGGGGGACTGGAAAACAATTTTTTCGAGAAGGAATCTTTTCACTCCTTTTTCAAGAAGGGTTTTGACAATCCGGAACCTCGGGTGGGAAGATGTTGCGATGATGGCGAGATCCGTATTGTCACCTGCTTCTTCAACCGAAATATATCTCCTCCTGATGCTGGCCGGGGATGCATTGATAGCGGCAAGGCCATTTTCAAACTTCGCTGTGTCAGGCTCTGCGACATATACCTCGTGCAGTCCTGACTCCAGGATGGACTGGGCATGCCTGCATCCCATTGCACCGAAGCCTGCAACGAGTATCTTCATTTCCCGTAGAAAGATTTAATTTTTTTAATCACGGAAAGCAGTTCCGCGTTTGTGATCCCGGTGGAGCAGGGGAGACTGATACAGTTGTTGTAAAGGCTGCTGCTCACGTCATTCCTGCTTATGTAAGTGCATTTCCTGAACATTTTAAGCCGGTGCATAGGTTTCCACAGGGGGCGGGTTTCAATTCTGTTTTTTCTCAGGAACTCAATGAGTTTCCTGTGCCGGGGAACGGATACAGTGAAAAGCCAGTTGTTGGAAGATACGTTTTGTGCCGTGTGCTGGAATTTAATTCCGGGGACTGAGGAGAGTTCCTGCCTGTAAAGATCGGACACTTCTTTTTTTCTTTCCAGGAATGACGGAAGGAGTTCCATCTGTGCGAGGCCCATGGCTGCAAGGATATTCACGAGACGGTAGTTGTATCCCACTTCGTCATGGACGTATTCGGAAGGGTCTGATTTTGCCTGTGTGGTGAGGTGTTTGGCGTGTTTTGCAATCTTTTCGCTGTCTGTCACAATCATTCCTCCCCCGCCTGTTGTGATAATCTTATTCCCGTTGAAGCTGAAGCATCCTGTCATTCCGAATGTCCCGGAATGTTTTTTTTCAAAGCGGGAGCCGAGTGCTTCGGTTGCGTCTTCAATAATAAGGAGATTAAATTTTTTTGCAATTTCCCGGAGGGCGTTCATGTCGCACATATTGCCGAGCACATGAACAGGGAGCACTGCCCTTATTGTTCTTCCGGTACTTTTATGAATGCAGGATTTTTCCTTTTGGCGTGTTTCTTTTTCCAGGAAATTTTCCAGCAGGGGGAGGTCAATCTGCCAGGTGTTTTTGTCCACGTCAACGAGTAAGGGTTCGGCGCCGGTATATTTTATTGCATTTACGGGTGCAACAAAAGTGAGGTCGGGCACGAGTACGGAATCTTTCGGGCCTGTTCCCGCGAGCATGAGACTGATATGGAGTGCTGCTGTGCCGTTGGAGGTAGCTACTGCGTAACGGGCACCGGTGAAGGCAGCCACGGACTTTTCGAATTTCTCGACGTAGGCTCCTACCGAGGAAACCCAGTTGGTGTCAAGGCAATTCCTGATATAAGTCCATTCGTTGCCGGAGAGGTTGGGGACAGAAAGCGGGATGTGGTTGTTTGCGGGCATTAAAGATCAAATGTTATAAATGTTATGCCGGTATTGCTTCAGGTTGTTTTTATCCGAGAACCATGATATTGTTTCCTGTAATCCTTTGTCAAGACTGTAGCCGGGTTTCCACCCTGTGAGTTTCCGGATCTTTTTATTTGAGCCGCAGAGGCGCATGACTTCGCTTGCTGCAGGTCTTATTCTCTGGCTGTCCTTTATGATTTTTGCTTTGGGGTTTATCATTCCGATCAGTTTTTCTGCGAGGTCTCCCACGGATATTTCGGATCCGGAAGCAATGTTTATTTCCTCCCCGGTTGTTTTTCCCGATTCTGCGATGGCGGAGAATCCTCTCACGGTATCTTTTACAAAGAGCAGATCTCTTGATGGCCGTGTGTCGCCGAGTTTTATTTTTGTTTCCCCGTTGAGGAGCTGGGTGATGATGGTAGGGATCACTGCTCTTGCGGATTGCCTCGGTCCATAGGTGTTGAAAGGACGTACAATGGTAACGGGAGTTCCGAAGGAACGGTAAAAAGATTCTGCAATCCTGTCGGCCCCTATTTTTGTGGCGCTGTATGGCGATTGCCCCTGGAAGGGATGTTTTTCGTCAATGGGCACGTATTGTGCTGTTCCGTAAACCTCGGAGGTGGAAGTAACGAGGACTTTGCCGGTTTTCAGCTGCCTGGCCGCCTGCAGAACATTCAGTGTGCCTTTGATGTTTGTATCCACATAATTGTCGGGTGAGTGGTAGCTGTACGGGATGGCGATCAGGGCGGCAAGGTGGAATACGATGTCTATACCCTCCATGGCTGTCCGTACGCCGTTCGGGTCGCGGATGTCTCCCGCAAATATTTCAACTTTATCAAGGACTTTCGGGGGGAGCGTGTCCATCCATCCGGATGTTCCGAAAGAATTGTACATCACGAACGCCTTTACCCTGTACCCCTTTTCCAGAAGGTGTTCTGCAAGATGGCTTCCGATAAAGCCGTCGGCGCCCGTAATTAAAACATTCTTATTCATACACTGTAATTAAATAACTGACCATCCCCCGTCGGCCACGAGGTTATGCCCGGTAATATAGGAGGCTTCATCCGAAAGGAGGAAGGCTACGGAGGGTGCAATATCCTCCGGTTTTGCCATTCTTTTCATGGGGACTTTCCGTGTGTAGTTTTTTACAAAGGCTTCCGGTTGCCCGTCGAAAATGCCGCCGGGCGAAACGGCATTTACCCTTACACCGAATGGCCCTGCGTATGCAGCGAGGTATTTTGTGAAATTGATAATTCCTCCCTTGATTGCAGAATAGGCGGCTGGCATGGTCATACCGGTGCCTTCGTAAACGGTAAAGTCAGGTCCGAGAATTCCATAGATGGATGCCATGTTTACGATGGATCCGCTTTTCTGCTTCTTCATCTTCCCGAAGATTTTCTGGCAGCAGAGGAAATATCCGTTCATGTGCATGTCAACATTTTTTTGCCAGGATTCAAACCGTATGTCCTCTAATTTGTTTCCCCAGTCTTTTGTGCGGGGATAGGCATTGTTTATCCATCCGTCAATTTTCTTATGCCCGGAGATGACTTTCCTGATGAGTTCGTCAATTGATTTCTCGCTTGTTATATCAAGGGAAATCTGATTTTTTTCTGAGGGGTCTGCGGCAATGTCGGCAGTAACCACAACGGCTCCGCATTTTGTAAGGTATTCCACTATGGCTTTTCCAAGCAGGCCGCACCCGCCGGTAACCACTATTACTTTATTTTTCAGTTCAGTCATTTTAACAGTAAGATATAAAGGTAACAGGTTCTTTATCCTGCAATCTGAAGCAGATATTTTCCATATCCGCTCTTCAGGAGAGGTCCCGCCAGTTTTTTCAATTGTTTTTTATCTATGAATCCCATGCGGAATGCAACTTCTTCAATACATCCTATTTTAAGTCCCTGCCTTTCTTCAATCGCATGGACAAACTGGCCGGCTTCCATCAGGGATGTAAAAGTGCCTGTGTCAAGCCAGGCAGTACCTCTTCCGAGTACAGCTACCTTAAGTTTTTTCCTGCGCAGATATTCCCTGTTGATGTCGGTAATCTCGTACTCTCCGCGTGGACTGGGTTTGAGGCTGAGGGCGATACCGATAACCGAGTTATCGTAAAAGTAAAGGCCCGGAATAGCGTAGTTGGATTTTGGCACGGCGGGCTTTTCTTCGATGGAAATGACTTTGTTGTTTTTGTCAAATGCTACAACTCCGTAGCGTTCGGGGTCGGAGACATGGTAGGCGAAGATGGTTCCCCCGGAAGGATTCATGTTATCCTGAAGAAGTTCCTGCAGGCCTGCGCCGTAAAAAATATTGTCCCCGAGTACCAGTGCTACTTTGTCATTCCCGATAAATTTTTTTCCTATGACAAAGGCCTGTGCGAGCCCCAGGGGTTTTTCCTGCACTTCGTAGCTGAATCTGCATCCGATGGATTTCCCGTCACCGAGCAGCTTCCTGAAGTGGGGTATGTCATGGGGGGTGGAAATCACCAGAATATCCCGGATACCTGCCATCATGAGGATGGAGAGGGGGTAATAGATCATGGGTTTGTCGTACACGGGCATGAGCTGCTTGCTTACGGCCAGTGTGAGGGGATGGAGGCGTGTCCCGGATCCTCCTGCGAGAATAATTCCTTTCATTGAATGTTTCTTAAAAAAGATTGATGATGTATGGGTTTCAAAGATAGATAGATTATTTTTTTACAGGAACAGTTTCTTTTTTAGGAGCGGGGGGAGGTGCTGTTTTTTTCTCTGCTGCTTTCTGCTGATCAGCCTGTTTCTTTTCCGTTGCTTTTTTGTCGGCCACGGCTGCCGCGGCTCTCATGTCAACTCCGTCTTTGTATGTAATATTGCTGATCTGGACTCCTTTCCTGTTGAATGTTTTCCATTCACCGTCCTTCGCCCCGTTTTTGTAAGTTCCCTGTGATTTCACCTGCCCGTCTTCGAAGTATCGTATCCAGAGTCCGTCCCTTACGCCATAATTGTAGTTTCCCTCCACGGAGGTTTCTCCCGAAAAAAAATATCTTCTGTATTCTCCATCCCTCCTGTTTTCGAGGAAGTTGATTTCTTCCATGATTTTCATTCCGGTGTAGTAGCGCCTGCAGGATCCTTCCCTTTTGTCATTCAGATATTCGGCTTCTTCAATGAGTTCGCCATTGGCATTGTATTTTTTCCAGGTACCCTGCTTGCGGCCGAGTTCATCCCTGGTGTTCCTCTCCGATCTCGGCCCGTACACAGGCTTTTCAGCCGACTGGGAGAAAGCATGTCCGGACAGGGCAAGCAGGACAATGGCGGTTATGTAATATTTAGTTCTCATTTTGATACCTGAGCAGGGATGCTTCCTTTTTGCCGGACGGGCTTATCCCCGGGTGCCGTTAAAAACCTGACGCTCTTTGGGAATAAACACACTTCTGCGCATGAGCGTTTTAATTTCTCAGCGGCTTGCCGGTGGTGAGTATGCTTTGTATGCGTTCCAGTGTTTTCTTTTCCCCGCAGAGCGAGAGGAATGCTTCCCTCTCGAGATCAAGGAGATATTGTTCAGAAACGAGAGCGGGTGCGGAGAGGTCACCCCCGCACATGATGTAACCGAGCTTCTCGGAGATAAACCTGTCGTAAGCGGAGATAAAGTTTCCAGAGAACATGGAGTGTGCTCCCGCATACACCATTCCGAGGCCTGTCCTGCCAAGCACCCTGATATCCTTGCGGGGAACGGGTGGGGTATAGCCTTCTTCTGCAAGCAGTACCGCTTCGGCTTTGGCATCGGCCAGGAGCCTGTCGTTGTTTATGCTCACCTTGTCGCGCCCGGTGCGGAAGATACCCATGTCAAAGGCTTCGTGGGCCGAGGTGGAGACTTTTGCGGTTCCTATGGTGAGAAATTTTTCTTTCAGCAGGGGGAGTTCTATTTCTCCTTCTGCAATGGATTCGGACATTCTGACCACAAACTCTTTGGTTCCTCCTCCTCCCGGGATAAGCCCTACGCCGAGTTCTACCAGCCCTGTATATGTTTCTGCCGCAGCCTGCACATGGTCGGCATGGAGGCACATTTCGCAGCCTCCGCCGAGGGTGAGGCCATGGGGCGCCGCTACAACGGGAACGGAAGAGTATTTGATACGCATATTCAGGTTCTGGAAGGCGCGCACGGCATAGTCTATTTCATCGAACTCCTGTTCTACGGCGAACATGAAGACCATGGCGAGGTTGGCTCCGGCGGAAAAATTAGCTCCTCCGTTTGCAAGCACTACGCCGCGGAAGCTTTTCTCCGCAAGGTCAATGCCTTTCAGAACAGCTTCCAGCACTTCCCCGCCTATGGTGTTAAGCTTGGTGTGCCATTCCACGTTCAGGATGCCATCGCCGAGGTCTGTAACCGAAGCGGCTGAATTTTTCCATACAGTTTTGTTTGTGCGAAGGTTATCCAGTATGATAAATTTCTCCATGCCCGCAACAGGCTTGTATGATTTCGAAAGAATGTCGTAACATTTTTGAATCCCGTTATCCGTTTTATAAAAACTGTCTCCTCCGTTTTTCAGCATCTCAGATACCCAGTCTGCAGGCTTACATCCTGCGGCCTCCATGAGTTTTACAAAAGACGAAACACCGAGGCAATCCCACATCTCAAATGGACCGATCTCCCAGCCAAAACCCGCTTTCATGGCGGAATCGATGCGGTGGATTTCATCCGATATTTCAGGAATTCTTTCGGAGACATACTGAAACAGGGCGGAGAATGAAGCCCTGTAAAATTCTCCCGCCTTGTCCTGTCCTGCAGCCAGCACCTTCATCCTGTCTTTAATGTTATCAATGGTTTTGGTAGCCTCAAGGGTTGAAAATTTCACTTTTGCTTTGGGCTTGTACTCCAAGGTCTTAAGATCCAGGGATAGAATTTCGCTTTTGCCTTTTTCGTTCTTTACTTTTTTGTAGAAACCCTGCCCTGTTTTATCCCCCAGCCATTTCTGCTCCACCATTTTCGCCACGTAATTGGGAAGCCGGAACTGTTCCCTGACCGAATCGGAAGGGCAATTATCGTAAACGCCGTTTGCCACGTGTACAAGCGTGTCGAGCCCTACCACATCGCAGGTTCTGAAGGTGGCTGACTTAGGCCTTCCGAGCACGGGTCCGGTGAGCTTGTCAACCTCATCTACGGTGAGCTCCATCTTTTTAACGAGGTGGAAGAGGGACATGATGGAAAAAACGCCGACCCTGTTGGCGATGAAAGCGGGTGTGTCTTTGCAGAGTACTGTGGCCTTGCCCAGGTACAGGTCGCCGTAATGCATGAGAAAATCAACTACTGCCTGATCTGTTTCGGGCGATGGGATAATTTCGAGCAGCCGGAGGTAGCGTGGAGGGTTAAAGAAGTGCGTGCCGCAGAAATGTTTCCTGAAGTCTTCGCTCCGGCCTTCGGCCATCATACGGATGGGAATACCTGAAGTGTTGGATGTTATAAGGGTTCCGGGTTTTCGGTACTTTTCCACTTCCCCGAAGACTTTTTTCTTAATGTCAAGATTTTCGACTACAACCTCTATAATCCAGTCTGCGCCGGCAATATCTTTCATGTTGTCGTTGAAATTTCCGGTCGTGATTCTCTGTGCGAAAGATTTCTTATAGATGGGAGACGGGTTGGCTTTGATGGCCGACTGTAGGGAGTTGTCCACTATCCTGTTTTTAAACTGCCTGCTGTCGGCCGTGAGACCGGCGGCTTTTTCTTCCGGGGAAAGTTCTTTCGGAACGATGTCGAGGAGCAGCACCTGCACCCCGGCATTTGCAAAATGGCATGCAATGCGGGATCCCATGATGCCGGAGCCGAGCACTGCAACTTTCTTGATGGTACGTTTCATAAGTGTTGATCTTTAATGAGTAGTAATCCTGCCCAGTAAAGTTAAGAATTTGCCGGAAATGCTTACATGATTTACATGTATGAAGCACGATGCCTTAACAAGGCGTGGAACAACAGAAGAAAGGCCTTATACGGCGGTGCCGGGCAAGTTATCTGCAGGGAGGCTATAAAACCCTCAGCCCCATAAAGAGCAGGTCATCTATCTGCTCGAGGCTTCCTTTCCACCGGTCAATAGTTTCGATGATTATTTTTTCCTGTTCGTGCATGCTGAAAGACTGAATTTTCAGGAGCATTTCTTTCAGTTTTTTCGTCATAAATTTTTTTCCTTCGGGGCCGCCGAACTGGTCCACGTACCCATCTGAAAAAAGATATACCGAGTCGCCTTTCTGTAAGCTAATGGAGTGGTTAGTGAATTTTTTCTGCCCTTTGTAATATCCGCCTATGGAGAACTTGTCGGCCCTGAATTCCATGAGTTCCCCTTTGCGCACGAGGTAGAGGGGGCGGAGTGCACCGGCATATTGCATCATCTTTTTTTCCAGGTCTATGGCACAGAGTGCGATATCCATGCCGTCATGCATTTCTTTCTCTTCTTCGCCGCTTTGCTTCAGGGCTGCCTTGATGCCTTTGTCGAGTTCGGATAACGCCATGGCGGTGGTGGTAATGCCGCTGTCCTTAACAATCTGGTTGAGGAGGGTAACGCCGATCATGCTCATGAAAGCTCCCGGCACCCCGTGCCCTGTGCAGTCGGCAGAGGCCAGAACGAGGGTATTGCTGACCACGGAGAACCAGTAGAAGTCTCCGCTCACTACGTCGCGGGGGCGGAAAAATATGAAAGAGTCGGGGATCACCGCCTGCATATCCTGCTTCATGGGAAGGATTGCGTCCTGTATGCGCTTGGCATAATGTATGCTGTCGGTGATGTCTTTGTTTTTCTCTGCGATCTCGTCCCTGTTTTTTTCGATTTCGATATATGCGTAGCTGAGTTTTTCATTTTTCTGCTCGATCTCCTCTTTCTGTTTTACTACTTCTGCAGTGCGTTCAGCCACCTGGGTTTCAAGCATGAGCTTGGCATGCTCAAGATTTTTTGTTCTTACCTTGATAAATGTGTAGATAGCTGCAAAGGCGAGGATTACACAGGAGATATAGAACCACCAGGTTTTCCAAAAGGGGGGGGTGATGGAAAACGTATATTTGGCGGGATGTTCGTTCCATACGCCTTCATTGTTGCAGGCTTTCACCATGAATATATAATCTCCGGGAGGAAGGTTGGAATAGGTGAACTCCGTGCGGTCGGTAACCGGCAGCCAGTCACGGTCGAAACCTTCGAGGCGTATCTGGTACCTCACTTTTTCCGGGATGCTGAGGCTGATACCGATGTACTGGAAGGTGATGTAGTTTTGTTTGTATGAGAATTGATGAGAGGGAGGGAAGGGAAACTCTTTCAGCAGCACTTTGAGGCGGGAGATGTAGGTGAGAGGTTCCACTTTGTTGGCGGCATCTTTCCTGGGGTCGTACTTAACCACCCCGTTGATGGTGCCGAACCAGAGAGAGCCTTCATGATCCCTGTAAGCTGCATTGAGATTATTGTCTACCCCGAGGAATCCATCCTCTTTTCCGTAATGCCTGAATGTGCTGGTTTTCTGGTCGAAGCGGTCAACGCCTGAGCTGGTACCCGCCCAGATATTATTGCCTTTGTCGCAGAGGATGGAATAAACACTTTCTGAGCTGATACCGTCCTTGGCGGCATAGTTCCTGAATTGGCGGAAGTCATACATGTAGATGCCGCCTCCTTCGGTGCCGAACCAGATGTTGCCGTCCCTGTCGCCGGTGATGCAGTATATTTTTTCATGTGCCAGGCCGTTGGAGTGATTATAGGTTACAAGTTTTTTCCCGTCGAACATGGAAAGGCCGGCCTCCGTCGCGATCCAGATATTTTTCCGGAGGTCTTTATATACGCAGCGCACGACATGGTTCATGAGTCCTTTGGACTGGTTTGTTACTTCTCCAGTACTTTTGTCAAGCTTTGAAAGTCCTGTGTATGTTGCAAACCAGAGTGAGCCTTTATTATCGTCGCAGATGGAAAGCACGCTGGGCCCTGCAAGGCCTTTTCCTGTTTTGAGTGAGCGGAACCTGGAACTGCCTTCAGGAAGAAAACACACTCCGCTCCCGTCCGTTCCGACCCAGATCGTGTTGGACTCATCGGCATAGATTGATTTTACTTTGTTGTATGGCAGACCGTCTTTGGAAGAGAAGCTTTTTGCCGAATTGATTTTTTTTGTGACGGGATCCATGCTGAGGCAGGTAACGCCCCCGTCGGTTCCGTACCAGTAATTCCCTTTCCTGTCCTGGGTAATGGCCCATACCTGGCTGTTGATGAGCCCTTCCTGCGTGGTGAAAAGTTCGAAACGTTCATCATTGTACTTGAGCTGTGAAACACCTCCCCCGAGGGTGCCTGCCCAGAGGTTATTTTCCCTGTCGGCCATGATTCTCCACACAACATCGTATGCCAGCCCGTTGCGGGAGCTGAAGTTTTTGAAGTATCCCTTTCCGGTGATGGTGTCGGTGCATACAAATTTGGAAATCCCCGTGCGATAACTGGCAATCCAGATGGCTCCCTGATTACCCTCAGTGATATGGTAGGTGTAGTTGTCGGACAGGCCTTCCTTTACTGTATAAAGACGGAAGTTGCTGCCGACGGAAGCCGGGAAGCTCTTTCCGGAAAGAGCTTTGCGTGGAATGAATACCAGCCCGGTATCTTTGGTGGCAATCCATAAGTTTCCTTTGCTGTCAGTCATGATGCAGCGGTATGCCTTCCCCGGAAGCCCGTTTACAGTGTACACTTTCTCATTCTCTATGACGGAAACCCCGTTGTTTGTGGCAGCCCAGATTCTTCCTTCATTGTCTTGTGCGGCAGAGAACACGAGGTTGTCTACCAGGCCGCTGGTCTGGTCAAAGGATTTCAGTTTTTTACCGTCGTACCTGATAAGTCCGCCCCCGATGGTGCAGAACCATATGTTTTGACTGTGGTCCCGGGTGATGTCGTAGATGAAGCGTTTCGGCAGGCTGTCGTTCAGCGGAAAGAGCCTGAAGATTCCGGAGTCGGGGTAATAAATTGTTACGCCTCCTTCCTGGTGCCCGAACCAGATGTTGCCGCCCGCATCCTCGCAGCTCGCGGTGACAGAGTTTTCATACAGTCCGTCTTTTTTTTTGTAAACAGTAAAGGTGTTTCCGTCGAACCTGCTGAGGCCGTCGTTTGTCCCGAACCAGATTGCCCCTTTCCTGTCCTGCAGCATGGTGTATGTGTTGGATGCAGGGAGGCCGTTTTCTACGTTGTAATTCCTGAAGTTATAATGCTGGGCAGGGGAGGGAACGGGGAAAAAGAGAGTAAATATGAAAAACACTCCTGCAAGGGTTATGTTTTTTCTTTGCATAAATACAGGGGGCGTCATTTACCGTTGAATAATTTTTCTCAAAAATACGGTATTATTTTAATCCGCCTTCGCGTTGCGCTATGGCGGACGGGAAGGTCTTGGGTTAATTCCCCGCAGCTTGCTGCGCAATGATGATCAAATTCCCTTAAGATACCTCGCTGCTTGCGGCGAGGTAGTTCATTCCGCCTTCGCGTTGCGCTACGGCGGACGAGAGGGTGTGATTTATTCCCTGCAGATTGCTGCGGAATTCTCCGCCTTCGCGTTGCGCTTCGGCGGAAAGGAGTGTCCGGGGCTTGCCCCGGGGTTAATACCAAATTTATAGAGTGTATGAGGAGGATAAAAGTACACTTTCTTAAGCATAGCGTAAGGATCTCATACATGATAAATAGAAACCTGCAATCTCAGAAATGCCAGCCTGCAATAACCACAGCCGCTACGAGCAGGATGTTGAAAAGGCTGATCGGCATGAGGTATTTCCATTCGAGCGCCAGGAGCTGGTCAATGCGGAGGCGCGGAAATGTCCACCGGAACCACATGATGATAAAAATAAGGAAAAAGGTTTTACCCAGGAACCATACAGGGGAAGGGATATAGTCCATGAAGGTGTTAAATGCATTCAGGTGTCCGAAGTGCAGGGGCATCCATCCCCCGAGAAAGAGGGTAGCGCCCACTCCGCAGAGGATAAACATGTTTACGTATTCTGCCAGGAAAAACATCGCAAAGCGCATGCCTGTGTATTCTGTGTGAAAGCCTGCCGTAAGCTCCGACTCGGCCTCGGCCATGTCGAAAGGTGCCCTGTTGAGCTCTGCCGTAGAAGCAATGATGAAAATAACGAAAGCTATAATTGCAGGAATGTGCCCTTTGAATATCCACCATCCGTCAGCCTGGCTTTGCACGATATCCGTGAGACTCATGCTTCCTGCCAGCGCTGTTACCGCAACCAGGGAAAGCCCTGCGGAAAGCTCATAGCTTACAATCTGAGCCCCGCTGCGCATGGCGCCAAGCAGCGAATACTTATTGTTACTCGCCCACCCGGCCATGAGTACTCCGATGACAGAGATGGAGGATACGGCTGAGATGTAGAAGACCCCGATGTTAATGTCGTAAACCTGAAGCCCCCTGGCAAAGGGCATGGGAGCCAGAGCAAGCATGGATACAGTAATGACTATGAAAGGTGCAAGGTTGAAGAGCAGCTTATCGGCCGATTTCGGCGTAAACCCTTCTTTAAGCAGCAGCTTGATAGTGTCTGCAATTGCCTGCAGCGTTCCTTTCGGGCCAACCCGGTTGGGGCCCAGACGAAGCTGCATAAAAGCGGAAACTTTTCTTTCCATGTACACCAGGACGATTCCAAGCACCACGAAGAACATCAGGACAGCCATCCCTGCCAGGGCCATTTCCGCTAAGGTAACGCCGGCAGAACTGAGCCTCCCGGAAAGCCAGGAGTGTATGGAAGCTGTTAATCCTGAGAAATCGTACATGAGAGATTTCAGGAGTAGAGTGATGTGCTGCTGTATGAAGTGGAATATTCCTTTCCGGAAGGATGAATGCTCAGCACCGGTATGTCCGAGTGATTGATGATCTGCTGCGCAGCAGAACCGATGAAGAACTGTGTGAAGTTTATCTCCTGCTGTGTCATGATCATGATCAGGTCGGCCTTTACTTTCTTCGCATAATCAATGATAGATTTCGCCACATCATGTCCTTTTATCATCTCCCCGGTACAGGTGACTCCTTTCGATTTTATAAATTCTTTCACCTGAGAGAGATGGCGTTTGAGTTTGTTTACAATAAATTCATCATCTGTATCTACAAGCGAAACTACCCGGATGGCTGAGCCGAAATAACCGGCTATCTCTATGGCTTCGGATACCTTTTCATTGGTTTCTTTCGTGAGATCCAGGGGCAGCACTATGTTCTTGCATCCGGGGCGGTGCACCGAACCTCCTATCGTTATCACGGGGCAGGGAGCCTCCCTCACGACGCGGAGGGTGTTGGACCCGATGAAACTGCCGGAATCGCTGGTGGCCATAACGATAAACTTTGCTTTTAATGTTTTGGCTGCCTTGACAATCTCTTCGTAAACCTTACCCCTCATTACAAGTGTATTTATCTTTACTTTGGCATCTCTGGCAGATTTCTGCGCAAGATCATTCACCTTTTTCTGAATTAGTTTCACAAACTCCCCGTCCTGGTGCCTTTTGGAGAGGAGCCTCACCAGGGGACTCAGCAGGTCTTCTTCCATTACATTGAGAAGTGTTATCTCTGATTTGGTAAGCCTTGCAAGGTTGTAGGACTGTTCAAGGGCAATCGTGGATTGCGCTGAATAGTTTGTCGGGACTAAAATCTGGTCGGACGATTTCATAATCTTTATGATTTTTATTCTGCCGCAAAAGTAGCCTTTAAAGAAATAGCAAGCAAATGATGAAAATCACACCCGGTGAGTTATCTGACCCGGCACTCATCAACACATCCCTGTTGATAAATTTCTTTTGAAACACCCTCCCCGAAGGCGTACCTTTGCATCGCTTTACCGGTGATAGTGTATGAACGAGAAAGAAATGAATGCCCTCATCAGGCTCCTGGATGATTCCGACAACGAGATCTTCTCTCTTGTCAGGGAGAGGCTGGTGTCCCTCGGGAAGCCGGCTATTCCTTTTCTTGAAAATACATGGGGCCGTTCTTTTGACGCTATGCTCCAGGGGCGAATCGAGACTATTATTCACCAGATACAGTTTCACTCCCTTCAGGAAGAACTTGCTGCCTGGAAAAGAGAAGGCACCCATGACCTGCTCAAAGGAGCCCTTCTCATTGCGAAGTACCAGTACCCAGACCTCGATGAAGAAAAAGTGAGATTACAGCTGGAGCAGATCAGGAAAGATGTGTGGCTTGAACTGAATGACAGCCTTACTGCCCTCGAAATTGTGCGCGTGATGAATCATATCATTTTTGATGTTCACGGTTTCAGCGGAAATACCGCCAATTACCACGCACCCCAGAATTCGTACATTAATATTGTCCTCGAAAGCAAAAAAGGAAATCCTTTATCCCTTGCAATTATTTATTGTATTGTATCACACAACCTTGAACTTCCTATATTCGGCATTAACCTTCCCGAGCATTTTATTCTTGCATACAGGGAAGGTGCCGCTGCCCCTGAAAAAGGAGAAATCCTTTTCTACATAAACGCTTTCAGCCGGGGGACTGTCTTTCACAGGAAAGAGATAGACCAGTTTCTGAAGCAGCTTAACCTGGCGCAGGAAAAATCTTTTTATGAACCCTGCTCAAACCTTGACATGGTGCAGCGCCTCGCCAGGAATCTTATCAATTCTTACCAGAAGCTCGGTTATGTGGATAAGGTTTCCGAACTGGAAATCCTCCTGGGGACACTGTTATAAATATTCTCACATCCACACTGCTCTTTATCTTTTTTTCCTGACAATAATCACTTTATTTCCTGACATTCGTCGTATTGCCCGGCAGCCTTTCTTTTTTCTTTTGCATAAAAACAACTGAAATTATGAAAAAGAGATACTATGCCGCTGCATGTCTCATGATATGCAGCCTGCTCTCGTTTGGGCAATGGAAATTAGCTAACGGCCCTTACGGGGGGATATCGAGATCAATTCTGTTTAAAGGTACTGACGTGTATGCCGCTTCCTCGGGCGGAGGTGTTTTCCGCTCATCCGATAACGGTCTTACGTGGAAACCCATGAACAACGGCATTACCAACTTCACGGTGGGGGCGCTGGCTCTTAATGGTAATATTATATTTGCAGGCACTGACGGGGGAGGGATCTTTCTTTCATCTGATAATGGCGTTACGTGGACTAAGCCTGTTAACGGTTTCTCAAGCCAGTATGTCCGTGCCCTGGCTGCAAATGATACCTTTATCTTTGCCGGAACGGGTTCAGGTGTTTATGTGAGCAGCAATAACGGAAGCACATGGGCTAACTTTTCCAACGGTCTTACGACTTCAGACGTGCGTGCACTCATCATCCATGATACGCTTGTGTTTGCCGGTACATACGGGGGCGGAATTTTCCGGTCCGGTATAAAAAGCAATAGCTGGGCTGCGGTGAACTCCGGCGTGACCAGCAGTTATATTTATTCTTTTACCTTCCATGACTCCTCAATCTTTGCGGCAAGCGGGAACAAGGGAGTATTTGTCTCCTCAACCAACGGATCTTCGTGGACGGCATCCGATAAATCAAACAATGGGCTTGAGAATGACTGGGTGAATGCACTTACATCTTCGGCCGGCTTTGTCTTTGCGGCTACCTACAGCGGGGTAAGCGCCTCTCAGGATAACGGCCAGACATGGAACACTGTGAATACAGGCCTTCTGAATAAGGATATCCGCTCACTGGCTTACAACGGCACCCTGCTTTTTGGCGGATCAAATGACGGAGGCGTGTTTGCATCCGTTAACAATGGCATGCAATGGGCGTTGTGCGGTTTGCAGAATACTTCTGTCACCTCGTTCATGGCCGTGGGAGGAACCGTATATGCAGGAGCATACGGCAACTACGGAGTGCATGAAACAACCGATCTTGGAAACTCATGGACTCCCCTGTACAGCGGGATTACAAACCGTGCGGTGAAATCACTTGCCCATTCCGATACACTGCTTTTTGCCGGAACTGACGGGGGCGGAATATTTCTTTCTTATGACTCCGGGAAGAATTGGGCACCCTGCGACAGTGGCTTCCCGGGAAACTATTTTTACTGCTTTGCCTTGCTGGCTGCCGGAAACATCCTTTATGCCGGAACCGAAAACGGGGTCTATAGGACTGCCAATAAAGGAATCAGCTGGAATGATATATCCGGATCTCTTTCCACTAAAGATGTCAGATCTCTCTGCTTCAGCGGCACTAAGCTGTACGCGGGAACCAAGGGCGGGGGCGTATTTATTTATGATGAGACAAATTCTTCATGGTCCAGCGCCAGCAGCGGTTTGACAAATTCAAACATTTATTCGCTTGACGTAAAAGGAAGCTCCGTTTTTGCAGGCACCGGTGGTGGCCTGTTTGTTGCGGACACAGCGGCGCTCTCATGGACAGCGGTTACAAACGGCATCGGGATCACTTACGTTTATGCCCT
>JAHEYN010000041.1 GCA_023251555.1 Bacteroidota bacterium | reverse complement strand
GCTTCAATGAAAAAAAAGAAACGGAAAAATACCTCTCCCGCCCATGGAATACCCTCATGCCCATGCAGCAGTATACTGAAAGCACCCCCGATGATGTTCCTTTCGAAACACCATTCCCCGGCGAAAACAGGCCTGTATTCCCGCACGATCTTCCCTCCATCAGGAAATCTCCTGCACTGCTACGCTCCACCCCTTTCGGGAATACGCTCACAAAAGATTTCGCAGTAGAAGCCATCAGGCAGGAAAAACTTGGCCAGGATAACTTCCCGGATGTACTTATCATCAGCTTTTCCTCCACCGATTACGTCGGCCACCAGTTCGGACCGAACTCCGTTGAAACGGAAGATACTTACCTCCGGCTTGACAGGGACATCGCAGGGCTCCTGACGTTCATCGACAGCCAGGCAGGAAAAAAAAACGTGCTTGTTTTTCTCACTGCCGATCACGGCGCATCTCCATGCCCCGCCTACATGGAAAGCCTGCATGCCCATGCAGGAGTATTCAGAACAGAACACCTCCTCGACTCTCTCAGAAAATTCCTCAATGCGAGGTTCTCTATCAATAACTGGATGAGCTGCTATATGAATCAATCCATTTACCTGGATTACAAACTGATGGAACAAAACAATGTAAACCCTGAAGATATGGAGCGAAGCATCTCCGCATTTCTTTCAAATGCGGAGGGAGTTGCGTTATGTACCGTTTCCGGAAAGCTCAAAACCATGGAATACAGGGATGGCCTCAACGGGTATGTACAAAGAGGCTACAGCAAAACAAGATCAGGAGACGTGATTATAACCCTGCAGCCCAACTGGATTGAATGGGGAAGGACCGGTACCACACATGGCTCCTGCTACAGCTATGATACACATGTACCCCTCCTGTGGTATGGATGGAAAGTAAACAGGGGTGCCTGCGACAACAGCACAGATATTACTTCCATAGCCCCTTCCCTTTCAGAAATTCTCGGCATACCCGCTCCCGGCGGCTGTATTGCGCCTCCCATCTCCCTTCCCCTGAGATGAGTTCCCGGAAAAAAATTTTCACCCGAACCGTATGGATGGTTTCCCTCGTGAGCCTTTTCACAGACATCTCCAGCGAGATGCTTTATCCTGTGATGCCTTCATATCTCGCCTCCATAGGATTTTCCGCCCTGCTGACAGGATCGCTCGAAGGTTTTGCCGATGCAGTGGTCGGTTTAAGCAAGGGCTATTTTGGCAAGTGGTCTGACAACAGCCGGAGGCGTATCCCTTTTATCCGGTGGGGATATCTCCTCAGCGCATTGTCCAAACCCATGATGGGGCTTCTCACTTTTCCCGGATGGATTTTCTCCGCCCGATCCATGGACAGGCTGGGCAAAGGCTTGCGTACGGCGGCGCGTGACGCCATGCTCTCCGAAGAGGCAGCACCGGAAGATAAAGGAAAAGTGTTCGGATTTCACCGCGGCATGGATACACTCGGGGCAGTGCTGGGCCCACTGGCGGCAATCACTTACCTGTATTTTCATCCCGGCGAATACAGGATCATGTTCTTCCTCGCCTTTGTGCCCGCAATCCTCGGCGTGTCACTCACGCTGCTTATAAAAGATAAAACACCTTCCGGGGAAATACCAGCGATGCCCCGGAACCCTTTCTCTTACTTTAAATACTGGAAAAACGCATCTCCTTCGTACAGAAAAATCATTGCCGGGTTTCTTGCCTTCTCTCTCATCAACAGCTCTGACATCTTCATTCTCATCATGGCAAAGCATGCAGGACTAAGCGACATACAGACCATAGGAGGCTATATATTGTACAACTTTGTTTATGCTATTGCCTCTTATCCCGCCGGTGTCCTGGCGGATAAAGCCGGCATGAAAAAAACTTTCATAATAAGCCTGGTGCTGTTTGCAATAGTATATCTCGGCTTTGCCATGCTTAACGGCGCAACAATGTTTTACATCCTTTTTTCCATTTATGGGATTTATGCCGCGGGAAACGAAGGCATTTCGAAAGCATGGATCGCAGGAGTTGTACCGGGAAATGAAACCGCCACAGCCATCGGTTTCTTTGCAGGATGTTCGAGCTTAGCAGCTTTCATGGCAAGCATCATGGCCGGATTGCTATGGACTTATGTCACACCTTCCTTTCCTTTTATCTTTTCGGCAGCCGGAGCCATGCTTGTGGTTATTTACTTCTGGAAGCAAGCGAAGTGAAGAAAGCCCGGTGCAATTTTTGGAAGTCCCCTTGAAAAGCTCAATATCTAAGCCTGCGTATATCCACCTCTACATTGCGTAACGCTCCACAACATGTGCTTGATATACGCTATTATGGGCTATATTTGTAGCCGATAATTAATTGTTAGCTGATATTTTAAACAACGACACAACAAAGAAAATATGGACAATAAATCAACACTTTTAGCGAACAGAATATTCCCTGACAATGACGAATTCGAAGTTGAGGTTTTAAATATTCCTGCAGAAAAACGAAAGTTAATTACTGAAACTTACGATTTCACTGTCTCAACTATTAACGACTATATCAATAATGAGCATATTGTTATACCGAATTTCCAAAGAGGCTATGTATGGAATAGAACCCAAGCTTCCAGATTGATTGAATCCCTTATTATTCAATGTCCAATACCTGTTGTCTATTTAAGCCAAAATGGGGATGAAACTCTTTCGGTAATTGACGGTAATCAAAGATTGACGAGTATAAGCTTATTTCTAAATAATGGATTTCCATTGACAGGGTTATCAACTTACCCTGAATTAGACGGGCTTACTTATAGCGAACTAGACCCAAGATTTCAAAGACACATAATAAACAGAACTATTCGATGTATAGCAATTCTTAAAGAGACACACCCACAAATTAAATTTGACGTTTTTGAACGCTTGAACACTGGCTCTGTACGACTGAATCCGCAAGAATTGAGACATGGCATCTATAATGGAACTCTAATGACGAAGATTGAGGAGTTAGCAAAAGGATCTCTCTTTAAAAAATTAACGTCAACGACTAAGGACAATAGAATGAAAGGAGATGAACTCGTTCTAAGATATTTCACGCTTGTTACTCGGTATGCTGAATATGTAAAGCCAATGTCCGCTTTCCTCAATAAATATGCAGAAGAAAATCGTTTTATGCCGGCTAATGAAGTTGAAGTATTAGCAAACAACTTTACATCAAATTTGAATAAGTGTCACTTTTTGTATGGTGACTTTGCATTCAAAACATTTGACGATAACAGAAAAAGGCTTAAAGCAAACACTGCTTTATATGAAGCTCAAATGTTATCAATGAATACCGTTAACCCAACGTTGGAGCAAATTGAAGCGGTCAACAAAGCAACAGTTATTGATAGGCTTGAAGCATTATTGGGAAATGCAAATTTCTACGACACAATAACGAAGGCCACAACAGACAAGAATGTATTAACCAAAAGAATTACAGATTATACGGAATTTCTTCAAACAATATTTTAGTTATGCCATACTCTAAAAGTAGGGCAAGAAAAGATTTTGAAATGGAATCTATCAAATTACTAAAACTTGCCAAGAAGGTTTCTTATAAGTCATCACCATTGACTTATGACCACAAGCAATTGATAAATCAATCTTGTATATTTCTACTTTCGGCTCGTATTGAAGACTACACAAAAAATCTCATAGAAGATTTAATTTATAGCTATCGGACTAATGGTGCTATGCTAAAACACATCCCAAAAAATGTTAGGACGAAGGTGTTACTTGATAAACAAGTAAATCACTATCGAACATATTACAATAGCTCAGACGAGAAAGTTTTGATAAAGAATATTTCAATTGACAACGCGTTCTATCAATTACTTGATGACTCCGTTGCTTTCACCACTCAAGTTCATTCTTCAAATATTATTGGGACAAACAAGTATCCTTCAATTAAGAATCTGAAAATATTATACAACAGACTTGGAATTAAAGACATAATTAACGAATTACATAAAAAAGCAAAGAAGGACATAACGATAGCAATTGAATCTTTTCTAAGCTTAAGGGAATCTATTGCTCATCAGGGAGCACCTGCAATCACCTTTAATGACATTGAACGACATTTTAAAAACATAAATGAAGCAATTAACTATTTGGACAGGGTTGTTTATTCGCATATTAAAAAAGAGTCGGGTGAAACCTATTGGACATAAAAAAACATCAGCTAACAGCACCTACCCAAAAGTGGCGGTTCAGTGGTTAAATCAAGCTTTGTGCTTCTATGAAAGTTTGTGCAAGGCTGACAGTAAAGTGCTTCGAAATCGCCACCTTCGGGTAGCTGCAAAACGTTAGCTGCAAGCTTATGGCGACAGTGCGAACTCCGAACTGACTGCAAGAAATAAACTATGGTAACACCACTAAATATATTTTGGACTTTGATGACAACTCACTTGCCGAAGGGAAAGTGGCTTGACCTTAAAGAAATATATTCAACCATTGAAGACAACTTTGCTGACTTTACCGCTGACGATTTGAAAGCTGTAACTCCCACAAATAAAGAACCGACATGGCACAGAAATGTCCGAAGCGTTTTGCAGAGAAGGAAAAATAATCCTAAGGAAGTCCAACATGCTGGTGATGCAAAGTATCTGTTTCCGATTTCCACATCATATTTTATAATCGGCTCAAAATATGGAGAGCATAATGATATTGATATGCTACCTCTTATGGAGGAATACAATGTCGTTTGCACTGGTTTCGCTTGGGACTATGACATGGCGAACTTCTATCAGAAGCCCGAACCTGAAATCACTGACTTTCTCAAAAAGAAAAAAGAAGAACCCAAGTCATACAACACACTTAAAAAGTTTCTTCAGCTAAAACCAGGCGATGTTATTGCTGTCAAATCAGATGGTAGTCCAAAAGGACGAACACCCTTTTTGGAAATTGTTGCTTATGCGGTAGTTGTTGAAAGAGATGGAGAAATATATTGGCATGAGAAAAAACATTTTGGACATTGCATAAATGTTCAGTTCATCAAGACAGGTTTAAAAAAACAATTTGCAATTGGCGGTTACGGAAGAACACTACACGGCATTACGGACACGGAAGTAATTGAAACTCTTTTTGACGAATACAAAACAGCAACATCAACAAGCGTAAGACAGAAAATAAAAACGAAGAGAAGAACCAGAAGTGCAACTGCATCTAAAAATATTTTGGGACAGCGGAGAAAGGGTTCGGTTGGTTATGTGACAAATCCAATTCACAATCAAATACAACAGCTGTTCAAAGAACATTTAGAAATAAAATTCGGTAAGGACAATGTTCAACTTGAAGAAAATAATGTGGACATAAAATTATTTCAACCCGACACGGTTACTTTCTATGAAGTAAAACCTTACGACTTTGCAGAGGATTGCATAAGAAGCGGACTTGGACAACTTCTCTCTTATGTTTTCTTTGACAGCGATAAGCGAATAAAGAAATTAAAAATAGTTGGACCGTATCCGCCAGACAAAGACGAACAAAATTTCATTGACTTCTTAAAACAAACTTTGACTATTGACTTTGATTATGAGTGCTTCAAACTTGACTAACATATTCACAACTTTGTGGACAGCTTTGTGCGAACTTCGGAGGACACAGCTTCGTGGCAAGAACAAGCCAGCAGCTAACAAAAAGTCAATGTTGCACAACTCTCTTTTTTAAACCATTCTGAAAATTTTGTACTAACCCCCTAACAAAACTTAAAGAATAGTTTTGCTCTGTTAAATCAGGAAAAATGTCTATTCCTGCAGTGCCCGAGAGGAGAGTCGAACTCCTAAGGATGTTACTCCACTGGCTTCTGAGACCAGCGCGTCTACCAATTTCGCCACCCGGGCATGAAATCATGCGGGATCCAAAAATATAAAAAAAAGACAAGAGCTGGCATATTAATGCTATAACCCCGAGGGTATCTGCCTCCTTTGACTAAGAGTGTTTTCCAGGCAAAAAAGATTATTATAATTTTGCGGGGAAACTACTTATCCTCCCTGCATGATATTGCCTGTTGTTGCTTACGGCGACCCTGTTCTGAAGAAGCCTGCAAAACCCGTTGAGCCCGGCTACCCGCACCTGCAGGAGTTTATTGCAGACATGTATGAAACCATGCATAACGCTTCGGGTGTGGGACTGGCAGCTCCACAGGTGGGATTATCAATCCGGCTGTTTGTTGTTGACAGCTCTTCTTTTGAGAAAGAAGGATCTCCCGGGTTCAGGCAGGTCTTTATTAACCCGGAAATAAAGGAAGAAGAAGGCAAAGAGTGGATATTTAACGAAGGCTGCCTCAGCATTCCCGGTATCCGCGAGGATATCCGCCGGCAACCCCTCATCAGAATAAGGTTTGCAGATGAAAACTTTGTGCTGCATGAAAAAACATACGACGGCATGCAGGCCAGGATTATACAGCATGAATACGACCATATAGAAGGAATACTCTTTACCGATCACATCTCCCCTCTCCGCAAGAGACTGCTGAAAAAAAAGCTGCTTGACATCTCAAAAGGAATAGTGGACGTAGATTACAGGATGAAATTCCCGCTGGCTAAAAAATAAATCTTTAAAAACAATAATCACATGAAACATGCACTCCTGGTTTCCTATGCAGCAATCCTGCTCCTGCTGAACTCCTGTACACCTGCAAGAGAAAAAGATCTTGCCCGTATCAAGGCTTCGGAAGACAGCCTCAGGGCTGACACCTCAAAAGTTTTCAATAAAACACTTGCAGACAAAAACGTGAAGCTTTACCTTGACTTCGCCGACAAATATCCTTCTGACACCGCTGCGCCTGTTATGCTTTTCAGGGCAGGTCAGCTCTCCGGGAGCCTCCATCGCCCCAGCGAAACTATTGATATTTACAAAAGAATACTGGAGAAATATCCTTCCTTTGAGAAAGACACCATATGCCTTTTCATGATGGGGTTTACATACGAGACCCAGCTTAAAGACATTGAGAAGGCACGGAAGGCTTACTCTGATTTCCTGGAAAAATATCCCGGTCACCACCTGGCAAGAGACGTAAAATTTTCGCTTGACAACCTCGGGAAAAGTGACGAGGAGATCATCCGTATGTTCGAAGAAAAAAATAAAACTGAAGCTAAGAACTGAATTCCCCGGCCAGTTCTTTTTCCAGTTCTTCGGCGCTCAGCCCGGTAGTAATCTGGCCTTCTTTCGCAACCGCAATCTCCCCGGTTTCTTCCGACACAATAACCACCACGGCATCACTTTGTTCGGTAATACCTATTGCCGCACGGTGCCTCATGCCAAGCCTTGCCGGCAATTCCTGGTTTTCGGTGATGGGCAGCACGCACCTTGCAGCCTTAATCTTATTACCGGAGATAATGATTGCCCCATCGTGCAGGGGGCTGCCCTTGTAAAAAATATTTTCGATAAGCCGTTTCGACAGGGCAGCATCCAGTGAATCACCTGTGCTGGCATAGAAACTCATATCGGATGACCTGGCAAGCACGATGATGGCACCGGTTTTTGTCCTGGACATATGCCTGCATGCTTTTACAACAGGAGCAATATTGAGATCGTTTTCATTTTTCACTTTCCATTGCCATGGAAAAAGATTCCCCGCAACCCTGAAACGTGCAAGGAACTGCTTGCTCCCGATGAGCATCAGGAACCTCCTTATCTCCTGCTGGAATACGATGAGGAGTGCAAGCACTCCCACCCCCGTAACCTGCCCGAGAATGCTGCCCAGCAGTTCCATGTGCAAGGCCCTGACAAGAAGCCATGCAAAGTAAACCAGCATGATACCGATAAAAATACTGATCGCCGCACTGCCTCTTACCAGCAGGTAAACCCGGTATAAAATCAGCGCAACCAGCAGTATGTCAATGACATCAACCAGCCTGATATCAAGAAAACCTATGTGAAACAGTTCCATAAGAGAAAATCTTATCCCGTCCTGCCTAAAGTTAAAAATTCCTGTAGTACTTTACAATTTTTACCGCTTCGGAAGCTTCCTTTACATCGTGCACCCTGAGAACGGATACGCCGTTCAGAAGGGCAATGGTATTCAATACGGTAGTCCCGTTCAGTGCCACGGCAGGCTTAACCCCAAGCACTCTGTTAATCATGGACTTCCTTGAAAGCCCTGCCATCAAAGGCTTCCCAAGCATACCGAAAAGAGAAAGATTTTTCAGCAGCATGTAATTATGCTCTGTTGTTTTACCGAACCCAAACCCGGGGTCAATGATAATATCCCTTACACCAATGTTTTCAAGAATCTTTATCCTGTCCGAAAAAAAATCAAAGACTTCCTTTACCACATCATCGTAGCTGGGATCTTCCTGCATTTTCTCCGGTGTTCCGCGGATGTGGGTAAGAATATAAGGCATCCGGAGAGCGGCTGCCGTCCCGAACATTTCTTTATCAAGACTGCCTCCCGATATGTCATTAATAATATCCGCTCCCTTATCAGCTGCCGCACTTGCAACGGATGAACGGAAGGTATCAATGGAAATAAAAGATTCCGGGAACTCTTTGCGCACAAGACTTACTGCGGGAATTACCCTCCCCAATTCCACCCTCTCATCAACATTTTCCGCTCCGGGACGCGTGGAGCAGCCGCCTATATCAATAACCGAAGCCCCCTCCGACAGCATCTTCCCTGTTCTTTCCACAATTTCCTTTTCCGAAAGATACCTTCCCCCGTCGAAAAAAGAATCGGGGGTCACATTAAGGACGCCCATCAGGAGGGGCTTCCTGAGATCCAGGAGCCTTCCCCGGCAGTTGATTGTCGTTTTGCCCCCGGAAAAATATGTATCTTTATCCACCGATGACAGACTCATTTATTTCTACTGCAGGTATGGTTAATTTAACTTCTGTTCAATATGACGCGGCCGTTGCCTCATGCAAAGATATCTTTATTAAAAAAATGAAGGATTACGGCAGCGCATGGAGGATTCTTCGGATACGGTCAATCACCGACCAGATTTTTATCAAGGCCCGCCGCATCAGGAGCATAGAGGATAAAGGCACTCACAGGGTTGAAGAGGGAATCCGGGAAGAGTATATGGGAATCCTTAACTATGCGGTGATTGCACTGATCCAGCTGGAACTGGGATATGAAGGAAATATGAACCTTTCGCCGGAGGAGGCAAAAAGATGTTTTGAAACTCAGATAGCCCATGCCAAATCGCTCATGGAAAATAAAAACCATGACTACGGCGAGGCATGGAGAAATATGCGCGTAAGCTCCCTTACCGATATCATCCTGATGAAGCTGATGAGAGTAAAGCAGATAGAGGATAATGACGGCACAACCCTCATCTCCGAGGGCATTGCCGCCAACTATTACGATATTATAAATTATGCTATTTTTGCTATCATCAGAACGGAGCAGGATCCTTCTCAGCATTGAATAAGTTTAATTTTCTTCTTTCATGAAAACACCCTTGCTTGCCAGCCGGATACTGGTCGGGCTTCTGTTTATTGTTTCGGGCTGGATAAAGGCCAATGACCCGCTTGGGTTTTCATACAAGCTGGAGGAATATTTCAATGTTTTTCACATGGGATACCTCGTACCGGCTTCTCTCATCCTCTCCGTGATGATAAGTGTTTCCGAGATCGTGCTTGGCTTTGCAGCCCTCTCCGGCACCAGAATGCGGACAGGCGCCTGGCTGCTGCTGATGCTTATACTGTTTTTTACATTCCTTACGTTCTTCTCTGCGTATTTCAATAAAGTAACCGACTGCGGCTGCTTCGGGGATGCACTCCACCTCAGGCCATGGCAGTCGTTCTCGAAGGATCTCATACTGCTCCTGCTCATATTGATTATTTTCTCCGGCAGAAAAAAAATAACCCCCGTTTTCTCTCCGTTCCCCGCCAATGCAGCGCTTCTGGCGGTTTTCCTTGCATCCTCTTCGTATGCTATATGGTGCTACCGGCACCTTCCCCCGGTGGATTTCCGCCCGTATAAAGCCGGAACGGATATCCTTGCAAAAACAAAAGGCACCCCTGACAAATTAAAATATTTTTACAACCTTAAAAACAAGAAGAGCGGCGAAACAAAGGAGTTTACCTCCTGGCCCGAAAACTGGGAGTCTGAATGGGATTATGTAAACTACCGTACCGAGATAACGGAAAAAGGGATTGAGCCTGCCATTCATGATTTCAGCATTACTGACGCCGACGGCAATGACCACACGGAAGAAATTACAGGTGCTTCCGGATTCAGTTTCCTGCTTGTTGCCTATGACCTGCGCCAAACCAACACTGAATCCTACACCGCTGCCAATGCCCTCTCCCAAATCTGTACGAAAGAAAATATACCTTTTACCGCTCTCACAGCCTCTCCTGCTGCAGAAACAGACAGGTTCCGCCATGAGGTGCAGGCGATGTATGATTTTTATTTTTGTGATGCCACCGCGCTTAAAACCATGATAAGATCAAACCCTGGTCTGATCCTGCTCAAGGACGGAAAAGTGACGAAGATGTGGCATTACAATGATATACCTTCCTTTGAAAAAGTGAAAGAAAAATATTTTGATAAACTGAAATAAAATCTTTGTGCTGAAGTTTATTGCCAAGCGGACAGGATATGGCTTTCTCGTATTGCTGGGGGTTGTTGTCATCGTATTTTTCTTATTCAATGTGCTTCCCGGCGACCCCGCCAGGATGATCCTCGGTCAGCGAGCTGATGTCTCATCCATTGAAGCGATCAATAAAGACATAGGCCGCGACAAGCCCCTGTCCATACAGTTTTTTATGTACCTGAATGACGTCTCCCCCATCTCCATCCATAACGTGAAAGAAACGGAAAGTTTCATCTACCTGAACAAGGAAAAATATACCCGCTACTTTAAACTGTTCTCTGTATCCGCAAAAAAAGTGATTGTATTCAAACAACCCTACCTGCGGCGCTCTTACCAGACCAAAAGAGAAGTTTCTGAAATCATCCTAGAGGCCATGCCCGGTACGGCAATACTGGCCCTGTCCTCCATAATATTTGCTTCCATCATAGGTATTGCAATGGGCATCATTTCCGCCGTCAAAAAGCATACATTTTTTGATAATTCATCGATCGTGCTTGCTGTCCTCGGCATGTCCGTTCCTTCCTTCTTTGCCGGTATTATCATTGCATGGATTTTCGGGTACCTGCTGAGCGACTACACGGGGCTTAACATGACCGGGAGCCTGTACAACATCAGCCCTTTTGAAGGGGAGGTGCTTGAACTGAAAAATCTCATTCTCCCGACCATTACGCTCGGCATCAGGCCGCTGGCAATCATCGTACAGCTTACCAGAAGTTCGCTGCTCGACGTTCTGACCCATGATTATATCAGGACGGCAAGGGCCAAGGGCCTGAGCTCATTCAGAATTATCACCAAGCATGCCCTCAAAAATGCGCTGAACCCGGTGGTAACAGCCATCTCAGGATGGTTTGCCTCCCTGCTTGCCGGGGCTGTGTTCGTTGAATTTATTTTCGGCTGGAAAGGTATCGGGAAAGTAACCGTTGACTCTCTCGAAAAATATGATTTTCCGGTGGTGATGGGTGCAGTGCTTATCGTAGCCGCCATCTTCGTGATCATAAATATTATTGTTGATGTGATATATGGTATCCTCGACCCCCGTGTCAGGATACAATAACCCCAGCCTGTATGCAGGAAATCTTTCTGATAGCGCTTGTAATCTTTGCCATACTGCTTTTTTCCAGGGCAAGAATATTTGTATACCGGGTGGACGACAGGCCCGGCCATTTCAGGAACCGTGCCAGGCAGAACCGTAAAGAAGGAGAAGTTGTCATTGAAAAGACCGGTAAGCAGCAGGCAGGAAAGGAGAATGAAGGAGAGTATATAGATTATGAAGAAATTAAAAATAACCCGTAAATGAAAAAGATTGATTTCAGGCAACTCCTTCCCCATCTGATTGCCGCCGGCATCTTCATACTCATATCTCTCATATACTTCTCTCCCCTCTTCGAAGGAAAACAACTCAGGCAGGATGACATCACCCGCTTCGAGGGAATGTCAAAGGAAATTTCGGATTACCGTGCTGCTACCGGGCAGGAGCCCCTGTGGACTAACTCTATGTTCGGCGGCATGCCTGCGTACCAGATTTCGGTGCTGTATCCGCACAACCTGGTTCAGTACCTTGACAAAATTTTAAAACTGGGTCTGCCACATCCGGCCAACCTGCTTTTTCTTTACCTGCTTGGTTTTTATTTCCTGCTAATCACCCTTAAAACCGATTACAGGCTTGCCATCGGGGGCGCCATTGCATACGCCTTCTCTTCTTACTTCTTTATTATCATTGATGCCGGCCATAATTCCAAGGCACTCGCTCTTGCATATTTCCCCCCGGTTATTGCCGGCGTGCTCATGGCATACCGCGGCAGAATGCTTGCGGGTGCTGCAATTACAGCCCTGGCCATGTCCCTGGAACTTTACGCAAATCATGTTCAGATAACATACTACATGACTTTGACCATGCTTACACTCGGGTTTGTATTCCTTGCAAGTGCCTGGAGAGAAAAGAAAATACCGGCCTTTTTTAAAGCTTCCGGACTGCTGCTTATTGCATCCCTCCTCGCCGCAGGCCCGAACATTACCAATCTGTGGGCTACCTATGAGTATGGAAAATATACCACCCGTGGTCCCTCCGAACTTACAGCAAAAAAAATATCCACCGGGCTGGATAAAGATTATGCATTGGGATGGAGCTATGGCGTGGGAGAAACCATGACCCTTCTGATCCCGGATTTTTACGGAGGGTCGTCCTCTGCTGAACTTGGAACCGGTTCTGAAACTTATAAAACCCTTGAAGACAAAGGTATTTCCCCCGCCCAGGCAAAGAGCTTTATCAAAAGCGCCCCCATGTACTGGGGCGATCAGCCTTTCACTTCAGGACCTGTGTATGCAGGTGCCATTGTCTGTTATCTCTTTGTTCTCGGATTATTTATTGCCGAGCCCCGCTATAAGTGGTGGCTTTTATCGGCAACAGCGCTTTCCATGATGCTGTCATGGGGAAAAAATTTCCAGTGGTTTACAGACATCTTCTTTGACCACTTTCCCGGCTATAATAAATTCAGAGCTGTATCAATGATACTCGTTATTGCCGAGTTTTCCATGCCTCTCATGGGAATGCTTGCAATCAAAAGGATTTATGATAACAAAAACCTTCAGGTTACACTGCTCCGGAAGAGCATGCTGAGGGCATTGTATATCACAGCCGGGCTCTGCCTGTTTTTTATGCTGCTTCCCGGGGCGCTGTTTGATTTCACTTCTTCCGCGGATGAACAGATGAAGTCCGCGGGCTACCCCGACTGGCTTGTATCTGCCATACAGGCCGACAGGAAATCCCTGCTGCAGTCGGATGCTTTCCGCTCATTTGCTTTCATTTCACTGGCCTTCGGGATACTCTGGCTCACCCTTTCAGGAAAAGTTAAGAAGCAATACAGCATGGCAGTTATTACCCTGCTGTTTGTTTTTGACATGTGGACAGTTAACAAGCGCTACCTCAATGCCGCGAGCTTTGTTTCGAAAAGCCAGGCTGAGAAGTCTTTCCAGCCCGGCAATGCCGACCTGGAGATTCTCCGGGATAAAGACCCCGACTACCGCGTGCTGAATCTAACGGTGAGCACCTTCAATGATGCAAGCACCTCCTATTTCCACAAGTCAGTGGGAGGATACCACGGTGCGAAGCTGAAGCGCTACCAGGAACTTATCGAGAACCATATCGCGAAGAGTAACATGGCAGTTATCAACATGCTTAACACGAGATATCTAATACGCGCAGACGAGAAAACACATGAGCCCCTGGTTCACCGCAATCCCGACGCACTGGGAAATGCATGGTTTGTGAAAGAGTTCAGGATTGTTGAGAATGCCGACTCAGAGATTAATGCACTCTCCGCCTTTAATCCCGCTCAAACCGCCATTGTTGACAAGAGGTTCCTCCCCCTTATAGGCAACTTCAGGATCACACCCGACTCAACTACCGGTGCTTCCGTACAGCTTAAAAGTTATAAACCCAATGATCTCATATACCGCTCCGTATCGGCAGTTGAACAGATGGCTGTGTTTTCAGAGATTTATTATGAGAAAGGCTGGAATGCATACGTGGACGGGAAGCTCACCCCGCACTTCAGGGCAAATTATGTGCTCCGCGGAATGATTATCCCCTCAGGCAGCCATACTGTTGAGTTTAAATTTGAGCCTTCAGTTTATTATACCGGCGAAAAGATTGCACTGGCCTGCTCCATCTT
>JAHEYN010000040.1 GCA_023251555.1 Bacteroidota bacterium | reverse complement strand
TTCTCTCGACTGGGGGCTCACAGACAGGCGGCTTTGCCAGTGGGTGGAGAGGTACTCTTTCATGGGGATGGAAGGAGCCGGATTTCTTTTCCCTGCTGTGTGTTTTTCTTCTGTTCCTGCTTCGGCAGGATTTGCTTTCAGAGCCCGGAAAAGGAGATCTCCCGTGGTATTAAGTTTGTCTTTGCCCGCGGGATGTTTTGAAAAAACATAAAGCCTTTCTTCCGGGCGGGTGAAGGCCACATAGAGCAGGTTAAGGTTGTCCACGTATGAATGAGCACACTCTTCAAGATAATCTTCCCTGAAAAAACTGTCCTTCAGATTTTCGCTGCAGGCAACAGGGAGGCATGGAACTTTACTGAATGGTGCAATTCCTGAAGACGTCCACAGGATATCCTTGTTGTCAGGGCCCAGTTTCCATTCGCAGAAAGGGATGATTACCACGGGAAACTGCAGCCCTTTTGCCTTGTGGATAGTCATGATCCGGATGGCATTCTCTCCTTCGGGAGTTATAACGGAATAGTTGCCGGAATGTTCTTTCCACCAGTCGGTGAAATACCTGATGTCGGAAGACCGGCTGGACGAGACTTCAAGGATCACATCCTGGAAACGCTGCAGGTAAGCATCCGGGTTTTTGTTGAGGCGGAAGATTTGAATAAGATATTCCGAAAGGTCATAGGCGGGGATCCTCCTCAGAAGGGGAATGTGCGCAATGAAGGAATAGGGGAGGAGTTTCTTCATTATATCTTCCTGTGTTGACCCGGAGAATATACTGTGCAGGGATGAGTCTTTTATAATTCCCCCGTTGAGTTCATTATACAGGTAAAGCAGTTCTGCGAGAGCGACAGGATCTTCTCCGGTGCTGCCCAGGAAGCGGAAAGCTGAGAGAAGGAAACGCACATTGATGGAATTATGCAGGAGCAGAGATTCGGCAGTGATAATTTTTTTATATCCGTTTGCGAAGAGAAAATCCGCAACTTCGTTTCCCTCCGTATTTTTTCTGGTCAGGATGGCGATATCGCGGAGAGAAAAGTTGTCTTTTTCAATGTTCCTTATGATGCCAAGCATTCCCTCCAGCGCAGCCTCTTTCCAGTGAACTTTTTCTTCAGCATCTTCCTCCTTACCCGTGAATGAAATCTTAACAAACCCTTCGCCGTCAAGGCGTACTGTCTCCTGCTTCATCCCGGCATGGTCGTATGCTGTATCAAGGAGAATATTCTTTTTCAACCCGAGGTGTTCTTTGATTATGGTTGCAGCCTGCGGAAAAAATCCGTTGTTAAAATCCACTATCTGCCGGAGACTCCTGTAGTTCTTTCCGAGCATTTCTTCCTTCATGATTTCCCTGAATGCCCGAAGGTCTTCTCCTGCGCCGCTGAGCAGGAGGGTGGCATTTCCACCCCTCCACCGGTAGATGGACTGCTTCACGTCACCGACGATGAGGGATGCATAGCCTGAGCCGAGGGAATTTTTGATGAGAGGAAGAATATTCTCCCACTGGAATACCGATGTATCCTGGAATTCGTCAAGGAGAAAGTAGAAATACCTGTTGCCTGTCTTTTCGAAGATGTAAGGAGTGTCATCTCCTGAAACGAGCCCCCGGAGCAGGCGGGTGGTGTCGGAAATAAAGATGCTCTTGTTTTCATCCCGGTATTTTTTCATTTTTTCAAAGAGGTGGCGGATGATACCGTAGACGTGTATCATCCGGAGCGCTTCCGATGCGCTTACGAATTCCTTGTAATGGTCGTTGTAGTATGAAAGTGTTTCCGAGAGAATGGCATTGAGAGGGGCTGTAATGGCGAGGATCTCTTCCTTTCGCGGAGATGTCTTTGAGTGCCAGTTGTCTGATTCGCTTTGAATTTTCAGTATGGTGTTCCCGGGATTGAACTCCCCCTCCATGATTTTTTCAAACCAGGAGGCCGTTCCTCTTTTGAAATTGGCGGGGGAGAGTTTATTATCCCGGATGAGCCTGAGTGCGGAGGCTGCAAGTTCTTTCATCCGTGAGGAAAAAGTGAATTTTATTTTTGCCAGGTCACGCGGAAAGTTTTCATCAATGGTAATGTTTTTCCTGAGGCTGTCATACACTTTTTCATTGAAAAGTTCCTGTGCGATTTTAATGATGTCTTTTTCGATGGACCATCCCTTGTCTTCGGAGATTCTGAAAGCAAGCATGTTTTCAAGCCACCTCGTTAGCTCTTCATTTTTTCCGGCATCATTGAGAAGTTCCCCTGCAATCTGTTCGGTTATTTTTTTATTGTCTGTTTCTATCTCATGGCGCAGGGGAAGATGCATTTCTTTGGCAAAAGCCCGGATGATTTTAAGGAAAAAGCTGTCTATTGTTTCTACGGAGAAAGATGTGTAGTCATGCAAAATATTGTGGAGAACAGTTTGTGCGGCGGCGGGTATGTCTTTTAATCCGAGCGCATTACGAAGGTCTTCTTTCAGGGCCGGCTCCCGGCCTTCTGCCAGGCCGGATAGTGTCCCAATAACCCGTGTCTTCATCTCTTCCGCAGCCTTGTTTGTAAAAGTGACGGCGAGAATATGGCGGTAATTGCCGGGTTGCGCCAGCGCAATACAGAGGTACTCCCTGACGAGAGAGTATGTTTTCCCGGCACCTGCGGAAGACTTATATAAAAGCAGCCTGTTCATGAGTATGCAAATTTACGCTAAAACGGGGGCAGGGAGATCGCTCTCAGAATAGGTTAATCCTGCCGGGATGAGTTTTTGTATTCCGGCTTTTCCAGTTCGCCCTCAAGCTCTTTTGCAGCTTCATAACAGGCTTTCTTAAGAGCGTCAAAGAGTTGCGGTATTTTTTCCGGGTGGGAGCCTGAACCGGCATAATTCTCTATCTGTTCAATCACTTCATCCATGTCTTTTATTCCTACAAAGGAGATGCTCGGCTTCATGCGGTGAGCAATGGTATAAAGCTCTTTCCAGTCTTTATCACTGATTGCCTTTTCCATGCTTTCAAGGTTCAGGGGGAATTGTTCGAGGAACATGCGGATCATTTCCGAAACAAATCCGCTGCTTCCGGCCGAGAGTTCTTCAAGGTAGGTAAGATCGGTGATTTTGCCGTTTAACCTGTTTCTGTCCGCTTCCTGACGTGCTTTTTTTGCCTGGATTCCTGATCCGTTTCCGGAATATTTCAGGATAAGAGCAAAAAGATCTTCCGGGTGGAAGGGTTTGGAAATATAGTCGTTCATTCCCGCTCTGAGGCATTTCCCCTTTTCCCCGCTCGTGGCATACGCTGTCATGGCAATGATGGGTATGTCATTCAGGGGAGGTTCCATCCGTGTGCGGATAAATTGCGTTGTTTCGTACCCGTCCATTTCCGGCATCTGTACATCCATCAGCACCAGGTCGTAGTTTCCATGCCTGAGTTTCTCAATGCAGGCTTTCCCGTTTTCAGCTAGGTCGACCTCAAATCCTTCCCCCGAAAGAATTTTGCTTGCAACAAGCTGGTTTATCTTGTGATCTTCCACAAGGAGTATCTTCATTTTGGAGATACCAGTATTTTTCTTTGGGATGTTTCCTTTCAGGATGGGTTGGTTCGCGCCGGCTTTTTTAAATTTCATTTTTACCGTGAACTCGGTTCCTTCTTTTTCCCTGCTTGTTACTGTAATGGCTCCGCCCTGCATCTCCAGGAGCCGCTTTACAATGGTAAGCCCCAGTCCGGACCCTCCGTATTTCCTGGTGATCAGAGTATCAGCCTGGGTGAAGGTGTCGAAAATCATGTTGAGTTTTTCCTCAGGTATCCCGATGCCGGTATCCTTTATCCCGAAAATGACCAATACATCTTCATTAGTCTGTTCACCGGCATTAGCCGAAAGGCTGACGCTGCCCTTCTCGGTAAACTTTACGGCGTTTTCCACCAGGTTAAGAAGTATCTGGGTCAGCCTTACCGGGTCACCCGTAAGCTGTGCCGGAATGCCTTTGTCAATGCGTGCCGTGAGCCTGATATTTTTTTCCAGGACCCTTGGTTTAACGAGTTCAAGTGTTTTCGTGATGATATCTTCAAGGTTGAAAGGGTATTCTTCTATCCTCATCTTTCCTGCTTCGATGCGGGATATGTCAAGGATGTTATTGATAATAACAAGGAGGTTGTCGGCAGAAGATTTAATGGCATCAAGGTATTCTTTCTGCTCCTTGCTGAGGATGGTGGAACGGTAGAGCAGGTTTGTAATTCCTATGATGCCGTTCATGGGGGTACGGATCTCGTGGCTCATATGGGCAAGGAACTGCTCCTTGACCTTAAGGGACTCTTCTGCCACCAGCTTGGCTTTTTCCAGATTCTCGGTGCGTTCATGCACCCGCATTTCCAGTTCCCCGTAAAGCTTCTGGAGAGATGCCTCTGCCTGTTTCCTTTCATGGGTTTCGATCGCAATGGTAATGGTATCGGCGACAGATGAAGCAAAGGACTGGTCTTCGGGAGTCCACTCCCGCATGGGGCCTGTATGTTCGTGGCAGATGATACCCACAATCTCCCCGTGAAGCCTGATGGCTGAATCCATCATGGAAGTAATCCCGAAAGGCTTCAGGTAGCTTTCCGAGAACTCTCTTGTGTAAGGGTGGATGTTGGCATCTTCTGCCGCAATGACAAGGTTTTCGCGTATGGATTGAAAATACACAGGGTAATCGGCTGCTTTCAGCACTGTTCCTTCTTCATGTTTTTTTCCCTCCCTGCTGAAAATGTTCCTGCATACGATCTCGTTTTTGTTGTTGTCATAAAGCCATATTCCCGCCCTGGCGACCTCAAGGGTATCAGCGGACACTTCAGTGATCTGCCTGAAAGTGTCACTGATATTTTCTTCATCTATCTGTGCCAGCCGGAGCAGAGCAGACTGGTACCGTATAGTTTTATCACTTCTTTTCTTGATGATTTCAAGAGCTTCTCTCAGCTCTGCCGTACGTTTTGTTACTTCGTTCTCGAAAAATCCCTGGGATTTTTTGAGTGCTTCTTCTGTTTTTTTTCTTTCACTGATGTTTGATGCGATAAGTGAAAAACTGACAAGCTCCCCATCCTGGAAGATAGGTGACAGGCGGGAAAGATACCACCCGTGGTTGCCTTGAAGATCAATACCTTCCACTTCGTAAACAGATGAACCCCTGGTTTTCCTCACTTCCTCCATTGCCGTTCTCAGCTTTTCGTGCTGGTCCGGCGGAATGAAATCAAAGGCTGTTTTCCCGATTATTGTTTCAGGCTCGTTGTTATTGATGAAGAGAATAGTCCCGTCAAGAGACATGTTCACTATCGTATCAGGCGCATTCTGAATCAGGGATCTCCATTTCTCTTCGGACCGGCGAAGCTGATCTTCTGTAGCCCTCTGGGTGCGTATGTCCCTCATGATGGCTGCCATCTCTACGGGATTTCCATTTCTGTCGCGGATAATAAAAGCACTGATCCGCATGGCGATGGGTTCCTGTGTTTTAAGATGTCTGAGCGAAAGTTCGCCTTCCCATCTGCCCTTGCTCATCAGCGAAGGGAGTACTTCGTCGGTAACGATTTTCACGTCTTCCGGGAAGCAGTAATCAAAAATGGTATGTTTCCTGGCCTCTTCAATGGTACCGGCGCCGAGGGTGTTAAGGCTGGTCTGGTTGGCAAACTGGATCCTCCCGTCAAGTGATGCGGAAGCAATGATGTCAGTGCTGTTCTCTATCATTCCTGACATCTTTTTCATCATTTCCTCGGCCTCCTTTTTTCCTGTGATGTCGGTTGCAATGGTGACAAACCTGCGGATACCTTCCTGTTCTACAGGAGTGATGGAAATGGACAGCCACACTTTATTTCCATCCTTATGGTTGATGATAATCTCTTCATTGACACTTTGCCCTCCACCGAGTTTTTTTTGTATTTTTTTGAAGGTGTCCTCTCCCTCAATATGCTGGCTCAGGAAACTGATGTTTTTGCCAACAGCTTCGGATGAGCTGTACCCCGTGGTTTTTACGAACCCGTCATTCACCCATTCAATGATGCTGTGCTCGTTGGCAATCAGCACGGCATTTTCTGTCCTGCTGGCGACAAGCGAAAGTTTTTCTGTTTCTTTCGTCCGTTCTACAACAATGCTCTCAAGGTTCCGGTTTAGGAATTCCAGATCTTTGTGGTGGCTTTCTATTTTATAAAGGAAGAAGATGAGAAGGAGGATTACACCTGCAAGCGTGATTGCAAGCATTTTGTTGTAAAACATTTTCTTATCGAGCTCTTCGTGGAAAAAGGTATCGTATGACGCATAAAGCGCATTTCTCGCCCTCGTGATATCAAAGGTGGTGAGTTCACTGATCTTCCGGTCAACCCTGTCTTTCTGTTCAAGTACCTGGCGGTAGGAGGAGGCTAAATTTTTCAGGTGCTGCCTGTTTTTTCTGGAAAGTTTTTCGGACATTTTTACCGCACGGGAGATGTTGTTTTCAATCGAGCTCCTGAGAGATAAATTGTTGCTCAGGTTGTATGCGGAAAAAGCCCTCTCTGTTTTGGAAAGGAGGTTGTACAACTTTGTGTTGCCAAGAATTTTACCGTTTGCGAGAACGGAATCATTAAGGGCTGAGACATATTTTGTTTTTTCTTCCAGCAGCCTGTTTTGAAGGATAAAGTCTTCAATGCCAATCTGCTTTTGCTCTATGAGATTGTGCAGGATGTGCAGCTTTCCCGATATTTCCGGCCGTTTTCCTATGTCGGTGGAATTCCCGATCAGGACGAGTTTCTTCTCCACCAGTTCCAGCTCTTTATCACATGCAGTGAGACTGTCGGCCGTGTAATCAATGAGGTAACGGAATTTCAGTATCTCCTGGTTAACCGCTGCGTCAATGACCTTTACGTACCTGAATTCATCAATGGTATCCTGGTATTTTTTGTAATCAATATGTTTTTTGATGATGGCGGGAAGAAAGGCCGCTATGGTGATTCCCGCAAGGAGATAGTACTTTTTTTTGCCTTTAAAATTCATTTTGGGTGTCTTAAAAGATTACCAGGATATGAGGGATAGAGCCTATAAAGATAATGAAAAGCAGTCTAAAAAACAGCCTTTTTTTACACTCTTGCTGCCATCAGCAGGTCAAGGTCGCGGTACGGGAGTTTGCAGATATCGCTTACGAATTTATTGGTAACAGTTCCCTTGTAAAGGTAAACGCCATGCCTTACGCCTTTGTCGGCCCAAAGCATTCCTTCCATTCCGCCTTCCTCTCCGAAAGACAGGAGTATAGGGGTAAAAATATTACTCAGTGCGTAAGAAGCTGTCCTCGAAACCCTTGATGCAATATTCGGAACCCCGTAATGGATAACTCCGTGCTTCGTGAATACAGGCTGGGTGTGGTTGGTAATACGGGATGTTTCGAAACACCCTCCCTGGTCAATGCTTACATCAACGATAACGGAACCTGCCTTCATTTCGCTTACCATCTCCTCGGTTACCACGCAGGGTGACCTCCCTTCGGTCGCGAGGATAGCCCCTATGGCCACATCTGCGTTTTTGAGTGCTTTAAGAAAGACTTTGGGCACAATGGTAGAAGTGTATATGCTGGTTCCGAGGTTGGTCCGGAGGCGCCTTAGTTTGTAAAGTGAGTTATCAAATACTTTCACGCTGGCTCCAAGTCCCATTGCGGCGCGGGTGGCGTATTCCCCAACGGTTCCTGCCCCGAGAATCACGACTTCCGTCGGCGGGACGCCGGTCATGCCCCCGAGCATCTCTCCTTTTCCGTGGTGCACATTGCTGAGATATTCCGATGCAATCAGAATGGCTGTGCCTCCTACAATTTCTCCCATGGCTTTGATGATGGGAAAAATACCTGTTTTGTCCTGTATATAATCAAATGCAAGCGCTGTTATTTTTTTAGAGCTGAGCTGCCGGATATATTCCTGGTTCTGCATGGTGATCTGCAGGATGGATATCAGCGTTTGCTTGTCATGGAAGAGTTTCAGATCCTCCTGGGATGGAGGTGCTATTTTCAGAACGATGTCTGCCTTGTAAACTTCTTCGGGGCTGTATGCAATGCGCGCGCCTGCCTCGCTATAGTCATTATCGGAAAAGTTTGATGATGCTCCTGCTCCCGCTTCAATCACTATTTCGTGTCCGTTGTTTACCAGCAGGCTTACCCCCTCAGGTACGAGGGCTATCCTGTTTTCCTGGAAAGAGGTTTCTTTCGGGATGCCGATGTAAAGCCTGTGTTTCTGCCTTTTTACTTCAAGCATGCTCTCCTGCGGCATCAGAGCGCTTTTCGCAACAGAGGAGAAACCCGTTTTTGATTTTTCCATGGTGGCAAAGATACGCAGGATAATAAATTAATCAAAGGATGAAAATGAACGGCATTACCCGCCTTTGCCCAAAGCATTCTTAACAATTACATAACATACAATTAAACTCTTCTTAACCCATGTTTAACGCTCTTTTGTTTTTCTTTGCATCAGAATATTGTAAAACAACAAATTATGAAAACCAAAACATCTGCAAATGCAATCCTGTTCCTCAGTTCCATGCTATGCGCCGGGCATGCGGCAAGCGCACAGGAAGCACCTTCTTCCCTAGATTCCCTGACACGGGCAGTGAGCAAAAACCGGTCCGATATTGAGGCACTTAAAAATGTAAAAATATCCGGTTTTATACAGTCCCAGTTCCAGTGGGCGGATTCCTCCGGGATCAAATCTGTGGCCGGAGGGGACTTTCCCGCAAATACCGACAAGCGTTTTAAGGTGAGAAGGGCTGAATTTAAGACCATGTACGACAATGGTAAAACAACGATCATTGCCAACATTGACATTACGCAGAACGGCATAGTCATTAAAGACGCATTCGGAAAGTTCACGGAGCAGAAACTGAAAGCATTCTCGCTCGCATCTGGTATTTTCAGCAGGCCGTTCGGTTATGAGGTGGGCTATTCATCAGGTCTTCTTGAATCACCTGAAAGAGCACGGGTTATCCAGGTGATATTCCCGGGGGAAAGGGATCTCGGCGCCATGCTGTCTTTCCAGATGCCGGTATCCTCCCCGCTGCATCCCCTTAAAGTTGAAGGAGGTATGTTCAACGGAACAGGAAACAATGCGAATGACTTTGACTCTCAGAAGGATTTTATCGGCAACATTCACTGGGGAGAAAAACTGAAGTCTGAAAAAATATCATACAACGCAGGTGTCTCGTATTACCGGGGCGGATGGGCCAACGCTACAAAGTATGTTTATTCGGATTCCCGGTATATCACAGGCTTCCAGGCCGATTCGACACCTTCAAACTTTAATGCGATCACGAAACGCGAATACCTCGGTGCGGATGCGCAGCTTAACATAGAGATGCCTTTCGGCCTCACTGCCCTGAGAGGTGAATACATCAGCGGCCGGCAGCCCGGAACCTCCTCTTCCACCGGCAGCCCTTCGGCATCCCCGGCATCATCCTCTTCTTTTGTTACCGTGACAGTGAACAATACTCCCGGCACCTTTACGGCTAATGTTGCAAATCCCAAAGCCGTTGATACCTATATCAGGGATTTTAACGGAGGATATTTTTATTTTCTCCAGAACATCATGAAAACAAAACACCAGATTGTTTTAAAATACGATTGGTACAATCCTAATATTCACGCCAGGGGAGCCCAGATTGGGGTTGCGGGAAGCAAGCTTGGTGCTGCGGATCTCATTTATAAAACGTATGGCTTCGGGTGGATTTTCCATTATGATAACAACGTGAAGATCAGCGCTTACTACGATCATGTGCTCAATGAAACGAGCAGCAATCTCTCCGGCTTTACGAAAGACCTGAAGGATGATGTATTCACACTCAGGGTACAGTATAAGTTCTGAGCGTTTTTCTTTGTACCGAAAATTTCAGCAGCAGCCGGATGGCTGAGGCTTTTGCAAATAAGTAAGGTTCCGGTCAGGTTCAACTCTTAGGCCGGTTCCTTATTTCCTTGAGGGCAGCAGCCTGCTGAAGTACCCGAATCCACCGCTGCTCCTGGGGAAAACTCCCTGGTTCGCTTCGCGTATATCTTCAATGGAATAAAAAGCATTGGGATTAAACTGCCGGATCAGCGCAGCCACACTTTCAAGATCTTTTCTTTTGATGACGGTGAAAATTATTTTCACGGGACCTTTGGATCCCTGCCCGTCAATCAGTGTGATGCCCAGGTTCTTTTCCCTGAATTTTGCAACCAGGGCTTCGCACTCCTGGTTGGTAATGATGCGTATTACCTGCATGCCCAGGGCAAGCCTTTCTTCAATCAGCATTCCCACCAGTGTTCCGGTGGCGAAGCCACCCGCCCAGGCAAGGTAGCATAAAAAGTTGTTGAGGTTTTTCATAATCTGGCCGATTACAACAAGCCAGATGAGCACTTCAAAAAAACCGAGAACAGGCACCAGCCTCTTGACGCCCTTTGCAAGGAAGATATGCCTCAGCGTCCCAAGCGTTACATCCGTCATCCTCGAAAGGAAAATCATGACCGGGAGCAGAATCCAGTTAAACAGGCCGGAATGGAAAAAGGAAGTGTCCATAGATTTTTATTTATTCTTCATAAGTTTTTCCACGAGGCGGGGGACTCCCTTCCCGGCTGTTTCTTTGATAATCTCCACATCGCTCCAGGCGTAATGCGCCTCGGGTTTGGGGTCTATAAAATATTTCAGGGAAGAGGGTGGTACATGATCTGTCAGTCCTGCTGCAGGGTACACGTTGAGAGAAGTGCCTACGAGAATAAAGATGTCAGCCCCGGAAGCTATGGATATGGCTTTTCCCATGTTGGGAACCTGCTCCCCGAACCATACTATATGCGGGCGGAGCTGTGAGCCCTTCTCGCAGGTGTCTCCCGGCCTGAGCTCCCAGCCACTGATTTTATACACCAGGGCCGGATCCCTTGTGCTTCTTGATTTTTTTATCTCCCCATGGAGATGCAGCACCCTCGATGAGCCGGCCCTCTCGTGGAGGTCGTCAATATTCTGGGTGATGACATGGACCATGTATTTTTCTTCGAGCATTGCAATGGCGTAGTGTGCAGGATTAGGTTTTGCCTCTATTGCCTGTTTTCTTCGCTTGTTGTAAAATTCCAGCACCAGGGCAGGATTCCTGCTCCATGCTTCGGGTGTGGCTACATCTTCTATCCTGTATTCCTCCCACAATCCCCCGCTGTCTCTGAAGGTCTTAAGCCCGCTTTCGGCACTGACCCCGGAACCTGTGAATACAACAATTTTTTTCATGAGACGTGCTTTCCGGGTGAAAAACAAAATTCGGTAAATTTCAGGACAGTGAAAAGTGATTCTTCTTTTTCCTCTATGAATCCCATGTGGCCTGAGTGTTCCAGCACGATGGCAAGAGCACAGGCGGGCAACCCCGCCTGGGGAAGAATCTTTTCAACCGGGATGAGGGCATCATGCCGGCCCTGGAGGAAAAGCACGGGAGCCTCCGTGCGGCGCAGCACGCCGGTACGCTCTTTCCTGTCCCTCATTCCTTCAATGGCTGAAAGGATACCCTGTTTCTTTGTTCCTGAGGCGAGTTTTTTGACGACGCTTATTTCTTCTTTCATGGATTCACTGTTCTGCGGAGCAAATAACTTTGGTATCAGCGAACTGACATATCCGGGATGATCTCGTCTCACGGCTTCAATGGCCCTGTCACGGTCTTTTTTCTTTTCGTTACTGTCTGCGAGGGCAGAAGAGTGGAAGAGAATGAGCCCTCTCAGCATCCCGGGGAAATTTTCAGCAAAAGCGAGTGCTACATACCCTCCCATGGAGTGTCCCGCCAGCACACATTCTTTTATATCGCAGTGCTGCAGGACTTCCATCACCGCACCCGCAGCGTTTTCCATGTAATTTTTTCCCGGCAGCAACCCGCTTTTCCCGTGCCCCGGGAGGTCTATGCAGATAATCCTGAACTTTTCAGAGAGGGAGGCAGAAAAATCCTTCCATATTTCAGATGACTCGAGAAAGCCGTGGAGAAACACGATTGTGTTCCCGCTTCCTTCATCGGTGTAATGAACAGGTGTTTCTTTATAAAGCACAGAAACCATCGGGCTGTTATTCGCTGAAAACCCTGTCGTCACCATTGAATTCAGGCGACTGCACGGAAAGGACCTTGACGGGAGTAGAAGATGTAACTTTCAGGGAATGTACCGTGCCGGCGGGGATGAAAAGGTAATCGCCCGCTTTCATCGTGATAGAAGTCTCACCCATCTTCATGATGCCTTCCCCTTCAATGAAATAAATAGTTTCCGAATGCCTGAGATGCTTGTGGGACTTCACTTCCTTCTTTATCCATATCACGAAACCTGTTGAGAGAGAATCGCCTGCGATTTTACGGGAGAGAATGTTTTCAAACTCTTTTTCAGGGGCGAGGGAGGGGAGGCTGATCTTTTCCTGGCAGGAGCCTTTTATGGCAAACAGCAGGCAGCATGTAAAGAAGAGGGTCTTTTTTTTCATGGCAGGATTTTTTGCGGGCGATAAATTTAATTAATTAATAGGTATATGTGAATTATAAAGTAGTAAAACTGAATTCCCGTTGTCACCGTTTTTTTATTATCGCAGTAATAGAACTGTGTTGTACCCGCTCTCTTTTTTATATATTTGCTTTAATATGGGACCCGGTTCACTGATACTTCTTATAATCTGCGGCCTGCTGTTTTGCGGTGCGGGCATAGGCCTTTCCCGCCTTATCTCCCCTTCATCAAAAAACAGCCAGAAGCTGGAGCCTTATGAATGCGGCGTCCCCACAACGGGGGGTACCTGGATACAGTATAATGTCGGTTATTACCTGTTTGCATTGATTTTCCTGGTATTTGATGTGGAGATTGTTTTCCTCTTTCCATGGGCCTGCGTGTTGCGTGAAACGGGCATTGTGGCACTGATGGAAATTATGGTATTTATCTTTATATTATTCCTGGGCCTCCTGTATGCCTGGAAGAAAGGAGCACTGAAATGGATGTAGCTGTTAAAAATTTTCCCGGTATTGTTAAGCAAATGCCCGGAGGAAGTTTCGTGGTTTCTTCGGTTGATGATATCATCAACTGGTCCCGATCCAACTCTCTCTGGCCCCTTGTTTTCGGCACCAGCTGCTGTGCCATAGAAATGATGGCCGCAGCATCCGCCAAGTTCGACTGGTCACGCTTCGGTTTTGAAGTTGCCCGTGCAACACCCCGCCAGGCTGATGTTATTATCTGCGCCGGAACGATTGTTTATAAGATGGCCCCTGTTCTGAAACGCCTCTATGATCAAATGGCCGATCCCAAATATGTGATTGCCATGGGAGCATGTACCATCTCCGGCGGACCTTTCTTTTATAACTCTTATTCCGTGGTGAAGGGTATTGACCATATCGTCCCCGTGGATGTTTATATTCCCGGGTGCCCTCCAAGGCCGGAAGCGCTTATTCACTCCCTCCTTGAGCTCCAGCGGAAAATCAGGAATGAATCTATTGCCTCTCCCGGCAGGAAGTCTGCATGAGTAACGAAGAATTAAAAAAATCAGTGTCCGGAATTATCCCTGAAGCAGCCCTCGAAGAAGGAGGGCAGTTCCTGAATGTTGTTATCCCGGCCTTATCCCTGAGGCAACTCGCTGTTCAGCTTCGTAATGATGCAGCGCTTGACTTTGATTATCTATTTTGCCTCAGCGGCGTGGACTGGAAAGAGTATTTTTATGTGGTATACCATCTCACTTCCAGGAAAAACGGACATACTATTGTTGTTAAAGCAAAAATTCAGGACAGGCTCAACCCCGAAGTGCATACGGTAAGTGACTTATGGCGGACTGCCGAGTTCCACGAAAGGGAGGTATATGATCTTTTCGGGATAAAGTTTACAGCTCATCCTGATCTCAGAAGGCTTTTCCTTGATGATACCTGGGGCTTCCCGCTCAGGAAAGATTACCGGGATGATACAACAATTGTTTCCCTCTGATTATGGAAGCCACCCGCCTTGCCCCTGAAAGTACGGAAGAGTTTGTGCTGAACATAGGCCCCCAGCACCCTTCCACGCATGGAGTGCTGCACCTGAAAGTAAGGCTCGAAGGGGAAACCATCATGGATGTTGAGCCCCACCTTGGCTATATTCACCGCTCCATTGAGAAGATGTCGGAAGCAGCTTCATACCGCAACTTCATCTATCTCACCAGCCGCATGGACTACCTCTCTGCCCACATGAACAACCAGGCATGCTGCATGGCTATAGAGAAAGGTCTCCAGCTCGAAATACCGAAGCGGGCAAAAGTGATACGCGTATTGATGTCTGAGCTTACCAGGCTTGCCTCCCACCAGTTATGGTGGGGCGCAATGGGGCTTGACCTTGGTGCCATAACTCCTTTCTTTCATGGTTTCCGCGACAGGGAAGAGA
>JAHEYN010000020.1 GCA_023251555.1 Bacteroidota bacterium | reverse complement strand
GGCAACTGATGCAAGCGGTAACGTGGTTATTACAGGTTCCACTTCTTCCACTGATTTTCCCGTATCTCCAGGAGCTTTCCAGCCTAACAACGCCAATGCCCCCTGGCCTTACGACGCATTTCTTGTGAAATTTTCTGCCGGAGGAGCCCGCCAGTGGGCAACTTATTACGGTGGTACAACTTCTGAATACGGCTATGGAGTGGCGGTTGACCAGGCGAGCGGAAATATCTTTATTACTGGAAATACCAACAGCACTGATTTCCCCATTGTGTCCGCTTCCGCTCCACAGACCACCAATGCAGGTTCGGATGATAATTATCTTGTTTCCTTTGACCCTTCCGGTAACCGCCTCTGTGCCACATATGTGGGAGGGGCAGGACAAAACGAAGTGGCCGGCATCGGGCTTCACAGCACCTACGCTTATATTGCAGGCTTCAGCTGGACACCTCCCGGAACTTACTGTGTAACAGCCGGTTCCTTCCAGACCGTGATAGGGGGGGGCGTGGACTCTTACATTGCCCAGCTGCCACAGGGGAGCTGTACTACACTTCCCGTTGAATGGTTAACTTTTACAGGCCGTAACTCCGGGACGGAAAATATCCTTCAATGGTCAACGGCCAGTGAAACAGCCAATGAATGTTTTATAATTGAAAGGGGAGTGGACGGGGAGCGTTTTGAGGCTATTGGAAAGGAAAAAGGAGCAGGGAACAGCAACTCGTTGAAAAATTATGTTTATACCGATACAGATCCTTCCATAGCTTTCGGATCGGGATTTTATTACCGACTCGGTCAGAAAAATTATGACGGAACGGTCGCTTATTCGCAGGTAGTGCGCGTGGTGAGCCATGGCCCCGGGATCAGAGTATATCCTGTTCCCGCAGAAGATCAGTTGTATGTTGAACTTGCGGCAGCCCATGGTAAAATATATTCTATGGAAGTTTCCGATCCTGCGGGAAAAATTCTCCTCCGAATGGGGGCAGCAATGTCTAAGGAAGTTGCTTCCGGATCCCTTGATGTTTCAGGCCTTGCCCACGGGATGTACTTTTTAAGAGTAGTAACCTCCTGCGGAGAGCAGGATGTGAAATTTACACGCTGAGATTCCGGTAACATCAGTTGCTCAAATCTTTACATGGGCATTCCTCCTCCCCGGATTGTAAAAATCTCTTAACTTTATCCGGTCCCGGATCATGGGACCGGAATATTTTAAGCATTATACGGGGGTGAAAATAAATTTTAAAATCTGCTGCCTGATTGCCGCTTTCTCTGTGTTTATGCCCGGCTGCCGGAAATCTCCTTTTGATTACCGCAGCCAGTACACCGGAACGTATCAGTTCCTGGTTTCTGAAAAAATAAGCATACCGGGGGTAAGTTATACTGACACAGCTTTTTATTACAGCGGGAGCATAGAAACAGGTCAGGGTACGAAAAGTATTCTTCTGAACTTTCTTGAAAACACCTCCATAGAAACAGAGCTTCACGAAGACGGTTCATTTGAGAAATGCGACTGCCCCTATAACGTATATGGCTATATCAGTTATGATAAGAATCTGACAGGAGATTTTTATTCCGGGAAGAAAGTGAAAATGCTTTATGAATATACTGACAGTACGGCAATATTCTCATATTATATCCTGGGAGAAAAGACGGAATGAGATACTTCATCACCTTCATACTTTTACTGGGTTCTGCCGTATCTTTTGGCCAGGATGCCCGCCGGGAAAAAGGGGAAAAGAAATACAGGATATACGTGGGAGCAGGGCTTCCCTATAAAAATTTCTTCGGGAAAAAGTACATTGAGCCCACCGTGGCCGGCTCTGCTCAGGACTTTTCATTGCACCAGTATGAGAGATTCACCCGTATTCCGTGCTGGGGATTCCGGGAAGGGCTGATGTTTTCATATAGCATATACCATAACTGGTATCTTGTATCAGGCATTCTGTATTACCATGAGCGGAATATTTATGAAGCTGACTGCGATACGGTGATCAGGTATAATTCCATTGGGTACCCCACTTCATTTTATAATATCCTGTTGCCCGGGAATATCCATAATGTGGTGAAATACAATTATGTTTATGACGGCATATTAATGCCGCTGAAGGTTCACTTCAAGAAGGCGAAATTTAACTTTTACGGCGGGGTAAATTATAGTCCTGTAACTTTCAAAAAATCAACATACACCTATGTTTCCGGGATTGTATCATACTCACCGCTTCCTGTTTATGACTGTGCAAATATCACGGAGAAAACGGTAAAGAGCATTGAGCTTTCTGCTGTTTTTTCCCCTTCATTCATGGTCAGCTATGATTTTAAGATCAGAAATCTTTTCCTGAATCCTTTCCTCGGATTTGATTTCGGGAAGCAGAAGAGTTTTAACCTGCAGAGCGGCATTGCTTTTCCCCTGGCCAACAGCAGCGAGCCTGCATGTCCCCCTCAGAAATAAACCTGCATCCTGCCCCGTAAGTTTTGCTTACTTTTGCAACTTCTTCATTTTTATGAAACAGGAAAGACTCATCATTGTACTCTTGGCTGCGATCCACTTTACCAATATCATGGACTTCATGATCATCATGCCGCTGGGTCCTTCGCTGATGAGATCCTTCCACATCACCCCCAGGCAGTTCAGCAACCTTGTATCGGCATACACCATCAGTGCAGGGATATTCGGGCTGGTGGCTTCTTTTTTTATTGACAGGTATGACAGGAAGCTTATGCTGCTCCTGATTTATACGGGATTTATTGCAGGGACTCTTTCCTGTGCGCTGGCTTCCGGGTACAAGACATTGCTGTTATGCAGGGTGCTTACAGGTGCTTTTGGAGGAGTGCTGGGTGCGCTGGTGCTTGCCATAGTGGGCGATATTATTCCTTTTGAGAGAAGAGCTTCTGCCATAGGAAGCATCACAACTGCATTTTCCCTTGCTTCAGTCCTGGGCGTGCCTTTTGGCCTGTATCTCGCAACTAAATTTACCATGTGGACAGCTCCTTTTTATCTTCTCACAGGGCTTGGGCTGGTGTTACTGATCCTCGTATATATAAAGATTCCGTCAATAAGAATACATATGGAGCAAGCGGGAGAAGGGATAAGGAAGAGTTCCTTTTCCTTGCTGGCAGGAATATTTAAAAACAAGAGCCAGGTGAGTGCCTTGCTGCTGATGTTCACGCTTATCATGGGGCAGTTTGCCGTAATACCTTTCATAAGTCCGTACATGGTTTTTAATGTGAAGTTTAAGGAGAGTCAGCTGGCCTACATCTATCTTCTTGGCGGGGGCGCTACCATCTTTACAGCACGGCTGATTGGCATATATGCTGACAGGAAAGGAAAATACAGGGTTTTCCGCACTTTCGCCCTTCTTTCCGTAATACCGCTTTTTGTGCTCACAAATATGGGACATGCGAAACTCGCCCTGGCACTGGCGGTTACCACTGTGTTTTTTATCGTTGTTAGCGGCAGAATGATCCCCGCCATGGCGTTGATTACATCTACCGTTGATGCAAAGTACCGCGGAAGTTTTATGAGCATCAATACATGCGTGCAGCAATTGTCGGCCGGAATAGCATCTCTGCTTGCAGGTGCGGTAATTGTAAAAGGGAAAAAAGGAGAGTTGCTGAATTTTGAGTATGTGGGATTCTTTGCAATAGCGCTTACCCTCCTTGCGATATGGGCGGCCTGGAGAATAAAGCTGCCAGAAACTCAGAATAAAGTAATTGAAAAACCGGGTCCGCTTCCGGCGGCGTAAAGCTGGTATTTATTTTGCAGCAGATGATTATAATGGATAAAAAAATCATATTCTCCGCTATCCTTTTTTTGGGATCTGCAGGTGTTCTCCTCTCACAGGTTAAGCTATCCCCTTCTGCTGTGAAAAAATACGACAAAGCTGTTTCCCTCCTCTGGCAGGGGACCAGCGTTTTCAAAGAGAAAATAATTACCGGGCAAGTCCCTGCAGGGAGTGACGCGGCCGATTTATATATCCTGAAAACAGGCAGCGACATTCTGGGCTATGCATTTTTCGGCGAAACCCGTGGCAGGTCAGAGGAGTTTTCCTATGTCGTTTTTTTTAAACCGGATCTTTCCGTGAAATCCGTTCAGCTTCTTGATTACCGGGAATCATACGGGAGTGAGATCGGAAGCCCTCGATGGCTGAGGCAGTTTGAAAATAAAAAGGACGGGGAGGGCATTGAATTCGGGAAGGATATAAAAAATATTTCCGGTGCAACTATTTCAGCAAAAGCCATTACAGCCGGGGTGAAAAGGCTGACCGCCCGGATGGCTGAGCTTAAGAGGCAGGGTGTTTTAAAATAAAACTTATAATACTACTTTTGGGCTGCCTCCCGTAATTATTCCGGCCGGCTGCAGATTATGAAAATAAGCGGAACCATACACCAGTTGCCATTTCCTGCAAAAATGCTGATAATCTTTTTTCTCCTGGCGCTTAGTTTCGGTTTTTTTTCCGGGTTCAGGTACCTGAAAGGCGCTACAAATCTTACTCCTGCCGGTATTGAGAAAAATTATAACGGGAATGAGAAAGAGCAGGACCCCGACGAGGTTATTTTCAAGAAATCACAGGATGAGATACTCACTGTCATTCATGCGCATGCGCTGTCTATGTCCATGATTTTCTTTCTGCTGGGAATCATTCTCCTCATGACCACCATGAATGAAACCCTGAAATATTTCCTGCTGATAGAGCCTTTTGTTTCCATTGTTGTAACCTTTGGGGGGATATGGCTCATGTGGAAAGAGGTCATCTGGTTTAAATACGTTGTGATGGTTTCGGGGATCTTCCTGAGTATTTCATACATGACAACCGTACTTATCATTGCCTGGCAGCTTTTCTTTTACCGGCCTTCAGGGAGCGGGAAATGAAGCTGATTGCCGACAGCGGCTCCACTAAAACCGAATGGAGATTTGCCGGAGGGGACGAAAAATTTCCTGCTGTGATTACTTCAGGGATAAACCCCTACTTTCATGATGCCCCTGAGATTGCACGGGTAGTCCGTGAAGAGTTGCTGCCTGTTGCCGGAGAAAAGCAAATCCGGGATATTTATTTTTACGGGGCCGGATGTTCCTCCGAAGCCATGCGCAGCATAGTAAAGAAAGGCCTTGCGGATTGTTTTCCCCATGCGGGCATAACCATATCCCATGATCTTCTTGCTGCTGCCCGGGCTCTTTGCGGGCGGGAGAGAGGCATAGCGGCAATTCTTGGTACAGGTTCAAATTCCTGTCTGTTCGATGGAGAGAAAATAATTGATAATGTCCCATCCCTCGGGTTTATACTCGGTGATGAGGGCAGCGGAGCGTACCTGGGAAAAAAGCTTCTTTGTCATTTTCTATACAGGGAATTGCCTCCTCCCATTCACCGGGATTTTACTGCTGCTTCCGGTTTGACTAATGAAAAGGTTCTTGAAATGATATACAGGAAAAAGAATCCCAATAAATATCTCGCCTCATTCAGTCCGTTTATAAGAGAACACATCAGCGATCCATTCATGGAAAAAATGGTTGCTGATTCGTTCACGGAGTTTTTCAGGAGACATATTTTCAAATATGATAACTACGGTGCTGAATCCCTTCATGTTGTTGGTTCTGTTGGTTTTCATTACCGGGAAATTCTCCTTAAAGCGGCATCCGCTTCCGGGATCCGGGCCGGAAAAATTATGAAGAGTCCTATGGAAGGACTGGTTGAATTTCATTCTGAGGGGATATAATACTCTCGGCATGCTTATGCCGGCAGGCATCAAAGCAGTAAGGAGTATTTACGGCTGTTCAATGATTATTGTATTCAACGATACGATTCTTTACGATGAGCTATTTTAATAATAAATACCGTGCATACCTTATCGGTAATCGTTTAAATCACTCTGTAATTTCTAATACGGATACGGTATTCATTGGTACTCCCCGAAAGTTTTTTGCAACCGTGCGGTCGGGGATTATGCACAAGTGTATCAACTTTTTCTTCAATAGCGACAATCGTGTTGTCAGGAAGAGAGAGAAGTTCTTTACGGGCACTATTCTTAAAAATAACAGTGTACATTTCCTTTCGGTCTGTTATTTTTTAGAGAGCTTTTTTTTGATGTCCTTTTTAACCTGTGCCCACGGAATATTCTTCTCGTCAGCTCTTTCTCTGACAGCAAAACTGTCTTCCAAATCTTCCATGTGTTCTATCAATGCTTCGTACTGGCGGAGAGGAATTACCACCATCGGCTCTTTAAATTTTGCTTCTTTAAGATATTTTACAGAGGGTGTCATGCAATATGTTTTTTGCAAAAATACGAAAATTTACAGCAAAAATTAATAGTTCAGGAGAACTTACCATCACAATCCCCATCGCAATCATTTCCACCACGATAAAGCTTAGTAGCTTTCATAGTACTCTCTTTCAAATATGATAACTACGGTGCTGAATCCCTTCATGTTGTTGGTTCTGTTGGTTTTCATTACCGGGAAATTTTCCTTAAAGCGGCATCCGCTTCCGGCATCCGGGCCGGAAAAATTATGAAGAGTCCTATGGAAGGACTGGTTGAATTTCATTCTGAGGGGATATAATACTCTCGGCATGCTTATGCCGCGTGTGCTTTCCCTTTCACTATTTCTGCAAATAATTTATTGGAAATTTTGCTTTCTAACCAGGAGATAAAATCGAAGTAATCCAGGGCTTTAGCTTCAAAAGAAACTTTCGTGACCTCCTCTATTTCTTTTTTTAATTCTTTCAATGACATTATAAGTTCTTTATCAGATTTAATGTGCGGAAGTTTTTTTCTGATAAAATTCAAAATAGAAGTTTCAAATTTATAGAGACGGTTTCTTTTATAGAGAAAACGGTAAGTTGATTTTACAATATATTCGAGTAAATTTTCATTTCCTAATTCGAAATGAACAATGAGGTTAATAATCTTTACAAAACAATAAAGATCGCTTCTTACATCAGTAGTTGTATCATTTATTATTTTGTTTAAATAATTGCGAGCCTCACGATAATTACCGGCTCCAAAATAAATATAGAAAATATTATATAGCAAAGGCATTTCGGCATGTTTGGATAGTGTATTCTTATTTAGTTCTTCTTGAATAGGTGCAATCAGGTTTAATCCTTTATCAAATTCACCGGTATTAATACACATGATTAAATTCATGTTATTTGTAATATAGAACAGTTGACTTTTTACATAACTTGATTTTGTGTTTATTTCCTTCAGTTTTTTTAAACTTAACTCTACTTCTTTGTACTTTTTAAGATTAGCCTGGCAAGTAATCAAATTACCTAATGCAGATACGTATAATTGCAGTCCTTCTTCTATCTGATGAGGATGGGCTTCCATTAGTTTTATTAATTTTTGGCTGTAAGAATATACAGCGGTAAAATCATTAAGCGCAAAAAAATAAGCCAGCTGAATCCTGTAATAATGATATAATGATTGATAAGACATCGCATTATTTTCTGTTCGAAGTAAGCGATGATTAATAATATCATGATATGCCGATAAATCAGTGTCACTTCTTGTGGTTCTGCCTTTTTTATATATTCGCATAGACATCCTTGCAGAAAGCCGTTCGTATTCTTTTTCAGTACTGTATTTATTATTCACTCTCACTCTTTGCGCATACCAGTTCTCCATGTCATTTTCTGTTTTTCCTTTAAAGGACTGTGCACGAATCAGTTCAAATTCAAAGTCCGATAATTCCAGCAACAGTAAATGTTTTTCATATTTTTCAGCCAATGCTTTTGCTTTAGTTATTACCTTTTTACATTGTTCATACAGTCCTTTTTCAAAAAGAATTGCCGCATGGTGCATATAACTTTTTAGTCCTGAATCTATATTCATATTGGCATGATAAGATTCCAGGCTTTTTAAAATAAGGGTATAGAGGTAGTTTTTCAGATTAGGCAATTTTTTGAAACTTTCCTTTTGTTGAATTATACGCTCATCATATTCTCCTGATTGACGCGACTGTTTTTCAATAGCATCAAATAACTTCAAATAATTTTTATTCCCTTTTTGAACAGAGCATGATAATTTAAAATATCGCTTTTCCTGCATGGACAGCGATTTGATAAGTTGAAACAAATCAGGCAAATTCTTCATCGGCTTTCAAACGTAATATTGTCTGTTTATATCAAAATTTACATAAATATACAATTATTTATAAAACGGCATTAGGATAATTAATAAATTTTGGATTGCTATCGCATCTGCCCCATCACTATCTTTAATTTGTACAAAAAATAACAACCATTGCTTTAAAAAATATGGAGAACCAAACTATGAAAAAACTACTTCCATTTATCTTAATTTGCAATTTGCAATCATTTGCTCAGCCCGTCTACCAGTGGGGATGGGACTTTGCTCCGGGAGCCGGCACACAAAAAGCTAATGGAATCGCATTAGACGGGTCAGGAAATTTCTACCTGACAGGGGCCACATCGGGAGTTTGCGATTTTGATCCGGGTCCGGGAACTGCTAATCTTACCAGTGCAGGGGGCAGGGATATTTATGTGGCTAAGTACGATGCTGTGGGTGCCTATCAATGGGCTTTTCGTATAGGAAACACGAGTAGCTCATATCATGATGTAGGAAATGCCATAGCAGTAGATGGTTCCGGAAATGTATATGTTACAGGAGATTTTTTCGGAACAGGAGCCAATTCGGTAGATTTTGATCCAGGATCCGGAACGGCTCTTCTTAATTCACCAAGCGCATCTACTGCCGGTGCTTTTTTAGCCAAATACGATGCTGCCGGTGCATATCAGTGGGCTTTTAAATTAGGTTGTGCCACCAACGCAAATCATGGGCAAGGAGTAAGTGCAGATACTTACGGCAATTGTTATGTAACAGGACAGTTTTCATGTACAGCCGATTTTGATCCAGGTTCCGGAACAGCCAATCTTACTCCATCCAGCTGGGACATTTTTGTTGCTAAATATAATTCAGCTGGCAGTTACCAGTGGGCATTTAATATTGGCGGGTCAAGTATGGATAAGGGATATGCAATAGCACTGGACCCTTCGGCAAATTATATTTATATCACGGGAGACATAATCGGATCCGTTGATGCCGATCCGGGTCCCGGAACTGCTAACCTAACTACAGGAGCTCTGTACGATGATATTTTTATCGGAAAATACACTACTGCCGGCACATACCAGTGGGCTATTAACGTAGGCGGACAAGGAAGTCTTGAATACGATTATGGATATGCAATAGCAGTTGATGCTTTAGGAAGTGCCTATGTTACAGGGTCGTTTCAAGGGACGAATGCTGATTTTCATCAGGGTGCATCTCCTACTATTTCTTCTATATCAACCGAAGACATTTTCGTGGCAAAATACAGTTCCGACGGAGCTTATCAGTGGGCGTTCGGAATAGGAGAGAGTATGGTTGACAAGGGAAACGGAATAGCTATAGATGCGGCCGGAACTTCTTGTTATGTAACGGGGGCATTTTCTGTGTCAAGTTCATTTTTTCCTATGGATTTTGACCCGGGTCCCGGAGTTTATCCCCTTGCTGATGCAGGATTAGGTGATGCTTTCGTTGCCCAGTATGATGCCGCAACCGGAGGATTTCAATGTGCCGGTACTATAGGTGGCACAGCTAATGATGCCGGAAATGCCATAGCTGCAGGAAGTTCAGGTAATTATTATGTGGCCGGATATTTTACGGCAACAGCCGATCTTGATCCGGGAGCCGGTACTGCTTCTTTTACTGCTCCATCTTCAAGTATTGATGCTTTTCTTGCCAGCTATAACGGATGTGCTGTATTGCCTATAGGGTTACTTTCCTTTGCTGGCAGAGATGATGGAGTAAACAATCTTTTACAATGGACAACAACAAGTGAAGTGAATAATGATTACTTCATTATTGAACAAGGTGGAGATGGAAATAATTTTGAAGCAATAGGAAAAGTAAAAGGAGCAGGCAATACAAATTCAAAATATTCTTTCATAGATAAAAATCCTCTTAGGGGAATAAATTATTATCGCCTAAAACAAGTTGATTACGATGGCAACTTCACTTATTCAAAGGCTATTTCAATCAACAACCATCAAATTAATAAATCAACAGTAAGTATTTATCCCATCCCCTCAGATAAGGAGTTGAATTATGAATTTTACTCGGAAGAAAATTCTATGATAAACATTTCTGTTATGGATTTGCTTGGAAATATTGTAGTTCAGGAACAAACAAAAGCAAAGCGGGGCATAAATAAATCAGAAATCGATATTGAAAGATTACCGGACGGAATGTATTTTTTAAATGTGAATAATACTCAAACAAAATTCATTAAACAGTAAAAATCAGGAGGACCCCAGGCATGAACCAATTTCTGTACACATCTATAAAAAGAAGTAAACAAAACTTGTTTTTGTCATTATTAATTGTCAGCACATTGCTTTGTAATATTGGTTATTCAACTACAAACAATTGGACAGGGAATGTAAGTAGCGACTGGAACAATGGTGCTAACTGGTCATCAGGATTACCGGCATCAGGAGATACAATTGTGATTAGAAGAATAAATTACACAGGTGCTGCCGCTGACCCTGCCATCAGTGTTAATTCATCTTTCTCTCCAAGCAGAATAACAGTAAGAGGTACAAGTATTCTTACTATTCAGGCAGACATTACAACTAGCGGAGACGTGCAATTACAAGATGCGGGATCAAGGATTGATATGAGTGGAGGTGTCTTTTCCATTGGCGGAACATTATATGATTTGGTACTGAGTGCCAATGCGGTGATGAATGTTACAGGAGGCACAATCACAACAGGAGATGATCTGAATATAAATACAGGTGCCAGATTGAATTTTACAGCAGGAAGCATAATAACTACAGATAATTTACTAATAAAAGATAAGGGCACTTCCTACAGTTTACTCGATATGGATGGGGGTACTTTGGTGGTCGGTAGCGACTTACAATTAGACGGAGCAAATACCACAGCCACTGCTACCTTCGACATTTCAGGAGGAACCTGTACTGTAACCGGGAAACTTTTGTTTGAAATCACAACCAATGGACTTAACGATTATCCTCACCTGCTCGTAACAGGTGGAATTGTAACATGCGTGGGTATAGCACACTCATACACCTGTAATATCGACATAGATATAAGTGGCGGTACTTTTACAGTAAGCGGACCTGTAACTATGAATTATGCGGGAGACAGAATAGACCAGAACGGAGGAAGAATTATTGTACAAAATACTGCAACATGGACAAATGCAGGCGTAGTGAATGCCACAGGAGGAAGTACGGAATTTCAGGGTAAAACAACACTATCCGGTGCCGGCAGTTTTACATTTTATAATTTTATTATGAATTCTGCTTCAGCTTCTCCGCAACTTACATTTAGTACAACGGATATCCTTGTCAGGAATAATATCACAATGAGTGCGGGGAATATTAATCTTAATGCCCGTACTCTTACTTTGGGAACCTCCGTATCTAACATAGGAAGTCTGACTTATACAAACGGACTTTTGTATAATGGAACTTTCAAAAGATGGTTTGACACAAATACTATCGCTGATGGAAATGCAGCCGGATTATTCCCTATGGGAACATCCAGTAATAATTCCCGCCTGTTTTATATCAGTGCACCTGTATCAGCACCATATGCAGGTGGCACGGCAAGTATTTCGCATACAGATGCTTCCGCGATAAGCAATGTGTCTTTTCCTGACGGGGCTGCTACTGTAGTTACAAGACATGATGCTTTCTGGACGCTGTCCACAGCCGATGGCTTGGCCGGAGGAACTTATAATCTTCGTATGGAAGGCACAGGATTCGGGACTATTTCTGATGTGGATGATTTAAGGTTGACTTTAGCAGGCAGTGTAGTTGGCAATGCGGGCACTAACAGTGGTACTCCTGCCACCCCTCAGGTAAATAGAAAGGATTTAACGCTGACAGATTTAGCTAATAATTTTTATTTAGGTTCAGTAAATATAATTCTCTCTGTGGATCTTTTGCATTGTGAAGCAAAGTTCACTGATAATGATGTTATTGTAAGCTGGGCTACTGCCTCCGAAAAGAATAATGAGTTCTTCACATTAGAAAGATCCCGGGATGGTCAGCAATTTGAACCTGTTATAACTGTTAAAGGAGCAGGCAATAGCAGCTCTGTGTTGAATTATGATGCGATTGATGAAAATCCTTTGAGCGGAAACTCTTATTATCGTTTAAGACAAACTGATTATGACGGGAAGTTTTCTTTCTCTCATGTTATGGAGGTAAAAACAGATTTCGGTATAGAGTTTTCAGTGTTTCCCAATCCTTCCGACGGGAGCAGTATTTCTATAAGTTTAACAGGAATTTATGGAGAAGAAATTCTTGTCGTTGTGCTTGATATGACCGGAAGACAAGCATACTCACAAATTGTTCCTGCATTCATAGACGGGACATTTTTAATAGCCACCGACTTTTCCAAAAAATTAACTCCCGGGGTATATATGGTCAAAGCAAGTTCTCAGGAGGAAATTCATAACCAAAAGTTGATTATAAAGTAATTCTATTATTAATAATTGAGAAAATAAATAAATTGGTATTAACCCGGGGCAACTCCCGGACCCTCTTGTCCGCCGTAGCGGAACGCGAAGGCGGATTAAGCAGCATTTATAAATAACTAAAACCCGGCAACCATGTTCTTATTTGAAGTACATCCATTGCTTTCCGACAGATTCGGAGACAATTATTGGGAAGCAGAAAAAAAAATACAATCCCACAACCGCACTGCAAAAAATAAAAAGAGAATCCGCCGGAAAGCTAAAGGCAATGAAAATGTATTGGTAACCTCTTTGATTAAATAACCCCCATGAAGTAAATATTTCAGTAATGGATGTGCTTGGGCTTATTGTTATGGAGCAGCAAATACAATCAAAGCAGGGAATAAACAAATCAAAACTAAATATTCAAAATTTATCAGAAGGAATATGTTTTCTAAAAGTGAATAATACTCAAACAAAATTTATTAAACAGTAAAGATTAAAATAAACCATGAAAAAACTACTTCCATTTATCTTAATTTGCAATTTGCAATTATTCGCTCAGCCCGTCTACCAGTGGGCAAATAAAATAGGAGGCACAAGCAGTGACCAGGGCAACAGCATCGCGTATGATGCTTCCGGAAATGTATACATTACAGGATACTTTCGTTCCACAGCCGATTTTGATCCGAGTGGTAATACAGTAAATATTACACCCGCTGGCGGAAGTGGAACCTATGATATGTTTCTTGCCAAGTACGATCCCACCGGAGGTTACCTTTGGGCTAAAACGGTTGGAACTACCGGCTCTTATTATGGTTACGGTGTCGCTGTTGACGGTTCTGGCAATGCTTGTGTAACAGGTGGAGGGTCTGAGATTCTCTTGGCTAAATATAATTCTAACGGTGGGTTTCTTTGGGCAAACTCTTTCGGGAGCGGCGGGGTGAATAATGGTTATAGTACCGTCTTTGATGTATCAGGGAATATATATGTTACAGGAACTTTTCAGAATACCGTGGACTTTAACCCCGATATCTTGGTTACAAACAATCTTTCTTCTACCGGAGGAGCAACCAGTGATATATTCTTTGCAAAATATGACTCCGATGGAGGTTATCTCTGGGCAAAAAATGTCGGGGGGGCAGGGAATGATAACTCTTGCAGCATAGCACTTGATGCTTCCGGGAATATTTATATTTCCGGTAATTTTTATAACTCAGCCGACTTTGATCCGAGCAGCGGGTCAGTTAGCACTCTTACATCTTCTCCCGCTTTGCAAAATAATATTTACTTTGCAAAATACGATCCGAATGGAAATTACCTGTGGGCAAAAGGCATAGGAGGAGGAAGCCCTGAACAAGTTAACGCTCTTACAGTTGACCCTGCCTCCGGAACTATATATATTACAGGATATTACGATATGATTTCGCCCGACTTTGACCCTTCCGCAGGCGGTACAACTTTGCTGGGTACTAATGGTACTGCCCACATTTGCTTTGATGCCAGGTACGATACTGATGGAAACTTAATATGGGCAATCGCCTTCCCCGGATCAATAGCAACAGGAGGTACTGCTGTAGGACAGGGTATTGCTGTTGATGCTTCCGGAAATACATATATCACAGGATATTTCACAGGAACAGTTGATTTTGATATGGCGGTAGGTACTCCTAATCTGGTTTCTGCAGGAGTGGCAGATGTTTTCATAGCCAAATATGATGCTTCAGGCAATTATGTTTGTGCAGGACGGATGGGAAGCAGCACTGCTTCAGGTAATGACATAGGTTATGCTATAGCCGTGGATGCAACAGGCAGTAATGTGTATACGACAGGATATTTTTCCCTGACAGCCGATTTTAACCCTGATCCTGGTGTGGTAAATAATCTTGTATCGGCAGGGGGGCATGATATTTTTTATGGGAAGTATGACATGAGTGCCTGCGGAGTTTTACCTGTAGGTATTCTCAACTTTAGCGGATACATGAAAGGAAATGAAAATCTATTGGAATGGACAACATCAAGCGAAATAAGTAATGATTATTTCATAGTAGAAAGAAAAGGTGATGCATCGAGTAACCGCAGCATCCGGGAAAGTGCATGGGAAGAAACAGGAAAAGTAAAAGGAGCAGGTAATTCAACTGCTAAACAAAACTATTCTTTTTCTGACCAGCATCCGGTTGCAGGAATGAATTATTACCGTTTAAAACAAATTGACTTTGACGGGAACTTCTCATATTCAAAAACTATTTCCATTAAATCAACTATTAACCATCAGTCATTAACTATCTATCCTGTTCCATCCGATAAAGAACTGAATTACGAATTTTATTCAGATGAAAATTCTTTAATAAATGTTTCAGTAATGGATGTTCTTGGAAACATTATAATGCAAGAACAAACGCAGGCCAAGCGAGGAGTGAACAAATTAAAACTTAACATTGAGAAATTATCAGAAGGGGTGTACTTTTTAAGAATAGGAAACGGAACAGAATTATCACAAATTAAATTTGTGAAGCAGTAAAAAAAAGGAGTAAGTAAAGTATGAAAAAAATTATTATAACAACTTTATTGTTAACAGGAAATCTTGTTTTGAACTTGTTTCAGAGTGGGACTTTAAATTGCTATGCACAAACATGGACAACAAAAACTGCTTTTGGGGGAGGTTTAAGATATGGTGCAACAGGTTTTTCTATTAGCACTAAAGGTTATATTGGTACAGGGTGCGATAATTTGGGGAATTATTATCAGGATTTCTGGGAATGGAATCAGGGTACTAATACATGGGCTCAAAAAGCTAATTTCCCGGGTACAGCAAGACGGTTTGCCGTTGGTTTTTCCATCGGTACAAAAGGTTATATCGGAACCGGCTTTCAGAGTAATTCCCCTTTTTACAATCAGGATTTGTGGGAATGGGATGGAGATATTGCCTCCCCTACTTATAACCAGTGGATACAGAAAACCAATCTGCCGGGACCAATAAGAGCTTATGCTGTTGGTTTTTCCATCGGCACAAAAGGTTATATCGGTACAGGTTACAATAATCTCAGTATGGGAACAACGCTGAAGGATTTTTGGGAGTGGGATGGAGATATTGCCTCTGCTACTTATAACCAATGGTCTCAAAAAACAGATTATCCGGGAGGCCTAAGATACGGCGCAACGGGCTTTTCTATTGGTACAAAAGGATACATCGGATTAGGAACAGACGGATCATTCCATCAGGATTTCTGGGAATGGGATCAGGCCACAGGCAATTGGGCATCAAGAGCCAGCTTTGGCGGAACACCAAGAGTTGACGCAATAGGTTTTTCTATCGGCACAAAAGGATACATCGGAACTGGCTTTGACAATACGAATGCGTTAAAGAACGATTTCTGGGAATGGGACCCATCCGTTAGTCCCCCCAGCGGAGCGTGGACAGCAAAAACCAACTTCAGCGGGGCGGGAAGAGAAACTGCTGTTGGTTTTTCCATCGGCACTTGCGGATATATCGGCACAGGGGTGAATTTTAATATATCAGCTTATTATTCAGATTTCCGGGAATGGTGTTCGGCTGTTTTACCTGTAGAATTCTTATCCTTTACGGGCCAACCTGGAGATAAAAATAATATAATTCTTAAATGGGAAACAGCTACTGAAAGCAATAACGATTATTATATTCTTGAGCGGGGTTCAGACGGAAAAACATTTGAAGAATATGGCAAAGTCAAAGGTGCGGGAACAACAAACATAAATTCAAATTATTCTTTCACAGATAAATATCCTCTCAGGGGAATAAATTATTATCGTTTGAAACAAGTTGATTATGATGGCAACTTTAGTTATTCGAAAATCATTTCAATCAACAATCAGCAAATCAATAAATCGTCAGTCAATATTTATCCTGTTCCCTCTGATAGAGAACTGATTTGTGAATTTTTTACGGAGGGGGATTCCGAAATAAATATTACTGTAATTGATGTTCTTGGGAATATTGTGATGCAGGAAGAAACAAAAGCAAAGAGAGGAATGAATAAATCAAAACTTAATATTCAAAATTTATCACAAGGAGTGTATTTTCTGAAAATGGATAATGGCATACAACAATCGCAAAACAAATTTATAAAGCAATAAAACAACTTATAACTCAAAAGTTTTAATAAATTGGTATTAACCCCGGCGCAACCCCCGGACACTCTTGTCCGCCGTAGCGGAACGCGAAGGCGGATTAAAAAAAAACATGAAAAACATTTTGTTTTTAATTTTTTTAATTGTGATTTATAATCAATCTTATTCACAAATAACCTTTCAGCAAACCTATGGCGGAGCAGGTATCGAACAAGGCTATGATGTTGACCAAACCGCAGATGGGGGCTATATTATTTCGGGTTCTACAGAAAGTTTCGGAGCGGGATTAAGAGATCTTTATCTTGTCAAAATATCATCAACTGGTTCTCTTGAATGGACAAAAACGTATGGGGGAACACAATGGGAAGGGACTGCTTTTGCCAGGCAAACCTCTGATGGCGGATATATTGTTGCAGGCATAGTGGAATTATCAGGATTTAATCCAAATGTTTATTTAGTAAAGACCGCTTCTGATGGATCTCCGCAGTGGACAAAATCTTTTTCCGGAAGCAGTACCGAAAGGGTAGCATCTGTTCGCAAAACTAACGATGGAGGATATGTTATTGCCGGCATGACATATAGTTTCGGAACATTTGCTGATATGTATTTAATTAAAACTTCTTCAGACGGAAACATTGGAGCAGGGCTGGGCTGGGCTAAAACTTTTGGCGGATCATATCAGAATGAGGGGTTTTATAGTCAGCAAACCAGTGATGGAGGATATATTATTATTGGGGAAACAGATGCTTACGGATATGGAGCAGGTACCGGTAATAGCGCTGATATTTATTTAGTCAAGACATCTTCCGCTGGTAGTGTACAATGGACAAAAACTTATGGAGGACCAGATAATGAAGTAGGATATTCCGCCCAGCAAACCAATGACGGGGGGTATATTATTACTGGTTTTACATCTAATTTAGGAGCAGGCGGATACGATGATATTTATTTAGTCAAGGCATCTTCAAATGGCTCTTTGCAATGGACAAAAACCTTTGGGGGAACAGGATGGGAGTATGCGCGTTCTATTCGACAAACCAATGATGGAGGATATATTATTGCCGGTGAAATATCGACTAGCCCGGGAGGAGGATTATGGGATGTGTATTTAATTAAAACTGCTTCTGATGGTACATTTCAATGGTCACAGACTTATGGCGGAACAGGGGATGATTATGGAAGGTCTGTACAACAAACTCCGGATGGCGGGTACATTATTGCCGGATATACAAAGAATAGTTTTGGCGGATCTTTTGATCTTTATTTAATTAAAACTGACGCTAATGGCAATGCAGGGTGCAATCAAATTACTCCCCCATCACCGGTAATTAGTTCAGGAGGTACCGAAAACTCAGGGGTATTGGCATTTACACCAGCACCAACATCAAGTTCAGGAGGATCGTCTGGATCCGGAGGATCTGCTACCCTTCTTTGTCAGGTACTTCCCATAAAACTGCTTTCCTTTACGGGTGAAAGGGATAAGGAAGAAAATATAATATTGAAGTGGACTACATCAAGCGAAATAAGTAATGATTATTTCATAATAGAAAGAAAAGGTGAGCGTGAAAGTGAATGGGAAGAAACAGGAAAAGTAGCAGGTATGGGAAACTCAACGGCTCAAAAAAATTATTCTTTCGTAGATGAACAGCCATTGGCAGGAATAAATTATTATCGTCTCAAACAAATTGACTATGATGGTAACTTCTCATATTCAAAAACTATTTCAATCAACAATAAGCAAATCAATAAATCGTCAGTCAATATTTATCCTATTCCATCCGATAAAGAATTGAGTTATGAATTTTATTCGAATGAAAGTGCCCTGGTAAACATTTCTGTAATAGATGTTCTTGGAAATGTTGTAATGCAAGAGCAGACAACAGCAAAGCCGGGAATAAACAAATTAAAACTCAACATTGAGAAATTGTCAGAAGGAATGTATTTTTTAAAAGTGGATAATGGATTAGGATCCATCGCAAAAATGTTTTGTCATAATTAATGCGCATGCAATCTGAATAAAAGCGAGGTGGTACTTATAATGGCGGAGGGCTGAGATGGGATTGGAATTTTATTCAGAGGCAAAAGTTTTTGACATAATGATATTTTAATTTACCTTTGTCCCCGTTGTACTTTTTTAAAGAGGAGGGTGATTATGAAGGGCTTCTTACAACAGCTTTTCCTTTCGGGTGTTTTGTTTCTCACCGTTACAGAAATTCCCGCACAAACAGACAGATGGAACCCGGTGATAACTTCCGGCTTCGGAGATGCCGCCAATAAAGGCGTTTCCGCCCTGCATGTGTTCAATGGATATATTTATGCAGGGACGAGCCGCAGCAGCGGTACGGCTGAGATATGGAGATCTCCGTCCGGCATAACAGACACGTCCTGGAAGAAGGTCATTAATTATTCTCCTGCACTCGCTCCAGGTGATGCGGCTGTTTCTTCCATTGCATCGGGGAGCGGTTACATTTTCGCTTCTTTTTATAACACCGCTGACGGTGCCAGATGTTATCGTTCATCCGACGGACTTAATTTTTCTCAATTCAACAGCAACGGTTTCGGGGATGCTGCCAGTGTGCGCATCACATCCTGCATGGGAATATACGGCTCATATCTTTATGCCGGTACCGAAAATATGAACGGTGCCAGGCTCTGGAGAACCCCGTACAACGGGAGCGGGGCGGTATGGGAGGATGTACTGGATTTTTCTGCCGTAGATTCCTCCGTGAAAAAAATATCATGCATGCATGTGTGGAATGATACACTGTATGCGGGAACATCCGGCAAGGGAATGATATATTTTTCTTTTACCGGAGATTCAGGAAGCTGGTGCGGACGAACAGTTAGTTTAATAACAGGAGACAGTACAAACACTGGCATCATCTCTTTTTGCTCCTTTGCCGGGTGTAATTACATTACTGTAGAAAATAATGTCAAGGGGGGACAGATGCTCAGGTCGCCCGACATGTCCGGCTGGCAGGTGGTTTCCGCCGATGCTTTCGGAAAAGGACCCGCGGTGAGCGGGATAACCGCTCCTGTTCGTGCTTTCAGGAAACTATGGGCAGCGGGAGTTTCCCCTGCTTCCGGAACACCTTTATGGAGTTCTTCAGACGGGATCAATTTTGTTCAATCCAATACTGATGGGTTTGGAATACCTGCTAATTCAGGAGGTACGCCGTCTGTTGCCCCTTTGGGAAACTACTTATTCTCCGGAGGAGAGAATGCGTCTTCAGGGGCGCAGGTATGGTACACATCAAGAAATATTCTTATAGATACCGCAACCTTCACGTATGCTCAGAATTTCAATACCCTTCCTTCGGCAGCAGGGGTTTATACCTGGAGAGACGACAGCCTTCTCCCGGGATGGTATTCCTCCCGATCACTGATCACTGCAGGGGCGGGTACTTCAACAGCCGGAGCATGTTATGGATTCGGATCCCTCTCAGCGCCAGACAGGGCAATGGGTTCCGTATCTTCATCCTCGACGGGAGATATTTATTATGGACTTTCTTTATACAACAATACTCCTTACCCGCTTACCTCTTTTGAAATATCCTATACGGGTGAGCAGTGGAGGTGCGATAATGTGTTGACCCAACAGATCTCTTTCCAGTACCGTGTGGGAAGCACAGGCATACAGGGCGGCACATGGATATCTGTTCCCCAACTGGATTTTATTTCCCCGCAAACAGGTGCTGCAGGTGCTCTTGACGGAAATCTCCCTGTTAACATGACCCCCGTCTCCCCGTTTACAATAAATACAGCTGTCAGTTCCGGAGATTCTTTCTGGCTGCGATGGGAAGACAAGAATGATGCGGGTTTTGATCACGGACTTTCCATTGACGACCTTTCAGTAAAAGCTTATGCATTGATTTCTCATGTGTCATGGTTTTTCCGCTCCCGGTCATCAGGGCAATGGGAAACAGCTTCAACGTGGGACGTTTCACCTGACGGGATTTCCTCATGGACCACGGCCGACACGGTTCCCTCTTATCTTTCCTCAGGAATAATTATCAGGTATGGGGACAGTGTTTCCATTAATACCTCCGTAACGATCGACCAGCTTTTTGTTTCTACCGGAGGAACGCTTGTTTATGCCGATGTTCCCGGAAGCCTCATCACTGTGAATAACGGGCCCGGCACAGATGTGCTCATAAACGGAACATTTTACGACTCCGGCCCTAACAGCCTGCAATGGAATGCAGGGGCATCATGGGTTATGGGGAATAATGCCTCTCTTGTAAGAACAAAGGGAGGAACGTCATGCAATGCATGGAGAGACAATTACGGAGGAGGTATAAGCAATATTCCGTCTTCTGCATGGTGGATCAGCAGGAAAGTAGATTCCACAGATCCCGTGCTCAGCACTGTGGGCGGAATGTATTACCCGAATCTCGCCATTGAAAACCTTACATCTGCAGCATGGGTTACTGCAGGCTTCTCATCTTTCAGCGGATCGGGCGATTACCCCAGAATCAAAGGCAGCTTTGAAATAGGAGGAAGCGGCATCAACCCTGTTAACTTTATGAATGACTGCAGGAATTCAACCCCGGTAGTTGTCGGCGGAAATCTGCACATAGCTGCCGGGTCAACCTACAGAAATTACGGAACGGGAACTGAAGTCCTGGGCGACTTAATCGCCGACGGATCTGTAATTTACGACAGCGATCACGGCCGTATCTTCAGGCTCTCAGGGATGTCAGATCAGAAAATCAAAGGTACATCGGCTTCATTATCTTTCTTTTTCCTCGAGATAAACAAAGGCAGCGGCATCGTTGATCTTGAAAGGAATATTGGCATTGACAGTATTCTTGTTCTCTCCAAGGGTGTTCTTGCCGCCGGGTCATCGGATATCATTTTCAGCGCTGCTCCTTCGGATGCCGTTATATCGGGAGGCACGCCTTCTTCCTATATCGCCTGCGAAGGTACAGGACTTGTGAAGAAATATATACCCTCAGCGGGGAATACTTACTTTTTTCCCGTGGGCGACAGGGATGAATATTCCCCTTTCACGTTTATGCTTCAGTCAGGATTCCTTTCCTCGGCTTTTTTTACACTGAATCTCAGGGATAGCATACATCAGTTTATGCCGGCCGGGACAGGGGATTACATCTCGCGTTACTGGAATATTGATTTTTCCGGAATCACAAATCCTGTGTATGATGTAAGCTGTATATATGCTGATACTGACGTTTCGGGGAACGAGTCAGCGTTTGCACTCCAGAAATATTTTTCAGGGGGATGGCTGCAGTCGGGGATCTCAAACGCTTTCACAAACACACTTTCAGGAACAGGTTTGACCACCCCCGGATCCATCACTGCCTTTACTGAGATCCCTTTGCAGGTTGACTTTCTCATGTTTGAGGGAGAAGTTGTTTATAATGGCGTATTGCTCATATGGAAGGCTCATCCTGTTCTTGAGAAATCAGTTTCGTGTTACATTGCAGAGAAAAGCAAAGATGGAAAAGTTTTTACCGGCATAGGAAGGATTGAAGGCAAATCCGTTCCCCGAGTCCCGGAGGAATATTCTTTTCTTGATGAAGATCCATTTCCAGGGATAAGCTACTACCGCCTGAAACAGGTGTTGTCCGACGGCCGCTTTGCTTATTCAGAAACTATTCCGGTTGCCGGTTGGGAAAAAAGGCCGGCTGTTTCTGTTTCTCCCAATCCGGTTAATGATGATATGAAAGTCAGAAGCCTTCCGGGGGAAGAAGTTATGATCAGCGACCTGGCGGGCAAGAGGCTTATCGTGAAAAATTCCGGTGCGGACGGGTGTGTTCATATAAGCACAGCCTGCCTTGCCTCCGGCATGTATTTCATAACGGCAGGAGGCAGGCAGCTTAAATTTGTGAAGGAATAGCTTTAGCACCTTTCTTCTTCACAATCTCTGCAAAAGGCCTTCCCTCGATTTTACTTTCGAGCCAGGAAATAAAGTCAAAATATTCCAGCGCTTTTTTCTCAAAAGCATCTTTGGTTATTTCTTCGAATTCTGTTTTTAATTCTTTAAATGCTTTGATCAATTCTTTCTCAGTAATAACTTTGGGAAGTTTTTTCCTGATAAAATCAAGAACAGAAGTTTCAAATTTATAGAGCCGTTTTCTTTTATTAAGAAAGTAATAGGTTGACTTTACAACATATTCAAGCAAATTCATGTGTCTTAATTCGAAATGGGTGATAAGATTCAGAATTCTCGCAAAACAAAGAATGTCATTTCTTAAATCAATGGTGGTATCATTTAATATTTTATTGAGATATCCGATTGCTTTTGAATACTGACCTGCTCCGAAATAAATCTGGAATATATTATGATATAAGATCGTTTCATGTTCTTTGCTCATAATTTGAATGCCCTCTTTGTTGTCCAGTTCCTTTTCAATGTCGGTTACAAGATTTAATCCTTTTTCAAATTCCCCGGTGCTTATATACATTCCCAGTTCAAAATTGTTGGTGCTGAGAAAAACCGTATCTCTCATGCCTTTTGATTTTATAGAGACAGCTCTTAATTTTTTTATTGAAACCGGAATTTCAGCATATCTTTTTAAATTAAATTGTTCGATGATAAGATTATTCAAAGCGGCAATGTATTGCTTTGTTTTTTCTTCTGCCTGGTGGGGGTGATCTTCCAATAACTGAACCGTTTTTTGAGCGTAGCGATAAGATTTTATAAAATCGTTTTGAAGGGAGAAATAAGCACTGTAAGTAAAGTATAATGACAGCCTGGCTGGATAAGAAAGAGCATTGCTTTCATTTTTTAAAAGCGGGTCGTTAATAATTTTTGCATATTCCGTTGTGTCTGAAGATGTGCGTGAATACCCTTTCTTTTTCCATTTAATAAACAGTTTGGAAGCAAGATGTTCATAATCATAAACATTTTTAAATTTTTCGGTTGTCTCAAACAGTTCTGCAAAAATCTCTATCATGTTTTTTTCGGAAGTTCCGAAATAAGATTGCGATCGCATTAAGTTAATCTCCCATACCAGCAAATGAAGCAGGTATAAATGACTTTCGTGTTTGCCGGCTGTTTGTTTTGCCTTTATTATTAATTTCCGGCATTGGTCATACAATCCTTTTTCATAGAGTATCTCAATATAATGCAACATGTTTTTCAATTTCGCTTCAAGTGTTTTGTTAGTATGATAAACACTCAGGTTCTTTAAGATAACTTCATACAGGTGATTTTTCATATCAGCGAGCCGTTCCGGCCTGATACTTTTTTCCTGCTGCACTATTTTACGTTCATCGTATTCTTTTTTCTGTCTGTCAACCGCATCAAAAAGTTTTATATAATTAGTACCATCTCCGCCTGTTCGCCTTGACGCAGTTAATTTAAAAAACCTTTTTTCAGATTTGCTCAGCGACTTAATCAGATGGAATAGATCTTTGGAAATTTCTTTAGCCATGCTATATTGAATATAAATTATAATGCCTTAATGTGTTGTAAAATTACTAAATAATAGTTTATAATGTACGTTAGACGTCCGATAATAACAAATTTTTAATTTGTAAAGACCGCTTCACCGGGTTATTCTTGTTCCTTAAATTATAAATGTTGAATTATATTTTAAACTTACAACAACCAGGAGGAACCAGATTATGAAAGCTAAAAACATGACGGGAGTAATTACATTATTATTTGTTTCCATAATCACTTTTATAATGGGAGAAAATGTTTTTGCTGCAAAATATACAAATGATTATACATGGACATGGACAAATGCTCAAACAGCATCTGTAGGAATAGGCAGCCCTAAAGAATCTATGTCACAGTTGCAGCTTCAGCTTGTATCAACTGTTTCCGGAAGCGCTACGTATACTTTAGTGTCTTTAACATTTACAACTGCCGGTTCAACAAATGTTGCAGATATTTCAAATGCTAAACTATGGTATAATACTACAAACACCCTCGGTACGGCAACTCAGCAGGGCTCTGCAATTACAAGTCCTTCAGGCAATATGACTTTTACAATCAATAAGGTTATGCCCGCTGCCATAGGCCCATATTACTTTTGGCTTACTTATGATGTATCGGCAAGTGCAACCACAGGGAATGTTCTTGGCGCATCTCTTGTAAGCATTGTAAATACAGATTATATAAATGTTACGCCTCTTACCTGGACACCGTCCACTAATCCTTCGAGCAGCAGGCAGATCGTGTGTGCAACGCCAATCAGTCCTCCTGCTACGCCTGTATTACCGGCTTTGAGTATGTTTACGAAACCTACCATAGGAACATGGATGATGAGTCAGGGAACAAGTGTTTTGCGCCAGCCTGATGGCACTGTTTGGGTGGCAGGTGATGATCAACAGGGAGAATTGGGAGATGGAGTAGTTGGTTCCCCCAACAACTCAAATAATGCGTGGATACAAAATACAAATTCCAATCTGACATCTGTTCAGCAAATAGATAATGGTATTTCTACTGATGTTGCATTAAAAAGTGATGGTACTGTCTGGGCCTGGGGAGATAACTGGGTTGGAAAAATAGGAGACGGCACTTATGGATTAGGAGGAGGAACTTCTCCACAACCTACACCAAAGCAGACTATTAAATCAGTTGCTGCCGGAGGAGGAGCATTGACTAACGTGGTAAAAGTAATGAGCGGTGATAATTGCACGGTTGCTCTTACTTCTAGTCATAATGTGTATGCGTGGGGGCTTAATAGCAGTGTGTCTTTCGGACCATCCTATACTGCAAATACCTATCATCCTTCAGCAGAATTACTGACTTATGACGGAACAAACCCGATCAACTGGGCTATTGATGCAGATTGCGGAGAATCATTCATTACCATGATCAGATGGGATAATACTGTTTGGACAATGGGAAATGGTGCATACGGACAATTAGGTAACGGACAGGGTGGTGTGGGATATAATTCTTCCATACCTGTTTGTGCATACGCTCCCGGAGCTTGCACTGCATTGTCGAATATAATTTCTATTGCTGCCGGAAGAAGATTTATTCTTGCGCTGGATGCAAGCGGCAATGTTTACGGATGGGGATTGAATAATTATGGACAAACAGGAACAGGCAATGCCGGTACAGATGTTTACCAGCCGAAAAAGGTGTTAGGAGTTGGTGGTTCAGGTTTCCTTTCCAATATAGTTCAGATAGCTGCATCCGGAGAGAATGGCTATGCGGTTGACGGAAGTGGAAATTTATATTCATGGGGATCAGATGGTAATGAGCAATTGGGAGATGGGACGGGCGCTGTTAATCAGCAATATCCCGTGTTGGCATATACGGGAGTTGCTGAAGTCGGTGCGGGATTGAATAGTGTTATAATCCGCAAAACAGATGGCACGATTTGCGGAGCAGGAAATAATTGGTACGGCAGTTTGGGAATAGGCGGGGCTTTCGGATGTTGCAGTTATATTGCCAGCTTTTCTTGTGTTACAGTTGTTTTGCCGGTAGAATTTTTGTCATTCACAGGAACAAATGAAGGAAATGTAAATAAATTGGAATGGACAACAGCAAGTGAAAATAATAATGATTGCTTCATCATTGAAAGAGGAATCGATGCTTCGGGTAGCCTCAGCATCCGTGAGTGGGAAGAAATCGGAAAAGTAAAAGGAGCAGGGCATTCGTCAGCTACGTTAAACTATAGCTTTGTTGACCATGAACCAATTTCAGGAATATCTTATTACAGATTAAAGCAAACAGATTACGATGGGAGGTTTACTTATTCTGAAATTGTTATAATCGTCAATCAACAAATTGATAAATCCTCAATTAACATTTATCCGAATCCTGCTAAAGATATTTTAAGCTATCAGAATTACGCAACAGGAGATATTATGATAACAGATGTATTGGGAAGGATGCTGATAAAACAACCATCTGTTTATGGTAATGGAATTATAAATATTCAATCCTTACCTCAGGGAATGTATTTTATAAAGGCGGGGACTATACAATCAAAATTTATAAAAGAATAATTTTTAGTTGGAAGAAATTTATTTTTTTGCCTTTTCTCTCACAATCTCTGCAAAAGGCCTTCCCTCGATTTTGCTTTCGAGCCAGGAAATAAAGTCAAAATATTCCAGGGCTTTTTCCTCAAAAGGATTCCTCATGATTTTTTCCAGCTCTTTTTTCAGTAATGCGAATTCCCCTGTAAGCTGTGCCCCGCTGCTGATCTTAGGTAGCTTCTTCCGGATAAATGAAAGCAGGCAGTTCTCGACTTTATACAGGCTGTTTTTCTTGTACAGCGCCCTGTACGCAGACAGCACCTTGTGCTCTAACAGATCTTCGTTGCCAAGTTCAAAATGAATAATCAGGCTGAATATTTCGGCGAAGCAAAAGAGGATGCTGTTCACCTCCGCTGTTTTATCATTTCTGATGTTGTTCAGCCATCTCAAAGCATCCCTGTACATTTTATTGCCGAAACAGAGATAGGCGATGTTGTAATAAAAAAGCAGGCGCTGAGGACTGCTTATTTCTGTTTTAAAACGATCAAGCCCCCTCGTGATATCGCTGATGATGCCGAGCCCCTCACTGAACTGCCCCCGTTCATTATACAGGCTCAGCTCAAGGCTGTATGAGCGTGTAAAAATACGCGCCTGGTTTGTGACGGATTTTGCCGGGATGCCCCGGAGCTTACGCAGGTATTCAAAAAAATCAGTGTCCCTTTTTAATTTCAGGCAGCCCGCCAGGAGGTTGCTGAGTGCGTAGATGTATTTCGCTTTGCCGCTTTCTGCAGACATCTGCTCCCTGCTGCTTTCAAGGTGCCGCACAAGTTCTCTGCTGTACCGGTACGTTCCCGGGGAATCGCCTTTGGCAAAATAAAACGCACTGTGTATGTCGTAAAATAATGATTTGGCTTCGAAAGACAATGCCTTGTTTGCCGAAGAAAGCAAAGGATGTTTCATCAGGATGCTTAATTTCTGCAAATCACCGGGACTTCTCGCAGGGCCTTTCCTGATCATTTCAGCATACACCCTTGCCATGAGTTCTTTGTATTCCCTCACGTTCCTGTATAGATTTATGTACATGTGTTCCTCCCTGAATCCTTCACCGGTGAACCTTTGCATCCCGGAAAGATTCTGGCGGGATCGCAACAGCTCTTCTTCCTGCGAAAGTATTTCCAGGAGGCTCAGGTACCTTCCACGCATGCCTGCCGCCTGTTTTGCTTTCTCAAGTATCTTCCCGCATTCATGATAAAGAGATTTCTCATAGAGGATTTCTGCGTGGTGCAGCATCCTCTGTATCCCCGCACCTTCCGAGCTTTCTATGTAATAATCACCAAGGCTGCGCAGAATGGTATCAAACAGGTAACGCTCTGTCATGTCAGCCCTCTTTTTAATTCCCGCCTCCGCGGCTTTCCTGCGGATCAGGTCATTATCATATCTGTCAAGCCCGTCAATGATGTCAAAGAGCACGGCATAGTTGTTTCTCTCCCCCTGCACATGAAAGGAAATATACTTTTTAAAATACCCCTTCTCCGGTTTTGAAAGAGACTTTACCAGTCGGAAAAGTGAACTGGAAAGTTTATTCGACTTTTGCATATTAAGTTAAAAATATATTATTTTTAATATAAAAAGTTATATTTATAATAAATCAAGATATGCAAAATTATAAAAATAATCTTGCCTCCTGCCATTAAGGAGTTAGATTTGTAAGGTCTTATAAAACCGAAAAACCATGATCTCCTTAAGAAACAATTTATTGTCCGGCCGCGCACTGCTTGCTGCTGCATTTGTTTTTATCAGCATTGCCTCCGTGGCTCAAGTGGCAATACAGAAGCGGGAGAATCCCATGGGATTCAGGGAAAACAAAGGCCAGGTGAGAGATCAAAACGGCCTCCCGGGAACAGGCATTTTATACACAGCAGCATTTCCGGGGATGAAGCTTATCCTGACGAAGGGAGGCTTCAGTTATGAAACAAGCATGTCAGTTTCTCCTGTTTCCCTGTCCCCTGAGCAGCCGGAAGGAAAATACTTTCATGGAGGTCATAAAAATATACATCTGCAGATTCACAGGATTGATGTTGAGTTTATGGATGAAAATCCTTCCGTACAGCTTTTTCCAGAAGATAAATCGCGTGACTACGTTAATTATTATACTGCACAGAATCCGCAGGGAACAAGGAATGTATATGCATACCGGAGGGTTGTTTATAAAAATGTTTATAAGAACATAGATTTTGTTTTCACCGCGGACGACAGCAGGTCTGTTGAATATTCTTTCATGGTATATCCCGGCGGCAATGCTGCTGATATCAGGATGAAGTATGCCGGTTTTTCGGATGCAGGGATTACCGGGGAAGGTAATCTCCGTCTTTCAACTTCTCTTGGCGGTGTTGTGGAATCCGCTCCCATGGCTTATGAAAAAGGGAATATGAAAAAAATTCCTGTAAATTTTTCATTCAGTGACGGAGTTCTCAGGTTTGAAACAGGGCAATACCAAAGTTCGCAGACCCTGGTTATTGATCCGGCTATTTCATGGAGCACATATTTCGGGGGAGATAACGGAGGGAATGGCGACGGGATGGGTGTTGATGCATCCAATAATATTTACACCGGCGGTTACACTTCCAGCACAATAAACATTGCCACATCAGGAGTTTACCAGACCACCCTCGAAGGGTGGATGGATGCTTTTGTAACAAAGTTTGATGCTTCCGGTACCAGACTCTGGAGCACTTATCTCGGACAGGCCGGTGCATATACCTATGCCAAATGTCTTGCCGTTTCCCCGGGCGGAGACGTGGTTGTCGCCGGCAACACCACCGACCCGTCACCTTCTCCGGTAACAATCACAACTGCAGGCGCTCATCAGCCTGCTTTCGGCGGATGGACATACGACGGGTTCATCGCCCGCTTCGACAATTCGGGAGCGCGTATATGGTCAACTTATTACGGAGGATGGGGAGATGAAGAAATTTATGGCGTGGCCCTCGATGTGAACAGCAATGTTATTGTTACGGGTACCGCCACGACCAACTCCGGTAACTCCGGTACCAGTGTTATTGCCACTTCCGGTGTTTACCAGACTGCAGCCGGAGGCGCCAATGATGCGTTTATTGCAAAGTTCACTTCTGCAGGGGTGCGTTCATGGGGAACATTCTACGGGGGTACGGGAAATGATGCCGGCTTTGCCATAGCTTCTTATCCTGACCCTTCAGGCAATATAGCAGTAACAGGCCGTACCACGAGCACATCGGCTATTGCGTCGGGAGGCTCTTACCAGCCGGCCTTCCTTACACCCCCCGGATATACAAGCATGGCTTTTGCCGGCAAGTTCAACTCTTCCGGAGCCCGCCTCTGGGGAACCTATTACGGGGCCTGTTATAATGATGTCGGGAATGGGGTTGCCATTGACGCTGCAGGAGCCGTTCTTATAGCAGGATACACCACTTCCGGGGGCGCAACCAACAGCGCTTACTATACCGCAGGGGCACACCAGACCGCCTACGGATGCTGCACGGATGGTTTCATCGCGAAACTCAGCTCTTCGGGAGCCAGCCGCTCATGGGCAACCTACTACGGGGGCACCGGGCTTGATTATATATGGGGACTTACTTTAAATGCAACGGATGTGATGGTGGTGGGCGAGACCCAGAGTCCGAACGGAACAAATGTGATTGCCACTGCGGGTGCATACCAGACCGCTCTCGGGTCTGCAGGCGTAAGTGATGCTTTTGCTGCAAGCTTTAATGCTTCTTCCGGCGTAAGAAACTGCGGGTCTTATTATGGAGGATCTTCTTCCGACGTGGGTTACGATATCGCAGTGGATGCAACAGGAAAATTTATTATAGGAGGCAAAACACAAAGCAGCAGTAATATTGCTACTGCCGGCGCGTACCAGGTTACGCTGAGCGGCGTTGAGGATGCTTTTGTGGCCCAGTTTTGCTCCACCTGCAACGGGAGCTGTGCCGCATTGCCCCTGGAACTGATTTCGTTCACAGGAAAAAACACCGGAGATGAAAATCTGCTTGAATGGACCACTGCCCCCGGAGCAGGGAATGATTACTTTGATGTGGAGAGAAAAATCGGTGACCATGGAAACTGGGAGACGGCAGGGAGCGTGAAAGCGTTGGAAAATACCGGCACACCGGGCAGATACCATTATACCGACAGCCGCTTTCCGCATGATTCCGGATTTATAATATACCGCCTCAGGATGGTGGAGCATCAAGGAACTTACACTTATTCGTCCGCAATTGCAATAAATCTTTCCCTGCGGGCAGCATCCGTCTATCCCAGTCCTGCCGGCAATACTCTTACTGTTGACGCAGGCGGATACAATGAGGTTTTTATTTATGACATTTTTGGCCGGGCTGTGCTTAAAACAGATACACAGGGAACTGCACCCACACTGCTCAGCATTAATATGCTTCCGGCCGGGACTTATTTCCTGAAGCTGGGCAGAAAGGGAGATGGAGACTTTTCCAGATATCTGAAGTTCATGAAAGAATAGAAATTATTCGCATGATGATTTATTTCATCAAAATAATTTTCCGAGTCGCAACCTGCCTGTTCGTTATCATCTGTATAAAGTAAACACCTTTTGCATTGCCGGATAAATCAACTTCAATTTTTTCTTTGCCTTTCGGCAGGGAAGTTTCTGCAACTTGTTCACTGAGTATATTACTTACTATTATTTTTATGTTTTCTTCCATAGCTGTTTTCGTTGTTACAATTATTTTTCCGCTTGTAGGATTGGGATAAACATTAAACTTTAAACCCGAACCCCCAAGCTCACTTACCTCATTCGGATTAATTACAACAATATAATTTTTCTTTACAACCTTATTTTCACATCCCATTCCGTTGGAGACAGTAAGCGTAACAGTGAAGGTATCAGGATATGAATAAGTATGTGTTGGGTGAGTGAGGGTGGAGTTGGTGCTGTCTCCGAAATCCCAGAGAAACCCGGTTACATTAATGCTGCTGTTATAAAAATGCACTGTGGCATTTGGAAGATACGCAATAGAGGTATCTGATGTAAACCCTGCTGTGGGTGCAAGTAATGGCACAGTATGATAAGGTGTTTCAAATAATAACCGCTCTGCAAGCGGCATGGAATCACCTGCAAGAATAGTGTTATACATAGCGTACACATCATGCCCTATGCCGGAGATTGTATCATATTGCCATTTTAATGTAGTGCCTCTCACCACTGCATCAGAATCAGAGAAATGATAAAAGTTTTGTGCCCGTTCATAACGGCTGTTACCTTGAGGAGTAAAACACCAAAAGGAACCAGGGTCGGTATCAGCAGTTCCAATGAGAACGGCATAATTTTCATTATAGTATTGCTTGACATGTTCATTACAAAGAAAATTTATATTTGCAGTTCCGCAAGGATAGAACATTTTAACACCACTCAATGAATCCGTGCAAAAAGTATAAGCATAAGGATTTGTAGAAACTGCCATTTGGATAGGTATAGAGTCGGGAACAGATTGTCTTATCAGCATATATCGTGTAACACATTGTCCCCCTGCTGAAAAACCTATAAGATGAACTGGGACAGAACTCCTATTCTCTCTTATCAGCACATGACGATAAATCTGTTTAAACACGTTAGTCAGCCACACGGAACTAAAGTTATTGGTACTGTCATAATCTGTGCTGTAGCCATATCCCCAACCATTATGCATAGTCACAGCTATATATAATGCCTTTCTTCTGTCTGCAACCGCTTGTAACCCTGTACCTGCCACCTCTGTGCTTGCGTTTCCTCCTATCCCGTGAATACTCCATAGAATCGGACCGTTGATAGAATCATAATTATATGGTTTGTAATAATATACTTCATACATAGTATGAAAATCCGGAAAACTATCAGGAAGCCATCCGGTGTTATCAGGAGAAATTAATACTTTTAAATAGTCAGATGATATTCCAGGCGGTATTGGTTTCTGAACACTGTCCACTACAATGTATAATGTTTTTATTAATGTATCAACACCTGCACTGGTAGCAGCTATCAGTGTTACGTCGTAGTTACCCGGCATAGAATAGCAAACAATTGGATTATCAGAAACAGAAGATGAAGGAGTTCCTCCCGGAAAACTCCAGAGATAAGTTAATGAGCTACCTGTACTTTGATTAACAAACTTTACACAACTTCCGGCTACTGTCATACTATCACTGACTGTGAATGCTGCTGTTGGTTGAGTGGGAACAGGATTATTCCATGTAATCAAATTATCCGATATAGAATATAAAATAACTCCTCCTACATATAGGTCTCCTCCGTAAGCTCCAAGAGCGTCCACGCCACCTGAATTTAAACCGTTTCCTACCGTATTCCAACCAAAGCCATTCCATCTTGCAATTTGATTTAATGAGATACTCCCTGAATTAGAAAAATTTCCTGCTGCATAAAGTTCTGTATTGTAAAAGCATAGTGAGTTGACACCAGTATTGAAACCTGCACCTGCTGATGACCATTGGCTTCCATCCCAGCTTGCAATACAATTTACATTTATATTATCTACATTTAAAAAATCACCACCTACATAAAGTTTACCTTTGTATTCAGACATAGTGCGAACAACGTTGTCTGTTCCACTTCCTAAAGAAGACCAACTTGTTCCGTTCCATTTGGCAATCCCGCTTGCCGGAATTACACCTACACTATCGAACCATCCTCCTGCATATAATTCATTATTGTAAACAGACAAGCATTTAACCCAAAAATTGGTTCCGCTGCCTACAGAAGACCAAGTTGTCCCATTCCATTTAGCAATATAATTAATTGAATTTCCTCCTGCCTGGGTGAAACCACCTCCGACATAAAGTTCTCCGTTATAAACAGCAAAAGAATTTGCTAAGTAATTGAGTCCTCCACCTACCTGTTCCCAATTTGTTCCATTCCATTTTGCAATATATGATACAGAGTCACTACCACTTGCAGTAAGCCACCCACCTGCATAAAGTTCACCATTGTACATAGCAATGCAAAACACAGAGTTATCAAAACCTGAACCCAACGAATCCCAATTGCTTCCGTTCCATTTGGCTATATGATTAACAGTTATAGTATCTACCTTGGTAAACTGACCACCTGCATAAAATAAATTATTTACAGTGTCCGTGAATAGAACCTGGACTGCATCATTAGGCTGCGCACTTGGAATATTCCAGACCTGAGCATTGATATTTTTAATAAGAAGTGAAATACTGATTACTAAAAATATTTTTTTCATGTTCACTTATTTTATCACACTTATTTTAAAAATCCTTTTCTCATCCCGGGTTTCGATAAAAATTTTAACGGCATCATCAGGAAGCAGGCTGCCTGCTTTTTCAGGCCATTCAATGAAGCAGTAATACCCGCTGCCTGCATACTCTTCAAAGCCGGTGTCATAAACTTCCTTTTCACTTTTTGTCCTGTAGAAATCAAAATGGTAAACAGGCTCCCTGCGCGCGGTATGGTATATATTTACAATCGTAAATGTAGGGCTGTTAACAGCTTCCGCCACGCCCACATTCATGCACAAAGCCTTCACCAGAGTGGTTTTTCCTGCACCCATCTCCCCGTATAAAGCGATTACCTTTTGTTTCCCGAATAAACCGTTTATCTTTTTCGCTGCGGCATCCAGGTTGTCAATGCCGTTGCACTCAATTATGCTGCCGTTCTCCATGCCTGTTTTCAGCTTGTAAGTGTAACCACAGGTATAATCATTTCTTCAAGTGAAATACCGCCATGCTGGAAAGTGTTGCGGTAATATCCGGCATAGTAATTATAGTTATTCGGGTAAGCGAAAAACCTGTCTTCTTTTGCAAATACATAAGCAGTGCTCAGGTGTGTGCGGGGAAGAAATATCCCGGCCGGGTTTTTCACCTCGTACACATCTTTCTTTTCATACGTCAGGCTCTTGCCCTGCTTGTACCTCAGGTTGGTGTTGGTGTTCCTGTCGCCGATAATTTTTGAAGGCTCCTTTACCCTGATGGTGCCATGATCGGTGGTTATGATGAGCTTTACTTTTTTCTCCGATATCTTCCTGAGGGCTTCAAGCAGGGGAGAGTGTTCAAACCATGACCTGGTAATGGATCTGTACGCCGACTCATCTGCTGCCAGCTCCCGGATCACCTCCATCTCCGTGCGGGCATGGGAAAGGATATCAACGAAATTGTAAACAATTACGTTAAGGCGGTTGGCGAAGAGGGCCGGTACATTATCCGACAGGGCTTTCCCCGCAGCAAAGTTGGTGATTTTTGTATAAGAAAACTTTGTGTTTTTATTGTACCGCTGCAGCTGGTCGGCAAGAAATTTTTCTTCGTGCTGGTTTTTCGATCCTTCGTCTTCATCACCCACCCACATGCCCGGGAAGCGCTTTTCAATGTCAAGGGGCATGAGTCCTGCAAATATTGCATTCCTCGCATATTGTGTGGCGGTGGGAAGAATGCTGAGGTAACAGTCGTCCTCCTGTATTTTAAAGTACTCGCTGATTACGGGCTGTATCACCTTCCACTGGTCGCAGCGGAGGTTGTCAATAAGTACAAAGAACACAGGTTCATCACCGCTCTCAAGAAGGGGAAACAATTTTTTTTTGATGAGCTGGTGCGACAGCAGGGGCGTGTTTGCATCAGGATGCTGCAGGAAGCCGGAATAATTATTTTCAATAAAACGGCAGAAGAGATGGTTGGCTTCGTTCTTCTGCATCGTAAGAACTTCATACATTCCCGCATCGGTGCTCTTTTCCAGTTCCAGCTCCCAGTACACCAGCTTCCTGTAAACATCCTGCCACTCTTTCCATCCCAGCTTCTCGCCCAGCGTCATCCCGATGTTCCTGAACTCCTGCTGGTAGCCGGAGTTGGATTTTTCCATTATAAGTCTTTTGTTCTGGAGATTTTTCTTGATGGAAAGGAGTATCTGGTTAGGATTTACAGGTTTGATGAGATAGTCCGATATCTTCGAACCTATGGCATCTTCCATGATGGACTCCGCCTCGTTCTTGGTGATCATAACCACGGGGATATCGCTGTTGAGGTTCTTTATTCCGGACAGTGTTTCAAGCCCGGATTTCCCCGGCATGTGCTCATCGAGGAATACAATGTCGAACGGCTGCTTCTTTATGAGGCTGAGTGCGTCATCTCCGTTGTTCACGGTAACCACTTCATATCCTTTTTCTTTCAGGAAAAGAATATGCGGCTTGAGAAGGTCAATCTCATCATCAGCCCACAGAATATTTATTTTTTCCATTTTAACTAAACGGGGTTTTAAAGTTAGTTCCAATTTTTTATTAACCAAAAACAACACGGATTATTGTTATTCCTGAATTCGCTCTTTATTTATACTTTTGTACTGCCATGAAGTTGAATCCACCCTTGCCCGTGTCCAGGGTTGCCCGCCTCGCCGGGGCAAAGTTGTCAGGGGATAAAACCATTTCGGTCACAGGAATCAACGAAATTCATAAGGTTGAAAAAGGGGATATCACTTTTGTGGACCACCCCAAATATTATGAAAGGGCATTGAAATCCGCTGCCAGCGTTATTCTCATAAATAATGAGGCGGAATGCCCCGAAGGAAAAGCACTCCTTCTCGTTAAAGACCCTTTCAGGGAATACAACCGCCTTGCAAGGTACTTCAGGCCTTTTATGCCGGCAGATAAACATATCAGCGCCAGCGCTTCCATAGGGGAGGGCACCATGCTCCAGCCGGGAGTGTTTATCGGGAACCACGTGAAGATAGGCAGCGGATGTGTGATTCACTCACACGCAGTTTTGTATGATTATACTGAGATTGGCGACAATGTAACGATTCATGCAAATACCGTGATAGGATCCGATGCTTTCTATTTTAAGCGAAGGGAAAGAGGATATGAGAAGATGCATTCCTGCGGGCGTGTGATTATTGGAGATAATGTTGAAATAGGCTCCTGCTGCACCATTGACAGGGGTGTTTCCTCCGATACCATCGTGGGCTCAGGCACGAAGCTGGATAACCAGGTGCATATAGGGCATGATACCGTTATCGGTAAAAACTGTCTTTTTGCAGCCCAGGTGGGAATTGCAGGAGTGGTTACCATCGAAGATGATGTGATCCTCTGGGGGCAGGTGGGAGTTCAGAAAGATCTCACCATCGGGAAGGGGGCTGTTGTGCTCGGTCAGTCGGGAATAGCGAAGTCGCTTAAGGGCGACACCACTTATTTTGGCAGTCCTGTGCGCGAAGCAAGGGAAAAAATGAAAGAACTTGCCCTCATCAAACAGTTGCCTCAGCTCATGCAGAAGCTTGAAACAGAAGTATGAAAACTGACGCCACACATAAAAAGATGCAGGAAGAGCTGGATTTTAAACAGCTCCAGCTGAATTCCATTCTCGAGATTACCCAGGCCATCAACCAGAATTTTTCTTCTGACCAGCTGCTCAGCATATATCAGTTTGTAATCCGTAACCAGCTTAAGATCGGAAAGCTGGTGCTTTATATCGTGGTGGGTAAAAAGTGGAGAGGTGTGCTTAACTACGGCATAGGCTCAGGATTTAAATCCGTGAGTGTTCCTGAAAACCTTTCTCCCATCAATGATATCGTTTCAGTGGATGAGAATCATAACCAGGTTTTCGGGGAGTTTGAAACTGTTATCCCCGTATTTCATAAGGATAAAGCCCTCGCTTATGCGCTGATAGGTGATTATAAGGATAAGTATCCTGATCCCAAGTATAATATTTCTGCATTTGTGCAGACCATCACCAACCTGATCGTGGTGGCCATGGAAAACAAACGCCTTGCGAGGGAACTGGTGAAGCAGGAAGGCATGAAACGGGAACTGCAGCTGGCTGCGGAGATGCAGGCTACTCTCTTTCCCGCCTCCCTCCCTGAGCTCGAAAATATAGAAATGCATGCGACTTACCTTCCTTTCCAGGAGGTGGGCGGAGATTACTACGATTTTATCCCCCTGAACGACGATGAAGCGCTCATCTGCATGGCGGATGTCTCGGGCAAAGGCCTTGCTGCAGCCCTTCTCATGGCTAATTTCCAGGCGAACCTCCGCGTACTGGCAAATTTTTACCCGTCTTTCAGCGATCTGATGACCCGCCTCAATTCTAAAGTGATGGGCAGCGCCAAAGGGGAAAAGTACATCACGCTGTTTATCGCCCGTTTTAATAACAAAACCAGGCAACTTGAATATGTGAATGCAGGGCACAATCCTCCTCTTCTTTATTTCAACGGGAAGATTTTATCTCTCGAAGAAGGCACTGTGGGACTGGGAATGTTTGATGAACTGCCTTTTCTGAATATCGGAAAGGTAACCCTCGAGCCTGGTGCGGAGGTCATTCTCCTTTCCTATACTGACGGTGTGATTGACCTTGAGAATGACCAGGGAAACCGTTTTGGTACAGACAGGCTCATGGATTTTCTTTCGGAACATGCGCATCTCCGCGGGATGAAGGTGTTCAACGATGCCCTGGTGAGAAAACTGAATGAGTTCAGGGGAAAGAAGCCTTTTGTGGATGACATCGCTTTGCTTAGCTGCCGCGGAAAATTCTGATTTCCCGCTCCGGCCCCGGATTCAAATCACGCAGCAGGCTTTATTATTATTAGCTTTGTTTTCGTGAAAGCGGAAATAATGACGATAGGCGATGAACTGCTGATAGGGCAGGTGGTGGATACCAATGCCGCATGGATGGCGGCTGAGCTTAATCTTGCCGGGGTGAAAGTCATAAGGAAGGTTTCGGTTCCCGATGATATTGACCAGATTGTTTCTGCACTGGACGAAGCCGGGAAGAGAGCAGAGGTCATTCTTGTTACCGGCGGGCTCGGACCTACCAGGGATGACAGGACCAAACAGGCCTTGTGCGGTTTTTTCGGGACGGACCTCCGTTTTGATGAAGAAACGTTTGAGAACGTAAAAAAAATATTTGATAAAAGAGGTCTTCCCGTCATTGATGCCAACAGGAAACAGGCAGAGGTTCCGTCGGGATGCACGGTTTTGAATAACAGCCTGGGAACCGCTCCGGGCATGCGTTTTGAAAAGGATGGGAAATTATTCTTTTCCATGCCGGGTGTGCCTTATGAGATGAAGGCCATTATGAAAGAGTATGTGCTTCCCGAACTGAAAAATAAAAACCGCTCCGGTAATATTATGCACAAAACCATCCTTACTACGGGTATAGGGGAATCTTTTCTGTCAGAGAAAATATCGGCATGGGAAAATGTGCTTCCGGGAGGCTTCAGCCTTGCATATCTTCCATCTCCCGGTTTTGTTAAGCTCCGCATTTCAGCATACGGAACCGATGAGTCCCTTATGAAAAAGGAGATGGATAAGCAGGTGCAGCATCTCCTGTCCATGGCGGGAGACTATATTTTCGGCTATGATGATGATACGCTTGAAGGTGTTACCGGAAGAATGCTGCTGGAAAAAAATAAAACAATCTCAACTGCCGAAAGCTGCACGGGGGGGGCAATTGCCCGGATGATAACTTCCGTTGCAGGCAGTTCCGCATATTTCAGGGGCGGTGTGGTTTCATACTCAAATGCAAGCAAGCAGAAAATACTTGGAGTGCCGGAGGAAATGCTCGAAGCTTGCGGAGCTGTGAGCGAAGATGTTGTGAGGGCGATGGCCGAAGGAAGTAAAAATCTTTTCGAAACCGATTTTGCTGTTGCCTGTTCGGGTGTTGCAGGCCCGGCAGGCGGCACTGCTGAAAAGCCCGTCGGGACAGTATGGATTGCCCTTGCATGCGCGGGCAGAACAATAGCCCGCCGGTTTATTTTCGGAGAAAAAAGAGAATATAACATCCGTATGACCGCTGTCACGGCCCTTGATATGCTCAGGAAGGAACTCGGGCAGAGATAAGTTTTTGATAATTCGATAAAATTATCGTAATTCGCAATCCCGTTTTTACGTTTTACAGGGTATATTAAAATAAAAGCAAGTCATGTCAAAAGTCTGTGATCTTACCGGTAAGAAAGCCATGGTGGGCCATAAAGTTTCGCACTCCAACAGGAAAACTAAAAGAAAATTCAATCCCAACCTGAAGGTGAAAAAGTTTTTTGTCCCTGAGTTTGGTGAATGGGTTACCCTGAAAGTTTCCACCTCTGCAATCAGGACCATCAATAAAAAAGGCATAGGTGTTTACCTTGAACAGATAAAAAAGAAAGTAAAAAAGTAGCAGTTTGCTGTTAAAGAATTGTCTTTACAGGAGACTTTCTCTCACCACCTTCTTCGTAATTTATCTTGTGGTCTTTGCCCGGGCTCAGGACGGGAGCAGCGCTGTTTTGGCCGGTTTCCACAGTTCATGCAGGGAAAAGCTTTTAAATATGCTGCCGGACAGTTCTGTCGCTGTCTTTTTTTCTGCGGCTCCGAAAAATATGTCCGCTGATGTTGACTATCCTTACCATCAGGATGCCGACTTTTATTATCTGACAGGCTACCGTGAGCCGTCTGCTGTATTAATCCTGCTCAAATTGGATTACACAAGTGCGGTCCTTTTTGTCCCGCCCCGGGACACCGCATCCGAAATCTGGACAGGCAGGAGGATGGGTGTTGAAGGAGCAAAGAAAATACTGGGCATGGATACCGTTTTTTCTCTTGAAAAAATAGAATCATATAATATTGATAATCAATACATTAAACATGTTTATATTAAACCTTTAAATGAATATAATTCCGGTAGCCGTGTGGCGGGAGATTTATCGAAAAGTGTAATGCGTAAATTTCAGGCTTCGGGGATAAAACCAGATGAGTCCCTGCTTCCGTCATTAATCCCCGTATTGAGAGCTGTCAAGTCAGAAGAAGAAACAGCATGGATGAAAAGGGCTGCGGCAATCACCTGTGATGCACAGAAGGAACTGATGAGGACCCTTGACACATCAATGTATGAGTACCAGGCGCAGGCTGTGGTGGAATATGTTTTTAAGAGCGAAGGGGCTGAAGAGCCTGCTTTCCCTTCAATACTCGGCTCCGGCGAAAACAGCTGCATCCTTCATTATGAGTCGAACCGGAAGAAAATGCAGGGAGGAGAACTTCTTGTTGCGGATATAGGCGCAGGCTACAGAGGGTATGCAGCGGATGTTACCCGTACGATGCCCGTAAACGGTAAGTTTTCAGCTGAACAGGCTGCTGTTTATAACATCGTTCTCCATGCCCAGGAGGCGGGAATAAACGCATGCAGGCCTGGTGTGCCTTTTGGTTTCCCGGGAAAGGTTGCCATGGATTCTCTTGCCGCCGGTTTGAAGCGCCTGGGGATTATCAGGGAAAATGATGAACTCAGGAAATACATCCCCCATGGTATTTCTCATTATGTCGGCCTTGATGTACATGATGCAGGACCCGCCGATACCCTTCGCCCGGGTAATGTGATTACGGTTGAACCGGGCATATACATACCCGCAGGCTCCCCCTGTGACCGGAAATGGTGGAATACCGGTGTCCGCATTGAGGACGATATATTAATTACCGGTGCAGGCTTTGAGGTTTTGTCCGCAGCAGCGCCCAAAGACATCCCCTCGGTAGAAGCCCTGATGCGCAAACCTTCACGTATAAGGGGGCGGTGAAACAGGCGGGATTAATCCAGAGGGACATTATATTAGTCCGGGATTTCATTTGCAAGTTCCCGGTTTTTAGTTAAATTTGCGTTCCTTTTAAAAAAAACAGGAGGACGAAAAATGGCAAAGAAAGGCAACAGGATACAGGTTATACTCGAATGTACCGAGCATAAAGACAGCGGGAAACCGGGAACTTCAAGGTACATCACTACCAAAAACAAGAAAAATACCCCGGACAGAATCGAAGCGCGGAAATACAACCCGGTTCTTAAAAAAGTTACCCTTCACAGGGAAATAAAATAAATTAAAAAGTCATGGCAAAGAAAGTTGTTGCAACACTCAAAACAGGCAAAGGAAAAGAATTTTCCAGGGTGATAAAGATGATAAAATCCCCCAAAACAGGGGCGTACAGCTTTAAGGAAGAAGTTGTGCACAATGATCATATTAAAGATTTCCTGAAGGAAAAGTAACCCTGTCCATGGCTATAGTAACGGAGGCTCCCTTCAGGATGAAGGGAGCTTTTGTTGTTTATTGAGCGGCAGCATTACATATAAACTATGGGACTGTTTGATTTTTTTAATAAGGATAAAGGAGAAAAACTTAACCAGGGTCTTTTTCTTACCAGGCAGAGTTTCTTCTCAAGGCTTTCGAAGATTATTACAGGAAAAACCATTATAGATGCCTCTGTTCTTGCAGACCTTGAGGAAGTGCTTCTGGCTGCTGACGTGGGAGTGGATACTTCCATGAAAATTATCGGGATGGTGGAGAAGAGGGCGGAAAAGCTGAAGAATCCCGTGATTGAAAACCTGCGGGAAATACTTAAAGAGGAAATTGCAGCCCTGCTGCAGGATGCTCCTGCAAATGGTTTCTCCCTTCCGGAAGGGCAGAAGCCTTACGTGATTATGGTCGTCGGGGTAAACGGTGTGGGAAAGACCACTACCATAGGAAAGCTGGCCTGGCGTCTTAAGAAATCCGGGCTGAACGTGGTGGTTGGTGCCGCCGACACTTTCCGTGCTGCCGCCGTTGACCAGCTTAAGATATGGGGGGAGCGCACCGGTGTGCCGGTGGTTTCACATGGTATGAATGCCGACCCCGCCGCCGTTGCCTTTGATACGCTTAAATCTGCCGCCGCGAAGGGTGCTGACGTTGTGATTATTGACACAGCAGGCAGGCTTCATAACAAGGTGAACCTGATGAACGAACTCATCAAAATAAAGAAAGTGATGCAGAAGGTCGTTCCTGCCGCACCCCACGAAGTCCTGCTGGTGCTGGATGCCTCCACGGGCCAGAATGCCATTGAGCAATGCAGGCAATTCACCGCCGCCACTGCCGTGAATGCACTCGCACTCACAAAACTTGACGGTACTGCAAGAGGAGGGGTGGTTATCGGCATATGCGGACAGTTTAAAATACCTGTCAGGTATGTGGGGGTGGGAGAGGGCATTGAAGACCTCCGCATCTTTGACAAAAATGAATTTATTGATTCTTTGTTTGAACCCGGAGGGGCATCCTCATGAAAGCCAGGAATACAAAGAGAAAAAGGGTGAACGTGGTTACCCTCGGGTGTTCGAAAAATATTTATGATTCGGAAATCCTGATGGGCCAGCTTAATGCTTCCGGCTTTCCCGTTGAGCATGAAAATCCATCGCCCGGTGCCGGGATAGTGATAATCAACACCTGCGGTTTCATTGACAATGCCAAACAGGAAAGCATAGACACCATTCTCCGCTACACCGATGCGAAAAATAAGGGTTTCGTGGAAAAGGTCTATGTTACCGGATGCCTGAGTGAACGCTACCGCGGCGACCTTGAAAAAGAAATGCCTGAAGTGGACGCTTTCTTTGGCACACGCGACCTGCCACGCCTGCTTAAAACCCTGAAGGCCGACTACAGGCAGGAGCTCATAGGAGAGCGGCTTCTCACAACACCCGCTCATTATGCGTATCTTAAAATTTCAGAAGGCTGCGACCGCACCTGCTCATTCTGCGCCATACCTCTCATGAGGGGTAAACATCTCACGGTACCGGTTGAAAGGCTTATTGCCGAGGCAAAGTCCCTTGCGGCAAAAGGCGTGAAGGAGCTCATTCTCATTGCACAGGATCTCACTTATTATGGAATAGATCTCTACGGGCAGAGAAAAATCGCGGACCTGCTGCGGGCGCTCTCATCTGTTGAAGGAATAGAGTGGATCAGGCTGCATTACGCTTTCCCCAGCGGCTTCCCGGAAGAGATTCTTGACGTGATGAACGAAAGGGAGAATATCTGCAAATACCTTGACATCCCCCTCCAGCATATTTCCGATAAGCTTCTTAAAAGCATGAGGAGAGGCACAAACAGGAAGAAAACCATGCAGCTTATTAATACAGTCAGGAAGAAAGTGCCGGGAATTACACTGCGTACAACGCTTATCACAGGCTACCCCGGTGAGACAGAGAAAGATTTTAACGAAATGGGCCAGTGGGTTCGTGAAACCGGATTTGACCGCCTCGGGGTTTTTACTTATTCCCACGAGGAGAACACACATGCTTACCGTTATAAAGACAATGTTCCTTCTGAAATCAAGCAGGAAAGGGCTTCCGAAATTATGCGGATACAGGAAGCAATTTCCCTTGAAAAAAATGAAGGCAGGGTGGGAAAAATATTCAAGGTGCTGTTTGACCGCAAGGAGAACGGCTTTTTCACGGGGCGTACAGAGTCGGATTCTCCCGAAGTGGATAATGAAGTGCTGGTGGACGCAAAAAGTAATTTTGTCCGCATAGGCGATTTCGCGGATATCAGAATTACCTCGGCCGAAGCTTTTGATCTGCATGGAGAAACAGCAAATCCATCCCTTCCATGAAAAAGACTGTTTTGTCTTATGAAGACACGCACGCTTTCCCCGCTTTGTTTAGAGCTTATCTTTCTGAAGATGAAAAGTTAAAAGATTTTTACAGGTATCCTTTCTCCCCTGATTCTTTTGAGTCCGCAGCGGAAGACCTGAAGAAACAGCCTTTTGACCGGAAAGTGCTTGTGGAAGTTCTCAGGGATCAGAATAAACCCTCTCTTTATCCGCTCATAGAAACTCTTCGGGAATCCAATACATTCACTGTTTGTACGGGCCACCAGCTCTCCATATTTGCAGGCCCGCTTTTTTTCGTCTTTAAAATTGTTACAGTTATCCGTCTTGCTGAAGAACTGAAAAGAAAATACCCCGCATATAATTTTCTCCCTGTTTTCTGGATGGTCAGCGAAGACCATGATCTGGAAGAAATATCCTCTGTAAACATGTATGGAAAGAATATAGAATGGAAGCACGGTCTTAAAGGCATGGCCGGAGGACTGGACACTTCTTCCATGAAAAAGTGCATGGAAGAGTTAAGCGCGGTTGCAGGCAGCGGAAAGAATTCAGAGGAGCTGCTTACTTTGTTCACAGAGGCATACCTCTCCGGGAAAAACCTTGCTTCAGCAACCCGTTTCCTTCTGGGAAAGCTTTTTGAAGAGAAATATATTTTGATTCTTGATCCTGCTGATGAGAGATTAAAGAAGAAAATTATTCCTTTTCTCCGGGAGGATATTTTTGATCATGTAAACCACCGGCTCGTAGATGAAACCGCAGCCCGCCTTTCCCGGTGCGGATATGAAACACAGGTCAATCCACGGGAAATAAACTGTTTTTACATCACCGGCAACAGCAGGAATCGGATTGTTTTTGAAGAGGACAGGTATAAAATTACCGGCACAGATGTCTCTTTCTCAGAAAAAGAGATGGATGCTGAAATTAGTAACCACCCGGGAAGATTCAGTCCCAACGTGGTTATGAGACCCCTGTACCAGCAGGCGGTACTTCCCAACATTGCTTACGTTGGAGGCCCGGCGGAGATTGCATACTGGATGGAATACAGATCCATGTTTGAACACCACGGCATTTTTTATCCTGTGCTGGTGCCGAGGGTTTCAGCACTGTGGATTGACAGCAGTGCTTCTGCGCTTATGCGGAAGCTGAGAATAAATTCAGCGAATTTATTTACCGGAACGGATATGATCCTGAAAAAGCTTCTTGCGGAGAACGGTTTCCGGCTTGGGTTGCCGGAAGAAATTGAAGACGCCCGCCGTCTTTTTTCCGTGGTGTCCCTGAAAGCAGGTGCGGTTGACCCGACGCTCAGAGCCTCCTCGGAGGCAGAGCTTGAGAAGGTTTTGAAATCTCTGAAGCATATTGAGGAGCGGATGACAAGGAGTGCAAAACAGCAGCGCGAAGCTGAAGTGAGGCAGGTGAAAAAGCTGATGGAAAAACTTTTCCCGGGTAACGGGCTCCAGGAAAGGCATGACAACTTTATCCCGCTTTACCTTGAATACGGGAAAGCATTCCTCAATATTCTTTTTGAAAATTTCGACCCTTTTGAAGGCCGATTTGTTGTGCTGGAAGACACCGGCAAATAGGTAACCCGTTTAATTTGCCCAAAACTATTTTATAAATTCACACCATGCCTGTGCTATTGTCAGCCGGAGATTTTATTACAGAAGCAGGAAAGATTCCCGTGGTGGACGTCCGCAGCCCGGGTGAGTTTTCCCGCGGGCATTTCCCGGGTTCACATAACATCCCTCTTTTAAATGATGAAGAGAGGGCTTCGGTTGGGACGGCTTATAAAAGGGAGGGGAGGGAAAAAGCCGTTATCCGGGGCTTTGAGCTCGCAGGCCATAAGTTCTCCGGGTATATTCTCAATGCCCTGGAAGCCGCTCCCCGGAAGGAAATCATACTTTACTGCTGGAGGGGAGGGATGCGCAGCGGCATCATGGCATGGTTGCTCGGCATGGCCGGGTTCCGTGTGTTGCTGCTGAAGGGAGGGTATAAGACTTTCAGGAAGTGGGCTCTGGAAACACTTTCCGCACGCAGGAGCCTTGTGGTGGTAGGCGGAAAAACGGGTTGCGGCAAGACAGAACTTCTGCGGTGCCTTGCGGAAATCGGGGAACAGGTGATAGACCTTGAAAATCTTGCGTCACACAAAGGCTCGGCTTTCGGGGCGCTCGGGCTTCCTCCCCAGCCGAAAACCGAACATTTTGAAAATATGCTCGCAATGGCCTGGCATCGTACAAACCCCGACCTTCCTGTATGGATTGAAAATGAGAGCCGCCTCATTGGAAGCGTGAAAATTCCGGATACTGTTTTTGCACAGATTCTTGAAGCACCTGTGGCGGATATCCGCCTGCCCGAGTCAGAAAGAATTAAAAGGATAAAAGCCGAGTATGCTGTTCACCCGGTTGAACAGCTGGCAGAAAACACGGCTAAGCTGAGAAAACGCCTTGGGCACCAGCGGCTTGCGGAAGCCATTGCCTGCCTGAAAGAAAGAAACTTTGAGGGATGGATTAAAATAGTGCTCGCTTACTATGATAAAACATACGGGTACGGGCTATCACTCCGGAAAAAAGAAAGCCTTATCCCCGTCAGCCTTGAGTCGGAAGATTACAGAATAAATGCTGCGTGTGTACGGGATACCATCATGCACTGGCAACAAACTGCCGCCCTTCCCGGAAAGAGGCAATAGCGTAATTTTTAAAAGGCAAGGGCATGATTTTCCGCCCTCACTCGCCTTTTATCTTCCCGAACCCGAATCCTTTTCCCGAAAAATGTTCCAGCACCCTTGGAAGAACATACCGCAGGGATTTCTCGGATTTGTAGTTGTCATGAAACACGATGATGGAGCCGTTCCCTGCATTTTCAATTACATTCTCCAGGCATCTTTCAGCGGAAACATTGCTGTCGTAATCCCTGCTGAGAACATTCCACATAACGATCCTGTATTTTTTCATGAGAGCTTTATACTGTGCGGGTCTTAGTTTTCCGTAGGGTGGCCGGAAAAGTGCAGAGGGCACAAGCTTCCTGCATGCTTCAACGTCCGCAAGATAGGCCGGGGTCGAGGTCTTCCATCCGTTAAGGTGACTGAATGTATGGTTTCCTGCGGCGTGACCTTCTTCAATCACCCTCCGGAAGAGGTCTTCATTACGCTGAACATTTTCTCCCACGCAGAAAAAAGTTGCTTTCGCATTGTACTGCTTCAGGGTTTCAAGGACAAAGGGCGTTATTCCGGGGAGAGGTCCGTCGTCGAAAGTCAGGTAAATGTTTTTCTTGCCCGTGGAAAGATTCCATGTGGCGGAAGGGAAAACAGTTTTGAGCAGGGCGTATATAGGTTTCATGAGCAGTCTAACCCTTTGCAATAACATCCCGGTAAATACTCATCAGCATCTCGTAATTCCTGGCGGGAGAAAATCTCTCTTCATAGGTTTTTCTCGCGTTGATGTAGAAACTTTCAGGACAGTGTTCATCAATGAATTTTATTTTTTCGACAAAGTCTATGATGTTCCCCGAGCGGTACAGCAGTCCGTTGTGGAGGTCGGTGATGATGCTTGGCAGTCCGCCGATTCGGGGGGTTATTACGGGAGTCCCGGCTGAGAGCGCCTCGATGATGGTCATGGGCATACCCTCGTACCATGAGGACGTGAAAAGAAGAGCCTTAGCTCTTTTCAGCGTTTCCATGATAAAGTTTTTGTCACGGAAGCCGAGGTATTCAATATTTTTATTTCTTCCGGCAGCGCCTTCCACCAGGTTTTTCAGGGGACCGTCGCCGATGATTTTCAGCTTATAGGGATGAAATTTTTGCGACCATATCAGTGCTTCAATTCTTTTCTCGTCCGACAGTCTTCCTATCCATACAAAAAAATCTTCTCTTTTCCCGGTGCCGGAGCCCATGTCTTCCACGAAGTTCGGTTTCACTGTAACCTGCGACGGGCTGAGCCCGAGTGATGAGCTGAGGATTTTATTTTTTCCGAACTCGGTAAGGGCAATGTACCTGTTAACCTTGTTTTTCCATGTGCCCGCAAGCCTGTGGAAGGAGGTAGCCAAGGTTACTGCGGCGGTTTCCGTGAAAGAGTTGTGGTAGCAGCGGTGGAGGATGCCGTTAAGGGGGAGAATTTTCCGAACGCAGCTTTCGCAAATATGCCCATCTCTGAACAGCAGGGCATTGGAGCATATCAGCCGGAAGTTGTGAAGTGTCATGACAATGGGTACGTTCTGTTTCCGTGCTGCGTAAAACACAGCAGGGGAGAGGAGCGGAAAAAAATTATGCACATGAATGATGTCCGGTTTGAAGCGTGCTATGGCATCGCTCACCGCCCGGGAGGATTTAAAGTTGAAAACGGTTCCCAGGCCGGTTCGTATTTTGTCGCCCGCGGTACTGATGGTTTTATTGTCGAAGAGAAGCTTCTCAACTTCATTCCCTTCTTTTGAAAGCATGCGGTATTCGGCTTCAAAAACCGAGTCTTCGCCTCCTCTTTGCTGGTAAGTATTATGGACAAGAAGGATCTTCACGATGTCCTTTTATAGGTGCTGCCGGATATTTCCGCAAGTTCCGTATTGGTGCAGTGAACCACTTCCGGGAGAGAGGAAACATGTTTTAAAAAGGAACTGAGTTCGTCCCACAGTCCGTATTTCTCGATCTCCCATGAATGTCCCCAAAGGTGAAAACATCCCTTCCTCCCGAGTGCCAGGCTGAGCAGTTCCCTGTGGAGGGAGAAGGCTCCGCGGGCTTTCACTGATGCCGACATGAAATTTCTCCAGCCTTCGAAGTTCCCTTCCAGGAGGGTGTTCCGGAGATATACCGTGTTTTTATGCGGATAGAACTGGATGGAAACATCCATGAGTTTATTTTCATTCCTCATAAGCTTCCCCGTATGGAAATTGCTTACGGTCCTTCCGAAAAGGAATCCGGCGTCCCGCATCATACGGACATGGATTGTCCTGTATTTTCCGCGGGGAAAGCAGAAGGCGGAAAGGGATTTGCCGGTAATATTTTCAAGGGCTTCTTTTCCTTTTTTTATTTCCTCTTCTGCCGTTTTTTCAGGAACTTCCGTAAGGATGCAATGGGAATAGGTGTGGCCGCCTGTCTCGAAGTTTGCAGACAGGCTGCGTATGGATGCCGGGCTGAGAAGGCTGCTGATTTCCCTGTTCTTTACGGGAATATAAAAAGTGCCGCGGATACCATGCTCCGACAGCAGATCCGCAAGCCTTGTGTCGTGTACCGATCCGTCGTCCCAGGAGGTGGTGAAGTACATTTCTGACTTATATTTTAATGAATGAGTATTCCTCTCCTGAGCCTGAGACGGCAAATATCCTGTACCCGTTGCGGTTTAAAGCATCTATTGCCTTTCTTGTGGCTGAAACCGGTATGCTTTTAAAGCGGTGATGAAATTCGACAAGAACCTGGGAAACGGGGATTCCGGACAGGAGAATATCTTCAACAGCTTCGTACTCGGCACCTTCAATATCCATTTTCAGAATATCAATTTTGCTGTGCCCCAATTCCTGCATGATGGTCTGCAGCCGCCTTACCGGTACCTCGATTGCTTCCCGGCTGCTGTCCTTTTTTTCGACTACCGAATGAGAAACATGTGCAGGGTTTCCGGGCGGAAAAAATTTTGCCGTGCCATCATACCCGGCAATGCCATATTCGTAGAACTTCAGGAGGGCAGGGAGTTCCTGTGCTTTTATCCATGCAATGGATTTTGGGGTCGGGTCGAAAACAAAAACCTTCGTGCCGAATTTCCCGATCATGCCGAGGTCAAAAGAGATGTCTTCACCCGCTCCGAAAGAGTAAATGATGCTTCCGCTGTCAATCCCGTCGGGGCAGATATGCCAGCCTCCATAGGAGGATCCGGTGAACAGGGTATTCTTTTTCACCTGCACGCCCTGCCAGACATCACGTCCTGCAAGTTGTTTGAGGAGCCTCCTGGCGGTGGATTTTATGCCCGGGGTGGTATTCACGGCGATGAGATTTACGGGAGTATTCCCGGCGCGGGCAAAATTATAAAAAGCGCAGACACCACGAGGCATTGACGCTTTATTTTATTCTACCCCTGTATAATTTTTATTGTTATGGGAGTATCAGAGGTTCTGTAATTCTCCCAGCAGGTTTTCCATATCGAGCGGTTTGGTATACATGTCAGGTGTGCCGTCCTGCTTACGGGGCCATTGTTCTTCCGGTTTATCCCGGTAAAGCTCAACTCCGTTGTGGTCGGGGTCGTTGAGATAAACAGCTTCTGAAACTCCGTGGTCGGCACTTCCTGTCAAAGGATACCCTGCATTGATAAGCCTTTGTACTGCTTCAGCAAGTTCCCTGCGGGAAGGATAGAGGATGGCAGTATGGAAAAGCCCGGTGGAATGCATGGGCGGTGCTCCCGCGTTTTTACTGTACCAGGTGTTAAGGCCTATGTGGTGGTGGTAGCCTCCTGCCGAAATAAAGACGGCGGAATCGCCCATCCGGCCGGTAATTTCAAACCCAAGCAGCCCGCAGTAAAAATGGAGGGAGCGATCAAGGTCTGAAACTTTAAGATGCACATGCCCGATTTTAGTGCCGGGCGGTATTTTATAAGACATATTCTTCTTTTTGCGTAAAGGTAAAGAATACCATGAGTGTATCTTTAGTGCAGGCCGATGCCTATATTTGCTGCATGAAAAGAAAATACCTTATGCTGTTTTTCATGCTCTGCTGGGGCATTTTGCACGGGCAGCAGAACATCCTTACTGCCGGGTTCCAGTATAAGCCTCTTTTCGGGAACAGGTTTTTTGATTCCGGCAGCATCAGCTTAAAGGGGAAAGCGGTATCGGTGCTGTTTGAACCCAGGCCTGCTTATTCTTTCGGGATGATTGTCCGCCGGGGGATCAGCCAGCGGTTTTCCTTTGAAACCGGTATCAATATTACAGCCAGGAAATACAGAATGACCATTACGGACACGTCCTTTGCCGGAAGGTCTGTGTTTAGTATCAATTCTTATGATGTCCCGTTTACGGGGCTTGTTTTTATCAGGCTGGGTGAAAAATTATATATGAATTCTTCCCTCGGAACAACACTTGATATTTTTCCTTCTGACGTAGCCACCTCGGATTATTATTTCAGGCATTATGCGCGGAGGAGGAGTATGTTGCAGACTGCTCTTACAGCCAACCTCGGCTATGAATACAGGACGGAAAAATCAGGTTATTTCTATGTAGGAGCCTCCTACCACAAGCCTTTCAGGAGCATATACGCTTCCTCGGTGGAGTACGATGGAAAAATAAAAGAAGAACTCCTGGCGATACTACCGGGGAGCTACCTGACACTCGACTTCAGGTATTTTTTTTATACAGACTCTTTGCGGAAGAAAGAGAATAAGAAGTAAACGCATGCATTTTTTCAGTGCACGAATGTCAGTTTGTTAAGGCATTCAAGGAATGCTTCCCGCACTCCTTCATACTTGGCTTCTCTTCCGAAATTACTGTTTTCCTGCGATTCCCTTATCACATGGTTGGCATTGTCTATCTGCTTGTTCAGCCAGGTGATAAAATCCAGTGAGTTTTGCTTTTCCATGGCTTTGCGAATTAAGGGGTTATATACAACTCTTAATATATTGTACTTTTTCTGAGCTTATTTGTTTCATTTCCGTTGCATTTTTATAATGCTCAAAGCGGAGCAGTATTTCTTTCACGTAATTAAAGGGTTCGCTTCCGCGGCAATAGCCGAATCTGACCACCGGATCGTTGTAAAATTCCGGTTTTGATTTCTGAAGTATGAAATAGGCCACGTTACCGTCCCACACTCCGGAATTACGGCCGTATTTCAATGCCAGGTTCCTTGCATCAATGATATGTCCTGTGCCTACGTTATATGAGGCAAGGGTAAATTTTATTCTTTCTGAACTGTCGGGTATATAGCTTTTCCAGTATGCATCAATACAGGCAAGGTAAACTGTTCCTGCCCGGATGCTTTCAAGCGGGGTGGCACACAGGCTGTCAATACCCAGTCTTGCCGAGGTGGCGGGGATGATCTGCATGAGCCCGTATGCTCCTGTCCATGAACGGGTGTCGTGGCAGAAATGAGATTCCTGGTATATCAGTGAAGCCAGCAGTCTCCAGTCCCACCCGATTTTTGCACTATACATCCTGATAAGGTCATCATAGACCGATATTTTCCCGCCTGCAGGCGAGAAAAACCCGCTCTCCCTCCTTGCGGCAGCCTCCTGGGGGCTCCTGAAGTACTTGCTGTAGATGGCGGCAAAGAGGGGTTTGTTCCTGCTGTCTTTTATCCAGGCGTTTATTTTTTTCATCAGGGCAGGAGCATCTTTCCTCGCTGCCCATGCAATCTGCTGTGGCAGGCTGATGGCGGTTTTTATATCAATGCCGGGATAATAGGTCTGGTTGATAAGCGCCACATTTTCATCAGCGACAGTGTAATCAATCTTCCCATCGGCCACCATGCTGATCAGTTCTTCTGTTTCATACTTCCCGGGGACTTCAACAATGTTAATCCGCCCCCCGATCTCTTCCGAAAGGCTTTTTAATCTTGTATAGAATGATGATTCCCTGCGGACACATACATTTTTCCCTGCAAGGTCAACGGGGTTGCGAATGAGCTTTTTCTCAACACTTTCGTAAGGCATTTTTTCCCATCCCGCCGGTTTTCGCTGGATGAGCACCTGCCTCGTGACGAGGAGGGGGCTGGTAAATGAAACCTTTTCCTTTCTTTCTTTTGTTACCGTGAGATTGGCTGCAATGATATCCGCCTCTCCGCGGTTCAGCTGTTCAAAAACCCTGTTCATATCCTTTGCCACAGTAATGACAAGGTCAAGGTTTTCGGCCGATGCGAATGCATGGAGCAGCTCATATTCAAACCCCATGGGTTCGCCCTTGTAAACAAAGTAGCTTGTAGAACTGTTGTCGGTAAGCGCAACAATCTTACCTCTTGTTTTTATCTCGGGGAAATCCCTTGGCGGAACACCGCCCAGGCTGAAAGAAAAAGACTTCCCGTTTTTTGAGTCATACACCGCATACCTGGCCAGCACTACTCCGAAAAGAACAATGATTAGTGCGGACATCCTTACAATGAAATACCTGAACATCATACCCTCCTCCTTTCCCGCAACAATTGAATGAACGCGCTTTTATAATGGTTTACGTTTACAGGGCGGGAAGGTTCGGGCTTCTACTTAAAAGATATTGGGAAACTCAACCTCTTTTTATACATTTGGCTTTTCCGCGAAAAACAGCACTATGAAAAAATCTTGTTTAACGTTTCTCTGCCTGTGGGCTATACCATTCTTCTTTGCCTGCAAACAAACAACGGGAGAAGGGGAAACGGGTAAAGATTCTCTTGCAACCGAAAAAAGTCTGCCGGGCGATGATTCGGATATTATCCGTAACAGGGAAAGGGGAGAGGTAGTGCTGTTGAAATCCAAAGAATTCTCCGAACCCCAGAAAGTTTTTCTTGCCTCTGTTGGCGCACCTCCTTCCGAGTGGCTTAACGCAGGCGACACCCTTGACCTTGTGGATACGGCCTCCCACGAGCCTGTAAAGGTCATTATCCGTGCGAAGTTCGGTACTTACTGATTGTTCCCTGTATAACAGCCTGGTTGCAATCCCGGTAAGAATGTTTGTTGAAAGTAATGCAGCAATGCGGCTGATTTCACAGTACTTTAAATCATAAATAAACGGGGCTAATCAGAGAACGAAAAATGCTGAATTCACCGTTCAATCCGCCTTCGCATTCTGCTACGGCGGACAAGAGGGTCCGGGGCTTGCCCCGGGGTTAATACCAATTTATTCAAAACCCTGGACAGAAGAAGAACTTAGTGACTTCAGAAAGTTGAAGAATGAACTCAAAGAGAAAAATCAGGTCAACGACTGCAAGGGAAAGAGTGATTGCTTAATTCGGACGATATTGATCCGAATGAATAACAGTAGTGCGCACAACAAAAAAGACTCCCACTTTTTTTTCGGCAGTTTTTTCTGATAAACAATTTCTTCGAACTCTTTTCATACTTTTGATTTCAAGTAAATTAATGAACTGTCTAAAAGAAATATTTTTCCTTTCCTTTCTTTTTTCATTTACAATTTGCCTTGCCCAGAAAACCGTTTTCTTAAAAGATGTACCAGCTCCGCAAACAGTAATCATCCCCCTCACCGCAGACCAGGCTGCAGGAAAAACCTGCACTAAGCACTGGGGCAGAGATACTATTGAGCAGATAAAAGAAATTCCTCTCCGGCAACCTGAAACAATTCCTCTGCCTGTTTTAAAAAATAAAAAAGGCGAAATCATTAAAGACAAAGACGGCAATCCTTTTATCCTTGGCGATGGCGGTGCATACAGCCTTATGCAAACGTTCTCTACCGACAACGGACTCGCTCTTGACGCTATTGCTTGCGGTTTAAAAGATAAAAGCGGAAATCTCTGGTTCGGTACATATGGAGGAGGGGTATCGCGCTATGATGGGAAATCTTTTACAAATTACACCACCGCGCAGGGGCTGGCGAATAATAGTGTGTTAAGCATCACCGAAGATAAAAGCGGAAATCTCTGGTTCGGTACACATGGAGAAGGCGTATCGCGTTATGATGGGAAATCTTTTACAAATTACACCACCGCGCAGGGGCTGGCGAATAATGTTGTATGGAGCATCACCGAAGATAAAAGCGGAAATCTCTGGTTCGGTACATATGGAGGAGGGGTATCGCGTTATGATGGGAAATCTTTTACGAATTACACCACCACGCAGGGGCTGGCGAATAATGTTGTATGGAGCATCGCCGAAGATAAACGCGGAAATCTATGGTTCGGTACAAATGGAGGAGGCGTATCACGCTATGATGGGAAGTCTTTTACGAATTACACTACCGCGCAGGGGCTGGCGAATAATGTTGTTAAAAGCATCGCCGGAGATAAAAGCGGAAATCTATGGTTCGGTACAAATGGAGGAGGCGTATCGCGCTACGATGGGAAGTCTTTTGTGAATTACACCACCGTACAGGGGCTGGCGAATAATGTTATAAGGAGCATGACCAAAGATAAGAGCGGAAATCTCTGGTTCGGTACAGATGGAGGAGGGGTATCGCGCTACGATGGGAAATCTTTTACGAATTACACCACCACGCAGGGGCTGGCGAATAATGATGTCAGAAGCATCACCGAAGATAAGAGCGGAAATCTCTGGTTCGGTACAGATGGAGGAGGGGTATCGCGCTACGATGGGAAATCTTTTACGAATTACACTACCGCGCAGGGGCTGGCGAGTAATAATATAATAAGCATAGCCGAAGATAAAAGCGGAAATCTCTGGTTCGGTACATTTGGAGGAGGGGTATCGCGCTACGATAGGAGATCTTTTACGAATTACACCACCGCTCAGGGGCTGGCGAATAATAGTGTGTTA
>JAHEYN010000004.1:74669-145204 GCA_023251555.1 Bacteroidota bacterium | reverse complement strand
TAACTTTTGCCAATTTATAGCCGGTCATAATCAATATGGCGGCTAAAGCGGCCAAAGGAATTTTGTTTAAAAAAGGTGTAAGCGTTAAAATACTGATAAGCAGCATCAGACCGTGCAAAATGGCAGATGCTTTGGTTTTGGCTCCTGCATCAAGATTTACTGAACTTCTAACGATTACTGATGTTACAGGTATTCCTCCCAAAACACCAGCGGCCATGTTTCCAAGTCCCTGTGCAATCAGTTCTTTATTAGGAGGAGTTTCTCTTTTATGAGGGTCTATATTGTCAACCGCTTCTATATTCAGCATCGTTTCTAATGAAGCAACTATAGCAATGGTGAATGCCGCAACCCATACTTCATAATTAGCGATTACGGAAAGTGTCGGTAATTTTACTTCAAGCAATTTCCAGATATCGGTTGCCGGTAAGTTCACTAAATGATGCCCTTCGACATAAAAGGCAGGAAGAAATACCTGAAAAAATTCATTCAGTCCCATACTGACAGCGACAACAAATAATGAAGCCGGTAAAAATTTAAATTTTCTTAAAGGTGTTTTGTCCCAAAAAAGCAATAAAATGATACCAATAGCACTAATAACAAGGGAGCCTATATTAAGATGTGAAGCGCTTCCCAAAAGATGCGAAAACGTATTTTCTCCGTTGGGTTGAGTAAATGCAAAAACATCTTCATGATCCGCATCATAGCCTAAAGCATGAGGAATCTGTTTTAAAATGAGTAAAATTCCAATTGCAGCCAATAGCCCTTTAATTACATTTGATGGAATGTAATTAGCAATAAATCCACCTTTTAATAATCCCCCTATTAATTGCAACAACCCTGCTAATAAAAGAGCTATTGAAAAAAATTCAAAACTACCAAGCTTAGTTATGGAGGCAAGAACAATTGCCGCAAGACCGGCTGCCGGACCGCTTACGCTGGTTTGCGAACCACTGAAGAATCCAACAATTACTCCTCCTATTATTCCGGAAATTATACCTGATAGCAGCGGAGCGCCTGAAGCCAATGCGATACCTAAACATAATGGAAGAGCAACAAGATAAACCACAAGACTGGACGGTATATCATATTTTAGGTTTTTAAGATTAATTGTTTTCATTGTTGATTGGTATTTAGTTATTGTCTTTTTTGCTTTTGTTTCTGTAAAATCATTTTTTCATTGTCTTCCCTGTCATTTTCACTATCAATTATTCCTTTAAGCTTTATTAACTCGTTATCACTGAAAATCTTAAAGCTGATTATTATATCAGGGCTAAATCTTCGTTCCTTTTTTTTGATGTATTCTATTAATTCCTCCCGGCTCATAGAGAGTGGATCGTAAGTATATTTATGATTTAAATCTTTATTTATCATCGGAATATTTATTCATTTTGGCGGGTGAAAAAATCTGACTATGAAAAAAGTTTATTATTTATAAACCAAAAAAGAATCAGACCTCCGCCCATAATATTTTTTTACTTAAGGTCTCCTATGTCATTATGAATACCTACTGATTTCCCATCAGTAATGATTAATTTTGAATTAGGTGAGGTAACTAAATTCTTAGAAATTTCAAGCGATTTATATTTGAGAATTTTATCGGTGAGAGATTCGTTTATTGTTTGTTGGGCTTTTTTGATAGCATCTGCTTCAATTTGCATACGCTCGGCTTCTTTCTTTTGCTTTTCTATTGAAAAGTTTGCAGCCTGAAGCTGTTTTTCAATATTATAGTCGTTTTCGATCCTTTGTTTTTCTATATCATAGGTTAATTCTTTTTTCTTTCGTTCAATATCAATTACTGTTTGAAGCGCTACCTGTTCTGCGGTTACTTTATTTTTGATGGCCTGAGCTATCTCCTGTGGTAGAGTTAAATCCATAATTAAAAAATTATCAACTGCATAACCAAAAGAGGCGATATGAGAAGTTGTTTTTTCGCTAATGGCTTTCTCCAATTCTTCCCTTATTACAATTAAATCTTTAGCGTTATATAAAATACTACTTTCTCTTGCCGATGAATTTAGGGAGCTTATTACTACTCCATTATCGTAATTTTCTCCGAATTTCACATAATAATCACGGGCGCTTTCAGGCTTTACATGATAAAACAGGCTCACTTCCGCAGTGATTTCAAGTCCATCCTTTGTTGGAAGATGTAACAAGGTTTTATATTCGATTATACGAGTATTAATTTTGATAATTTTGGCACTAAACGGGCTTAAAATTTTCAAACCTCCTGCAAGCATACCCGGTTTTAAAACTCCGTAGCGTTGCTTAAGACCAACCTCTCCGGGCCTTATGGTAGTACAATTGCTAAGTGAAAGCATTACTAAAACGCTCAGCACTAAAATGAAATTTTTTGTTCTCATGGTTTATTTTTTTTAATTAATAATTAAGGTCTCTAAACTTATTTTCAATTTGGTGGGCGGGAGAACCTGGCTATGAAAAAAGTTTATTTTCGTAAACCAAAAGGAACCAAGCCTCCGCCCATAATATTTTTTATTATTTAACTTCTCTATTGCGTAATACCCAACCTTATTTTTAAATATTCTTCCGCTTCACCAACTGTTTTTATTTTTTCAACATCACCACCGGGAATGGAAATGAAAAACTCTTTTTCAAATTCAAATATTAAGTCAACCATATCCAAAGAATCTGCTCCCAAGTCCGTAAATTTTGCTTCGGATTTTAATTCCTGCTCAGTAATATTTAATTTGTCAATAAGTAGAACATTAAATTTCTCTTTGAACTCCCCCATCATCATTGATTTTATTGTTTTAATTTTTTTCTCTAAAGAGTTAATGATTGTGTCCATCATTTGATTTACTTGGTGATGATGGAGATCTTGATTTTTCAGTACCATCATAAGAATAAACCTTGCTTTTCTCTTTGCCAATAAGCTTTCCTTGTTTATCATAAAGTAAGTCTATCACTGTTGATTTTTTCTGCACTTCAATTTTGTAAGTAATATTTTGCAGTTGATCTACCTTCTTGGAAATACTGTTCACGGTATAATGAGCATATTTTTTATGCAATTCATTATGAACGATTGCAGGCAAACTGTCTTCATGTAATTTGGTTTCGGTTTGAGCAGAACAAACATTTATTACCACAAGAGTTAAACTTAACATGACAAAATATTCTCTAATTACTTTTTTCATGTTGGTTGTTTTAAATTTTTATTTTTGCATTTAGGACACCATTTACCTTGTCTTACATTATCGGGAGTACTTTGAAACTGATGGCCCTTATCGCATTCCCAAAGCAATTTAATTTTGACGTTAACATAGTCCTCTGATAAGCACTTACCGTTTCTTTTCTTAGCCAGCTTGTGCATTTCTTTTATACCAAGAGGTAAGTTATTAGCACAAACCGGACACCAGCTATTTCTACTTTTCACACTTAAGGGTGAAGATTGCCAACGATGCCCTTTACTACATTCCCACCATAGTTTTGTTTTTGAATTAACATACTCTTTCGACCAGCATATACCACCTTTTGATTTTGCCAGTTGTCGCATTTCTTCTATGGTTCCCTTGAAGGTTAAGCCCATGAGATTTTAATTTATATTTAACGTTGTCTTTAAGTATTCTTCCGCATCACCAACGGTTATTATTTTTTCAATGTCATCATCAGAAATGGTAAGATCGAAGGCTTTTTCAAATTCAATTATTAATTCAACCATATCTAAGGAATTTAGACCCAAATCCGTAAACCTTGTTTCAGGCTTTAAGTCTTCCCAATTAACACTTAACTTTTCAATCAGGATTCCATAAAATATTTTTTCAAAATTTTCCATTACAAAAATGTTACTGTGTATGTCCTTTGTCTGACTTCTATTTACTGCTTTTTTAATAACAATTGAACGAATTGGGCATTGACCGTATCTTTGAGATCTTCTTTGCTAAAATTAAACTGAGAAATACTCAAGTCGATAAAGCCGGATAAACTACAAGAATAAGTCCCTGACGCATCAAAATGTTCAATTGTAGCAGCTAAAACTGATTCCCGCTGAATATTATTAACATTAACTGTAACAGGAACATTTAATTTAAGCACCGGATGCTCCCAGGTTATAAAATCATCATTCGGAATCGTTCCTGAGAAGTTGAGCCATAATGAATCTTTCTTTGCCAGCATAAGCGAATCGAGAAAATTTATTCCTGTTTTAAGTGTTCTTAGGTCAATTGTACCAGTAAACTGTTTTGTCGTATAATTCAGGACGAACCTAAGTTTGTGGCTTTGGGCAATAATTTTTTCTCCCTTATATTCGCCTGTAACGAGAACATGCCCATCAACCGTTCGATATACATCCTGTGCCATTAGGTTAATTGCTGATACAAGAAGCAGAACTATAAAAGAAATTGATTTCATTGTTTGGTTTATTTTATTCTTAACATAATTTATAGCCTTCTGTATTTTCAGTTCGCTTGTAATTTTAAAATGGTGGGTAAAAACCCTGCTTTGAAAACTCTAATGTTCTTTACACCATTAAAGAAAAGAAGCAACGTTCCAACCCATATTAATTAATGTTTATGTTCATCGCCTTTGTGGTGAATAGTATCACCTTCTGCATGATTATGTCCATCACCTTTTTCGTGTGTAGTTTCGTCATGTTCATGCCCATCACCTTTGTGTTCGGTTTTGGGTTCACTATTGTTTCCGCATCCGGTATTTCCAAATGCAAATGCTGCAAGGAGCATGATAATTAATGTGATTTTTTTCATTTTTGATTTGCTTTAGTTTATGTTTATATAGATTGCTATTAATTTTAATGTTGGTGTCCTTCACCTTTGTTGCTCATTTTAGCTAAAATGAAAAATGCCCCATTTACAACTACTTTGCTGTTAGCAGGAATTTCTTTGAGCAAAGTAATTTCACTATAACCGACATCTGTTGTGCCTTTGCGAACCGGAATTTTCTCAAATGTCATTTCACCTTCTTTAGGTTGTTCTTTCTTTTCTCCTTCAGCGTGAGCATGTCCGTGTTCATCATGCTTGTCAGTACTTTTTGCATCTGCATGTTCTTCTTTTTCGCCTTCAACATGTTTGTGTTCCGCTTCTCCATTGTCTTTCTCTCCTTCAGCATGATGTTCTTCTTCACCGTGCTCATCTGTAACAACGAAAATAAAATCCTGTCCTTGTAAACTCACAATAGCATCTGTTGGCACTGCATCAACGGTGGGATTTTCTAAACTTACCAATGCCGTAATACTCATCCCATCTATCAATCCTGTTTTATCGCCTTCTACCTGAGCGTGGACAGCAATAGCTTTTGTGTTTTCTTCAAAAGTGTTGCTGATACCATAAACCTTTGCATCGTATTCTTTTCCCGCATTATTGGTAAGTGTAAAATGTATCGTCTGACCTTCTTTAAGCTTCGTCAAATCTTTTTCATACACATATAAATCCAAATGCAATTGGCTATTGTCCACAATTTCGGCTATGTTGGTATTAGCATCTATGTTGCTTCCAATGTTAACCAAAACGCTGCTTACAGCTCCACTAATAGGACTGGTTATATTCAATACCGAAGAAATGTTATCGCTGGTAAGTGTTGCAGGATTGATACCAATTAATTCTAATTGTTTCTGCAAACTCGATTTTCGTGCCTTGAGCCCCTTAATTTCGGCTTCGCTTTGTTGCACCATTTTTAATGAACCGGCATTACCTTTGTTCAATTCTTTCTGCCTTTCAAACTCTATTTGTGCTAAATCTGTTTTAGCCGAGACAGTTAAAAATTCTTCCTGTAAAATAATGAACGCAGTATTTCCAATGGTGGCAATAGTTTGTCCTTTAGTAACTGTATTACCGGGTTGAACTAAAATGGTTTTTACAACTCCGCCAAGTAATGATGTTGCACTTGCTTTGTTTTGGTTTGGCACTTTCAAAATTCCGTTGGCTTTAAGCGAAGCGGTAAGTTGTTTTTTCTCAATGCTTCCCAACTGCATTTTGATTGATTTCATTTGTTCAGCAGTGAGTGTAACGGTGCTTTCATTTTCGTGCTCTTCGTGGCCTCCTCCTCCATGCTCATCGTGACCTTCTTCCTTACCAGAAGTCGCATCACTTCCACAAGATCCAAAAAACATTGCCGTTGCAATTATTGTTATAACTATTTTAAGATTTTTCATAGTATTTTTATTTTTAGAATTATCTGTTAATTAATAAGTTGATATTGATAATGGATTGATTGAGCTGATTGATCGATTGCAAATAGTTCAACTCTACATCGGTTGCAGTCTGCAATGCCTGTAAGTATTCAACATAACCAATTCCACCACTGCTGAAACCCAATTTTGCCGTGCTGATAATTAAAGCAGCGTTTGGCAATGCCTGTGTTTTATAATAAGTGAACCGTGAAAGGTTTTGGTTGTATTGCTGAAAGGTGTTTTGCAATTGGGCTTGCAATTGCAGTTTAGCATTATCGGCTGTTTTTTCCAAAGATTGTTTTTGCAATTCGAGCGATTTGATTTTAGCAGAATTGCTAAAAAAAGTAAGCGGGATACTAACACCTACATTAAAGCCTGTAAATCTTTTGCTGCCATCAAAATAAACATCGTTTCCTTCTGTATTCTGAAAACCAATAATACTCTGATTGAAGTACCCAACTTTAAAATCGGGCAGCGTTTGTGCTGTTTCCAATTTTTTAGTGCGCTCTGCAATTACCGCATCCTGATAAAGCGATTTCAGTGAAGGGTTATTGGCAATAAGCGAAGTATCAATTGTACTCATTGTAAGTGGTTGAAAATCTCCACTATTGTTAATGGTAAAATCTTCGCTTGCATTCATCCATGCCTTTAGTGAAGTATAGGTCAATAACATATCCGTTTCATTTTGTTTGACCAAGAGCGAGATTTCACCCCGCTTTGTTTCAGCCGTTGTTTTTTCCAGCAGGTTTGTTTCTCCTGTTTTATAACGAAGCCCTGCTGCATTTACAAAGTCTACATACAAACTATCTAAGTGTAACAACTGCTTCTTGTTGTTTTCCAAATAAAGCAACTGGTAATAATACAATTGTACCTGTGCTTTAATTTCACTTTCCGTAGCCTGCTTCCGCAATTCGCTTCCCTTCAATTGTGCATTGTATAAGCCTGCCTTTGAAGAGTAGTACGTTGGAAAGGGAATACCTTGTGAAATTTGAAAAGAGTTGTCCTTTTGAATACTGTTAAACTGACCATATTGATAAGTGAGGTCTGTTTTAGGCAGTTCAAAATAAGATTTACTCAACTTATCGTATGACTTTACATTTAATTGTTGCGATTGTGATTGCAAATTATTTTTCAACGCTATACTGATTGCATCTTCAACAGTTATTTGTTTAGCCGTAGTTGCTGTTTGAGCATTTGCATTGCTGAAAGAACCAATCATCAACAATACAATCACCGCTGAAATAGTTGGTTTGATTTTTCTTTTTCCTGAAAACAAAATGTAGAGCAATGGCAATACAAAAAGTGTAAGGAATGTTGCGGTAATCAGTCCGCCAATTACAACGGTGGCTAAAGGTTTTTGCACTTCTGCACCGGCTCCATGTGAAAGTGCCATTGGTAAAAAACCAAGTGAAGCAACCACCGCTGTCATTAATACGGGCCTTAAACGAATTTTAGTGCCCTCTCTTACCCTGTCTAAAATATTAGTCATACCGTCCTTTTCTAATTGATTAAAAGTTCCTATAAGCACAATACCGTTTAGTACTGCTACACCGAACAATGCAATAAAACCAATGCCTGCGGAAATACTGAATGGCATATCGCGAATGAGCAATGCAAACACCCCGCCAATAGCCGCCATTGGTATGGCTGTAAAAATAAGTGTGGCTTGTTTTATAGATGTAAACGTAAAGTAAAGCAACATGAAAATAAGCGCCAGTGCAACAGGTACGGCTATCATTAAGCGAGCTGATGCAGCCTGCAAGTTTTCAAATGTGCCACCATACGTAAAATAGTAACCTGATGGTAATTTTACTTCATTCAATTCTTTTTGAATGTCTTTTACCACACTTGCAACATCTCTCCCTTTCACATTAAAACCAATTACAATTCTGCGTTTCCCTCCTTCACGGCTGATTTGTGCGGGACCTAACTCCATTTTGATGTCTGCAACTTGTGAAAGCGGAATCTGAGTTCCGTTGGCCGCAGGAATATACAAATGGCTAACATCGTCAATGTTGTTGCGGTGTGTGCTGTCCAAACGAACTACCAAATCAAATTTGCGCTCGTTTTCATACACCACTCCTGCGCTGCCACCTGCAAAGGCGGTACTTACAATATGGTTGATGTCTTCAATGTTTAATCCGTAATTGGCGATTTGAGTGCGGTTGTACTTAATTACAATTTGCGGTAATCCTGCAACACGTTCAACAGCGGGTTCGGTTGCACCGTCTATACTTTGAACGATTGAACCAACTTTGTTTGCGTATGCAAGAAGAGTATCCATATTTTCTCCAAATATTTTTACCGCTACATCCTGCCGGATACCGGTCATCAGCTCATTAAAACGCATTTGTATAGGCTGACTTTTTTCAAAGAAAACACCTGGGATATTTTCTAATTTCTCATTGATTTCATCCGCCAGTTTTTCATAAGTAATATCCCGTTTCCATTCGCTTTGTGGCTTCAAAATTATCATCATATCGGTCGCTTCAGGAGGCATGGGGTCGGTTGGCACTTCAGCGCTCCCGGTTTTACCCACTACCATTTTTACCTCATCAAATTCTTTGATGAGGCGGGATGCCTGCATGGATGTTTCTATACTTTGCGACAAGGATGTACCTTGGGAAAGGATGCAGTGAAAAGCAAAATCCCCTTCTTGTAAAGTAGGTATAAATTCTCCACCCATTCTTGAAAAGATAAAAACAGCAATTAGGAAAACTGACACAGTAGCCAGTACCACAATTTTTTTAAAACGAATCACTTTTTCCAAAAGTGGCGCATATACACGTTTAAAGAAATTCATTAGTTTATCACTAAAAGTTTCTTTGTGTGATATATTTTTTGGTAAAAATAAAGCGCACATCATAGGGATATAGGTTAGTGATAATATCAATGCGCCAAAAATTGCGAACCCAACTGTTTGAGCCATCGGACCAAACATTTTCCCCTCAATACCAATAAGTGTAAGAATTGGAATATAAACTATCAGGATAATTATTTCTCCGAAAGCCGCACTGCTACGTATTTTTGATGCAGAGACAAAAACCTCTTCATCCATTTCGTTTTGAGTTAATCTGCCAATGCCTTTTCTTAATGATAAATGATGTAATGTAGCTTCGACTATAATAACCGCACCATCCACAATCAAACCGAAATCAATTGCACCCAAACTCATTAGGTTAGCACTTACGCCAAACAGGTTCATCATGCCAAGAGCAAACAATAGGGAAAGTGGAATTGCGGAAGCAACAATTAATCCTGCTCTTAAATTGCCGAGAAACAACACCAATACAAGAATCACAATCAAGGCACCTTCTATCAAGTTTGATTTAACTGTATCAATAGCACGATTTACCAAATCTGTCCTGTCCAGATATGGCTCTATTACTACATCGGCAGGTAATGATTTCTGAATAGTTACCATCTTTTCTTTGACACGGCTAACTACATCGGCACTGTTCGCCCCTTTTAGCATCATTACAACACCTCCAACGGCATCCACTTCACCATTGTAGGTGAGCGCACCGTATCTTACCGCACTTCCTAATCTTACATCACCAACGTCTTTAATTAATATAGGAATACCATTCGGGCTGTTTTTTACAACGATATTTTTTATATCATCAAATGAACCTATCAAACCTACACCACGAATAAAATAGGCATTCGGTTTTTTGTCGATGTACGCACCACCCGTATTTTCATTATTCTTTTCAAGAGCGGTAAATATTTCTGGAATTGAAATATTCATTGCAACAAGACGGTCAGGATTTACTGCCACTTCGTATTGTTTTAACTGGCCACCAAAACTGTTAATTTCCGCTATACCGGCTGTGCCGTAAAGTTGTCTTGCCACAATCCAATCCTGCATGGTTCTAAGGTCCATAGCTGTGTATTTAGCTTCGCTTCCTTTTGCCGGATGAATAATGTATTGGTACACCTCACCTAAACCTGTGCTTACAGGAGCTAATTCAGGAGTGCCAATACCTTTTGGTATTTTGCTTTCAGCCTCCTTTAATCTTTCATTGATCAATTGTCGGGCAAAGTAAATATTTACTTTATCATCAAACACAACCGTAATTACTGAAAGCCCGAAACGTGAAATGCTTCGTAACTCTTCTAAATCAGGAAGGTTTGCAATACTTTGTTCAATGGGATATGTTACCAATTGTTCCACTTCCTGGCCTGCCAATGTTGGGCAAAGTGTAATGATCTGTACTTGGTTATTGGTAATGTCGGGAAGGGCATCAATAGGTAGTTTGCTGGCGCTCCATACTCCCCAAATAACGAGCGCAAAAGTCATCAATCCAATGATGAATTTGTTTTTAATACTGAATGAAATGATTTTATCGAGCATAATATTATTTAGTTAAATGATGATGGTAGTAATGCCATATCCTTTCTGCTATTGCGAATAGTAAAACGATAGATGCAATAGCTATCCCGATTCCTCGGAGAACAGCTATTAAGGTTAATGGCTTTTTGCCTTTCTTTTTATTTTTTTTTGATTTTATCATTAAATCTGTTGAAACGGCATTTAATATTTGTCTATGCGAATAGATAACAGTAAATGCGTAATAGCTCAAAGGCGATTAAGCCTTAAGTAGAGAATTACAGAGAAAAACAGATTTTAGATTTTAGGCGGTTGCCAGATGGAAAAGGAAATTTCTGAAAATGAATTTTCAGAATATAAAGGCATTTGAAGTGGAGTGAAATTTGTTTTAAAACCATGCGAAGATTCATACACAAGTGTTACACCACCGCAGCAACTACAAGTGCAAAGAGGTGAACATGAATCGGCAGAATGATGATCCGCATGACCACTTTCCAAATGTACACAGGAGGCGATTTGACAGTCGCCAATATCCATAGCAATATCACTGCATGTCTTAGCTGACAAACCGAAAAAATACATAGCTAATATGAGACTTACGATTTTTTTCACTTGCGGCAAATATAGGAAATTAAAATCGGTTTTGAGGTTTTTAATCAAAATTTATCATTTTTTAACAAAAATTTTGTGAAAAAGACATCTCTAAAAACTAACCACCGAATTGAAAACACCACAGGACAATATGAAAACACGGAGAATTCTCCGTGAAATTTTGAGTTTTTGAGATGTTCAATGTTTTTCCAATATTTTTTTTCGTTCTTCATATTCCTCTTTAGTGATTTCGCCAGATGCAAATCTTTTCTGTAAAATGGTAAAGGGAGCATTTTCTTTATTCTTTTTTCTTGGAACGGGTTCATACAATCCGAAGATTATGAAAATAAATACAATCCAAATAATCCACCATACCATGTGCATTCCTCCGAAGTGATAAGGGTACATATGCCAGTCATTCGCATGAGCGTGACCGTCTTGCGCAAAAGCCATTGTTGTGCCCACAACCACCATGGTGGCTGTTATGGCAATTGTTTTGATTTGTTTCATTGCACTTTCCATACTGCTTTCAATTGTTTTACTGAAATGATAATTCATAATTTTGAGTTTTAAAGGTTAGGCTTTGTTAAGAAATAACCTATATATTTTATTTCTTACCAATGTCTTAGTACAAAAGTGAACATATGTGCATGATATTAAAATGATGCATATCATTTAAACAGATGACATTAATCGTGCTTTTACTATGTTCGTTATTTTTTAGGTTCTTCAGCTTCGCAACAACCTACCATTTGTCCGCTTTTTAATTGCGACATGATGTAATAAGCTCCTTTTACTACCACTATACAATCTGATATTTTTTCAAGTGGAGTAATACCAACATAGCCATTAGTTGATGGCCCCGTTTTTACTTCCACCATTTTGTACGTAAGGGCAACACTATCTTTACTCATTTCCTTTATAGGTGTATTTACTTTGGCTGCTTCATTTTTCACATTGGGGTTGGAACACCATTCATCAGTGGCCATAAAAACGTATTGTTTTTCACCGGTGCGAACAACTCCATCAGTAGGAATAATCTGCGAAGACATTTCGGCCATGCTGATAAAAACATTCACAAACATTCCGGGAATCAGAATGTGTTTGTCGTCCTTTATGGAAGCTCTTACTGAAACAGTTTTCGTTTCATTGTCCACAGTCTTTCCAATGGAAAAAATTTCACCTTCAATTGCTACCGTGTTTTGATTCGGCAAACTAACTACTACTTTTTGGCCCTTGGATATTTTAATAATATCTTTTTCAAAAACGTTTAGATGCACGATCAAATTACTATTATTTGTTATATCGAATAATGCTTTATTTGGTTCAGCATAAGCACCCAAACTGATATTAAGATGTCCCATATAGCCGTCAATTGGTGCTTTTAATGCAACTGTTTTAATTATTTCCCCTTTATCAAGAGCATCCGTAGAAATAGAAAGCATGGATAATTGGTTTTCCAGCGAAGCGACATTGCCTTTTTCTGAGTTATATTTTGATTCCACTTCCTGAAATATTTTTCCAGTGCCCGCATTTCCTTCAGCAAGATCCTTTTGTCGTTTATAGTCTTTTTCAAGGAACAAGAGATTATTTTTTCCGGCAATGTATTCCTGCTGTAACTTAATAAAATCAGGATGCTCCAGCGTGATAACCGTTTGGCCTTTTTTCACAAAGTCGCCTTCCTGAGCTAAAATTGATTTTACAACCCCTCCTAAATAGGTTGAAACCTGGGCGTAATTTTGCGGAGGCACATCAACAGAACCCGAAGTCTTTATTGTTTCGGATAATTGCTTATCACCCAGGTATCCTAATTTTATTCCTGCATTTCTGAATTGCGCTGCGGTTATAGTTATAGATGTAACAAGGGAATCAGAAGATGGTTTTACTTCGGAATTAGCCTTTTCGCCTGGTTCCTTTTCACTGCTGCAACTTCCCAATGCGATAACAATAAGGGCTATCAGCATATTTAATTTGATATATTTTTTCATTTTCTTAAATTTTTTAATCATTAATTTTCAATCCTTATTTCTTGCTTTTTTTCTTTTCCTGAAAATAAAATATACAATGCCGGCAATACCACTAATGTGAGAAGTGTTGCTGTGATTAATCCTCCAACAACAACCGTTGCCAGTGGCTTTTGTACTTCCGCTCCCGCTCCGGTGGAAAGCGCCATTGGTAAAAATCCGAGTGAAGCCACCGCAGCGGTCATAATTACAGGGCGTAATCTGACTTTTGTGCCTGTGATTACCCGTTCATAAGCATCTGTTATGCCTTCCAGTTTTAACCTGTTAAATTCGGCAATAAGAACAATACCGTTTAGTACAGCCACACCGAATAAAGCAATAAAACCAACACCTGCCGAAATACTAAAGGGCATATCGCGAATCCATAAAGCAAATACTCCACCTATTGCGGAAAGCGGAACAGCGGTTAAAATTAAAAGGGTTTGTTTAAAAGAATGAAAGGTAAAAAACAGAAGTATGAGAATGAGAAATAAAGCGATGGGCAGCGTTATGCTTAAGCGCTTATTTGCTTCTATCAGATTTTTAAACTGCCCGCCATACGTAATGTAATACCCGGCAGGAAGCATAAGCTCTTTATCTAATTTTTCCTGTATGTCTTTTACTACTGATAATACATCACGGTTGCGGACATTTAATCCAAGTGTTACTCTTCGGTTTCCGTCATCTCTTGAAATTTGCATGGGGCCTTCTTCGTATTGTATGGTTGCTAATTGGTCTAAAGGAATTTGTCCTCCATTGGGAAGTGGAACCAGCAATGATCTTATATTATCAATATCTGTTCGCAATTCCTTTTGAAGACGTACAACCATATTAAATCTCCGGTCACCTTCAAACACAACGCCTGCAACTTCTCCTGCGAAAGCTGTTCTGAGTACACGGTTTACATTATAAATATCAAGTCCGAACTGAGCGATTTTGGAGCGATTGTAATTGACACTTATCTGTGGTAATCCTGTTACTTGTTCTGCCCGCAAATCGGCAATGCCTTCAACATTTTCAATCAGCTTTATAGCCTCTTTCGATTTTTCAGCAAGAAGGTTCAGATCTTCGCCATAAATTTTTACCGCTACATCTGATCTAACACCTGTCATCAGCTCATTAAAACGAAGCTGAACAGGTTGTGATATTTCCATGCTTACACCCGGCAGGGTTGATAGTTCACTTTTAATCATATCCGAAAGTTCGTCACGGTTTTTTGCGGTTGTCCATTCACTTTTATCTTTCAGTACCACAATCATATCCGCCACTTCAAAGGACATAGGATCAGTAGGGATTTCTGATGATCCAATCCGTGAAACCACCTCCTTCACTTCCGGGAAATTCTTTTTCAACATTTCTTCCAGCTGGGTAAGCATCGTGATATTCTGCGACAAGGAACTGCCAGCCATAATCTTCGTGTTTATTGCAAGATCACCTTCTTCCAGCGTAGGAATGAATTCCCCTCCAAGGCTTTTAAAAACAAAGAGGCTTGCCACAAAAATTACAAAAGCGGTAATTACAACCGTAAATTTTCTTTTCAGAGAAAAGCGAATGATGGGGTTATATATCCACTGGCAGGCATCAATTATTCGATCTGAAATATTGCGTTTGTGTGTTGTACGCTTGCTAAGAAACAATGCTGACATCATTGGCACATAAGTGAATGAGAGAAGGAAAGCTCCGAAAATAGCAAAGCCAACGGTTTGAGCCATTGGCCCAAACATTTTTCCTTCGATTCCGGTTAGGGTTAAAATGGGCAGGTAAACGATTAAAATAATCAGTTCCCCAAAAGCAGCTGATTTACGAATCTTGGACGAAGCCTGAAATACCTCGTTATTCATTTGATCCTGCGATAATTTTTTAATACCCACATGATGATGCTTGCTCATACTTATCCGGTGGACAATGCTTTCCACTATAATTACTGCTCCATCTACAATTAACCCAAAATCAATTGCTCCTAAGCTCATCAGGTTTCCGCTCACACCAAACAGTTTCATCATACAAATAGCAAAAAGCATAGAAAGAGGAATTACCGATGCCACTACCATACCTGCCCTGAAATTTCCAAGCAGCAACACCAAAATAAAAATGACAATAAGCGCCCCTTCAACAAGGTTAGTGCTTACGGTATGGATTGCTCTGTCAATTAATGTACTTCTATCAAGAAATGGTTCAATGACTACTCCTTCGGGCAATGTTTTTTGTATCACCTCTATCTTTTCTTTTACACGTTTAGTAACGTCTGCTGAGTTCTGTCCCTTTAGCATCATTACTACTCCAACCACTACCTCTCCCTGTGCATTACGGGTAGCAGCACCATATCTTGTAGCGCTTCCGTACTGAACATTTGCAATATCCCTTATGAGAACGGGAATTCCATTCACATTTTTTACAACAATTTCTCCAATGTCTTCCAGACTTTTAACCATTCCTACTCCCCTGATAAAATAAGAGGTTGTATTCTTTTCAATGTAACTTCCTCCGGCATTTTCATTGTTATTTTCAAGGGCTGTGAACACTTCCGGTATGGTTATATTCAATGATTTAAGTTTGTCGGTATTAATAGCTATTTCATATTGTTTCAGATACCCGCCTAATGTGTTTATTTCAGCAACTCCAGACACTCCTAACAATTGTTTTCTAATAATCCAGTCTTGAATAGTGCGTAGCTCCATAGCGGTATAAACGGAATCGTATCCGGGTTTTGTGTGTACGACATACTGATAAACATCACTCAAACCAGTTGATACAGGAGCAAGTTCGGGTGTACCCACTCCTTTAGGGATATTTTCCTCTGCTTGCTTTAAGCGTTCGTTAATCATTTGCCGGGCTTTGTAGATATCCACTTCATCTTTTAGAACGATGGTGATAACGGATAATCCCAAACGGGATATTGATCGGAACTCAATCATGTCAGGCAGGTTCAGACAGGCAAATTCGATAGGAGCGGTTACATATTGTTCCACTTCCTGTGCAGCAAGAGTAGGCGCAACGGTAATGACTTGTACCTGGTTATTGGTGATGTCCGGTACAGCATCAATGGGCAAATGGGACAACGAATATGCGCCCCAGGCCATCATTGCTAAGACAAATATTCCTACAATAAATTTATTGTAGATTGAAAATCGAATGATTTTATCAAACATAATTTTGCTTTTTTATAAATACAGAATTGTTGTGCAAAGGAGAATCCGCACAGGTACTCTGAACTCTATATAACAATGTGGCAAATAAATTCACGGTTCATTAACCAATGAAAATACAAGCCCTGTTAATGTTCAGAGTAACTGTGCGATTCTTCTAATACTTGTTTTGATTAACGATGCTCAAATGCTTCGCAATTCGGATGCTCCTTGCAGTCCTTGTCTTTCTCACATTTTTCGTGCGCCTCGCAAATTGGGTGTTCAGGGCAGTCTTCAGAGATTGGACAATTTTTTAGGTGCGCCTCGCAGGTGGTAAAATCGGCTTTTGGCCCGCAGGAAGAAATAAGGATTGATCCAAATATGATAGTGGAAAAAAATATCTTTTTCATTTTTAAAATTTTTGATGATTTAACTAATTTTTACTTAATGAGAACAACCAAAAAGGCTACAATGAGCTTCATGCATGGTCGTTAAAAGAAAAAATCAGGAAATCTTAGGCGGTTGCCAAATGGAAAAAATCACAGCAGGAGGGATAAATTCAGAATAGTTTATGTTTTTAGCTTCGTATGTTGCAATGCGGGTAATGCCAAGAGGCTGCATAAGAGAAAAAGCTATTGAACAACAATGACAGGAGGCTAAGGGGTTACAACCATTACAGTCATTATCAGAATGTTGATTATTGGAATCATTTTTACTCTGCTCATTCTTAGAGGGAGAGCAACACGAAGTCGCTTTCTCTGAATCCATAGGCAGTTCCGGACAAGGGATAACAGTTAATGCAATGAAACAAAAGAATAATATGATACTGATGTATTTCACGGGACAAATATAAACATTAAAATATAACTGTTTATTGTGAATCCTTCTTTTCGTAATAATACATCAAAAATACGTTGAAAACCCAAATTGAAAACCTGCGGTACGTGATGCAGCATTACCTAACAGATCTCTCCTCCAATGGTATCGGTAATTGCCACGAATAACTGTCTGAGGTGATGGACGAAAACTAATACCAGGTACTATTGCAATAACATTGTCGTATATTTTTTTTCTGGTTTCATTAAACTTACCAACATTATAATCATCCGAATACTCTGTTCGGAAATCAGGATTAATAGTGCTGTTTTCTCACATTAACTAACTACTACAGATCATATAATCTACCTCGCTTTCCATTGCCGAGGTATATAAATTTATTTAGAATGATTCTAAATACCTTGTTTGAGGTATTGCGTTCGTACTTATCCCGCCATTACTTTGTGCCATTATTTTTTAATCCTTCACAAAAAACTATTCTATGAACAACTATACAATTAAATTAATCTGCTTTGTGATTTTAATATCTTCCTTCGTTTCTTATGGACAAGAGACCGACACATCTAAAGTGATAAATCTCCAGGAGATAGAAATAAATGAAAAACTCTCCAAAAATGAAATAGAGCGCCTTCCTGAAATTCAGGGAACTGTTATTTATTCCGGAAAAAAAAATGAAGTGATAAAAGTAAGTTTACTGGATGCGGATCTCTCCACGAATAATACCCGTCAGGTATTTGGAAAAGTACCGGGTGTGAGTATTTGGGAAAATGACGGGTCGGGCATTCAGGTAGGTATTTCAACAAGAGGGTTAAGTCCAAACCGTTCGTGGGAGTTTAATGTGCGACAAAATGGTTACGATATTTCTTCTGAAGTTTATGGTTATCCTGAATCTTATTTCAGCCCTCCGATGGAAGCGGTTGAAAAAATTGAAATAGTGAGAGGAGCAGCTTCTTTACAATATGGCCCGCAGTTTGGCGGATTGCTCAACTATGAAATTAAAAAAGGTTCGGCTTACAAACCTTTTGTTTTTGAAGCACAGCAAACAACCGGCTCTTACGGATTATTCAATTCTTATAATGCCATTGGTGGTACTTACAAAAAAGTATCCTATTATGGTTATTTTCACCACCGCAGTGCTGACGGATGGAGAGAAAACAGCCGATACAACATCAATACGGGATATGCCTCAGTTAATTTTGCATTAACATCAAAACTTAATATAGGTTTGCAATATACCCGAATGGATTATCAAAGCCAGCAACCTGGAGGACTTACCGATTCACTATTTGCAATCAATCCCAAACAATCGCTTCGCAGTCGCAATTGGTTTAGTACTCCCTGGAACGTGTCAGCTCTTACGGTTGATTATACATTCAATGAAAATACAAAGGTCAGCCTAAAAGCCTTCAGCACCATTGCGGAGCGAAACAGTGTTGGTTATACCAAAGCAATAAATGTTGCAGATAATTTCAATACCACATTAAACTCATACAATCCACGTCAGGTTGATCGTGATTCATACAACAATATTGGAAGTGAAATCCGTTTTTTGAAATCTTACAATTTATTAAAACAGAAAAGCACCCTTGCTGCCGGAGTGCGTGTTTATAAAGGTACAACCATCCGAAAGCAACTTGGAACAGGTACAACGGGAAGTGATTTTGATCTCACCATTTCTGCCACTTCAAACGGTAAAGAATGGGGAAGGGATTTGAATTTTATTACAGAAAATTATGCTCTTTTTGCTGAAAATATTTTTAAAATTGGAAAGCGACTAAGCATAACTCCCGGATTGCGTTATGAAGTCATCAATTCAATAGCTAAGGGATATATTAACACTACATCAACCGGGGCAATACAGGAAAATAAGCAGCGAAGAAATATTTTTTTATTAGGATGTGGAGCTGAGTTTCAGACAACGAAAACAACTAATTTTTATGCCAATTTTAGTCAGTCGTATCGTCCTGTTACTTATTCTGAACTCACTCCTTCTGCAACAACAGATGTTATTGATCCCAATTTAAAAGATGCCAGCGGATACAACACCGATTTTGGTTTCAGGGGAAAAATTAAAAACTTCCTGAGTTTTGATATTGGCGGATTTTATTTGAACTATGATAATCGTATCGGAACTATCACTCAAAATAACCTACCCTTCCGCACTAACATTGGAACGTCTGTAAGCAAAGGTGTCGAAAGCTTTGTGGAAGTTGATCCCATCAGAATTTTTACTGATAGCTCACGCGTTGGTTACATTCGTTTGTACGCATCCTTTGCTTATGTGGATGCTAAATATACCCGGTGGGATAATCCCCTAATTGCCAATGATCCTGCAAAATCTATTGAAGACAAGCAAATGGAAAACGCACCGCAAACTATCGGGCGATACGGAGTAACTTATCTTTTTAAGAATTTGTCCGCTACTTTTCAAATGAATCAGGTTGCTGAAGTATTCACGGATGCGGTCAACACAGAAGTACCAAATGCCACAGCAACAATTGGTAAGATACCGGGTTATACAGTAATGGATGTTTCACTTACGTATATATTTGCGAAAAAATATAATTTCAAAGCCGGAATAAATAATATTGCCGATGAGCATTATTTTACACGAAGGGCGGGAGGCTATCCAGGTCCCGGACTAATGCCCGCCAATGGAAGAACTGCTTTTGTAAGTATTGGAGCGAAATTCTAATTTGAGTTATTATTGTACTGTACAGTACTGTACTTTTTTATTATTGATGTGAGGGGAACTATACATTTTTTTTCGCATTCGTAAGATGAAATTTTATTCAAAGGATGTACCATTAATTAAATTGAAACAATTTTTGCACCAGTGGGTAAAATTACTGTACTACATCTTAAAGACTGAAAAAATTTCGTTCAAGGGAATTATTCCATAGCCAAATTTTTAATTATGAATGTAATGGGGAATCATACATTTTTGTCACCACGTGGGGATTGTTTTCCCCATTCTGGCTATTCAAAAGACCTCTTTGACGAATACTATAAAAATCGTTTAAAAGCTTAATACCTTCGTTGCTCTATAACCGGTGAGACGTGGAGTTAATCACATAGCCAATGAGCATTGCTGGTATGCTTTTTGACCGATTTTTCAATCAATTAATAAGTGCATGAAAAAACTTTTATCATTATTTGCCTCAATATTTTTGGTTTACCCGTCTCTGATTTTTAGCCAGACCTATTTCCAAAAAGTCTATCAAAGTTCACCTTACAATCAGGAAGGACAAGATGTTTTACCTATGACAGATGGTGGCTATTTAATCGCTGGTTATACTTCCAATAGTACTATTAATGATTGTGACGTATATGTTATAAAAACTGATGCTTTGGGGAATTTAGTATGGACAAAGACTTACGGTGGAAATAAACCCGATTTTCCTTATCACATGCTTGCTACCAATGATGGCAATTATTTCCTGGTTGGATATTCTCAAAGTTATGGTGGAGGTGATTATGATATTTTACTAATTAAAATTGATACAGCCGGAAATTTACTTTGGACAAAAACGTATGGTGGAAATGGAAATGATATGGCAAGAGACGTAATATCTACCTCAGACGGAAATTATATGATTGTAGGCTGGTCAAATAGTCCAGGACTTGCCGACCAAAATGCTAACTTAATTAAAATTGATCCTGCCGGAACTGTTATTTGGAGCAAACTTTACGGTGGCTCAGCGAATGATTACGGGAATTGTGTGAAACAAACAAGTGACGGAGGCTTTATCATGGTAGGTCAAACCTTTAGTTTTGGCTCCCCCGGTGGCGATGCTTACTTAGTTAAAACTAATGCAAATGGTGATACTACTTGGACAAAACGCTTTGGGGGAGCATATTCGGATGAGGGTTATTATATCACTGTAAATCCTGACGGCAGTTACGTGTTTTTGGTTCGTGATAGCAGTACAGCCGGAAAAGATATTGATGTAAGAATTATAAAAACTGATAGCATTGGAAATGTTATATGGAACAAGGTTTATGGTGGAAATCAAAAGGATACTCCGAAAATGATTCAACCTACCTCAGACGGTGGTTATATCGTTGGAGCTATCAGCCGGAGCTTTGGGTGGGTTAATCCTGACATGTGGATCCTGAAGCTGAATAATACTGGAGATACTACCTGGACAAGGCATTATGGTGGATCACAAAACGAACACTGTTATGCAATAAGAGAATTGCCTGATGGAAGTTATATCGCAACAGGTAAAACTGCCAGTTTTGGCCCTGATTTCGATCCGATATTTCTTAAACTAAATCCCAATGGCACATTAGCAGTAGGTATTAATGAATTGGCAGTTTCAAAAACCAATATTAAAGTATATCCCAATCCTACCAATGGTTTAATTAAATTAGATATAGGAGACATTTACCCTTCTAAAATTTCAATTAAAAATATTTTGGGAGAGGAAATATATTTAAACAGTGTCATTCCTAATGACCTCACGTTGGATCTGAAAGGTCAAAAGCCGGGAGTGTATTTCTTATTGGGGGAATCCACATCAGGAAGTTTTTCGGCCAAGTTCATAGTTAATTAAGTACAGCGAATATGAAAAATGTTAATCTGAGCTTAAATATATTTGTCCTGTTGTTTGTTTTCACAAGCTGTAAAAAAGAAGCGGGAGAGGACGGAAAAGCTACTATTAAAGGTAAAGTTTATGCTTATGATTGGGATAATACACAGTTGTACCTGATTTCAGAAGGATATTCTTCAGGAGAAAAGGTTTATGTACTTTATGGGGATAATACAACTATTGGAGACGATGTTCGCACCTCAATCGATGGCTCTTTCGAATTTACATACCTTAATAAAGGACATTATAAAGTCTTTGTCAATTCACTTGATACAACATATAAACTTAAGGGAAATGATACTCAAATTCCTGTAATTCGTGAATTTGAGATCACCGATAAAAAACAAACAATTACTCTTGATGATATTATCATCAACAAATGAATATGCAGGAATCTTATTAGCACAGGATCATCTGCAAAGAATGATTTTTTTGGAATCTCCTTGTAAGCGCCTCTCTTAATCAAACAAGTGTGGCAATGGTGCAATTATCGGCCATAAGAATTATGTTGAATCGTTTTTAGACAGCTTCTTAGGAGATTTAGGTTATATTCTTATCTCTCGTTTCCTGAAATTGAGGGATTAAGCAAATCCCGAATATCTACACCCAATGCCCTGGCGATTTCAGAAAGTGTCTCTAATGAAGGCTGAATACTGTTAGTGCACCATTTAGAAACAGTAACGGGTGTTTTCTTTACCTGCTTAGCCAGCCACTTATTGGTTTTGTCTTTTTCAACTAATACAACTTTGATCCTGTTAAGAGGTTTCTTATTCGTTTGTGCCATTTTTCTTGTTGGTTTGGCACAAATATATAATACACAAAATCCACCATCAGTTGCAATAATATTTATAGTAAGTATTACAAAATAATACTAATTTATCATAATAATGCAATTAAATATTATACTTTTATGTATTGTTTTATTATAATTAATTATTAAGAAAAGATAATAAGTTAAAAATGAGTAATAATTTGATATCACAAAAAGAGCTAATCATCAGCCTCATCAAAGACAACCTGACAAACACCCGCCTGGTAAATGGACTGGATTTACTTGGAATGGATTCGGGCAATTATTACCTGAATTTGAGCGAGACCATTTTTAAACTAATAGGAATAACAATAGATGATGAAGATTTTTTTGAGGAGTACATGGATGAATGCCGGACGGTAAATAACATAGACATCTTTAAACACCCCGAATTATTAAACAGCTTGGCTCTTAGCCTATATAATAAACTTATAGAAGAATATAAATCAAAATATACATGAAGAAACTAAAACAAATATTGGTAACCGCAGTTTTCATGCTCTTTCTGCCATTGATTGCAATAGAATTATTGATAAAAGGCAGAACTCACTTTTTTGCAAGGATCAGAGTAAGTTTGCAGCTATTGTTGTTTTTGGTTGACTTGGGAAGTCAAAAATAATTTGGAGCTGTAAAAACCCTATTTCAATCAATTAAAAATTAGTCACGACAAAAGCAATCTCTTCAAAGCTTTATCTGTTTCTTCATACATTACCTTACATTCGGAATACCCCCCCACCTAATTAAAAAGCTATAATTTCTTCCATTAACAGTAAAATACTTATCTTTGTTTACCTTTTGACATAAGATAAGGTTCGTTTTCGATGTTTTGACATACTAAAAGGTAATGAAAGAAAAAAATAACATAACTAAGCACCAGCTGGAGTTTATCAAATTGCTTGATGAGCTTGAGATAGATATTTTCAAACTCGAAGACATTAAAAAAAAGGCTGGGAAATCTTTCAAGGATTTAGTGAATACGATAGAGAAACTCACGAAAAAAGGGCTTCTAACCCGGATTGAGAGAGGGAAATACTGTCGTCATAACTTCCGGGACGAATTTGTGATCAGCAACTACCTGGCAGATGATGGCGTTGTTGCCTACTGGTCTGCTCTTAACAGGCACGGATTAACGGAACAGTTTCCAAATACGGTATTTGTGCAAACAACCAAGCTAAAAAGCGACAAGACTGTTTTTGGAGTACAATACAAGTTTGTGAAGGTTGCTAAAAGAAAGCGTATCAGTTACGAAATGCACGGATACGGTAATAACCGCTATCGAATGACCACTGTGGAGAAAACGATTGTGGATTGTTTCGACCTGCCGGAATATTCAGGTGGATATGCTGAATTAATAAGAGCGTTTAATACTGCACAACTGAATCCCAAAAAAATGGTCAGGATTTGTAGAGTGAATAATAATATAGCTGCTACTAAACGTATCGCTTTTTTAGCAGAGCTTTTACAGAAGCCCAATTTTGATGTCTTTTTGAAGTATGCCAAAGAGGTGGTCAATAAAAAATACAATCTTTTTGATCCTATCGGAATGGAATCGGGCGAATTTGTTAACGAGTGGAAGCTACGCCTGAATGTAAGCAAAGAAGAAATTTTAGAAATATGTAACAAAATTTATTAAATGATTTTACAAAGCGAGGTCACAAAAATATCAGCTGAGACGGGCGTTTCAAAAACTACTGTTGACAAAGATTGGGTATTAGGTCATTTTATTGATGCTATATACTCGATAGAGGAACTCAATGAAAAGCTGATATTTAAAGGAGGTACGTGCCTTAAGAAATGTTACTTACCCGATTACCGTTTTTCTGAAGATTTAGACTTTACTACTACTGATGAAAATTTTATTTTCAGTGAGGAACTGCTAAATACAGTAATAGCACTTGTTACCAAACGCAGTGGCATGGCTTGCCATGCTGTTTTATTAAAGGATTTGATCTTTAAAAATAAGAAAACAGGCTACCAAACCATTATCAAATATTGGGGAGCTGATCATCCGAAGAATCAGCCGATACCACCACCTGAAAGATGGCAGACAAATATTAAGATTGAAATTATTCTTTATGAATTGATGTTATTTCCCACTAAAAATAAAAAGGTGAGCCATCTCTATTCCGATAAGCTATCTAAGAAAGCAAATAAAATTCCTTGCTACTCCATTGAAGAAGTTATGGCAGAAAAGATAAGAGCATTAATGCAAAGGAAATATACTGCTCCACGTGATTATTACGATATATGGTATCTGAGCAGAAATTTTAAAGACCTGGATAACGACAAGATTGTGAAAGCCTTTTATAAAAAGGTAAAGTATAAAGAGCTTGAGTTTACAGGAATTGAGCAGTTAATCAATCCAAAGCACGAAAGAATACTTGCCCATAACTGGAAGAACAGTTTGGGCCATCAGATTGCTAAAGAAAAGTTAGTGGATTACACAGTAGTTGTTTCTGATGTCAGAGAATATTTTAATATGATTTTTGGAAAGTAGATGTCTGTAAAAAGAAAAATAAGGAAAGAGCCTATAAAGATTGGCGAAAATCCGAATGAATGGATATTTGAAGAACATGAATATGATCTTGATATTATTGAAGTATATCGGAAACTGGAAAAGTTATTAAACAATTCTTCTAATTTAAAACCTCATATTGATAAAGCAGAATATTTAAAAAATTTCAAATATGGCATTGAATACTATTGCAAAGCCAGGAAGATTGATTTTGATTTTCATTTCAATACCGGTTATGTTATCGTCCCTTCTACGGAGGAATATTATGTGAATTGTTTGGGCATGGCTCTTATTTGCTGGGATTTTTATAAAATCCGGGCATTCTTAAATCATCAGAAGGAAAAATATCTTGGAGAGGACAATTTTACTAAGATTGTTGAATTCGGAGCTTATTTCATCATGGTTAACAATTCACCTTTTGAAGACATAAAAGACCGGCAGGCGCTTGTAATGGAATGGGTTGAAGAGCAAAGTATAAAACAGGAAAAAAGCCCGTCTAAAAGGACTGCTGCCGATAATAAAACCAAAAAGCCCAAACCGACAGAAATTAAAATATTTGAAGATTTATTTGGAGATAAATCCCAGATTGAAAGCATAATCAAAATACTTAAGAAGCATGATATAGCAAACAAAGACGGAACCTGGAACGGAATAACAAACAAAAATTCGGAAGTGTTGGCTTTGATAGATGTGCTGAGGGAAAAACGCTATATAAAAAAGCATCCGCAGACATTAACAGCAAAACTCTTCTGTGAAAAATTTGAGTTGAACCTGAGTGATCGTTCTCTACGTACCAAAACTCAGACTTACTATGATAATCTTGACGAATACAAAAAGATTATTCCCGACCTGAACCCCTGATTATTACTCTCTCTTGCCTGAATTTATTGCCAACTATTCCCGTTCGGCAATAACGGCAATCGCTGGCAATCCTCATTTAACAATTTTGGCAAAGTAAACTTAAAAACTTTGTCAAAATGAACGAACGATTAATTGTTACCCTGAAAGTTGGTGAACTTAAAGACATTATAGATGAAAGTATCACTAATGCTCTTACCAAAGTCCCACAAAAACCGGAAGAAGAAACTCTCCTAAAGCGGATAGATGTAGCCAAGCTATTTGGTGTTTCACTTGTTACACTTAATCAGTGGATGCGGGATGGGCGCATTCTCTACCATCGTATTAACAGCAGGATATTCTTTAAACGCAGCGAGGTAATGGATGCATTAAACAGTACAGTAAAAAAATACGGCAGAAAATGAAAACAGATTATAAACACGAATTTGAGAAAGCGCCTGCTAAAAAGGGTACTTGCCCCAGCTGTGAACACAAAGGCGAATTTCGCTACTACATTGACTTACCTCGTGAGTACGGTATATGCGAACGTGTAAACAATTGCGGCTATCATAAAAAGCCCGATGAATCTATTAAGGTTAATAATGAAATGTCACCAAAAAAATTGGAGCCGCAAATTATTTTCCCGGATCCTGAATTATGCCGGCTTGCTATTAACAATCAAATGTCCAGCTTTCATATTTTCTGTATAGGAGAGAAATTAAATATTCCGAAAGAACATTTGGAGAAATGGAATGTCGGCAGTAGGTTAAATGGGCGGACTAATATTTTTGAAACCGCTTATGTGTATCAAAACATACATCAAAAATATGTAAACATCCGGTATTTTGAATATTCCAGCAATTGTAAAAGGAACAAGGTTCAAAGACCTTATTCATTAAAAGCTCCCGATACTAACAGTAAATATTCCATTTGTCTGTATGGAGAACACTTGCTAAACAAGGATAAAATCATTTGTCTGGTTGAAAGCGAAAAGACAGCGGTTATCGCAAGTTTCTATTATCCTGATTTCGATTGGTTAGCCACCGGAGGTAAAAGTGGATTAACCGATGAAAAAATTCAGGTACTATTTAATCGTGAAATCTACTACCTCAATGATGCTGATCAGGCAGGAAATAAAAATAGCACCATTGATAAGTTAAAAGCTTATCAGCTCAATTTTAAGAAGGTTAATTTATTTCCAGAGCGGAATGATGGTTATGATATTGCAGATGCCATTATTGACGGAATACAACCGGAAATAAAGCTTTTGGCAGAAGCCAATATTGTAAGCTATGATCCGGTTCCAGTAATGGAAATACCTCATAAGAAAATTTCAACCTTTGAGAAAGTAGAAAAATATTTGCAGGAGTTATATGACATACGCTATAACGAGGTTTCCAATGAAATAGAGTGTAAGGCTAAAGAAGAAAGCGAGTTTAAAAAGATCAACGAAAACAATATTTACCGGCTCCTGCAACACAATAATATTAGATTTTCACTCACTAATATTTCAGCCTTGTTACGCTCCGACTTTGTTCCGGTGCATAACCCATTTAAAGATTACTTCGATAGCTTGCCGAAATGGAATGAAGAAACAAGCGAGAATTACATAGATAAATTATCAGGCCACATCAAAGCGAAAGATCCAGAACGTTTTAAAAGGCACTTCAAAAAAATGCTGGTGCGTTGTATTGCCTGCGCCTTATTAGAAGATGTATTCAATAAACACGCATTTATTCTTGTCCATGAAAAACAAAGCACAGGTAAAACAACTTTTCTGCGATGGTTATGTCCTCCTACTCTTAAGGAATATTATACAGACACATTTATTGTCGGGAAAGACGGAGAAATGAGTTTATCCGATAATATGTTTATCAACCTGGATGAATTATCTACCTTAAGCAAACAGGACATTAATGCCCTAAAAAGTTCCTTCAGCAGAGTTAATATCCGCCAGCGAAGGCCATTTGATAGAACGATGTCCAATATGCCCCGGAGAGCAAATTTTGTGGGATCAACAAATAAGGCAGAATTTTTAACGGATGAAACCGGATCAGTACGCTGGCTTTGCTTTGAAATTGAGAGTATAGACTGGAATTACAATAAAGTCATTGATCTTGATTTAGTATGGAGCCAGGCCTATTCACTTTTTAAAACGGGATTTAAGTATGAATTAACCGCAGATGAAATCATGGAGAATGAAACCGCTAATAAAGATTATCAGATCACTACATCAGAAATAGAACTGATACAAAAGCATTATACACCTGCCACCAAAGAAAAACATGAAATATTTTATACATCTTCTGAATTTCAAAATAATCTCTCAGAAAAATATCCCCACATACGATTGAACACGAATAACATTGGGAAAGCCCTTAAGGTGTTGGGCTTTTTGAAAAGCCAAAAATATAACGGCCATTATCCGATCAAGGGTTATTACACCAATTTTATAACAGAATAATTCTACGATACATTACTTCGTTACTAAATTCTTCTGTAATGGTTGATTTTACAGTGTATATAACTTAGTAATGATTTTATTTTTATCCTTACTAAGTCCTTACTTCATTACTTCATCATCATTTTTCACTTAGTAACGAAGTAAACTTAGTAGCTTACTTTACCGATATTTCAAAAAAATATATAAAGAGAAACCCAGCGGTTTTTAAAAAATAAATTCAATTTACCCGAGTAAAAGAGTTGTAATAACTCGAGTAATTTATGCACATTTACTCGAGTAAAATTGATCCGTTTTTTTAAAATTTGCTACAAACAAGAGAGCACTAAAAATAGTTTTTTCTAAAATCCCAATAAAAAAATCCTACAGCCCGAAAAACAAAGCTCTTTAAAGACCTCGAAAAATTTGTCCTTAAGGAGTTCGAAAACTTTTGTTCTTAAGAGCCGAAATAAATTCAGCTCTTAACAGCCTGAGAAAATTCAGGCCCTATAGGAGCTGAGAAAATAAATGTTCTTAAGGAACCCTGAAAATTTTCCCTTAAGGGCCGGAATAAATTCAGCTCTTTACAACCTGAGAAAATTCAGGCCTTATAGGAGCTGAGAAAATAAATGTTCTTAAGGACTAAAATAAACGATGTCCTATAAGAGCTTTAAAAATATTTTCTTTACGGCTCGCGGACGAAAGTCCTTAAGGCCTTCAGGGAAATCTCTTATAAGGCCTTGGGGTTTTTCTCTTAAGGACCCTCATAGAAATGTTCTTAAGGGCCGTGGAGAAATGTCTTATAAGGCCTTCACATTTTTCTCTTTAAGGCCGGTGTACAAATCTTTTTAAGACCTTCGTGTTTTTCTCTTAAGGGCCTGTGGACAAAAGTCCTTAGGGCCGGTGTAGAAATGTCTTTAAGACTTTTGTATTTTTCTCCTTACAGCTTGCGGACGAACGTCCTTAAGGCCCTCGTATTTTTTCCTTAAGGGATTGTGCAGAAAGTTCCTATAAGACCCGTGTAGAAATGCCGTATAAGGCATTTGCAGAAAAAAGTCCTAAGAGCCTGTGTAGAAAGCCCTATAGGAGTTCGTGTAGAAAATCGCTCCTTAAGGAGCTGTTGTATAGAAATGGCCCTTAAGGGCCGCTTTTATAAAATTGATCCTATAGGGGACATTCTGCAAAAAAGTTCCTTAAGGACTTGTTTTACAAAAAAGCATCTTAAAGGATCGTTTTACAAAAATTGTCCTGTTAGGCCTGCGTGAAAAAAAGTTTCTTAAGGAGCTTTTTAAAATGATTATTGTAAAAAAATGTTGAAGATAAAAATGGACTGAAAAAATTGTAACGAAAGTTTAAATGCTTTCGGCAAAAAATTTTCTATGAAAAACAGAACAAAAAAGTAAAAACTGTTTGTACGTTCTTTCTCATGCTGACCAGATCAGTCTGAATTAGCCTTTATGAAACGTTTTCATACCTGATGTTGTCTTAGTTTTGTAAAAATTGTACCGTTTTTTGAAAAAATGATCTTGATTTTCAATTCTTTACAACTTTTTTTGTTCCATGCCACAAACAAGCCACGAAGATTCTCCCTGATTTTCTTGCCTTGAAGCATTAGCCTGTTTTACATTTGCTGTTGAATATTTCATCACGGTATGGAAGAGAAAACACGAAAAGAAAAACTGCAAGAAGCATTGCAAATCGATAGTTCAGAGCTTTATTCGCAAGAGTTAAATCCCTATGTGAAAGGTATTCTTTACATCGCAGGTGCAGTGGTTGTTGTATGGGTTTCCAAGTATGTGTTCTCTGCTTTCGCTGGAGCTATCCGGGAGTTTAAAAACCTTAGAAAAAGCATCCATGAGTAATGACAATGCTGAAATAAAAACAATAACAACCGCTGAGCTAAGGCAGTTCAGCGGATTAGACGGATTAAGTGATTCACGGGCTCAAATGCTGTCAGAAAGTTTAAACACGTTCTCGATCATTCTATTCCGGCACTATCAACAAACCTTCCCGCAAGGGAAAAAAGGTAAAGTGTCAGAAAATGGGAACATTAAAAAACTTTCAGCCCTTTCTCAGGAAAGGCAGTACACAGAGCAAAGAGAGCAATAACCATGCTGTCATCTATACACGTGTTTCAACCAAAGAACAGGCAGAAAACAACCTGAGTTTAGATACCCAGAAAAAATACTGCCAGGAATTTGCGGAAAGACAAAAATTAATAATCCGGGAGTGTTTCGGGGGGACCTATGAGAGTGCCCAAACGGATGAGCGCAGAGAGTTTAAAAACATGCTGGCCTTCGTTAAAAAGCACAACGTTTCCAATATCGTAGTTTACAGTATCGATCGTTTCTCCCGTTCAGGAACCGGTGCAATTGGTATCATCGCAGAGTTGAGCAAGAAAGGTATTTCAGTTCTTTCGGTAACACAGCCTACGGATACAAAAACATCAATGGGTGTGTTCTATCAGAACATCCAGCTCGTGTTCAGCCAATACGACAATGAACAAAGACGGGCGAAGTGTATCACCGGGATGAAAGAACGTTTAAGCAGAGGTAATTGGGTTGGCAAAGCTCCATTGGGGTATTGCCACGTACACGATGCGAACAACAAACCAGTGGTTGCCATTAGTAAACAGGGCGAACTGTTGCAAAAATCTTTTTTATGGAAGGTACATGAACACCTGACCAATACCGAAATAACAAAACGCCTAAAAGCGCTTGGGCTAAGCGTAAGTAAGCAACGACTGACAGAAGTATTCCGGAATCCATTTTACTGCGGTATAATCACTCATGGGCTGCTCAGTGAACCCGTTATGGGATCGCATGAACCCTTGGTATCCCAGGAGATTTTTCTGAAAGCCAATCAAATTGTAAACAAAGTTCCGCATGATTACAAACACCAGGTGGTGAATGATGACCTGCCCTTGAAGCGTTTTATAAAATGCAAGCAATGTGGAGTGCCTTTCACTGGGTACTTTGTAAAGAACAAGGGTAAGCATTATTACAAATGCAATAATCCACATTGTAAGTCGAACATAAGCAAGGATAAACTGCATGAACATTTCAGGCAATTGCTGAATGATTTCAGAATAGATGAAAGTCTTATCGAGCCATTGAAAAATCAATTGCAATATGTGTTTGAACACTTTTGTAAAGTGGATACCAGTGAATATGCCGTGCTTAGGAAAAGGTTTTGTGAAATAGAAAATAAAATACAAAAGCTAAAAGAACGTTTTGCTATTGGTGAACTGGATAAAACATTGTACGAACAATTCATGGAGAAATTCACAGAAGAAAAAGAATCCGTTGCCAAAACAATCAACTCTTTAAATGGAGGTGATGATCTTGCAGATTTTATGGCTTATGCTAAAGAAGTTTGCCAAAATCTGTTCATGCTATGGGAAAAGGGAAGCTATGAGCAAAAACAACGCTTGCAGTATTTCTTGTTCCCTGATGGATTGTTGTATAGCAAAGAAGATAATTTAGTTGATGTATTGAAAATAAATAGCATTATTGTGCATAAACCATAATTGATACTTCTCAAATAGTCCATTTTTATTGCAATTCAAGCACTGCTAAAATAGTTTTATTAATTCGCATATAAATTGTTATCTGCGAATATAAATTGCTATATTCGCAGTGTTAAGAAAGTATTATGGACATTAACCAATATAAATCGGGTACATACAAGAAGCAGTATAACTACAAAAGCTTTTCACCGGATCCTATTAATCATGCCTGGCTGGTAAATGATTCTAAAGTAAGCCAACTGCTGAGTGAAGCAGACAGGAAATTGGGAGAGCTGAATGCTTTTTCCATACTCATACCTGACGTGGATTTCTTTATCCGTATGCACATCACCAAGGAAGCCACGCAAAGCAGCAAGATAGAAGGAACGCAAACCACTATTGAAGAAGCCTTTCAAAGCGAGGAACAGATCAATCCTGAAAAACGGGACGATTGGAAAGAAGTGCATAACTATATTGATGCAATGAATTATGCCATTGCACAATTGGATAAATTACCCTTAAGTAATCGTTTGTTTAAACAGACGCATAAAAGACTTTTACAAGGTGTACGAGGTAAACATAAATTACCAGGGGAGTTTCGTTCCTCTCAAAACTGGATTGGCGGAGCTTCTTTGAATGATGCTGTGTATATACCACCACACCATGATGAGGTCTCTGATTTAATGAGCGATCTTGAAAAGTTCCTAAATAATACCGAGTTAGAAGTACCACATCTCATTCGAGTGGGAATAGCCCATTACCAGTTTGAATCCATTCACCCGTTTTTAGATGGTAATGGCAGGTTAGGGCGATTGATGATTACCCTTTATTTGGTAAGTAATAACATTCTTCACAAACCATCCTTATACTTATCGGATTTTTTTGAGCGAAATCGTAATTATTATTACGATAATCTCACGACAGTGAGAACAAAGAATAATCTTATTCAATGGCTTAAGTTCTTTTTAGTAGGTGTTAAGGAAACAGCACAAAATTCTATCGAAACATTCAATGCTATCATAAAACTAAGACAGGAAGTAGAAGAAAAGAAAATAATCCAAATGGGGAAAAGGGCTCCATTGGCAAAAGAGCTGCTGAACTATTTATACAGCAAACCATTGGTTGATACTAACGAAGTGGCAAAAGTATTAAAAGTAAATATTGCAACCTCTCATAGACTTATTGATGAATTTGAAAGATTGGATATATTGAAAGAAAAAACGGGTTATAAGCGCAACAGGGTATTTATATTTGAAAAATATCTCGATCTGTTCCAAACCAGGCATAAATAAAAACATAACATGAAAAACTTTCACCAATTCCAGCAATTTGCCAAAGGGAAAATCACACAAGATCTCAAAAGCAATAATAATGCGGTGATCTATACCCGTGTTTCATCCAAAGAGCAGGCTGACACTAATCAGAGCCTTGAAACTCAGAGAAAATATTGTACAGAGTATGGTATAAAAAACAACCTGCACATATTGGGATTTTTCGGAGGTACTTATGAAAGTGCAAAGACAGATGAGCGGAATGAGTTTAACCGGATGATAAAATTTCTAAAAAATTCAAAGGAAAAAACTTCGTGTATTCTTGTATATAGCCTTGACCGTTTCAGCCGTTCAGGAGAGAATGCTATTTATATTTCTTCACAGCTAAAGAAAGAAGGGGTTACCATTGTTTCCGTAACACAGCCCATTGATGTTTCCACACATGCCGGAGTATTGCAGCAAAACATCCAATTCATATTTAGCAAGTACGATAATGATCTAAGAATGCAGAAGTGTGTAGATGGTATGCGGGAAAAACTAAAAAGAGGAGAATGGCTTGGAGCAGCGCCTACCGGATATTCTTATGATCGCACTCACGGAGGAAAAGAACAGAAAATAATCATCAACGAAAATGGGAAAGTGCTTCAAAAAGCTTTTCATTGGAGGCTGGAGGGGAATTCCAATCCGCAGATTGTCGAAAAGCTGAAGGTATTAGGTTTAACCCTTCCTTTTCAAAGGATCAGTGAAATTTTTAGAAATCCCTTTTACTGCGGATTGATTTCTCATAACATGCTAAACGGAGAAATAGTAGATGGAAAGCATCCTGCACTTGTTTCAAAGGAAGTATTCTTAAAAGTACACCAACTCAATAAAAAAGGTGGGTACAAACAGAAAAAAGAAAATGAGCATCTTCCATTGAAATTATTCGTGAAATGTGAAAAATGCGGATCACCATTTTCAGGATATATTGTAAAAAAGAAGGGTCTTTATTATTACAAATGCAATGAAATAAAATGCCATTGCAACAGGAGCGTAAAAACCATGCACAATAATTTTGTTCATCTTCTTAATAACAAATCAGCCGATTCAACTTATAGCAATATTTATAAAAAAGCGTTAGAATACATATACAAGAAAGAGACTTCATCAAGTAAAACCAAGCAGGAAGTTTTTTCTAAACAGCTAAATGAGATCAAAGAAAAATTATATAAAACAGAAGAGCGATTTGCCTGTGGAGAAATTGACAGGGATATTTATAACAAGGTATCTGAAAAATTTAAGTCAGAAATAAGGGCCATTGAGGAAAGCATTGAAAAATCGAACCTAAAATTATCTAACCCTGAAAAAACCATTAATTTTATAGTAGATTTATCCTCGAAACTCTCTACTACATGGGATTTTAACGATTATTCTCAAAAACAGAATGTTCAAAAAATGCTGTTTCCCAATGGACTTCGGTACAATATTGAAAATGACCAATATCTAACTCCGAGATGGATTTCTCCAATCGTTGTAACTTCTTATCTGTCAAAGGTTTTGAAGGAAAAGAAAAACGGGATACCAGATGATTTATCTGAAATATCCCGTTTAGTAGCGAGGGAGGGAATCGAACCCTCCACCTCGGGGTTATGAATCCCGCGCTCTAACCACCTGAGCTACCTCGCCATTGTTCCCTTACGATACCGTAAGGGAACATCCGCTTCCTCTGAAAACGGGTTGCAAAGATATAGAAGTTCTCATAAATTGATATTAACTCCGGAGCAAGCACGATACCCTCTTGTCTGCCATAGCGGAACGCGAAGGCAGATTCAAAAGCTTCCTTTATAAACAAATCTCATGTTTTATCTTATTCCCCCTGGTAGGATTATTAATCATAAGATTTTTCTAAATTTGTTAACAAAATTGGCATCTATTCAGAATACTGCACTGAAGGGGATAAATGCGAATAAACTTTGTAAGTTAATAGAAAATCTTAAAGTCAATGAAACCACTTCTGCCATTAATGACTTTTTTGATATTGGGAACTCTCTCAAATGATTTAAAGTCAAAAAATAATGATTCTCCGATAGAAGAATGTTTGTATAATCCAACTCTGCAGCAAGAGTTAGGGTTTACAGAAAACAAAGGGCAGATTGCTGATGATAAAGGCAATCCCATACCTGATGTATTGTTTACTGCTTCTGTAAAAAGCATGAGCATTGTGGTTACAACAAAGGGATTAACTTATCTTTTTAAAAACTTCATTGAGAGTGAAAATGAAACTAATTTCCGCAATCCCTCGGGGTCAAGAGGAAAAGATAAGGAAGAGGAATTGAAAATGGAATGGAACAAAGTGGATATGGAAATTATAGGTGCAAACATTTTAAGCAGGAATGTTTTTCCGGAATGTATAAGCAATCAAGGATATGCCAATTATTATTACCCTCATTGTCCAAAGGGCATTCTGAATGTAAAAACTTATCATCAAGTTACCATAAAGAATATTTATCCCGGGATTGACTGGGTATTATATACTCAAGATAGGCAAACCATTAAATATGATTTTGTGATTCATCCGGGTGCTGATGTAAATAATATCAGATTCAAATATCATGGTGCAGAGAATATTGAAAAAGCAGATAATGGAAAAAGTATACATATCAAAAGCCGTTTAGGAGAAGTGATGGAAGGAACTTTATCAGCATATATTGCCCATGAACAAATAAAAATAAATGCAGACTATAATCTGGTGGGTAATGAGGTTACTTTTTTGATTGACCCTTACGACTCAAAGAAAACATTGATTATTGATCCTCCTTTGCAATTGGTCTGGGCTACCTATTACGGTGGTACTACCAACGATGGCCCAAAAAAAATCACATATGATAATGTTGGGAATATTTTCATTACCGGTTACACAAGGTCTACAGACTTGCCTTTACAAAACCCCGGATTGCCAACTTACTATAGTGGCACTATAAATAGTACTTATGATGCAATGATATTAAAATTTAACAGTGCCGGAGTAAGGCAGTGGGCTACCTATTACGGTAGTAGCGGAACTGACTATGGTAATTCAATTACTGCTGATGCGTCAGGTAATATTTATGTGGTTGGTTATGCAAGTGTTTCCGATCTTCCCCTTCAAACATTGGCAGGAGCTTATAATCAAACCTGGGGTGGCGGTACGGAGGATGTTTTTATTTCTAAGTTTAACAGTGCCGGAACAATTACCTGGGCAACCTATTTTGGAGGCAGTGGATGGGAAGAAGCGACGGATGTAACATTAGACAACTTGGGAAATTTATTTGTTACCGGAGTTACTACCTCTCCTTCGAGTGGAGGAGGGAACCACTTTCCTACTTTAGGAAGTGGGGCACAATATATTGATGCTTCCCTCGGTGGCGGCAAAGATGCATTTATACTAGAATTCAATAGTGCAGGAGCATGGGGATGGGGAACATATTACGGAGGAAGCGACTGGGAAGAGGGTGGTTCTGTTACAGTAGACCCTTCAAGGAATCTTTATGTTACAGTAGGTGCAGGTTCAAGTAATATGCCTTTACAAAGTTATACCCCTGCAACTGCAGGGCAATATAATCAAACTGTCCATGGAGGGGGTTGGTTTGATGCTTTTATTCTTAAATTCAATAGTGCGGGTACACGCCAGTGGGGAACTTATTACGGAGGAGGCAATGGTGTATACAATAATGCTACCGTGCAATACACAGATTATTTTAATGGAATTACATCAGATGCATCAGGTAATATCTATCTGGTTGGCGGTACTAATAATACCAACTTCCCAACCATTAGCCTGGCAGGAGCTTATAATCAAATGACTTTTGGAGGTGGCAGCGGAAGTGTATGGGACTATACGGATGGCGTGATTGTGAAATTTTCAAGTACAGGAGTCTGGTTGTGGTCAACTTATTTTGGAGGCAGCGGGCAAGACAGGATTTATGGCTTGTGTGTGGATGCTTCGAATAATTTATATGTTACCGGACATACCTCTTCCCCCTCCACTAGTTTTCCCTTGCTGAACCTTTCGGGCGCATTTTATCAGGGATCTTTTGGGGGTGCTGAGTCAGCCCTTGGACAAGCAATAGGCGATGTTTTTATTTCGGCATTCGATCCATCAGGCGTACAATTCTGGTCAACTTATTATGGAGGACCCGGGGATGATTGGGGTAACGAATTGATTTATGAATCTGCCTCCTCTTCTCTTTATGCTATCGGTGAATTGAGATCTTATTCAGGTGCTGCTATGGTTAATATTGGCGGTTATTACCAACCAACTAATCCAAGTATAGCTGGCACAACGGCTGATGATGGATTTATATTGAAATTTTCCAGTGCCATTGTTACTCCAATAAATCTTCTTTCATTTTATGGGGAAAATCAAGGAGAAACTAATGTTATTGAATGGAGTACTTCCAGTGAGACAAATAACGATTACTTTACCATCGAGCAAAGCAAAGACAGAGAACTATTTGAAGCAATAGGCATAGTGAAGGGTTCGGGCAACAGCAATAAAATTAATAATTATAGCTTTAAAGATACTCTATTGGAATCTTCAATTCTTTATTATCGTTTAAAACAAACTGATTATGATGGTAATTTTACTTATTCTAAAACCATTCCGATAATAACTAAAACAGAACAGCCAATAATTAATATATTTCCGAATCCTGCAAGAAATATTTTGAATTGTGAATTATATCTTTTTCATGAAGACAATGTTGATGCAACTATTTCAGTTACGGATGTATTCGGGAATATTGTAAAGAAAGAAACAATAATATCAGTTAAAGGAATTAATAAATTTAAACTTAATATCGAAAATCTTTCACGAGGACTCTATTTTCTGAAGATAAATAGTGGAACAGAACAAAAACAAATAAAATTTGTAAAGCAATAATATCAATTACTTTTTCGCTTTTACCGCTCCCCTGCCCTGCTGTAATATTCCGCTGCCTTGGCTTCGTCGCCCATAGCATGGTAGCTGTCAGCAATTCGGGTAAGGATTTTTTGGGAGGAACTGAGCCGGTATGCCCGTGAAAAATTTTCAAGAGCCTCAGGATATTTTTTAAAACTGTAACTGATAACTCCCATCCGTTCATAGGCCATGGCATAGGAAGAATCTATCTCAACGGCTCTCTTAAAATACTCCTGCGCCCTGAGTGTGTCATGCAGGTTATCCATACACACCACGCCAAGATTTGCAACAGCATCCCTGTCGTCGGGGTTATGTGCAACAAATTCTTCAAAGTAGCGGAACGCCATGGCATAGTCCTTCCTGAAATAGTACAACCCGGCGATGTTGTTATAGGCGCGAAGGTCTTTGGGATGAAGTTCAAGATTTTTTTTGTATGCCTGTTCTGCCTTTGCATAGTCGCCGTATTGAAAATACAGGGTGGCTGCCTGGTACCAGAGTGAAGCATCCCCCGCATAGATAGAGAGAATCGTTTCGTACTCATGCACCGCTTTCCCAAGCAGATCCCTGCGAATCTCCGGATTGCTCTCCTGCATGGCAACCGCAGCATAATAAGAGCCCAGGCCGCCGTGAGCCTTGGCGCTGTTGGGAGATACCTCCACACCAGATGACATGATGCTGTACTGGTCTTTCCAGTCGGCATTGCGGGAAATTGTTTTGACTGAATACAGAAGAAGAATCAGAGCAAAGACCCCTCCAAAGGAAGAATTTAATATAAGCCGGGGGAATGACACCTGCATCTTTGCGGTATTCATCATCACGAATACTGAAAATACCGAGAACACCAGGGAAGGAGTAAAAAGAAATCTTTCCGAATATCCTCCGATGATGACAAATAAGCTGGAGGAAACTGAGAGAGTAATGAAATAAAACAAAATGCAGAATGAGTAAACATTCTTCTTCCTGAACCCATACAGGGCATAACCCAGCAGGAAAAGATGAAGCAGCAAAGAGATTAAACTCCCCGCATCTGCCCATGTGGTGAGAGGAACCTGATTGTATGAATAATCCCAGGTCAAAGGGTGCGGGAAAAACAGGAGCCGGATATCCTTCAGTAAAAACACGAAGGTCGTTGCATACCTCTCTGACAGGCTGCCGGCCGCAAACAGCACATTGTCGAGGATGCCATACAGGTCATCTCTTCCCTCATCAAGTACCAGAAGCCTTATAAGCATGTAAAAACCACTCAGAACAATTAACGGTGCTGTGAGGTAGAGTATTTTTTTCCACTTAACTTCCCTGAAAAAGTAAAGAGTGCAGGGAATGGCAGCAGTAAAAGTAATAGCCGATTCTTTGGAAAAAAGGCCTGCAAGAAAAAATAAGTAACCGAACAGCAACTGCACTGTTTTTCCCGATTCCAGGTATTTAAGCAGATATATAACAGGCAGAAGATATCCCAGAGCAAGACACAGGATTTCATCAAGGCTTTTAATGTTTGCCACCACCTCAGTATGCAGGGGATGAGCTATAAACAAAAGGGTGATAAGCAAGGATGTCACGGGAGATCTGTGCCTGAAGATCTTTCGCAGGAAATTAAATAGAAGAAGCCCGGAAAGAGCATAAAAAAGCACCTGCAGGAAATGTTCCTGGTGGTAGCCATTTTTTCCGAAAAATTCTGTCTCCGCTGCAAAAACTGCAGAAGTCAGCGGGCGGTAGTTCCCGTAATTCCGCCCGTCGCTTCCATAATAAAAAGATTTGGTGAATATTTCAGGAATACCGGCAATCCCTTTCTGCACCAGCTTATTCCCGTAAATGGCAATATTGTCATCAATAACATAGGTGTGATGAAGAGTATTGGCATACAACAGGAACCCGGAAAAAAATATAATCCAGGCATATATCCTCGTCTGCTTTTTATACTGCATTTCTTCATGCCCGCCGGGAAGGGTTACTGCAGCACGACCCCGTTTATTTTTCATGTTCATCTCCGTCCGTGATAATTGTTTATTACTGCCGTATGACAAATATACTTTTTTATCCGCCTATGCTCCGGAAACACAGATCCGGCCGGAAACAGGAATGTATTTTCTCACGCGAGAACAAAGATCAGAACTGCATGATTACATTTTCGGAAATTTTCAGAGATTAATTTTTCTTTTAGTAATGCCTTTCCTAATTTAGCTGCATTATTAAAATTAATATCACATCTCATGAAAGTAACCGTTGTAGGCGCCGGAAATGTAGGTGCTACCTGTGCCAATGTAATAGCACACAAAGAACTAGCCAATGAAGTAGTGCTTCTTGACATTAAAGAAGGTGTTGCCGAGGGCAAAGCTCTTGACATCTGGCAAACGGCACCTATTAACCTGTATGACTCAAGGATTAAAGGATCCACAAATGATTATGCAAAAACAGCAGGCTCGGATGTGGTGGTAATTACCAGCGGCCTCCCCCGGAAACCGGGGATGAGCAGGGATGACCTTATCGCCACTAATGCAGGGATCGTAAAGGGTGTAACCGAAAATATTATGAAGTATTCTCCCGGCACCGTGATTATCATTGTTTCCAACCCGCTCGATGTGATGACCTACTGTGCATACCTCACCGCAAAGACAGATCCGGCGAGAGTTTTCGGGATGGCAGGTATTCTTGATACCGCGCGCTACAGGGCTTTTCTTGCAGAAGCGCTCAACTGCTCGCCCAAAGACATACAGGCTGTGCTTATGGGTGGACACGGAGATACAATGGTACCTCTTCCCCGCTATACCACAGTGGCCGGGATCCCGGTTACGGAGCTGATAGAAAAAGACCATCTCGATGCTATCGTTGACAGAACCAAAAAAGGAGGAGGGGAAATAGTAAACCTGCTCGGAACTTCCGCATGGTACGCCCCCGGTGCGGCCGCAGCCCAGATGGTTGAAGCCGTTCTGCGCGACCAGAAAAGGATATATCCTTGCTGTGCATGGCTCCAGGGAGAATACGGACTTAAAAATATTTACCTCGGAGTGCCCGTGAAACTTGGGAAAAAAGGAATAGAAAAAGTAATTGAATTAAAACTGAACAGCGAAGAGTCAGGGCTCCTGAATGCCTCTGCCAAAGCGGTAAAGGAAGTCTGCGATGTGCTCGACAAGATGAAGATTTCCTGAACGGATTTTTTTTCAGGAAGCAAATAGCTCTATTACAGTAATTTCGGGCAAAATACCCACCCTCCCCGGATAACCCAGAAAACCCAGGCCTCTGTTTACATACAGGTACTGTTTCTTTTCTTTATAAAGATCTGCCCATTCAGGATAAAAATATTTTACGGGACTCCATCTGAACCCGGGAATCTCCACGCCAAACTGCATCCCATGCGTATGGCCTGAAAGCGTAAGATCAACGCCGGGATGTTTTTCCACCACCTCGGCTTTCCAGTGAGACGGGTCGTGGGAAAGCAATATCCTGAAGGAAAGTTCCTCCGTCCCTTTTAGCGCTTTCTCCAGGTCACCGTACTTTCTGAAATGCGAAAAACGGCTCCAGTTCTCAACACCAATCAGTCCTATTTTTTCACCGTCCTTTTCAAATATGTGATTTTCATTCAGCAAAAGATTCCATCCAAGATCTCTTTGTAAGCGCTTCAGCAGGTCCAGGTTATGCCGTTTAAGTACAGGGCTCTTCCATTGATAATAATCTCCATAGTCGTGGTTACCCAGAATGGAAAAAACACCGAGCGGGGCACTCAGTTTCCCAAGAATATCCGTTAAGCCTTCCAGCTCCGTTACCCTGTCATTGACAAGGTCTCCGGTGAAAAATATCAAATCTGCACCCTGCAACAATATCATATCCACAGCTTTCTCAAGCGGGCGGGAAGAAACAAAACTGCCCGCATGAATATCTGATACCTGGACTATTTTCAACCCGTTAAAAGCACGCGGCAGGTTTGAAAATGAGAGCCTCACCTTTCTTACGCGATAATCAAACGCACTGCCCGCCATCCCATAAAGGAGCGATGCAAAAGGGATCGCTGCCCCTGCTATACCCAGCATACTCAGGAAGCGTGAACGCGGGATTCCCCCTGATTCAGTGGCATGATCTTTCCTGGCCCGGAATAAAAGCCGGCTGATGAATGAGAAAAGTCTTCTTATCTCATCAATTAGCAGAAATGGAACAGCAAGTATTTTTGAGAAGTATACAATAAAAACAAATCCGAAACCATACACCCGTAAAGGCTTATACCATATAGGCTCATTTGTATACAATGCCAGCAGCACTATAATGTAACAAAAAAGAGAGGCTGCCCAATACACATTGTATAACACTTTCTTTATCCGGAATTTGCCGAACACTGATTTTAAGGCAGTAAAAATGTATAAATCTATCAGGGCTGTGGAAACAATGACCGTTAAAGCCGGTAAAATGTATTGCATAAAATCAGTTTTCGTACTACAACCTGATAGGGGGTAAGGGAGCAAAAAAAACATTTCTGTTGCATCTGTCTTATTTTTTGTTACCTTTGCCGTTCAATTTGGGTTTCGGTAACCCGAAGTTTCACAAATTAAACAATTAATAATCAAAAAAATGACAATTTACGTAGGAAATCTCAGCCACCAGGCGAGCGAAAATGATCTCAATGAACTTTTCTCAGGGTTCGGAGAAGTAAAATCAGTAAAAATCATCAAGGACAATTTCACCGGGCGCCCCAGGGGGTTTGCTTTCGTTGAAATGGCTGATGAAGAATCAGGCAACAAAGCTATTGAGTCTCTCAATGAAACTTCTTTCAAAGAAAGAAAACTGATAGTAAACAAAGCAAGACCAAAAACAGACCGCCCGAGAAACCCCGGAGGATTTAACAGATCCGGAGGCGAAAACAGGTACTAAATAGTATCTGAAAATAATTTTCCAGGTATAGTTTTATGAACACGAGGAGTACCATTGCGCAAGTTTGCGCAATGGTACTCCTCGTACCTGTTTGATACCCCCCTGAACTTAAGCCATCCGGTTAAACGCTCTATTGCGTTTCATTTGTATTTCTTCCTGCTGAACCTCGGCCAAACGTTTGGAAAATACTGACCTGTACATTTCCTCCTCTGAGGTATTGCCTGACATGGCTTGCATCATACCAGGGACTTTTCGTTTGGACGGGAAGCCCTAAGCGGACCGTTAATATAACTCTAAGACAGGAGTTCATCCTCTCTTCAGTTTAAAGAGTCAGGATAAAGTGTGTAAAAATTGAAGACTGTTGAATATTTAATATTGTAACCGGACAGGGTTGACCACATACACTTTTGAAGGCCGGAAACAAATCGCGTCTCGTCCTTTTTCCCGGTAGCTGATTCGTAGCAGAATTCCTCTTTTATCGCTACCTTTGTACCTTCTGGAAAGATTCTTTCCAGCATCTCATTGTGAATTTTCAGACACTACCTAAGTTAACATCATGTACCCAAGGATTATCTCTATACTGTCAGCAGCGGCCGTTGTTGCTGCTGCTGTTCTTATTACAGAACGGCCAAAGGGAGAAAACCTCCTGTTAACCGGAAAAAGACCGGTAGCGTCTCAAGGAGAACTAACAGAAACGGCCGGCCGGAAGCATTGGGAACAGATGCGGCTTGCCGATCCTGCTACCGGCGAAATACCCCGGTCCGCACGGGAAAAGGAAATGCTTTTTGCCCGTACCCTCCCCTCCGATAAATATGCGGATGCCTTTGGTAAACAATCTCTCTCCTGGAACCACCGGGGACCATGGAATGTAGGGGGAAGAACAAGAGCGCTGGCCATTGATGCCACAAATGAAAATATTATTCTTGCAGGATGTGTGTCAGGAGGAGTGTGGAGATCCGCTGACGGAGGCAGCACCTGGTTAAAAACCACGGCTTCGTTTCCGGGAGCAGTAAGCATCGTCCAGGATACAAGACCCGGAAAAACAAATACATGGTACTATGCATCCGGGGAGCCCTACGGGGCTTCGGCAAGCGGAGGGGGTGCTTTCTACCTGGGTAACGGCATATATAAATCCGTTGACGGAGGAGTTACCTGGGATTCCATTCCCTCCACCGCAAGCAACACCCCTGCCACTTACGACAGTTACTTCGACATTAACTGGAACCTTGTAACCGACCCCTCCGACAGCATGGACGTTTTATACCTGGCAAGTGTTTCAGGTATTTCCAAAAGTACAGACGGAGGAGCCTCCTGGAGCAATGTGCTCGGGTTCTCTAACCCGGACTCTTATTTTACAGATGTTGCAATCACCTCAGCCGGGGTGGTTTATGCAACCCTCAGCAGCGAAGCCTCAGGACAGAAAGGTCTGTGGCGGTCGGCCGACGGAGTCAGCTGGACAGACATCACGCCCTCCGGCTGGCCGGTATCGTATAACAGGATAGTCATAGGCATTGCCCCGGCCAATGAAAACGAGGTATACTTTCTCGGGGAAACCCCCGGTACCGGTAAGCTTATTATTAATTTCGATAACGACAGTTCTTATGTAAGCCTGTGGAAATACACATACCTCTCCGGAGATGGATCGGGGACAGGAGGCAGTTGGGAAGACCGTTCCGCCAATATCCCTGCCGACTCCACACAATTCGGGAAATTCGATATACAGGGAGGATATGACCTGCTCGTGAAAGTAAAGCCGGATAACTCTAATGTGGTTTTTATAGGTGGAACCAATCTTTTCCGCTCTGGCGACGGATTTGCAACCGACACAAACACCGCATATATTGGCGGCTATCTCCCCGGCACGGCACTCCCCGTAGTTGAAAGCTATCCCAACCACCATCCTGATCAGCACCAACTGCTCTTTCTTCCTTCAAACCCTTACGTTATGTTTTCGGCCAATGACGGCGGTATCTGGAAAACTACAAACGGAATGGCCGACAGCGTTTCATGGGTATCCCTTAACGATGGATATATTACATCCCTCTTTTATACCGTTGCTTTTGATGTCACAGCTGCAGGAAGTAATATTCTCATCGGAGGGCTCCAGGATAACGGAAGCTACTTCACAAACTCGGCAGCGCTCACGGATCCATGGGTAACTCCTTCGGGAGGAGATGGATCCTTTTGTGCAATTGCAGACAACGGGAACACTTATTATTTCTCATCACAAAATTCAAAGATCCGCAAAGTAACCCTTGATGCCAACGGAAATAAAACCGCCTTCAGGAGGATTGATCCCATTGGGGGCAAAGGATACATCTTCATCAATCCTTTCGTAATTGACCCTAATAATAACAACATCATGTACCTCGCCGGCGGAAACAGAATATGGCGCAATGATTCTCTCTCTCAGATAAACCTCACTAACGAATACGACTCCATCAGCACCGGATGGGTTAAATTTCAGGACTCTCTCCCGATCACCGGCTCTAAAATTACAGCGATGGCTGTGTGCCGGACCCCTGCAAACCGCCTGTATTTCGGTACAAGCGTCAAGAAAGTGTACCGTATCGACAATGCAAATAATGGAACTCCCTCCCCTGTTGACATTACTTCTTCCAGCTATGCCGTTAACTTCCCGAGCGGATATGTAAGTTGTGTTGCTGTTGACCCGGACAACGGTGATAATGTAATGGCTATTTTTTCAAATTATAACTGCTACAGCCTGTTCTACAGCAAAGATGCCGGAACTTCCTGGGAAAAATGCGGAGGAAATATTGAGCAAACTCCCACCGGCTCCGGGAACGGCCCTTCTGTCAGGTGGGCATCCATATTGCCGGTAAGCAACGGGAAAGTATATTTCATTGGAACAAGTATAGGTTTGTTTGCAACAGACAGCCTGCAGGGGTTGAATACCCAGTGGGTGCAGCAGGGTACAGATGCCTTTGGCAATGTAGTGGTGGATATGGTGGAAACCCGTCTCTCTGACGGGCTCGTTGCCGTGGCTACGCACGGAAGCGGCATCTACACTGCAAACATCACGGACATCTCGCAAATAAGCGGATACAAAAATGTTTTTCGTGAAGAAAAAACGAATATTTACAGCTACCCGAACCCATTCGGGAATATCAGCACTATTGAGTTTTATATACCCGAACCGCAATGGATATCTACTGCTGTAGCAGATAAAAACGGGAAAATGGTCGTACAGAGGGAGCCTGTAGTGTTAAGCGCAGGAAAAAAATCTCTTTCTTTGGATGCATCCGGTCTCCCGGATGGAGTTTATTTTTTTATTCTCCGGGGAGAAAATTTTACAAAGTCACAAAAGCTGCTGGTGATCCATTAAGCATGGATACGCTGCGGCATTACTCTGCGGCTGAGTAATTAAGTTCAACTCTGCACCGTTCCCCGGTGAAGTCGATCTTCCGGGCGGAAAGAGGAGTTATCCTGATTATTACATTTACATTCTCATCCGTATCTTCCAACATCCCCACCACTTTGACAAAAACGGTTTTGCCGTTGTCGGGGTTAGTTATCCTGATTATACCGCCTGCCGGAGCTGTCTTGTGCAAAGCATAGTATTTGTCGGCAGGAAGTTTGTCTTCTTCTTCGGCAAGTGCTGCCAGACCGGATTCTTCCTGCACCTTTACCTGGATCGGTTTTCTTGCAGCAGCCCCTGTAATTTTTGAATTCGCTTTTTTTGCTGCAGGAACTAAAGTATCCTTTTTCATGCCTCCCATTGGCTTCTCTCCCTGGTAAGGAAGATAAATAGCCTGCCCCACAGAAAGATCCCCTGTAACAGAAGAATTAAGAGCCCTCAGTTCCCCGTAAGAGATGTTGTACTTTTTGGAAAGTGCATACCAGTATTCGCCAGGCAGAACCTTATGGGTAAAACATTTCCGGCCATTTACAAGCACAAGAGGATCTTTATCCTGCGCATATACGGGTAGTATACAGGCAACAGGTAGTACAAATACAAGAAGAACGAGTCTCAGGCTTGTTTTCATTTTATTTTTATTTCAAGTAATTTTTTACTCCCTATAAATCCCTCCAGAAAATCACCGGGCTGAACAGGCCCCACCCCGGCAGGAGTTCCCGTAAAAAGTATGTCGCCCTTTCTCAGTGTAATGTACCGGGAAACGAATGCAATAATTTTTTCTACAGAAAAAATCATATCCTTTGTGTTTCCCCCCTGGACAACCAAACCGTTTTTTTTCAGCATAAACTGAAGTGCATATATATTACTTTCAGCAGCAACCGGCAGCATCTCCCCTACTGCAGCGGAGCCGTCAAAAGCTTTTGACAGTTCCCAGGGATGGCCGGCAGACTTAAATCTGTGCTGGAGATCACGTGCCGTAAAATCAATTCCAACCGACAATTCATTATAATACCCTGAAGAAAACTTCTCACCAATGTTTTTCCCATCCCTGCATATTTTAACAACTACTTCTATCTCATGGTGTATTTCTGCAGAAAAATCCGGAATATAAAATGGTCTGCCGGCGGAAAGAAGAGCGGTATCGGGTTTCATAAAGATAACCGGCTCCGAAGGGAGATCTCCCCTCATCTCCTTCACATGATCTCCATAATTTTTTCCAACGCAGATTATCTTCACAGCCGGTCAGGAGTTGTTAAATGACCTCAGGCGAACGGCGGTAATCACCTTTTTGGTGTACAGGGGAAAATCACCGTTCATCATCCAGTCATAATAAGAAGGTTCCGATTTGAAAACATCCTCCAGCAGTTTTCCTTTATGTTTTCCGAAATTAAACACTTCCTGACCCTTACTGTTTTTTCCTATTCTTCCGGCAAGGTCCGCATAGCTGTTCCCGTTCGTAAACTCATGAAGAAAATCCATGTCAGGCTTAAGCTCGCTGTATCTTTCCATCTGGGATTTAAAGACCTCGAAAGTGGCGGTTATGTCGGCATCGGCAGTGTGCGCATTCTTCATCTCCTTCCCGCAATAAAACCTGTAAGCTGCAGCAAGGGTCCGCTGCTCCATCTTATGGAATATTCCCTGCACATCAATCATCCTGCGGTTCTTTATATCAAAATCCACATCCGCCCTGAGAAATTCCTCAGCAAGGAGAGGAATGTCAAACCTGTTCGAATTGTAACCCGCGAGGTCACAGCCATCAATACAATGCGCAATCTCCCTCGCAAGAGAAGCAAACACAGGTGCATCCTTAACATCTTTATCATAGATGCCATGGACCCTTGAAGCCTCTGGCGGAATAGGAATGCCCGGGTTTATCCTGAATGTTTTCATCTCATGGGATTCATCCGGAAACAGCTTGAGGATTGCAATATCAATAATCCTGTCGCTTCCGACATTTACTCCTGTTGTTTCCGTGTCTATAAAAGCAAGAGGCCGGTGAAGAACAAGGCGCATGAAAACTTTTTATTTGGATGGCAATACCAGATTGACAGGCTGGCTTATAAGCTGCGGCTGATTGTCTTCCGGAATCACAATATCAACGGAAAAAGGTGCATAACTGGAGGACTCTACCGAGATAGTATAAGTACCCGGACGGCTTGCAATAATAAACTTTCCGGTGGTTGCAACGGGAGTATACTGCCCAATCATTTCCCCGGTTTGCTTATTGGTGTACTGTACCGTCATATTAAAGTTTGTAGAATTATCCGGAGTAACAATGTTTCCCTTGATTAAGGTCATGTAATTGTTTTTCGGAACATCCACGAAGGTAACCTTATAGATGTCCAGATCTCCCATACCCTCAGGCCTTACTGCAGAGACATAAGAATATTTTCCCTGGACAGACAAAGAAAAATAGAGATTATCATCCGATGTATTGATGGGATAGCCGACATTTTCCGGGTCCGACCACATCCTGGTCTTTTCATCATATTCTGTTTTGAAAATATCAAACCCTCCCATGCTGTTATGACCTTTGGAAGAGAAATACAATGTCTTTCCATCAGCATGGATATACGGAGCACGCTCATCTTCAGCGGTGTTCACTGTCGGTCCGAGGTTGATAGGCACTCCCCAGTTCCCGTTAGGCAGGAGATTTGACATATAGATGTCCTCCCCGCCAATGCCGCGGCCTTTAAGAAAACTGGAGAAGTACAACGTTTTGCCATCCGCAGAAACACATGCCCCGGACTCCACCTCTTCGGAATTTACATTAGGCCCGAGCGAAAGCGGTTTCTGCCATGACTTTCCTTTTAGTGTTGACATATAGATATCCGCATCGGCAATCTCGTTTTCCATGTAAATCATCACCCTCTGCCCGTCGGGAGAAATACCCACCACGGATTCATCATAGCTTGTGTTGATGGCAGGACCTATGCTTTTGGCTTTTGTCCATTTTCCATCCCTCATATACGAAATGTATATATCACAGGTATAATTACCTATGGCATCATCCACCACATTTCCCTGGTTTCCTTTTCTCCTTGATGAAAAAACCAGGATGGACTCATCAGCGGATATAAAAGGATTATAATCTGCATACGGGGAGTTGATTAATTTACCGGCATTTTCAAATTTCACACTGACAGGGTTTTTCACCATGTCCTTGCCGTTCTCACACATTTCTATTTCCCTGTCAATATCTTCTTTCGGGAGCAACTTACCCAGACCTGATATTTCCTTGCATTTTTCGTAAAGATCTATTGCTTCATCAAAACGATTGGCAAGATGGTAGGCTTTTGCAAGGTAATAGATGGTTTCACGGGGTGCATCTTTCTGCTTGTATGTATATTCAAGATAGGAGATCGCCTTTGTTTTATCAACATTTGTGTTAAGGTAGCACACCCCAAGCCTGAAATTATTCTCAGTATTTTTGGGTTTTCTTTTTTGGAGATCTATATATCCCGGCAATGCAACATTATAATTCCCTGCAATGAATGCAAGGCTCGCATCTTTTTTACTTGTAGCATTAGCGCCCCCGGCACCGGCCCCAACCTGCTGCATGGCACTTTTCCGGGCTGGAGGTTGCTGGGCAAAAAGTCTCAGGGTGAAGCCTGCAAGGATAAACATACCTGCAAACAGAACACAATAAATATGCTTTCGGGGCATAATCATCTGAAAATTGAAGATTCTTAAATATTAACGGCAAAAATAATAAAAATATATTCACAAAATCAGCATGCCCATACAACCCACCGGAGGCCAATAAAATAAGAACGCAACCTGGTATATACCGGACAAAGGGGAACCCTACATATTATGCCTGAATTTTGAAAAAGTTTTCCTGTTGTATGTTTTCAAATGTTTTCTTACATTTGCCCTCCCTTTTAGAAATTTAAACAAAAAAAGTTATAAAAATGAGTGACGCCGTAAAGCAGTACGAAACCACCTTTATCATGAATCCTGTGCTTTCCGAAGAGCAGGTAAAAGAAACTATTGACAAATTCAGAAGCATTATTAAAAAAAGCGGGGCATCTGTTATCCATGAGCACAACTGGGGCCTCCGTAAACTTGCCTATTCCATCCAGAACAAGCACAGCGGATTTTATTACCTTATTGAGTTCACCTCTACCGGGGATCTCATTGGGAAGCTTGAGGTAGAATATAAAAGAGACGAGCGTATCATGCGGTTTCTGACTATACTGCTTGACAAACACGCTGTTGCATACAACGAGAAAAAGAGAAAAAATACTGCTTCCAAAAAAGAAGCAGCAGTCGCTAACAACTGATAATTTATGGCATCAAACGCTGAACAAATCAGGTACCTGAACCCTCCTGCGGTGGAAGTCAACCGCAAAAAGTTCTGCCGTTTCAAAAAGAACGGTATCAAATACATTGACTACAAGGACGAGAAATTCCTGATGCGCTTCATCAATGAGCAGGGCAAAGTTCTCCCGAGGAGAATCACAGGCACTTCGCTCAAGTACCAGAGGAAAGTCGCTACGGCTGTTAAAAGAGCCCGGCATCTTGCTTTGCTTCCTTACGTTGCAGACCTTCTGAAATAAAATACCTTCAGCCACTATGGAAATCATTTTAAAACAAGACGTCAAAAACCTCGGGCACAAGGACCAGGTTGTAAAAGTGAGGAACGGCTATGGCCTTAATTTCCTCATCCCGAAAGGAGTGGCAGTGGTTGCCAGCGAGTCCAATATGAAGGTTCATAATGAAACGATGAAGCAGCGGGCTTTCAAAGAAGATAAACTGCGGAAAGAAGCAGAAACCCTTGCAGAGACGATTAAAAACAAAACCTTCAGAGTGGGAATGAAAGTCGGGGAAAGCGGAAAGATTTTCGGATCGGTAACAACCATACAGATTGCCGATGCCATAAAGAAAGCCGGCTACAACATTGACCGCAAGCTGATTTCACTTGCCGACGAGCACATAAAGGAGCTGGGAACTTATACCGCCACTATCAGTCTTCACAAGGACATAAAGGTAACCGTCAGTTTTGACGTTGTAAAAGAATAAGCATTAATGCTATACAGAAAAACGGCTGGAGGATTTCTTTAAGCCGTTTTTTTATTGAATATCAGTAGTCTTTTCGCAATGCTCTGAATACGCCCTCATGTAATTCCATTCAGAACAGGTATTACTCATACCTGAGAGATTCAATAGGGTCAAGGCGTGCAGCCTTGGCAGCAGGATAATAGCCGGAAATCACACCCACCAGAAAACACATTGCCACTCCTACTCCCATCCATGCCCATGGAATAATAAAGCCTACCCCGGTGGCAACACTCACAACATTACCAATGACAATGCCCAGCATGATTCCAAGGATACCTCCTGCCTGACATATAAAAATCGCTTCCGTAAGGAACTGTTCCCTGATATAGGCAGATGTTGCTCCAAGCGCTTTCCTTGTCCCTATTTCACGGGTTCTCTCTGTTACAGAAACCAGCATAATATTCATCACTCCTATGGCAGCGCCAGAAAGGGTAATAATTCCGATAATGAAGGCTGCTATGGTTGCAACGGCGCTGTTCTCCATCAGCATCATTGAGATGCTGTCGCTGCGCAGAACTCCGAAATCATTTTCCTGTCCGGCAGGCACTCTCCTAATCTGCCTCATCAGGCCTGTGGCCTCACTTATCGCATGGTCAAGCTGGTATACATTTTCTGCCATGAAGCTTATCACGAAAGAGTTATCCCGGCTCAGGTATGCCTGTCGCGCATGCATGAGCGGAATAAGGCATGTCCGGTCGGCATTCATCCCGGCAGTAGCTCCCCTTTCCTTAAGCACACCGATAACCCGGTACTTCCTGCTGCCTATGGAAACAGATGCCCCTATAGGATCAGCACCTCGGAAAAGAACTGTGGCTATTTCCTTCCCGATAATCAGAGACTGGGCACCGTATTTTTCCTCATAAAGAGAAAAGTTACGCCCGGATTCTATGGACAAGCCGGCTATGGTAACATAATCCTGATCACAGCCCATGACACTGATGTTGGGATTGGTTTTTATATTCATATACCTGACGGTTACTTCCTCCATAGCAGAGGCTGAAACAGAACAGGTCCCGGGGAAACGGAACATCTCCCTGAAACGCTTTGTTTCATAATAACTCAGGGGTGCATACCTCTTGGGACGCCTTCCCATACGGCCAAGCCGTATGGACACAGCCACATTCTGGATGGAAAAAGTATTCGCCCCCATTTCGGTGAAGCTGCTGTTGATGGAAGCCTTGATAGCCTCAACAGCGGTAAGCATCCCCACCAGGGACATGATCCCGAAAGCAATGATAAGAACCGTAAGGCTGGTACGCAGCATATGCATCCGAACCGACTGCATTGCAACCCTTATGTTTTCAAGGAGTATCACCGGCAACAAAAGTAAAGAAAAGGGAATAAGGAAGGATTGCCTTAGCGAATAACTATTCTCTGTTTGTAAAGCTGGTTATCGCTTGACCCGGTGACAATATAGATGCCGGGAGCAAGGGTGCGGCTGGGATCCACCGCCTCTATCGTACGCCCCTGGCAGGTGAGAATCACTTTTGAGAAGTATTCCTTGCCAAGCATATCCGTAACCACCACAAGGACTTCCTTACCGGGTACAAAATTATTCAGACATACATAAACCATATTATTCCGGGATGAGGGATTGGGATAAACGACCAGGGTTGTTGTACCGGAGGAAGAACGGCTTACAGCTATAACCTTCCCGATGCCGGATTCAATTCCGCTCATGGACACCTGTTTAAGCCTGTAGTATGAGAGGCCGGCAAGAGGAGACTGATCTGTATACGTATAGTTGGTCCTTGATGAAGAGTTTCCTGCCCCAATCACCTTTCCGATCATTTCATAATTTCTGGCCATATCGGCAGAGCGCTCTATCACAAAAAAATTATTTTCTTTTTCCATAGCAGTACTCCACCTGATCTCCACTTCAGAGTTGTTCAGATCGGCACATGAGAAATTGAGCAATGCTACCGGGAGAACAACATCAGTATAATATACTTTTATTGTAACCTGATCAACAGAAATATTAGGTGTCCCGTTTCCACTCTGCTCCGCAGAAAAAGCCAGTCCGAAATTCCCGGAATTGATGTCCGCATCCGTCCAGCTTTCTCCCCATGTATCATAAGGCCCACCATATGTCACCCAGGAAGGAACACCCTGTCCCTGCCAGGATGAACTTAAGGCTTTCTCCTCAGAAACAGATCCGCCGATCACCCCATTCTTTACAATCATCACGCTGTGATCCTTGGTTTTTGAGGGATCATCAGAATTTTTATATACCTGCACTTCTATACCCGTGATGACTCTTCCGGCCGGGACAGAGAAGCCGAAACCGGTGACCACAAGATAATCTGTATGAGTGGTAACAGGACCTGCAGTGGCATTGGCGCCATCGAAGGAAGCGGCATTAGACGGATTAGACCAGGAAGAGGAAGACCCCGCGAGGGAAGTATTCTGAAAAGCGCCCCCGCTGTTCGGCCCCTGGGTTTGCGAGAAAACATACGGAGAAAGAACTATAAGCAAGAGAGAAATTATTTTTCCGGCTGCACTTTCGAACTTCATCGGATACATGATTCTGCACTCCTTTCACTATTGATCCTGTTAGTATATTAAACGAACAAACTTCAATAAAGTTCGCTCCCGGAAAAGGTTTTAACGAACAACAATTTTTTGCCTGAACAACATCTCCTTAGCTGAAGCAGTCACAAAATAAATACCGGGAAGAAGCTTTCCTTCGGGATCCACCGCTTCTATCACCTCATTGTTGTTTACAGCAATAACAGTTGCATATAATTCCCTTCCAAGGTTATCCTGCACAAGCACAAGGATCTCCCTCTCTCCGCATTCAGTAAGACGCAAGTACAAAGGGTTACCCTTTACAGAAGGATTCGGGAATATTGTGAATGAACCTCCCGGGACCCGGTACGATACTGATATAACAGAACTCAGGTTCTCCTTGCCGTTGTAGTCAACCTGGCGCAGGCGGTAATAATTGTATCCGCGGAAGGGATACGTGTCGGCAAAGGAGTATGACCTGTTATGATCCGAGTTGCCTGCTCCCATCACCCTCCCTATGGCGCAGAAAACAATTCCGTCGGCAGAGCGCTCAACCGAATAACAGTGATTATTTTTTTCAGAAGCAGTACTCCATGCAAGATTCACAATCCTGCCTGATTGTTCACCTGTGAAGCTGACCAGTTCCACAGGCATGGGAGCCTGTACAATGATGGTGAACGCACTGATATTCTCTATCTCGTAGCCGTTCCACCAGGTGTTCATGGTTCTCACGTCACCGAAGTTCAGTGCCCAGGCATGGCCGTTCCCGGAGCCGCCGCTGATGTTAACGGTACCTCCGCCGAAGTTGCTGTCGTCCCACCTTATGGGAGCAGCACCGGTGATAGGGCGAATGCGGTTCACAATAAATCCGTTGGCATGTGTTTCGGGGTCATAGATGGGGAGGTGTGTATCCCCTGCAGAGAATCCGGTGCTTACCTCAATCTGCGTACCAGAACCAGGATAAACCCCAAAAGCATCTTTCCCATCCCAGTTGATAATGTTACTTCCTGTAACAACATTAGCCGCAACAATCAGGTCGCTTGTGCCCGCCTGGTAGCCCGAAACACCATTAATACTGATGATAAGCTGTATGGTGCCTGAACCTGTTACATCTGCGCTGAATTGAACGGGAGACCCATAATAGATGGCACCGCCCACCACGCTCACAGGATTGTTAAGGTTGGGAGGTGAAGCGGAAGCGTAAACTGAAATATCAGGGTTATTGATAAAGACCTTAAATAGCGGAAGCGTGGAATTACCGCTGATAGACTTTCGGTCATTCACGATGTTGCCCGTGTTCAGGGGGCCTGTGTTGTTGCAAGATACCACGAAACCATAGGCCTGGATACCATCCATATCAACTTTTGAAACATAGCCCTCACTCGTATATACATAGAACGAGCCATTAAAACCATTGGCCGAGGCCCAGGTGTTCATATCCCATGCATAAGACCAGAGACGGCCGGGAATAACGGTACCTGCAGCATCTGTGACTGTAAGATCAAAAAATTCAAATCTGTAATTGCTGTTGGCATTGGAAGAAAATTCAATGTAAAAATCGCCTGTGGCAACAGGAGTGTATGTAAGAGGGGTATAGCCCCCGGCCGGCACACCGCCTATGACGGGTCCTGCAACCGCCTGGGAATAGGAACTTATGTAACCTGCCCCAGAAGCAGGAATTGCAGTAAGCGGATACACAATATTTGCGGAAGGGTCTTTAAGCTGGAATGAACCCGAAACAGCCGTTGAAGAGGTATGACGCTTGAAGCCGAAATATACCTTTTCGCTAACATCGGATATATGAAAGAAAAGCCTGTGCAGGGAGTCGGTATTGGTAGTAAGTGCAAAAGGTCTTCCTACATCGTTAAACTGTATACAACCATAACTGGTTGAAGCCGGCATGAACTCTTTTGATCCCTCTGCCAGCACCCCGCCCCCTAGACCAAGCAGAACCATCGCTGCACACATGAATTTTTCTCTGACACATTTCAACGTTTTCATGACTCTCCTCACTTTCCTTTTTTAACTTCACCTAAATTGAAAGAACTTTATATCTATTATTACGATTAAAATTAATGAAAGTTGTAAGCAAAACAGGTAACATCCCTGAAGTAGTTTTCGTTAATATAAAATAGGGTTTTCACATCTCTCTTTTTCATTGTTTTTGCAGCTTTTACAGCTTATCCGCTGCATACCAAGCACTTTCATCTTTTACAGGTAAAATTTTATTTGTAATTTGCTTACCTGAGTATTACATAAAAATACCCGGTTAAAACTGTGTGTAAATCCTAAAAAACAATACCATGACCTTTGATATCAATATGATCCGTGAAGTGTATAAAGCACTCCCCCTGAAAATTGAAGCTGCCAGGAGACTTACGGGAAAACCCCTGACGCTGACAGAAAAAATTCTCTATTCCCATCTCGCAGGAAAGACTCCTTCTTCGGCTTTCGGGAGAGGTGTATCCTATGTAGATTTCAACCCCGACCGCGTAGCCATGCAGGATGCCACTGCCCAGATGGCACTGCTGCAGTTCATGCAGGCAGGAAGACCTAAAGTTGCTGTCCCTTCCACCGTTCACTGCGATCACCTTATACAGGCGGAAACAGGCGCTTCCGCAGATCTTGAAAAAGCGAAAAACAAAAACAGGGAAGTGTATGACTTTCTCTCTTCGGTATCCAACAAGTATGGGATCGGTTTCTGGAGGCCCGGGGCCGGTATTATTCACCAGGTGATACTCGAAAATTATGCATTCCCCGGAGGAATGATGATCGGCACCGATTCCCACACTGTAAACGCCGGCGGACTTGGAATGATTGCCATCGGGGTCGGGGGTGCGGATGCATGTGACGTGATGGCCGGACTTCCATGGGAGCTCAAATTTCCGAAACTTATAGGTGTAAAACTCACCGGGAAGCTCAGCGGGTGGGCTTCCGCAAAAGATGTGATCCTTAAAGTGGCGGGCATCCTTACAGTAAAAGGAGGTACAGATAAGATTCTTGAATATTTCGGCCCGGGAGCTGAGTCCCTCTCCTGTACAGGGAAAGCAACAATATGCAATATGGGAGCAGAGATCGGCGCCACCACTTCTTTGTTCTGCTATGACAGGAAAATGGCAGATTACCTGAAAGGTACTGGCCGGGATGAGGTTGCAGACCTCGCAGACACTATTGCCGGACACCTTGCAGGCGACAAAGAGGTCTATGAAAATCCTGAAAAATACTTTGATGAAGTAATATCCATTAATTTATCCGAACTGGAGCCCCATATCAACGGACCTTTTACTCCTGACCTCGCATGGCCCCTGTCAAAATTTGCACAGGCCGTAAAAGAAAACGGCTGGCCGGAAAAACTGGATGTGGGATTAATCGGATCCTGCACAAATTCTTCCTATGAGGATATAACCCGCTCAGCCTCCATCGCCAAACAGGCTACCGGAAAAGGGTTAAGTGCAAATTCAGAGTTTACCATCACCCCGGGATCCGAGTTGGTTCGCTATACTGTCGAAAGGGACGGGTACCTCGACACCTTCGAAAAAATGGGAGGAGTGGTTCTTGCAAATGCATGCGGGCCCTGTATAGGCCAATGGGCAAGGCATCTTGATGACCCCCAGAGAAAGAATTCTATCATCACCTCCTTTAACAGAAACTTTGCCAAGCGAAATGACGGAAACCCCAATACCCATGCTTTTGTCGCTTCCCCGGAAATAGTCACAGCCTTAGCCATAGCAGGAAAGCTTACATTCAACCCTGTTACAGACTATCTCACGAACAGCAAAGGGGAAAAAGTGAAGCTTGATGAACCCCTTGGCATAGAACTTCCCCTGAAAGGATTTTCCGTAAAAGACGCAGGCTACCAGCCCCCTGCCGAAGACGGGAGCAAAGTACAGGTACAGGTATCCCCCGGTTCAGACCGGCTGCAGATCCTTGACCCTTTCCCGGCATGGGAAGGCGCGGATATCAAAGGGCTCAGGCTTCTCATAAAAGCAAAAGGAAAATGTACTACTGACCATATCTCAATGGCGGGTCCGTGGCTCAAGTACAGGGGACACCTCGATAACATTTCCAACAACATGCTCATTGGAGCGGTTAATGCATTTAACGGGAAAACAGACTCGGTGAAAAACCAGCTCACCGGGCAATATGACTCAGTACCGAAGGTACAGAGATCTTATAAAGCAGCGCGGGAAGGGTCAATCGTAGTGGGAGATGAAAATTACGGTGAAGGTTCTTCCAGGGAACATGCTGCAATGGAACCAAGGCACCTGGGAGTACGGGTGATCCTTGTCAAATCCTTCGCCAGAATTCATGAAACAAACCTCAAGAAACAGGGTATGCTTGCACTCACCTTTTCGGATAAGGCAGATTACAATAAAATCCTGGAGGATGACACGATTGACATCAGCGGCCTTTCTTCCTTTAACCCAGGGGTGCCGCTGAAGGTAATACTACACCATAAGGACGGAAGTACGGAGGATTTTACTGTAACCCACTCCTACAACGGAAATCAGATAGAGTGGTTCAAAGCCGGCGGTGCGCTCAATATCATACGGGCCAATATCAGCGCGTGATGCCGGGTATAGATTCCGGGAATCTGATCCCCGCATGAAAGACATATACAAGAACAATTCTCCTGTCCCGGAATTTATACAAGGAATATCAGGGATGGCATATTCAGAAAATAATTATGCGATAAAAATACCATGCTGAAGAGATCCCTTCTCATCCTCGCCCCTATTGTTGCCATAAGCAGTTGCGCACAACAGCCGCCAATGGGAAATTCAATCCAGGCATCACCCCAAATCAATCATACAACCCCGAAATCTATGGATGATAAATTAAATAAAACAGAAGACGAATGGAAGAATATTCTTTCACGGGAACAATATGAAGTGCTCAGACAAAAAAGTACGGAGCAGCCGTTTTCCGGGAAGTTCGAAAATTTCTACGGAAACGGAACATATGTATGTGCAGCCTGCGGAAATGAACTGTTTTCATCCGGTACAAAGTTTGATGCCGGCTGCGGCTGGCCAAGTTTTTACGAAGCACTGGATAAAAGCAAAATCATTGAACATCCCGATTCCAGTCATGGGATGATCCGCACAGAGATATTATGCGCCCGCTGCGGGGGGCACCTCGGACACGTATTCAATGACGGCCCCCAGCCCACAGGCTTGAGATATTGCGTCAACTCTATCTCCCTTGATTTCAAAGAGAAAAAATAAACCTCTCCAGTACCCCGTTTATGCTAACCACCTCAATTATTGAGATGCCCTGATGATAAAAGTTGCAACCATCATAGGTGCGAGGCCCCAGATTATTAAGGCTGCTGCAATCAGCAGGGCGATCAACACATTATTCCGGGACTGCATAGCAGAAGTTATAATTCATACCGGCCAACATTATGATGAAGAGATGTCAGAAGTGTTTTTTAAGGAGCTGGGCATACCCCGGCCTCACTATAACCTGAATACCCGGTCCGCCTCCCCGGCACAGCAGGTTTCCCAAATGATGAATGGCATCGAGGAAATCCTTTTAAAGGAAAAGCCTCAGGCCGTAATTCTATATGGCGACACCAACTCTACCCTTGCCGGATCGCTCACCTCATCCGGACTGAATATTCCGGTCATACACATAGAAGCCGGCCTCCGGTCGTACAACAAATCTATGCCGGAAGAAATTAACCGTATAGTATGCGACCATGTGTCGACACTCCTGTTTGTACCAACGAGGCAAGGGGTAGAAAATCTCATGAAGGAGGGGTTCTCAGCACAAGCGCTTCCTCCCTTCAATAAAAATCAACCGGGAGTATTCCACTGCGGGGATATAATGTACGACAACAGCCTTTACTTCTCTTCCCTGTCCGGAAAGAGAACAACCATTATTGAGCGTATGCAGCTTGAGGAAGGAAAATATGTCCTCTCAACTATCCACCGGGGGTATAACACTGATGTCCCGGAAAGGCTCAGCAGCCTGTTCCGGGCACTCTGCGGGATCGCCTCGGAAACCAATACGAAGATTCTGCTTCCTCTTCACCCCAGAACTTCGAAGATGATGGAATCTTCGCTGGAGAAGGATTTACTTCAGCGAATAAGGGAAAATCCGTTAATAATAATCACCAAGCCTGTTTCTTTCCTGGAAATGATCGAACTTGAAAAAAATGCAATGCTTATTATGACGGATTCAGGGGGAGTTCAGAAAGAGGCTTACTTTTTCGGCAAACCATGTATTATACTCCGGTCCGAAACAGAATGGGTTGAGCTGGTTGAAAACGGAAACGCTGTCATCGCTGACGCCGATGAAAGGAAAATTATGGAAGCCTTCAAACATTTCAGGAACATAAAGGGGCTCGGGTATCCGCCAATATACGGCGACGGGCATGCGGCAGAATTCATCTGCAATGAAATTGTCCGCAACTTCTCAGGAAAACCATGAGTATCCTTCTCTACTCGCCACAGCTTACGCCCCGCCTGCGTTACATCACAAAGTTCCTGTTCGGGGAAATAATGGGTGCAGCCTTTAACCTGACTTCCGACAAAGTCATTTTCATGGAATACAGCGGGCCAAAAATCAATTATTCCGACCATCCTTTCGGGGATGAAATCTTTCTTTACGCAACCCGCCTCCTGTTCGAGAAAGGGATCCGTGACCAGCAGATTAATGTTTTTGAATGGAATGATACCAAAGCTTTCTATGCCACACATCCCCGTTACGCATTTCCTTTTGATGTGTTTGCCGCAAGTTTCTATCTCGTGAGCCGTTATGAAGAATATCTTCCGCAGCTTCGCGATGAACACAACCGCTTCAGCCCCTCGGGGAGTCTCGCTTTTGAAAAAAAATTTCTTCAGAAACCGCTCATTGACATCTGGGTGCAAATGATAAAAAAAATTATTTCGGAGAGGTTTCCCCGTTTCACATTCAGTCCCCGTTCTTTCCGATTCCTCTCTACCATTGATGTTGACAGTGCTTATGCATACAGGGGGAAAGGCCTCATGAGAAATGCGGCTGCAGGACTCCGGTCGCTCATCAATGCTGATTTCAGCGAAATTGCAGAACGCGTAAAAGTTCTCGCAGGTATGCGGGAAGATCCATATGACACCTATGCCATGCAACTCAGCATGATGCAGAAATATAAGTTTCCCCAACTTTATTTTTTTCTTCTGGGGGATTACGGCAGAAATGATAAAAATGTTCCCTTCACCAGTGCGCGTTTTCAGGTGCTGATGAAGTCAGTATCAGATTATGCACAGGTTGGAATACATCCTTCATATGCCTCAAACCAGCACTCCGGTATTTTGATAAAAGAAATTAACCGGCTGTCGAAAATCCTCAAGCGCGAAGTGACAAAAAGCCGCCAGCATTATCTGAAACTTAACCTCCCTGAAACATACCGCCGGCTGACTGCCGCAGATATCACGGAAGATTACACTATGGGATACGCTTCCCAGGTTGGCTTCCGCGCCAGCACCTGTACTCCCTTTTTCTTTTATGACCTTGACCTTGAAACCGAATGCAAGCTAAAGGTATTTCCTTTTGCTTTGATGGATGGAACGCTGCGTGAATACATGAAATTATCACCAGGAGAAGCAACCGATAAAGCAAAAAGCCTTATTGATGAAGTAAAAAAAGTGAACGGTATGTTTATTTCCCTCTGGCATAATCATACGCTCAGTAACCAGGGAGATTGGGAAGGGTGGCTTCCTGTTTATGAAGAAATTATTAAATACGCTGCTTGCCCATGAAGCACCTGATTTATAGTCTTATCGGAAGATATTTCCCGCAACTGACTGTTTACATAAAAAAATTTAAAAAGCAGCGAACGAGGAAAAAGCTCATCAATGATCAGCGGAAAGGGTGCGCTATTCAGCAATCGGATATTGTAAGGGATCTTAAAAAAATGAATGTCAGGGAAGGGGACTCCCTCCTGGTGCACAGCAGCCTCAGCAAAATAGGGTTTGTAAACGGGGGTGCCGAAACAGTTGTCAATGCTCTGCTTGAAGCGTTAAACCCGGGAGGAACGCTCCTCATGCCATCCTTTCCTGCCGATACCTTTCATAAGGAATACCTCCGCCGAAGCCCTCTGTTTGATATCAGGAACACTCCTTCAAACAGCGGCGCCATATCTGAATGTTTCAGGAAAATGAAGGAGGTACAGAGGAGTTTTCATCCTACGGACCCGGTATGTGCATTCGGGCCTTTGGCAGACTACTTTACATCCGGACATTTCGGGCAACTCACTCCTTATAACAAATTTTCTCCTTTCTATAAACTTTGTGAAAAGAAGGGTAAAATACTCATGCTTGGAGTAACGCTTGACAATGCCGGAACGAATCTGCATCTTCTTGAAGACGCCGTAGAGGATTTTAAATTTCCTGTGTACGACGAACAGGTCTTTGACGTTAAAATGGTGGATGAAAACGGGAAAACCTGTTCCATGAAAACAAAAGTCCACAACCCGGAATATTCTCTGAAAAGAAAATGTGATGAACTCATTCCCCTGTTTGAGAAAGAAGAAGTGCTGCAAAAAGGAACAGTAGGGAAAGCTCTCTCCATGCTTATTGACGCAACAGGTATGCTGAAAGTAATGCTGAAATATTATAAAGAAAAAGGCGTGACCATGTACACGCCTCACGGCAGTTGATATGAATATCCTGCTAACCTTCGATTATGAATTATATTTCGGCAGCCCTTCAGGCAGCGCAGAGAAATGTATTCTCTCTCCAACCGGCGAGCTGATGCAAATTGCGGAGAAGCATGACGCCCGGTTCTCATTTTTTGTGGATTGCGGTTATCTCGTAAAACTCCGCGAATACATGAATGAATATCCTACACTTGATAATGATTACCGAAAAATCATTGCCCAGCTCCGGCAATTGTCAGCTTCAGGACATGACCTGCAATTGCACATCCACCCACACTGGGAAGACAGCAGCTATAACGGAAAGGAATGGGTTTTTAACACGGGAAGATATAAGCTGTCTGATTTCCCGGCGGAAAGCATTGACAGGATTGTAGCTCTTTACCGGAAGACTCTTGAAGAAATTTCAGGCAGGCAGGTTTTCGTAAACAGGGCCGGAGGATGGTGCATTCAGCCTTTCATGGAAACAGGACGGGCAATGAAAGACAACGGAGTATGGCTTGACAGCACTGTCTTCAAAGGAGGTTATTTTTTCTCAGGAAACTATTATTACGATTTCAGAAACGCTCCTCAGGATGCCTGCTGGAGATTTTCAGATGACCCTTTAAAACCTTCGGAGAACGGGTTTTTCACGGAACTGCCCATTACCCCGTTAAACGTTTCACCATGGTTTTACTGGAAACTGTTCCTCCTTGGAAGGATAAACCCCCGCCTTCACAAACCCATTGGCGACGGGAATCCCATGCCTGCGCCGGGTTACAGAAAAAAGTTGCTCACCAGTTTCACTGTGCAGCCGCTCTCACTTGACGGGTACAATGCAAGGCTCCTCAACCGGGGTCTTTCAGAAACAAAAAATAAGAAAAGTACAAATCATATGGTGGTAATCGGCCACCCCAAAGCACTTTCAAGGTTCTCGCTCCGAGCCCTGGATAAGTTTATTGATAAGCACAAACAAGAACACCGTTTTATCACTTACTCCGCGTGGGCCGAAAAATATACCGGCTCTTTCTCCTGAGTTCTTTTTCTTTTCCCGGAAAACATGGTGATTTTTTTTAGAAATTTTTCTTTGTCAAAAATAAACAGGATGGTAATCAGCAGGAATGGCAGCGCTGGCGTGCGGTAACGAACGAGCGCACCTAACACAGGTGTTACAAGGCCTGATATTGCCGCAAGTATTAGGACAAATGAAAGACAGAGAAGAAACGGTGCACTGATTTCCCTCTTCCACCTGAAAAAGAAAATACAGGCAATAAGAGCAGCGGTAACGAGAATATTTTCAAACACAGGCAGGAGAAGAAGAATTGAACGGGCCTCCCATGGATATGGCCTGAAAAGACTATTAAGTATCGCAGAAGGTGTGTTTCCCAGTGCGTCCAGGAAAGAGCCGTCCAGGGGGGGTATCTTTATTACACTTCCCGCCCTGGGATGATCAGAAAATAAAGAATACCGCACAGTATCAGTTGAAGCATAAACAAAGATGGTGTCTTTCGTATTGTTATTTTTCCAGTAATAATACGCAGAACCCTGGCGTATATGGAATTTCCCGCCACCAGCCGGCAGCACTGCATCATGATTCTCCGGGGAAATGTACGCAAAGAGGCTGTCATTTATAAGATAAGTGCCCCCATTGGCCAGCCCGACAAAGTCACGCTGTTTCATCCTCAAAACCTCAAGAGGGGAATGAAGGGGTAAAAAGTGATGTGTGTTTAACCCGATAGCGGCATATGCTGTCATCACCAAAGCGGCTTTTGCCAAAACAAACCGCGGGGATGTCTTTTTAAGTATATAAAACAAAGTCAATCCCGGGAGCAATGAAATAAGAACATAGAATTTAACGATTGCAAGAAGAGTGGCGGAAAACACTATCCAGTAAAGGGAACGTAAACTCATACGGCCGGCAGAAATACAAAAAACATGATAAATCAACATCCCGGCGGAAAAAAACAGGAAGCCCTCCTTAAGCACTCCGGATGACCAGAACAAAACCGAAGGCAGTAAAAAAATCACGGCAGCGAGTTCCCTGCTCTTATCCCGGATAAAAGGAACAAAAGATTTATAGACAGCAGTCAGACCGCTAAGCGAAATAAAACACATAAACACAGTATGAACATTAAAATACCCGAACGAAAATATTCTTACAATGGCGTTGAAGCGTATCATCAGGTGGCTGTCATTGTACAGGCTGCTGTAAAAAGGAGAATCCCAGTTATTCATGTGCAGGTAATAGCGGGTAAAGTAATACGACTGATCCCCGAGGCCGGAAAGCATCCCTAAAAAATCCGCGGGGTTGCTTTTCAGGGCTTCAAACATATACCTGCTGTCATCAAAATACTTGTATATATCGGCCGACAACCTGTCCGTATAATAAAAAGTATACACCGCCCAGAGAAGAAGTCCTGCAAAAATCTTCAGGATAAAAACAGTAGCAATAAACCACCGCCCCAGTCCTTCAACCTTAAAAAAGCCGGCTCTGCGAATGATCAAAATGAAAACGAGACCGTAAAACAGGCAGAGAACTATTTCCAACGTGCAGGGACTTAATTGAGTTCAAAAATAATAAAATCAACGCAGCCATGCCATGGCTTTGTTAATAACTTCACATGTAAATTCTCAGGATAATCACGGGGGATATGTATTTTTGTTAAGGGATTTTTCCCATTTATTTATTGACAAATTACTGTATTAAATATATGCAAACCTCTCTGCATGAACAACTCACCACGGTAGAAACAGCAAAAAAACTCGGCCTGTCTGATGACGAATACGGGCAGATTAAAAAAATACTCGGGCGGGTCCCGAATTTCACCGAACTCAGTATTTATTCAGTAATGTGGTCGGAGCATTGCTCCTATAAAAATTCCATACTATGGCTGAAAACACTTCCCAAAGACGGCCCGCATATGCTCGCCAAAGCCGGAGAAGAAAATGCAGGCCTGGTGGCAATCGGCAACGGGCTTGGATGTGCTTTCAAGATAGAATCCCACAACCACCCTTCTGCCATTGAGCCCTACCAGGGGGCTGCCACAGGCGTGGGAGGAATTAACAGGGATATCTTCACAATGGGGGCCCGGCCCATCGCACAGCTTAACTCTCTCCGCTTCGGAAACATCAACTCTGAAAAAACAAGATGGCTGGTGAAAGGCGTGGTTAAAGGTATCGGTGACTATGGAAATGCATTCGGAGTCCCCACGGTGGGAGGCGAAGTCTACTTTGATGACTGTTATAACATCAACCCCCTTGTTAATGCAATGTCCGCAGGTATCGTGGAGGCGGGAAAAACTGCTTCTGCCATCTCCTATGGAACAGGAAACCCCGTGTACATCGTAGGTTCTGCAACAGGGAAAGATGGAATTCACGGTGCCACTTTTGCATCAGCAGATATCACCGAAGACTCTGCCAAGGACCTTCCCGCAGTGCAGGTCGGCGACCCCTTCCAGGAAAAACTTCTTCTCGAAGCCTCACTCGAGGTAATTGCAAGCGGGGCAGTGATTGGCATGCAGGACATGGGGGCAGCAGGAATTATATGTTCCACTTCCGAAATGTCTGCCAAAGGGAAGCACGGGATGGTTATCAATCTTGATAAGGTTCCCACCCGCCAGGCAAACATGCAGCCATTTGAAATACTTCTCTCCGAATCTCAGGAAAGAATGCTCGTTGTGGTTAAAAAAGGCAGAGAGAAAGAGGTGGAACAGATTTTTGACAAGTGGGATCTTCACTGTACAATTATAGGAGAAGTAGCTGAAGGTAACCGCCTGCACTTCTTTATGCATGGAGAACTGGTAGCCGATGTTCCCGCCGAAACACTGGTGCTCGGCGGAGGAGCGCCCGTTTACAAAAGAGAATATAAAGAACCTGCATACATCGCACTGTGTAAGAATTATGACATCGGAAGGATTCCTATCCCGAAAAACCTGCGGGACGTTGCAGATTTCCTTCTTACCCACCCCAACATCTGCTCACGGAAATGGATTTATGAACAATATGACTCCATGGTGGGAACCGTGAACATGAGTACCAACAAACCTTCCGATGCAGCGATCGTGAACATAAAGACAACAGATATGGCCATTGCGCTTACCGTAGATTGTAACTCCCGCTATGTATATGCACATCCTGAAACAGGATGCGCCATTGCTGTGGCCGAGGCGGCAAGGAACATCATTTGCTCGGGCGGAGAGCCTTCGGCAATCACCAACTGCCTGAATTTCGGAAACCCCTACAACCCTGAAGTTTACTGGCAGTTTGTTCATGCTATCAAAGGAATGGGAAAAGCCTGCACGAAATTCCAGACTCCTGTTACAGGAGGTAATGTGAGTTTTTACAACCAGTCATCCGACGAAGGTCCCGTATTTCCAACTCCCACCATCGGAATGCTTGGAATTCTTAAAAATAAAGCAGACCGGATGACACTGGATTTCAAAAAAGCCGGGGATATTATTTTCCTCATCGGCGAATCTGTCAACGACATTGCATGCTCTGAATATCTATACTCTTATCACTGTTTTAAAAATTCTCCTCCTCCTTATTTCGATCTGGATGAAGAATTCAATGTTCAGCAGTTTGTAAAAAAACTTATCAGGGCAAAACTGCTGAAATCAGCACATGATGTTTCCGACGGCGGACTCTATATAACCCTCTCTGAATCTGCCATGCCCGGGATGCTTGGGTTCAGCATATACACAGACAGCGAAACAAGGAAAGATTCTTTTCTCTTCGGGGAAGCCCAGGGAAGAATCGTTGTTACCGCCGGCCCGGAACAGGAAGAAGTTATTTTGAAACTCGCAGCAGAAAATGATATTGCTATTTCTGCAATCGGAGAAGTCACGCCCGGCACAGTGGCTGTTGATGAAGAAGATTTTGGAGCCATTGCCGAGATAAAGAAAAAATACAACAATGCCCTTGCCGGTTATTTAAAATAAACCGCAGCTCCAACCGGAATGAAAGAATTTATCTTTAAAATCTGGAGGTTTTTATGGAAAATCTTATTCATCTTTTTTTGCTTCAGCCTGCTGTTGGTTGTATTATACCGCTTTGTGCCTGTTCCATTCACCTGGCTCATGCTGCAGAGATGTGTTGAACAAAAAATGAACGGGAAATCCATGCACCTCGAAAAAAAATGGATCCCGGTTGAAAATATTTCTCCCGCTATAGTTCAGGCTGTTGTTGCCTCGGAAGATAATAATTTCATGTCCCACTGGGGATTTGACTTTGAAGCCATTGAGAAAGCCTTGAAGCGTAATGAAACGGCAAAAAAGAAAATCGGCGCAAGCACCATCTCCCAGCAAACAGCAAAAAATGTCTTCCTGTGGCCGGGCAGAAGCTGGATAAGAAAGGGATTTGAAGTTTATTTCACCCTGGCGATTGAACTGGTATGGAGCAAAAAAAGAATTATGGAGGTTTACCTTAATGTCATTGAAATGGGAGACGGCATCTATGGGGTGCATGCCGCTGCCGGGAAATATTTCGGCAAGACAGCCTCCGGACTTACCCAAAGCGAATCTGCACTTATTGCCGCTATCCTTCCAAGCCCGAGAAAATGGTCTCCCGTCCGTCCCGGCTCATTCCTCCTTAAAAGGCAAAATTTTATTCTCCGGAACATGAACAACATTGGTCCGGTTGACCTGAAATAAGCAAAACATGCCGGCTACAAAGACTAAGATACTCCTGGTATCAGCCACTGAAGAAGAGATCAGGCCATTTCTCAGCTTACTTATTCCCACTCCATCTCAAGAAAACAATGTGCTTAAATCTTTTTATTATAAAGGTATGGAGATTGACGCCCTCTGCACAGGAGCAGGAATGGTTACAACGTCCTATCACCTGACAAAGGCTCTCCTGAAAAAGAAATATGACTTTGCCATTAATGCCGGTATCGCCGGTAGTTTTGACAAAAACCTTCAGTACGGCACTGTAGTTCATGTGGTTTCCGACATGTTTCCGGAACTGGGAGCCGAAGATGATGATAAATTTTTACCTGCCCATGAAATCAATTTGCTCAACCCGGATACATTGCCATTCAATAAAGGACAACTGCATAGTTCCCGCCTGATAAAAAGTAAGGTTCTTGCCGGCCTCCCTGAAGCGTGCGGTATTACCGTAAATACCGTTCATGGCAACGAACAAAGCATAAAGAAAACAATGAAACTGTTTTCTCCCCAGGTTGAAACCATGGAGGGCGCTGCCTTCATGTTCGTGTGCATCATTGAAAACATACCATTTGCACAGGTTCGCAGCATTTCTAATTACGTGGAAAAGAGAAACAAAAGTGCATGGAAGATCCCGCTTGCAATTGATAGGCTTAACGAAAAACTAAAAGAGATTATAGATTGTTTTGAATAACGGGATCCCGGTATATGAACAACCTTTCTTTAAACATCAGCCTTTCCCCCTGCCCAAATGACACTTTCATTTTTGATGCTTTACTTCATCGCAAAATAAACACCCATGGGATTTCCTATAATCCTGTAATTGCAGACGTAGAAAATCTTAACAGGGATGCACTAAAAGGAATTCCCGATATAAGCAAAATCAGTTTCGGGATGTACCCCTACATTGCCGATCATTATGACCTGCTGACCTCGGGCTCCGCACTCGGGGACAACTGCGGCCCCATCCTGATCGCCGCAAAGAAATACCCGTACAGTGCAGTAACAGAAAAACTGCGCATCGGAATTCCCGGGAAATATACTACGGCCAATCTCCTCCTTTCTGTTGCTTTCCCTCTGGCAATACAAAAGGTTGAGATGGAATTCTCTGAAATAGAAGATGCCATTCTCGGGCAAAGAATTGATGCCGGTGTAATCATCCATGAAAACAGGTTTACATATGAGAAAAAGGGGTTGCTTAAAATCCTTGACCTGGGAGAATACTGGACAAACAAGTATCATTCCCCCATTCCCCTTGGAGGAATAATTATCAGGAAAGAGCTCGAAAAGAAGATTAAAGAAGCCGTGAATGATTCTATCCGAAAAAGTGTGGAGTATGCTCTTTCAAACCCGGGTTCGTCTCTATCCTTTGTTCGTGAATACGCAAAAGCAATGGACGAATATGTGATGTTTCAGCATATCAATCTCTATGTAAACCGCTTCTCTGTGAACCTTGGGAAAGACGGGAAAAAAGCTATCAGCCTTTTATTTGAAAAAACTGCTGAAAGAAAAATAACACCTCCTGTAAAGAAAGTAAACTTTGTCTGAAGCCAGGAAAATGAGTCAAACAAAAAAGCCCCGGAGAAATCTCCGGGGCTTTTTTAGCAATTAAAAGTTATTTACTTAACAACTTTGTAATCAACCCTCCTGTTAAGAGGATCTTTGTCTTTGGCATTTTTCACATTAGCCATTGGTTCGCCTTTGCCTTTGCTGATAGCTTCAATTCTGCTGCCATCAAGACCATACACATCCATGAGATACTTCTTAACTGCATCTGCACGCTTCTGGCCGAGCTCTTTGTTTACAGCTTCGGTTCCAACAGCATCACAGTTGCCGTAGAGAGATATTTTGGTTTCAGGGTGTGCATACATGAGGCGTGCAAGAGCGGCAAGCCCTTCATGGTATGTATCTTTAATATTGTCCTTATTGAAATCAAAGAACACAACGGGCATGTAAGTATCATATCCGGTAGATTCAGATACTTTAATAGTAATACCCTGGAAGTTTACGAGTTTACCTTTTTCAGTATTGGGCTCAAGGTCTTTTCCGTCAGTAACGCCATCACCATCAGAATCCATCTCTTTACCATTGGCATCAACTTTTGCGCCTTTTGCCGAGAACGGATCAGCGTCTTTTGAATCAGGAACTCCGTCAAAATCAGAATCAACAGAGGTGCCATCACCATATACTTTCACACTGTCGGGAGTAGCGTTGTCTTTGTCAAACACATCAGAAACACCGTCATGGTCTTTGTCAGCTGACATTTTATCCATGCGGTCTTTTACGTTAGACATTTCTGTCCACATCTGGTCGAAGGGGTTGACCCAGTCAATAGATTCATCACCTGCACCAAGTTTATAAGTAAGGTTAAGGTTAGTATAACCGTATTTATCCCTGGCTGTTTTATTGACAACAGAAGCATCAAGTTTGTCGCTGTTTACGTTACGCAGTGTTATTTCGAGGCCGAGATCAAACTGATTGTTGATTTTATATTTCATACCAAGACCGATGGGAAGAACAG
>JAHEYN010000004.1:0-74659 GCA_023251555.1 Bacteroidota bacterium | reverse complement strand
AGTCCTTTTGATCTTACCGTCTTTATCAGCAACATAACCGAAGCTCTTTACGCGCGTATCCTCGAGGAGGCTCTTCCTTTCAGTTTTGAAGTTAGTCAAACCGATACCTGCGAGCGCATAAGCAGTGATTTTCCTTGGCTTGGTGCTGCCACTGAAAGAAATATTGGTGAAATTGAATATACCGTTGATGCAATATTCAAACACACTGGCATTAAAATAGGATCCGTTAGGGTACCATTTTTTAACGGTATCCTGCATTCCCCTTTTGGTTCCCGCAAGCGTTCCGAACAGGAGTTGTCCCTGCAAACCAAGAACATTGGAGAAACTTTTTGTAACGGTCAAACCGCCACCCCATCCAAGTTCATTGTGGTAGCTTGTAATGGGAGCCCAGTCATACTGGCGGATATCCCCGTAAAACAGCATAGAACCTGCATTCACGCCTACATTCAGGGTTTTGAATACAGTACCTGATGATTTTCCTGAATCGGAGGCTTTATTGGCATCCTGTGCAAACATTAAAGTGGATGAGAGGATTACCGCTCCGGTTACAAGTATAAACTTTTTCATTTTCATAAGAATTTAAAATTTTCGGTTGTATTTGGTTTTAATTTGGGTGCAATATTATAAAATGATTTTGAATATTCAAAACATTATAATTTTTTTTCAAAAAAATGTGTTTTCATACAAAAATAAAGTGTTTTTAAATTCAGCCCGGCTTTGAGGCACTAAAAAGATTGATTACCTGGAATATTTATTTATTAACTTTGGCAACCCTTTTGATAATGATTGCACCTCATATCATATTTGCTTAAATATCAAACAATTAAACTATTTACTGTCATGAAACGAAGCATTCTTTATTTTTATGCAGCAGCCCTGTTAACAAACGCTGCAGCTGCATTTGCCCAGGAAAAGAAACCAATGATTTCTTTTGAACAGGAGTCTCACGACTTTGGAACTATCAAGGAAGAGGGAGGGCCGGCAATCTATGATTTTAAATTTACCAATTCCGGAGGATCGCCTCTAATCGTGAGTGACGCCAAAGCCTCCTGCGGGTGTACCACCCCCAGCTGGAGCAAAGATCCGATAGCCCCCGGAAATTCCGGTTATATTAAGGTATCTTATGATACCAAGGGCAGACCCGGAAATTTCACAAAAACAATTACCGTCACTTCCAATACTGAGCCGGCCCAAAAAGTTCTTACAATAAAAGGTACTGTTACACCCCGCCCAAAAACATCCGCCGACTATTATCCATCAAAAGTGGGCAACCTCAGGTTCACTTCCAACCACATGGCTTTCCTGAATATTAAAAGCAACCAGGTAAAACAGGACACACTTAAAATCTTCAATGAATGGAACAGGCCTATGACCTTTTCTGTGCAAAATGTGCCGGCTCACCTTAAAATGGAGGTAAAGCCCCTCCTGCTTGATTCAGGAAAAGAGGGACTGATTATCGGCACCTATGATGCAAGCCTGAAAAAAGATTTCGGATTCCTGATGGATCGTTTCGAGTTGGTCACCAATGACAGCCTGCAGGGGAAAAAAACAATAAATGTTTCGGCTACGGTGGAAGAATACTTTCCGCCTATGACAAAGAAAGACTCAGCAGAGGCCCCGAAAATATCTTTTAATGAAACTTCATATAATTATGGAAAGATAAAACAGGGAGATATTGTTCACCATGATTTTGCTTTTACCAACAAAGGCAAAAAAGACCTCCTTATCAGGAAAACCAAGGCAAGCTGTGGCTGCACTGCATCCCAGCCTGACAAGACTATCCTGAAGCCAGGGGAATCCAGCGTGATAAAAGTTGATTTTAACTCGGCCGGAAAGCATGGAAAAGACAGCAAAACCATTACTGTTATTTCCAATGATCCTCTCAGCACAACCAACACACTGACGATTTCAGGAGAAATTGAGGTCCCTGCCCCACCCTCTGCCCCGGACTCAACGAAAAAAACACCCTCTTCGCCTCCCCCGGGAAAATAATTGCAGCGTTTAAAAGAGGCTCAGTAAAGCCTCTTTTTTTTGGACTTCCTATTCCTGTCTTATAATACGTAAAATAGAGTGGACGCTTATCAGGCGTGTTATAAAGGCAAATGCAAGGCTTAAAAAGGCCGCGAGGAAGAATGATCCCGTCCATGGATAATTAAGTTGCTTTGCAGAGAAATAGATGAGAATGATTCCTGATACATATAATACCAGCATTACAAGGTATCTCACATTCACCCTGAACCTGAATATTCTCTGTACAAGTACAACCTGTATCAAAGCAGCAAGCCCCTGGGTAGCCACGCTTGATACTGCCGATCCAAATGCCTTATAATGAGGTATCAGGATAAAATTAAAAATGATAATGACAGACATCCCGGCTGCAGCCATAATATTCAACTCTTTGAGGTTGCCGTTTGCGGTAAGCAGCGTGCCAAAAATATAAGTGGTGGAGATTGCAACGAAGCAGAACATAATCAGTCCGAATACCTTTGCTGATTCTTCTATGTGTTCGTGATAAAGCAGAGCCATCAGTTCATGGCGGTAGAAAAAAGAACCGACAGCAATAATTACAGCAGGTGCTATAAGCAGAGAGAAAGAGAGTTTGACAAGGGCCTCAACGGAATCTTTCATTTTTATCATTTTTGAAAAGATCGGCAGGAGTAAGCCCGCAAAAAGGAAAGCTATCATATTGGCAGAATCAAGCAGGCGGTAGGATGATGCATAAATCCCTGCCTGTGTCGCACCATCAGGAAGCAGCCGTTCAAGCATAACCGTGTCAATACGGTTATAAAAAGTCATCAGCAGGACAAGCACTGCAAACGGGAAACTTCTCTTCAGGATCATCAGAAAAAAAGGAGTGTTCCATTTAAACTTAAAAAGGGAGGCTTTCCTGAAAAGAATAATAAAAGTGACAAGCGCGGTAAGGAGGTAAGCCACTGTCTGGGAATATACGAACCACATCACATCAAAATGAACATCTATGAAATGCCCCCACAGCAAAACCCCGCAGATAGCTATCATCAGTGTCCTGTCAAGCACAGAGATAAAACTATCGGTAGTAAAAAGGTGGAGTCCCGAAAGGTTCGACCGGAGGTATAAAATGAATGATATCAGAAACTGGTTCAGACCGAGTACGAGAAGCAGTTTCATCAGGCGGAAATCATAACCAATAATTAATCCGCATACAATTGTAACAACAAGGTATATCACGCCCAGCAGCATTTTCAGGACACTTATGCTGGAGAGATGCTTATCGAGCATGTGGTTGTTCTGTGCAATGTTCCTGTTGTTGAAGTTGGTAATTCCAAAATCAAGGATAATATTAAGCAGGAACGAAAAGTTGAACAATGCAAAATATTCCCCGTACCGTTCTGCCCCCACTGCGTTCTGAACAGCCCTGTCAATACCGAGAACCCAGAATGGTTTGATAAGCAGGTTGAGAAAAAGCAGCAGTGCGAGGTTTGTAATAAATTTTTTCTGCATCAGGTAAAAGTCAGGAGCGAAGATAAGAACTGGAAGTCCATATCAAAAACAGGTTTTAAAACATTTTGATATTTTAGCCCTCTGGTGAGAGCGGCTATGCAAAGCCTTCTTTTCATGCTGAAAAAGTTTTACAATCCCATCCTTACGGAGGCCGGCTGTGACGAAGCAGGCAGGGGCTGCCTTGCCGGACCTGTTGTAGCAGCGGCTGTAATTCTCCCGAAAGATTTCCATTCCCGAATCCTTAATGACTCCAAAAAACTTTCTGAAAAGCAAAGAACGGATCTCGCACCACTGATAAAGGAAAAAGCATTAAGCTGGGCAATCGCAGAAGCCTCCCGTGAAGAGATTGATAATATCAACATCCTGAATGCCTCTTTACTGGCCATGCACAGGGCTGTATCCCGTCTGAAGATACAGCCCGGGCACCTGCTCATTGACGGGAACCGGTTTAAAAAACACAAAGACATTCCACACACCTGCATAGTGAAAGGTGATGCAACATATATGTGTATTGCCGCTGCATCTGTTCTGGCAAAAACATACAGGGATGAACTAATGCTTGGGCTCCACAAGGCAAACCCTCATTATTCATGGGACAGGAACAAGGGTTATGCTACCAAAGAACACATAGAAGCCATTCACAGGCATGGGCCATGTTCTAATCACCGTAAAACTTTTATGCCTTCGGTGATGCAGGTAAAGATTGTGTTCTGACAACCGTTATTAACACCTCTCTGTAGAAAATTAGGACTTACGGGGGTTCGCACGCAGTTTATTTACAGATATTTTTGCGGAGTCCAGCCGATGAAAAAAGTTCTCTTTGCTTCATTCATTTCGCTGCTTATCACAGGAGCAGTAACCCTTGGCTACTTTTACTACCAGCAAATCAAAGCTCCGCAGGCATCCCCACTCGATGCCATTCCTCCCGATGCAGCATTCATCCTTCAAATCAACAGGCTGCATGAGACCCGCTCACATATACATGAAAATCTCTTCTGGAAAGATTTTGCAGGCAGTTCTCTTTTCAGCAGGCTTAACGAAAAAATTGAATTCCTTGATTCCCTGATAATCAGGAGGGAGGAATTGAGGGATTTATTTGAAAACAATCCTGTTTTCCTTTCTGCCCACCTTTCCAGGTCAGACGACTTCGGGTTCCTCCTTATCTTTTCCCTTCCCAACACCCGAAGGGAATCTTTAGCCGATGAAATCGTCAGAAGTGTTTCAGGAGATATTAATGCAACAGCAAAAAGAATGTTCGACAATGTGCAGATCATGGAGTGTATGTTTGCCTCCGCCGGGAAGCAATACACCTATGCTGTTTATAAAGGCCTGTTCATAGGGAGTTTCACTTCCTTCCTGGTGGAGGATGCCATACGCCAGCTCAGGAGCGGAAAAACATTTGCCGCCGAAGGAAACTTTACCCGCATACAGGAAACAACAGGCGCCAATGCAGATGCGAACATCTATATTAACTGCAGAAACTTCTCAAAGCTGCTGCCCTTATACCTCGCCGAAAACAAAGCCGGGATGGCCGACAGGTTTGCAGATCTTTCAGAGTGGTCGGGGTTTGACATTAAAATAAAGCCCGGGGCCCTTATACTCAGCGGGTTCAGCAATTGCGATTCCGCAGGTTATTTCAACCTTGTACAACAACAGGAGCCTCAGCAGGTTGAACTCTTCCGTATACTTCCCAAACGCACGGTCTTTGTAATGTATGCTTCTACGGAAGATTATAAACATTATTTCTCCGGGCTTAAAAGGAAAGCAGGGGACGAAACACTCCGGAAGCTGAACACCATGAATGAGACGTATGACCTTTCCCTTGAGAAATCCCTTGCCTCGTGGGTAAGCAAAGAATTTGCTCTGGTGATAACGGAACCGGGGAACGCTGATTTCTCAGGCAATACCTTCGCGATATTCCACACCTCCGACTCCACCGAAGCAAGGCAAGCTCTTTTCGCCCTGATGAAAACCTTATCTGCCCGCGACAACACCGTGCCGGCTGAAGAAGAAAACTACAAAGGACATCCCATGGGATATATCAGCCTCAGGGGAGTCATACCGGTTCTTTTCGGGAATCTTTTCTCCATGATTGACAAAACCTTTTACACCATCATTGATAACTACGTTATTTTTGGCAACCAGGCATCCTCCCTGCGCAGTTTCATTGATGATTATTCTTCCCGGAAGCTGCTTATCAATACACCGGATTACATAGCTGCTTCAGAAAATCTCTCTTCCAGATCAAGCCTTTATATTTATATCAACGTCCCGCATTCCGGCATGATAACAGACTCTTTTCTGTCTGACAGCCTGTGTTCCATCCTGCACGGGAACAAGGAAGTCCTGAAGAAACTCTCCTGCCTGACGTTCCAGGCAAGCCCGGCGAAAAATGGCATGTTATACACTACTCTATCCCTGCAATATGCCAGCCCCGCCAAAACAGGGAATACGCTGCTGTGGAGTGCAGAGCTTGACAGTTCTGTTTCTTCTGTTCCACAGATTTTCGAAGACCCCGGCGATTCTTCCAGAAAAATCGTGGTGCAGGATGATGCCAATGTGCTGTATATCATCAGCAAAGAGGGAAAAATTTTAATGAAGGACAGTCTTCCGGAAAAAATCATGGGAACAATTTACCCCGTAACGCTTACACGTAAAAACAAAACATGCCTTCTTTTTAACACCCCGTCTTCCATCTATCTCATGGATACAAACGGAGAGGACATGAAAGGATTTCCCATCAGGCTGCCCGACACAGCCGCTGCCGCCGCTCCCATCAGCCTGTTCAACTCCGGCAATAAAAAAGACTTCAGGATACTGGCACCGTGTATAAATAAAATGGTGTATTGTTTCCGGAAAGACGGGCAGCCGAGTGAAACCTGGACATTTGAAAAGCTTCCATCGGGGATTGCCGGGCCTGTTTTGTACTTCAGTGTATACAAAAAAGAAATGCTTGCACTGGCTGACTCTGCAGGGACCATCTATATGCTTGATTCAAACGGAAAGCTGAAAAATCGATTTGAAAACCAGTATCATACGGCTTTTCTCTCTGCCCTTTACCCGGAAAAAGGGAAATCCTACGAAGAATCCGGAGTTATCGCTACCGATACTTCCGGAACTGTATTTCATTTTTACATGAACGGAAAAACGGAAAGGCAATTCATCCGGAAATGCAGCCCCGGATACTTTTTCGGATTCGAGGATCTTAATGCAGACCAGTCAAAAGATTTTATCTTTATGAACCACACACAGCTATCTGCTTTCAACCAGGACAGCACCCTTATCTTCAGTCATGATTTCGGGCAGGCCATTACACAGGCTCCTGCTTATATGTTTCTTTCAAACGGCAAAGGGCAAATCGGGATTGTATCGGAAAAAGCCGGCGAGCTTTACCTTTTTGCAGATGATGGAAGTATGTGTCCGGGCTTCCCTTTGCAGGGAAGTTCTCCTTTTATAGTGGAAACTACAGGCGAAGAAGGCACCCGGATACTTATTACAGGAAGCGGGGAAAAAAGCCTTTATGCGTACACACTTGAATAAAATCAGAGCCTGATTTTCTGCCCGTAATATAGTTTATCGCCCGGGTTCAGGCCATTCCTTTTGAGTATAAACTTCATCCTGACCCCATACTGCTGGGAGATGGCGTATATCGTGTCCCCGCTGCCCGCCGTGTGATATCTTTCTTTTCTGCATTTTCTCCTTTTGGGCTGCAGGTAAACCCTGTCGCCATCCCTGAGAGCCGGCTCCCTGTCGGTTTCATTGTATTTCATCAGCCTGCTCATGCTGATTCCGGCTGCTTCAGCAATGGATTTAAACGAATCTCCCTTATGTGCAAAAACACATTTAACATCATTGGTATAACCTGTTTTAATTTGCGTTTCAACTGCCTGAGGAATTGACTTAATACTTTTTTCGGCGGAAGCCGTGTACCCGATTGAAGACGCACGGTCGATCTTGTCGAGGGAATAAAGTTTTGCATCCTCAATAATTTTAATCAGCCGTTCGGCATAATCGGGTGCGGTGGCATACCCTGCCTTCTTCAGGCCCTGTGCCCAACCCTTATAGTCAGTGCGGGAAAGTGTAAAGAGAAAGGCATAACGCTCACGGGTTCTTAAGAATTCGGAGTGGTCGTCATACGACTCCAGCACCGAATCATATTTCCGGAAACATTCATGGCGCTTATCATCATCATGATAATAACGTTCACCTTTCCAGTCGTGGCATTTGATGCCAAAATGATTATTGGCATTGACAGCGAGGGGGCTGTTCCCGTTTTCTGATTCGAGCAGGGCCTGGGCGAGGGTAATACTGGCAGGCACGCCGGTTTTGAGCATATCCTTAACTGCTTCAATCTTGAATTTCTCAATGTAATCTTCCCTGCTCATGCGACTATCTTTTTGCTGGGCAAAGGTTTTCAGGCACAGGAAAAAAACAAAGACTGCAGTTATCTTTCTCATAAAATTTCCAAATGAACTGTAAAATTAGCCCCTGTATTCTTTTGATTAAAACCGGGCACAAATTTCTTACTAACAGAATTACCAACAGAAAAGAGTCAGGCTAAATTTATGAAGGACTAACTTGTTTTGCCTTTTCTTTCACTATTGCAGCAAACGGGCGATTTTCAATTTTACTCCTGAGCCAGGAGATGATGTCAAAATATTCCAATGCTTGTTTTTCAAAATTATCTCTGGTGATCTCTTCCAATTCTGTTTTTAATGCTATGAATGCTTCTGAAAGTTTTTTATTATCATGTATAATATGGGGAAGCTGCAATCGCATAAAACTCACGACACAATCTTCAAATTTATAAAAGCGGTCCTTTTTGAGCAGGTAGCGATGAGTTGACTTGGTGATGTATTCCAGGTAATCCTCATGCCCCAGTTCAAAGTGAATAATTAATAGCATAATTTTTGCCATGCAATACAAGTCACTTCTCAAATCGGTTATTTCATTTGCTATTTTGCTTAAATATTTATTGGCAAATGAATAATTACCGCTGCCGAAACAGATATAAGCAAAGGCGTAATGCAATTCCATATGCCTTCCCTTATATAAAACTTTAAACCCCTTAGAATCAAGCTCCTGCTGTATTTCCGTAATTAAACGAACTCCTTGCACAAACTCTCCGGTCGAAATATAAAGTTCCATTTCTTTAGTGCTGGCTAAATAGAATATGTGATTTTTCAGCCGTTCTGACTTCACATCTAATTTCAGTGCTTTAAGCTTTTGAATAGCCAGCATGCATTCGTCGTATTTTTTACAAATTAAAAAAGAGCCGCTCAGATTATACAATGCTGCAACGTATTCGTTCGGATGTTCGGTAATTTGGTGTGGGTTGCCTGCTGCCAATTCTACTATCTTTTCGCTGTACGCCAATCCGTTCTTTAAATCATTTTTGATGGTAGAATACATTTTGTGACAATGATAAAAATTCCGTAATGCCTGATACGAAGAGGTCTTTCCCTTACCGGCGAGCAAGTCATTTTTCATAATATCCTGATAGCTGCTCACATCATGCTTACTTCTTGGATACATTTTCTGTAAATATTTTATAAATATTTTTGATAAAAGAAACTGATATTCACGAATGATTCTGTGCTGATCCAGAGCGTTAAACTCTTCATCAAGAATCTTCTCCATATCATTTTCAGTCTTTCCCTGATAACCCTGCTCGCGAATTAAATTATATTGCCAGCTCAGAAGGTCGAGTAATAACAAATGGGATTCGTGCTTCTTCGCTATTTCTTTGCCTTTAAAAATCAATTTTTCACATTGACTGTACAATCCCTTTTCAAAAAGAAATTGTATATCATCAAGCATTAGTTTCAGTTTTCTGTGTGCGGTAACTTCAGTATTATAAACACGAACGCTTTCCAAAATCATGTTGTATAAATAATTTTTCACTATGGCGAAACGCTTAATGAAGGCTTCGTTTTTAAATCGCTCTTTGATTTTTTTTTCGTCATATTCTGACTGTCCGTCAATTGCCTCAAATAATTTAATGTAATCCCGTTCTTTGTCCGAAAAACGGCTGTTACTGAAAAGCTTAAAATGTATTTTTTCTTTTCTGCTTAACGATTTAATCAAATCGAACAAATCCGAGGATGGAGTCATTTGTTAGAATATTAATTATGTGCAAATGTGGTAATTTTTTATTAAAATCTACTTTTAACACATAAATCATCACTAATCTTTTAGTATAATGACGATATTTTCGTTTGCCATCACCTTCACCTAAAGATAAATTTGTTGAGTAATTAAAAATTAAAATAGAAAGGGATCAAATTATGAAACAATACAATCTCTCCATAACCATCTGCATATTTGCACATTTGCTCATCTGTACACCATCCTTTGCCCAACCCACTATCACTTCATTTGCACCAACCTCTGGCCCAATTGGCACAACGGTAACCATTACAGGAACCAACTTTAACACTACACCCGCCAATAACATTGTATTCTTTGGTGCCACTATGGCAACTGTATCTGCTGCCACTGCCACTTCATTAACTGTTACAGTACCCATAGGCACTACCTACGAATATATTACTGTTACCAATCTCACGACTAACTTAACCGCCTATTCCGCACGACCATTTATTGTAACCTTTAGCTGCGGAACCAATTCCTTTGATCCGAAAGTAGATTTTACAGCAGGAACTAATCCTTGGGGGGTTGCAATAAGCGATTTGGACGGAGACGGAAAGTCCGACCTGGCTGTAACAAATTATGGTGCTGCCACAGTTTCAATATTTCTGAATACCGGCACAAGCGGCACTATTTCCTTTGCCCCGAATGTTGATTTTACAACAGGAACTAATCCCGTTGGTGTCGTTACCATTGGTGATTTAGATGGAGACGGCAAGCCGGATCTTGTAGTAGCGAATTCCTTTTCCAACACGGTTTCAGCATTTCGAAACACCAGCACTATCGGCAATATTTCCTTTGCTGCCAAAGTGGATTTTACAGCAGTATCTGGCCCTGAGGGTGTTGCAATAGGTGATTTGGACGGAGACGGCAAGCCGGACCTTGCTGTAACGAATTATATTTTTAATAACATCATTTCTACATTCCTAAACACAAGTACTATCGGCAATATTTCCTTCGCTGCCAAAGTGGATTTTACAACTGGAACCCAACCGTATGTCATTGTTATGGCCGATTTGGATGGAAACGGAAAACCGGACATCGCGGCAGAGAATTTTGGTTCTAACACCGTTTCAATATTCAGAAACACCAGTATTGTCGGGACCATTTCATTTGCTGCCAAAGTGGATCTTACAACAGGGATGAATCCTTCCGGTCTTGCAGTAGGCGATTTGGATGGAAACGGGAAACCCGACCTCGCTGTAACGAATTGGACATCCAACACTGTTTCAACATTCAGAAACACCAGCGTCAGTGGAACTATTTCTTTTGCCGCCAAAGTAGATTTTGCAACAGGAACTCAGCCTCATTCCGTTGCAATAGGCGACTTGGATGGAAACGGAAAACCCGATCTTGTTGTAACGAATTATGGTTCTGCAACGGTCTCAACATTCAACAACACCAGTGTAAGTGGCACCATTTCATTTGCTGCCAAAGTCGATTTTATAACCGGAACTCAACCCAGGGGCGTTGCAATAGGTGATTTGGATGGAGATAATATGCCTGATTTTGCGTTAGCAAATTATTCTTCGACCACGGTTTCAACATTCAGAAATCAGTGTAGTGTTTTACCTATAGAATTACTTTCTTTTACCGGATATAATGAAGGAGGTAAAAATGTATTAGAATGGATAACAGCAAGTGAGAGTAATAATAATTATTTTGACATAGAAAGAACAAGCCCTACCTCTATCAACCCCAAAGGGGAGGAGGAGTGGCTCTCCATCGGAACGGTTAAGGGTGCTGTAAATAGTAATACGGTAATGCAGTATGAATTTATTGATAAATATCCCCTCTCGAGAGGGGATAAAGGAGTATGTTATTACCGTCTCAAACAAGTGAACTTTGACGGCAGTTTCACTTACTCCAACACCATCGCCATTGCAAACGAAACGAAACAAATGCTTGCTGTTTTTCCGAATCCTGCAAATGACAATCTTTTCTGTAAGCTGACGGCAGGGACGGAAACGATTATGATAACCGATGTGTTTGGCAATGTGGTGATGAAAGGAGAAGTGCAGGCAAACAGACAGGCAAACTGCTACACGCTGAGTATCGCTCACCTGCCTCGCGGAATGTACTTCTTACAGGCAGGCGATACACAAGCGAAGTTTGTGAAACAATGACCTGGTTGGCGCTACGCCATTTTTACCGTACCCGCTGAGCGGCGCTTGGAAGATGTTTGCTGATGAGGTGAATTCCCTGATTGATTTTTAGCCTGAGGCGCTGAGATACGTTATACTCTTTCCTTTTTACTACTTTTACTTTTGACACAAGTATCATCATTTTTATGTGGGCATTCGTATCAAGCCGCATACTCAGAAACCGCCTGACTCTTCTGCTTTCCTTAGGGGGCATCACTGCTTTCATGGCATACAAAGCCGGCCACGTGGAGTTGTCGTACGAATTTGCGAGAGTACTTCCTTACGACAACAAAGATTACCTCGACTATGAAAATTTCAAGAAGCTGTTTGGCGAAGACGGGAGTGTCCTTATGGTGGGAATACAGGATTCAGACATTTTCGAAATAAATAAATTCACAGGATGGTATGAACTGGGAAATAAAATAAAAAACATTGACGGGATTGAGGAGGTCGTATCCGTTGCAAGAATCTATACCATAGTAAAGAATGACTCCCTTGAGAAATTCGAATTCAGACCCCTTGTTTCCCGAAAACCTTCATCACAGGCGGAGACTGACAGCCTGAAAGAAACCATCCTCTCTCTCCCGTTTTACGAGGGATTGCTTTACAACAGAGAAACCGGCGCTACCCTTATGGCCATCACCCTCGACAAGCAAAAACTGAATTCCAGGAACCGGATTGCCCTTGTTGACAGCATCAAAAGCAGCTGCGACCGTTTCGGCGTTACCCACCATCTTGATATTCATTACTCAGGCCTGCCGTATATCCGCACTGCCATTTCAAGGAAGGTAGCTGACGAAATGATACTATTTCTTGGGCTTGCCGTTGCTGTAACAGCTGTAATTCTCTTTTCTTTTTTCAGATCGTTTAAGATTGTATTTTTCTCCCTGCTGATAGTAACCGTGGGTGTCATATGGTCGGTGGGGCTTATTGTCCTGCTCGGCTATAAAATTACCATACTGACGGGACTGATTCCACCGCTGATTATTGTAATAGGAGTACCCAACAGCATCCTGCTGCTGAACAAATACCACAGCGAGTATAAAAAACACGGAAACAAAATAAGGGCATTGTCGAGAATGATAGAGAAAATCAGTGTCACCACTTTTCTCGCCAACCTCACCACCGCCATAGGCTTCGGGGTGTTTTATTTCACCCGCAGCCAGATACTCATGGAGTTCGGGCTGGTGGCTGCCGCCAATGTAATGGCCACTTACCTTATCTCCTTAGTCCTTATCCCTATCGTTTTCAGTTATCTTCCCGACCCGTCCGTAAGGCACACAAAACATCTCAAAGGGAAGTTCATCAGTTTCTTTCTGAGGAAGGTAGATTACTGGGTGCATCATCACCGGCCGGCGATATACCTCACGGTGGGCGTGCTCATTGCCATCTCGCTGGTGGGGGTGAGGAAACTCAGATCTGTCGGCTTTATCGTTGACGACCTTCCCGAAAAAGATCCTATCTATGCAGACATGAAGTTTTTCGAAAGATCTTTTCAGGGAGTCATGCCTTTTGAGATACTCATAGACACAAAAAAAGAAGGCGGTGTTTTCGCAGACAACGCGGCAACACTCTACAAGATAAAATCATTACAGAAAATTCTTTCTTCTTACCCCGAGTTTTCCAAATCCCTTTCTGTTGCAGATGCCATCCGTTTCTCCTACCAGGCCTACCGTGACGGGAGCAGAAAATACTTCATTCTCCCGCCACCTACCGAACTGGAAAAGATCAGGCCCTATGTCCAGAATTCCGGCACACAGGCAAAAAGGCCCGGAGCATTTCATTCATTCATTGACAGCACAAAACAACGCACCCGCGTAAGTGCGCAGATGGCAGATATAGGATCAGTTAAAATGAAACAGCTCATCAACGGGCTGAGGCTGCGTATTGACTCGATCTTTGATCCATCAGCCTATAATGTAACCATCACTGGCAACAGCCGTATCTTCTTACAGGGAAATGATTATCTTCTTGTCAATCTTAAAGAAAGTATTATTTTAGCTATCATTCTCATCGCCATTGTAATGTTTACGCTCTTTATGTCGGCACGCATGATCCTCGCATCTATGCTCCCAAGCCTTATTCCCCTGCTCATCACCGCCGGGGTAATGGGGTACTTTCACATTGCACTCAAGCCTTCCACCATTCTCATTTTCAGTATCGCTTTCGGCATCGCGTCCGATGGCACCATTTACTTCCTCACCAAGTACAGGCAGGAGCTTAAGAACCACCACTGGAGCATCTCAAGGACCGTTTCCATGGCTATTGCAGAAACGGGGGTAAGCATGGTTTATACGGCTGTAATACTGTTTTGCGGGTTTGCCATCTTCACCGCTTCGGGGTTCGGCGGGACTGTTGCGCTCGGCATACTTGTTTCTTTCACCCTGCTGGTGGCTTACTGTTCGAATTTAATACTGCTGCCCACGATTCTGCTCTCCATGGAAAAAAGGCTCACCACCCGGGCATTTCTGAAAGAGCCTCTGATACAGGTATATGATGAAGAAGAAGATATTGAACCCGGGAAGCTGGAAATTATCGGAAAAGACAAAACTACGGTTGAAACCTGATAAATATAACTCAAAAAAATGGACGCATATATAGTAGCCGGGTTCCGCACCCCGGTTGGAAAAGCACCCCGCGGCATGTTCCGCAGTGTAAGACCTGATGACCTCGCGGTAACAGTAATCAGGCACCTGGCAGCATCTGTTCCCGGCCTCAACAAGGAAGAGGTTGACGATGTAATTGTCGGCAATGCCACTCCCGAAGCCGAGCAGGGGTTAAACATGGGCAGAATGATTTCCCTTGTGGGACTTGACACAGTGAAAGTACCGGGCATGACAGTGAACCGTTACTGCTCATCCGGGCTTGAGACTATCGCCATTGCTTCTGCAAAGATACATTCCGGCCTGGCTGACTGTATCATAGCGGGAGGGGCCGAGAGCATGTCGCCCATACCTTTCGGAGGGTGGCGTATCGTTCCCAACTATGAAATTGCCAAAACCCACGCTGACTATTACTGGGGCATGGGGCTCACTGCCGAAGCCGTGGCAAAAGATTATAAAGTAAGCCGGGAAGAACAGGATGCATTTGCTCTGGAGTCCCACAGCAAGGCTATCAATGCCATTAAGAACGGGTATTTCAAAGACGGCATTGTTCCTGTTACAGTAAAAGAGGTTTATCTTGATAAAAAAGAGAAAAAGCAAACAAAAGAAACTATAGCCGACACCGATGAAGGCCCGCGGCCTGATACTGATACAGCAAAGCTTGCAAAGCTTAAGCCCGTTTTCGCCGCAGGAGGATCAGTGACGGCGGGAAATTCTTCACAGACATCGGACGGAGCAGCCTTCGTCATGGTAATGTCAGAAAAAATGATAAAGCGCTTAAACCTGAAACCCATTGCCCGCCTCGTTTCTTATGCCGTAGCAGGGGTTGAGCCACGCGTGATGGGTATCGGGCCGGTTGAGGCCATCCCCCTTGCGCTCAAAAAAGCAGGGATGAAGCTTAGCGACATTGAACAGGTTGAGCTGAATGAAGCATTTGCATCCCAGTCGCTCGCCATCATCAAAACACTCGGCATCAACCCTTCCATCGTAAATGTAAACGGGGGTGCCATTGCACTTGGCCATCCCCTTGGCTGCACCGGGGCAAAGTTAACGGTGCAGATACTCAACGAGATGAAACGCCGGAAACAAAAATACGGCATAGTGACTATGTGTATAGGCACAGGGCAGGGCGCCGCAGGAATATTTGAAATGCTCAACTAATTCACCTAATAATAACTTTACATTCATGGAAACCACAGTAAAAAATTTAGTGAAAGGCGGAGAATTCCTCGTAAAGGAAACAGCCGCACAGGATGTGTTCATCCCGGAAGATTTTAATGAGGAGCAGAAAATGATCGGCGATACCGCCAGGGATTTCATTGCTTCGGAAGTGATTCCGGTCATGGACCGTATTGATGCCCAGGAGGCGGGGCTTACGGTGTCTCTGCTCAACAAAATCGGGGAGCTGGGGCTGCTCGGCACATCGGTACCCGAAGAGTACGGGGGATTCGGCAAGGATTTCATCACCAACATGCTGCTAACGGAAAATATCGGGGCAGGCGCTTCCTTCGCAGTTTCGGTAGCTGCACATACGGGAATCGGGACACTGCCTGTCCTCTACTTCGGTTCCAAAGAACAGAAGGCAAAATACCTGCCGAAGCTTGCAACGGGAGAATGGAAAGCATCCTATTGCCTCACCGAGCCGGGGTCTGGATCAGATGCGCTGGCAGCAAAAACTAAAGCAATTCTCTCCGCAGATAAAAAACACTATATCCTCAACGGGCAGAAAATGTGGATCACCAATGCCGGCTTTGCCGACCTGTTTGTTGTGTTTGCCCAGGTTGACGGGGATAAGTTCACCGGTTTCATCCTTGAAAGGAATTATCCCGGGCTTACCTTCGGGGAAGAGGAGCATAAGATGGGGATCAAAGGATCCTCTACAAGACAAGTATTCTTCACCGACTGCAAGGTGCCCGCAGAAAATGTGCTGGGAGAAATCGGAAAAGGGCATCTCATTGCTTTCAATATCCTCAACATAGGACGTGCAAAACTTGCAGCTGCCGCACTCGGATCTTCCAAAAGAGTAAGCACGCTTTCCGTCAAATATGCATGTGAGAGAGAACAGTTTAAAATGCCCATTGCAAAATTCGGGGCTATAAGGCATAAGCTGGCAGAACAGGCCATCAGGATATTTGTCCTTGAATCAGCCATTTACCGTGTCAGCCAGGTTATTGATGAAAAAGAAAAACAGCTTCTCGCCGAAGGAAAAGATTTTGCACAGGCGCTCCTCGGTGCTGCAGAAGAATATGCTGCGGAATGTGCCATACTGAAAGTATTCGGGTCGGAAGTACTCGACTATGTTGTGGACGAGGGCGTACAGATATACGGCGGCATGGGGTACTCGTCAGAAGCACCGGTGGAGCGACCTTACAGGGATTCCCGCATCAACCGGATCTTCGAGGGCACCAACGAAATCAACCGCATGCTTACCATTGACATGTTGCTTAAACGTGCCATGAAAGGAAAGATTGATCTCATGGGCCCCGCACAGGCAGTGCAGGCAGAGCTCATGTCCATTCCGGATTTCGGGAGTGAGGACACGGCAGCCTTTGCGGCAGAGAAGAAAATTGTGGCAGGCATGAAAAAAGCTTCCCTGATGATTGCAGGCTTCGCAGCACAGAAATACATGATGGGGCTCGCCAAGGAACAGGAGATTATCATGAACATTGCTGACATGCTCATAGAAACCTATGCTTCGGAATCGGCGCTTCTGCGCACGGAAAAACTATCGTCAATGCAAGGTGAAGCCGGGGGAACAATAATCCCCGACATCATGCGCACTTTCATAAATGACTCTGCTGAACGTGCCGCACTGGCAGGCAGGCAGGCTATTGCCGCCATGACCGAAGGAGATGAGTACCGGCTGTTGTCAATGGGGCTGAAGCGTTTCACAAAACTTCCTCCATTCAACACCAAGGAAGCGCGCAGGAGAATAGCGGCAAAACTCACCGAGGCGGGAAAATATTGCTTCTGAAAATCCGCTAAGCAGGCATCCCGACTGCACTCAGAATCCGGGCGGTGGCACCTGCGTTTTCTTCAACATATTTCCGGGATATTCCTGATACGGCAGAATGCTTCCCCGGTGAACTGCACAGCAGATTAACTGCATGATACAATTCTCCGGAATTACGTACGGAAAAGGCTCCTCCTGCTTTTATCAGTTCCCGTGCCTCCCGGAATTTATCAAAACGGGGCCCGAACAAAACCGGCTGCCCGAATACGGCAGCTTCCAGTATATTGTGAATGCCCTTTCCGAACCCCCCGCCTATATAGGCCATTCTCCCGTACCTGTACAGGGAAGATAACATGCCCATGTTATCCACTATGAGCACAGTATACCCGGAAACGGTTTCCTGCTTTGCTTCGGAATATCTTACAGCAGGGACTTTCAATAAAGACATCAGCATGCGGATATTTTCCTCTTTTATTTCATGGGGAGCAATAATATACTTAAGATTATGCGTGCCGGAATTAATAAAACCCGCCAGCAACTGTTCATCTTCTTCCCATGTACTGCCGGCAACCAGAACACTGAACCCGCCGCAGAAATGTTCCGCAAGAGGCAGGGAAGCAGTGCTTCTGCTTATCTTCAAGACCCTGTCGAAACGGGTATCCCCGCATACCGTAACATTGCTGAATCCATGGCGGGAGAGCAATGCGGCAGATGAATCATCCTGCAAAAAAAAATGAGAAAAGCACTTCAGCTTTTTCCTGAACCATATCCCGTACCAGGCAAAGAAATACTGCTTCTCCCTGAATATACCCGAGACAAGAAATACAGGTATGCCGGCTGTTTTCAGTGCCTGTAAATAATTGAACCAGAACTCATACTTGATAAAAAAGACCGCTGCCGGGCTAAGCATGCTCACAAGTTTCCTTGCATTAACGGGACTATCATGAGGAAGGTAGAAGATATAGTCGGCGCCCGTATAGTTTTTTCTTATCTCATATCCTGACGGAGAAAAGAATGTCAGCACTATTTTTATTTGAGGTGAACGGGCCTTGATCTCTTCCATGAGGGGCCTGCCCTGCTCAAATTCACCGAGCGAAGCACAGTGAAACCAGAAAATTTTTTCTCTGTTTCCCCGGGGTTCTGCCAGCTTTTTTTCTATCCTGTCAAAAATATTTCTCCGTCCCGAAACCCATTTGGCTGCTTTATTATTAAAGGGACTTACAAACAAAACAGTAAGCCTGTAAAAAAAAATAAAAAGATTATAGAATATCTGCATTTCAGTTAAAATAAAAATCCTTTGGTCCTTTTTTATAAAGAGGGATAATCCACCCTGCCTTCAGCCCATAAAGAAGATCGTGGCGGGATGCATTGTCGTATTTCATCAGGTCAAAATCATAACGTTTGCCTTTTGTCCATCCCTGTATCAGTTCAATCCCGGCGTAAAAATTTATTAATCGCCGGCTTCCAAGGAGCATATACCCGGCAAATCCGGAGAGGGCAAAGCCATTCGTCAGCCTGTCGTAGCCTGAACGGTAATCTCCCCCGACCTGCGGAGCGGTATTTCCTGTATTTTCAATCCTGATCTTATGCTGCAGGAACCCCGGCCCGGCCATGATCACCCAACCAGAGTTGGGATTGGAATTCCGGAACCTGATAATTTTTCCCAGGTACACAGAAACATTCCATCCTCTTTCATAAAGAAGAACCTCTGCATAACGCCCGTCGCTGCCTATGATGTAACCCCCGGAAGTAGAGATGCTGTCAAGAACCCCCGATTCTTTTGGAACGGGCCCGAATAAAAAATTGCCGGAAGCACCATACAAGAGGTTACGCTTTGTTTTATAAAGGAAACTCATCCCGACAGAAGAGTTATTATGAAAACGCTTTGCCATATCCGCCCCGGGCACCTGGTATGCATACTGTACAATTACAAGAGGGGCACGAACAGCAGAATCCCTCACGTTCACCTGGGCTTCAGCCGCGAGGGGAAGCAGAAGCAGTATTATAAAGATTTTCTTCGGCATTGTTTCAATCAGGCATACATACAGCCAGCAGGGGCAGAGCTTCTTGCTTAACGCGATTTGCAAAGTTAAATGATTTTTAATTGAGTGCTAAAATCTCATCGTAAATATGAGGTATCCTGAACACACCCCCCCCCCTTTACATTCATGGGATTAAGATATTTTAAGAAGACGTACATTTGCAGCGCCATCTACGGCATTTTGTGAAAACCACAATCATCCATGTAATAGATTCCCTGTGCCTCGGGGGAGCAGAAAAACTGCTGGTTAAAACCATTAACTATATTGACAAAGAGCGTTACAATAACATAGTCGTGATTCTTCATGGCCCGGATACACTGGCAACAGAGATTGCAAATACGCCGGTGTACCGTCTCAATTTTCATTACAAGAACCCCTTATCATGGATAAAAGCAATATGGAAACTCAGACGCCTGGTTAAAGAGCACAATGCTTCACTTATCCATTCGCACCTTGTATATTCCACACTTGTAAGCAGGCTGGCAGTGCTTTTCTCAGATACGCGACTGGTTTCCACCTACCATTGCCCGGAATACAGCAAACTCAACCCCTATTACAACAGGAAGCAGCACATCCTCGACTTTATTACTTATAAAAAAAAACATATAAGCATTTTTGTTTCTGAAACAGTAGCTAAAAATATCAGGCAGAAACTCGCTATTTCTGAAAATTATTATATAATTCCTAACTTCGTACCTGACGAGTTTTTTAAGAAAAAGGAACTGCATGAAGGTGGTATGTACCATATAGCCTGCGTGGGAAATCTTAAGGCAGAAAAAAATTACAAACTGGCGCTGATGGCTATGACCCTGCTCGAAGATAATAATTACCACCTACACATTGCCGGGGAGGGGAAGGAACGAGGCAACCTGGAGTCCATCATCCTGCTTAACGGGCTGCAGTCGAAAGTAACACTTCATGGGGTAGTCAATAACATATGGTCATTTCTCAATGATAAGGATCTGTTCCTGATGACTTCTACCTCTGAAGGAATGGCAATAAGCCTGATCGAAGCCATGGCCGCAGGTATACCATGCCTGGTATCAGATATTGAATCACTCAGGGAAACCGGCAAAACCGGGGTGGCTTATTTCAATGTAAATAATTATAAAGAGCTTGCGGACAAGATTACACAAATGCATACTGACAAAGAACTGAACTCCATGCTAATCAGGCGGTCAGAAAGCATCGTAAAAGAATATACCAGCATAAATTACCTCGATAAACTCTACAGGATTTACGATGGAAGAAACTGACAGGAATCAAACTCATTCCGCCCAGTGTCTTTTCTGCGGATGTCTCCAGTACAACCCCGTTAAGACAAACCCCGAAAAAAGGGACGAAGAAAAATTTCACTACGTTGCATGCACCAACTGCGGCCTCATTTATTTATTTCCTTCTCCTCCCGAGGCTTTTCCTCCCAGTGATAAAACAACAACGGAAACTCATCCTGATTTCGAGGCTATTTCCCGCTTTCTTCCCAAGCCCAAACAATCAGGGGCATTTCTTGACTTCGGCTGCCTTGATAACCGCCTTATCAGTATTGCCATTGAAAGTGGATATCAATACACAGGAGTTTTGTTTCCGGGACAGGATCCTCCGGCACCCGGAAGCAGGAATGAAAATATTTCTTTTCTCTCCTTAGGAGAAATTCTGAAAAAATCACCGGAACAATCTTTCAATATCATTTATATAGGAGATGTACTGACCTCTGCGAATGAACCTGCGATATTTTTCAATACGATTAAAAGACTGCTGACAAAAAACGGCATTCTTATTCTTGACATTAAACTGGAGCAAAATTTTTCCGTTGCAAAATTTTTCAGGTATGTATGCAGAATATTCACAGGCTTCACAAAGCAGCCGGCGCCTCAAGGCTATGCAGCTTTTTTTCGCGCCAATTTTGTCAACCAGTTTAACTTTCTCAAGAACATTGGGATTTATCCCTTCAGTTATAAAATTTACGAACCTGTATATCCTTCTGCAAATATAACCTCTGTAAATAGATTTTTCTGTTATATCGGACAACAGGCAGCTTTCCTCCTTTCGTTTGCCAATATCAGCTGGGGCAGCAGAGCTATTTATTTTAACCAGCTTGACACAACGAAGGTGCTTAACATCAAAAAATTCAAGTTGTTCAGGAGGAATCAGGGTATAACATTGTTTTTATTTCTAGTATTATTATCCCTTTCCTCCATACAATGGATAATCAAAACCAAGGATGAGCCCCGGGATACACATTTCCACGAACGGTATAACCCGGCGCTTAACAGGCTTAAATCCATACACCATCTGATACTGTACACCGACAGCATGGCTGCAACCAGGGAGATTAATACTGACAGCATCAGCGAGCAGTATGCCAACCTGCTTCACGAAGTGATAAAAGATTGCTTCTATGCCGCGCCCGCCGAATGGAATATGTCCAACGACTATATCGCATACATGATTGATAAATTAATTATTGACGGTTTCGCCGACATTACCAATCCTGACCAGATCATGAGAAAACACAAGGGGACTCCCGCACAGCAATCCATTGTGCTTCAGGAAGCCCTGCAACGAAAGGGATATATCACGAGAACAGTATTCCTCCAGAATCACATTGCATCAGAAGTGAACTACAACAATACCTGGCATTTTTTCGACACCAACAAAGAACCCAACCTGATGGAGCTTGTAAGCACCCGCCCAAGCACAGCTGAACTGATAAACAATCCTGCCCTCATTATTAAAGCTTATGAAGGCACAGCATGGATTGATGAAAACACATGGAGTTATTACTTCGACAAAACGAAACTGGACTACAGCGCGATTAACATTTATCCCGGCCGCAGCCTCCATAGCATACATATATTTACCCGTTTTCTTTCAAACTTTGCGTGGATCTTCTTTTTTCTGAACATCGTCCGGGTGGGAATTAAACACAGGCACTCAAGCATGCAGAAACTCAAATCACCCATACCTGCATAAGGCTTTGTCTATGCTGGATATCTCCATCGGATGGTTCAGGAAAGAGAAATGGTTTTATGACAAACCCCGTCCGGGAGACATGTTCGGCCTGAACATATACAGGCAGTGTTCCCTGAATAAAGATTTGCCGGGATTCCACCGACAGCCATTCCACACAAAAATCATTGCGCTTGATAAAGCCGATGAACAAACACTCCTTAATAACTTCCCGGAGGAAACCCGTTATGAAATCCGCAGGGCGGAGAGAGATGGCGTTGTATGCAGCTCAGAAAATGACCCCGACAGATTTATCTCGTTCTTCAACCGTTTTGCTGAAACAAAAAAACTGTACCCCATCAGAAAAAAAATATACTTCAGAGACAAATCGTGTTTTCTCATTACAAAGGCATCGGCAGGAAAGGAAGACCTCGTCATGCATTCCTATATACTGGACCCTCAGGGGAAAAGAGCCCGGCTCCTGCAATCGGCATCCCTCTTCAGGAAAGAGCAGGATCCCGGGAGGCGGAGCCTTACGGGAAGAGCTAACCGCCTGCTGCATTACCATGACATGGTGATCTTAAAAAAATCAGGAGTAAGATTATACGATGTGGGGGGGTATGCGAAAGAAACAACCAACAGGGAACTCCGGCAGATCAATAACTTCAAAGACGAGTTGGGAGGAGTGATGGTGGAAGAAAGTGATTACATTCCGCTCATCCTGGGGTTAATCTATAAATCAAAGAATATACTTAGCGGGTGGAAAAGAACATGAGCCACAGGGAATTTTATGAATCGCCGGAAGCGGTAAGGTACTATGCCTCCCTCAACTATCTGGAAGCACCGGAAAACATGTTCCTGAAAAAGATAACAGCTATGAAACAACCTGTTATGCTTGATATAGGGATTGGCGCAGGGCGCACCACCCGCTATTTTGCACCCCTTACAGCTTCATACACGGGAATTGATTTTTCGAAATCCATGATTGATGCCTGTAAAAAAAGATTTGCAGATATCCCCGGTATCATTCTGCAGCAAGGAGACGCACGGAATATGAAAGAGTTCCCGGGCGATTCTTTTGATATTGTGCTGTTTAGCTTTAACGGCCTCGACACCCTGAGCCATGAAGACCGCCTCCTGGCACTTTCGGAAATGAAAAGAGTTGCAAGGCCGGGAGGCATCATACTGTTTTCTTCGCATAACCTGAACATCATAGGGCAGTATTTCCGCTTCCGCCTTTCCCTCAGCCCAATAGGATTATTGCGCGAAATAAAACGTCTTGTAAAGATATACAGCATCAATAAGCAAAGCCGGAAAGAAGCAGAAAGCGCTGGCTACTGCACCTTTTATGACGGAGATGCCGGAAACAATGCCCTGCATTATTTCATCCGGCCGGAGGTTCAATGCCGGCAGCTCAGGGAGGCGGGGTTCGGAAAAATTAACGTATATTCCATGCTTACAGGAAAGACAATCACCTCAGAAGAAGAGATGATCCGATCAAAGGACAACTGGCTTTACTATGAATGTATCAAATAATAAGCTGCACGTATTGCTCACAGGATGTGCAGGGTTTATAGGGTCTCACCTCTGCGAAAAACTGCTTGCAGAAGGGCACAGGGTGACGGGGGTTGACAATTTCGACCCTTTTTACGATAAAAAAATAAAACTCCGGAACCTCTCTGCAAGTATGCAAAACAGCATGTTCCGATTTGTTGAAACAGATCTGTCGGAAGAAAACGGGACGGAAAATCTGCGGGATAATTATAACGTAGTTATTCACCTCGCAGCAAAGGCGGGGGTTCTTCCGTCCATTAAGAACCCGGAAGCCTATCTCCGTTCCAATATCACGGGGACATTAAATATCCTCGAACTGATGAAAGACAGGGGAATCCGAAAACTTGTTTTCGGATCTTCTTCCTCTATTTACGGGAACAACAAAAAAACTCCTTTCGGCGAAGATGACAATGTAGATCACCCCATCTCCCCCTATGCGTTCACAAAGAAATCCTGCGAACTGCTCACACACACTTATCATCACCTTTATAGGATTGATGTACTGAACCTTCGCTTTTTTACTGTTTACGGTCCGCGCCAGCGGCCGGATCTCGCTATACATAAATTCGTGAGACTGATGTCCGAAAACAAACCCATCACGCTATACGGTAAAGGGGAAACTGCAAGGGATTATACTTTTGTGGGAGATATTGTAAACGGTATCCTTGGGGCTGTTGATTTTCTGATGAAAAACAACAATGCTTATGAAATCATCAATATCGGCAACAATAAACCGGTAAAACTGAAAGACCTGGTAGAAATGCTCTACGAACTCACCGGGAAACAAAAAAATATCACCTGCCTGCCGGAGCAGGCCGGGGATGTGGAACTGACTTATGCGGATATATCGAAAGCTTCAAGGCTTCTTAACTACCAGCCCCTGAAACCCTTGCGGGAAGGACTGGAAGAATTCATCAGCTGGATGAGGGATGAATACCGGATTTCTTCTTTTTAATCCTGACGGACAACACAGCCAGCCCTCCATGTCTTCAAAAAAAATATTATATATTTCATACGACGGGATGACCGATCCCCTAGGCCAGTCGCAGGTACTTGCCTACCTCAGGCTGCTCAGCCGGGAAAATACCGGCTTTGACATTGTTAGCTATGAGAAACCCGGTACTTACAAAAGCAGCCAGGGGATAGTTGAATCATTTATTTCCGGGTATGACATCCGCTGGCATCCGCTGCCATATACAAAAAAGCCGCCGGTATTATCCACACTTAACGACCTTCGGAGAGGATGGAGTCTCATCAAAGATCTCTACAGGAAAAAACATTTTGACATTGTTCACTGCAGGGGATATATACCTGCTTTACTCGGCAGAAAATGTAAACAGCGATTCGGGTCGAAATTCATTTTTGACATGAGAGGCTGGTGGGCCGACGAAAAGAGAGAGAGCGGTCTGTGGAACAATCCTCTGTATATTCCGGTCTACAGATATTTCAAACACCTCGAGCGGGCATTTTTCCGTGAATCCGACAGGGCAGTGTCTCTCACACATGCGGGCAAAGAATTTATCGTAAGCAAAAAGCTGAAAGAGGAAGACAAAATCGCCGTGATCCCTACCTGCGTGGATTTTGATATTTTCAGGCCGTTTGACAGGGGAGAGAGAAACCGGGTAAGATCGAAGCTTAACATCCCCGAATCGGCTGTTGTGCTTGTATACAGCGGTTCCGTGGGAGGCAATTACAGGACAGACGTAGTTTGCGAAGTCTTCAGAACACAACTTGAAAAAATTAATGAAAATTCCGTGCTGCTGTTTTTAACCCAGGCTGAGCAGGAAACAGTGATGAAACTTATTGCGCCTTATAACCTCCCTCCCGAAAAGATCAGGATTGCCGGGGTTCCTTTCACCGGGGTTTCCAGTTATCTTATGGCAGGAGACCTTGGCCTTATTTTTTATGACCACCGCTTTTCATCAATAGGGCGCAGCCCCACAAAACTCGGGGAATACTGGGCATGCGGACTGCCCTTTATTTCTGGAAAAGGCATAGGAGATCTCGACTACCTGGCAGAAAAATACCCCCGGGGGGGCTACCTGCTGGAATCCCTGAGCGGGGAGCAATACACGAATGTTCTTAAGGAGTTTAAAAACAACCCTGCAGATAAACAAAGACTGAGGGCTTATGCAGAAGATTACTACGATATCAGGAAAGGTGTCGCAGCCTATTATGACCTCTACAAAGATGTACTATGATAAAAAGAAACTTATATTTTGAAAACCTTGACGGGCTGAGGTTCTTTTCATTTTTAGCAATCTTTTTTTATCATGTTTTCTACACTTCAGATCCCGGGATGGAGCAGAATCCTGTTTATAAATTCTTTTACAAAATAGCCCTCAACGGGGATCTTGGAGTAAACTGTTTCTTTGTGCTGTCGGGGTTCCTCATCACTTACCTCCTCTTATCTGAAAAAATGATGAACGGGAAAATTGACTTTGTGAAATTTTATATAAGACGGGCATTGCGGATTTGGCCGCTTTATTTTTTCTGTGTAATCTTTGGCTTCTATATTTTTCCAAGGATAAAACTGCTCATGGGAGGAGTGCCTTCTGAAACCGCACAGCTTTCCTATTTTCTTTTTTTTCTTCCCAACTTCAACAATATTGCAAATGACTTTCCTGATTCTTCAATTCTGGGCGCCTTATGGTCAGTGGGAATCGAAGAGCAGTTTTATTTTGTCTGGCCCTTTATACTTGCATACCTGCCTTCCCGCCACTATATGAAATTTTTTGCGGGGCTGATTCTTTCGTCGGTTATCTTCAGGGCCTGTCATACCTATGCATACAGGATACTGGACTTTCACACCATGAGTGTCATATCGGATATGGGTATTGGCGGAATGTGCGCTTATCTTTCCATAGGAAAGGATTCATTCAGAAGCTATTTTAAAAACATGAAACGGAAAACCATCGTCTGTTTATACCTGGCAGGAGCGGTCCTGCTTTATTTCCGGTACCTGATTTTCCGGGAAAATATGACATCATTTGTTTTTGAGAGGATTGTACTGTCTGTATTTTTTGCGTTCATCATTCTTGAACAGACCTATTCTGATAATTCCTTTTTCAAGGTGGGAAGGTGGAGAATAATCACAAAACTGGGTACATACACATACAGCCTGTATTGCCTTCATTTTATAGGTATCCTGACGGCAGTCTACATCCTAAAATATGCAGGAGTAAAAGAAACGCTCCTTGAAATTTTTCTATGGCTCCCCATTCTTGCTTTTATACTTTCCATGGTGATAGGGTGGCTATCCTATCATTATTTCGAAAGCTACTTCCTGCGCCTGAAAGAAAAGTTCAGTTATATTGTAAAAAAGGAGCAGGAACTATAAATCACTTTTTTGTTCCCATCATGGCAGCTTCCCGTTCCTTCTGATTGTAATACCTCATAATAAAAATAGAAGCAATAAAAAATGGCATGGCAGGAATTTTGTACCGAACCAGGCTGCCAAAGTTGGAAGTGGTAACTCCCACAGAGAAAGAGAAAAGAAGAACAAAAAACACACAGAATAACTGAAGAGGGTTCTCTGCAATAAATACCATCGTTTTGAGGAATTTCATTTTAATGATGAGCTGTATAACAAGAAACAGTATCACAGTATTTTCCAGCGCAGATATAAGCATAATGACATTTTTCACCTCCCAAAGGTAGGGCCGGAACAAGGCCGCATTAATTGCCTGGGGCGCTTTGGAGAGCATTCCTGAAATAGTCGGGTCATAATCTCCCAGGTCAAAACTACTCGCTCCGAAATTTACTTTTTTCAGATCTATATTAACGAGCGTAGAGTACTCCATGAGATATGACAGGGAATAATTGCCTTTATCACTCCCAAGCTTTGTTAAAACAAAATATCCTATCACAAAGAAAACGGCAAGGAACATCGGAAAAACAGCCACTTTCATAAATCCGCCTTTTACTCTTTTAAGAAAATCAAACAATGACCAAACCAGCGACCCGGGAATAAGCGCGTAGAAAATATACGGTTTGATAGCAAGCATAATGTATGAGCTAACCACCAGGTATATGATAAATGAAAGACGAAATCTTTTTTTAACAAAAAAATGATAAAATGCATAAGTATACCACCCCACAGCAGATATTGTAATAGGGTCTTTTAAAATACCGGAGCCCCAGAAAAAAACAGATGGAACAAATAATACTGCAATAGCCATTTCTTTTTTCAGCTCAGGAAATTCCTCCACAAAAACAGTATATAATTTCCAGAGTCCGGTATATGAAATGGCAGTTATCAGGATAGAAGTGGCCAGGTAATTTTCAAACGAGATTATTTCAAACACGGATATAAACCGGGGGATGAAATATGTAAGAGGGTCACTGAAGAACCAGTGGTAAGGCTCCCCGGTTTCATGTGTGAAATAGGAAAATGTCTCCCTGGTGCAATCCCTGAGAAAGACAATACGAAAAAAAATCAGGGGTTCCTTAAAAAAAAGACGGGCAAGAACATTTCCATTGTAAAAATAACCAAGCGTGTCCCCTCCCCCATAGTAAAAAAGATAAACACTGCAAAGGGAGGCAGCGCCGATTATTTTCACGACGAGCCCGCCAACAATATACCTGAAATGCGGGTGTTTATCAACATTCGCGTTCCTGATTGAAGTCGCAACTATGATGAGCACAAGGGAATAAAACACTGACAAAATGATATCAAAAACCGTATAACCCGTAGGTATTTCAGGAGGAGATCCCATCTTTAATCATGAATTAATCAGTTCATTGAAATAACGGAGATAGTTATGCTTCTGGGCATGAACCGAATATTTCTCCACAACCGTTGCAAGACCGGCATCTCCTGTTTTTTTTCTTAGTTCCGGAGACTCTATCAGGACAGACAGTTTATTTACCCATTCCTGAACAGAGGAAGCAAGAAATCCATTGACCCCATCCTGTATGATTTCTGCATTCACACCCACAGGCGACATGACAGTCGGGATGCCGAGAGCCATGTATTGCAGCCCCTTCAGCCCGCATTTCCCTTTTGCCCATTCGTCATCCGGGAGGGGCATGATGCCGATATCAAACTCTGAAAGTTCCTTTATTTCATCCTCAGCAATCCACGCCAGGCCGCAAACACCAAGTTCATCGTTCCGGTATGACCGGTCACCAACCACCTTTATTTTCACCCTGTCGCCATATGTCTGCTTAATAATCCTGAGAAAGGGCACTGCATATTCAAAATGCCGGATGGTGGTAATGCTGCCGCTCCACCCTATAGTTACAGGCTCTCCGGCCTCCGGGGTTCTCCCCGAATGCCGGTACTTATCGGTATCAATGGTCGTTGGAATAATCTTCACATTGCCGTTATACTTCGAAGCGTAATCCGCAAGATACCTGTTTCCTGCAAATACCATGTCCGACAGTGCAATGATAGAAGGCGTTTTGGCAGAATCTTTCATCCAGCGGAATTTCTTATTCCCCTCCGAAATATTATCAACCCATATGGCATCATCAAAATCAAACACAATTTTAGCTCCCGATTTCCTGAACCATCTTTCGAAAAAATATGAACCCGTAAAGAACGCTTCCCTGAAGATGAATATTATATCATATTCCCGGGCATTAATAACTTCCTGAAGCCTTTTCAGGGCGCCTTTCAGGGCAATGAAAAATTTCTGAAGGTAATGTCCTTCTTTGTATAATACCTGGTCGTCTTTTTCAGTAACGATAAAAGAAAGGTGGCATTGATAACCGTTTTCTTCGAGGAACGAAAAATACTGTTCAAACCTGAAACGCTGCCCGGGAGCGCGGTCTTTCCTGTGTGCCGCTATGAAAAGAATTTTTTTCATCTTACTTTTTCCCCACTGCGTGCCAGAAAGGAGCCCGGGAGGAGAAGCGAATCTCACGGAGGCCGGCAGCAGAGAGCATTTCTTCAATTTCTTTTTTACTGAACCTCTTCTCGAGCGGGGTTCCAAAACGATCCAAAGCGTCATTCCTCATGATAAAAAAACTTTTACCGGAATAATAAGAAAGTGGCACAGACTGCAGCCAGCTGCTTCCGGGAAAGAACTTCTGCATGAGTTTTCCCGCTGATGCCAGAGGAAAATATACCACAACGGCAATCATATCACAAACCACCCGCTTAAGGATACCAGGGAGGGCGGATATCAGCATCCGCATTATATTCGAACAATAGAAAAGCAACTTATACATGACTCCCCTGTTGTCAAGGCTATAATAAAGGTAAACAAAAAAACTCCCGCCGGGCTTTAGCTTCGCAAGAATTTTCCGCATGGCCGAAAATGTATCCGGTACATGATGCAGGACACCTATAGCCATAATAAAATCAAATGATTCATCAGGAAAGGGAAGTGTATCCGCTCCTGCCTGTGTTACGCGCACATTGCTGAATCCTTTCAGGTTTTCCAGGGCGGCATGGACAGCATCGCTCGGGTCCACTGCTTCAATCCACTTTACGCGGGGAGCGATATACCGGGACCATCTCCCGCTTCCGCATCCAACGTCAAGCACCACGGAAGATTTATTCAGCATCTCTTCCGTAATGACATCAAAATATTCCCCGCCGGCAGTACTAATCTCTTCTTCAGTAAAAGAAGAAAATTTCTTCCACTCCTCCCCGAACGAACTGATGGTACCCCTGTCGTTTTCAAAATCGGCAGTAGAAATAAAACTCTGTATTTCCCCGGAAGAAGTTTTTATCACACCCCGGGAGGGTTGGGTATAAGCGACCATGTCACTCTTCCATCCAGACGGGAGGGAGCTTTTCCATAACTTCAATCTCTCCGAATTTTTTACTTTTTTTTGCTCCCGCCTTTTTGGCCCAGGAAGTCATCTGTTTTAACCCCTCATGAAGGGAAAAGGAGCTTTTAATTCCAAACACCCTGCGGGCCTTCTCATGGTCGGAATGCGCATGCACCACTTCATTCCGGGCCGGGAGGTGCCTGATCTCTTCCGTTATTCCCATGGCATCCATGGTTGTCTGAGCAAGTTCGTTAACCGAGTAATCCTTGTCCGCCCCTATATTAAAAATTTCATTGTACGCCTCCCTGACATTCACAGAATTGGCGATATGCGGGGCCACGTCGCCTATGTAACTGAATGCCCGTGTCTGGGTGCCGTCTCCAAAAACAGTGAGGGACTTACCCTGCATAAGCTGGTTCATGAATATCCCAACCACATTCCGGTACCTGTCACCCAGGTTCTGGTACTCGCCGTATACATTATGCGGGCGGAAAACAATATAATCAAGACCGAACATTTCATGAGCTGCTTTGAGGTCAAGCTCCACTGCATATTTCGCAACTCCGTAAGGATCTTCCGGCATAGGAGTCATGTCTTCCCGCATAGGAGGCTCCGCTGCTCCGTACACCGCAATGGAAGAAGTAAAAACAAAACACTGTACTTTGTTTTTTACCGACTCGTTGATAAGATTTACGCTGCCGATAAGGTTATTGGTATAATTAAAACGCCTTATAAAATGGCTCAGCCCTTCTGCAGCATAAGCGGCAAGATGATATACATAATTGAAACGGTACTCCTTAAAAAGTTTTTCAAGGAGTACATGGTCGGTAACCGAACCTTCAATAAATACGGCCAAAGGATTCACATTTTCCCTGAACCCCCCGCTGAGGTCATCAAGAACCACAACCTTATGGCCGAGCTTAAGAAGTTCATTTGTAACATGAGCTCCAATAAATCCCGCACCGCCTGTGACAAGAGAACAAATCATAAAAAGAATTTTTAAACCTGTGTACCGGGCTTGCCTGATAAGCAAATATACAAATGATTTCTTTTGCCGGGCTCAGCCATGGTGATACTTCTCACCTTTTATAATAGTCATTGCCCTGTAAAGCTGCTCAAGAAAAAACAAGCGCACCATCTGGTGGGAAAAGGTCATTGGCGACAGTGACAATTCAAAATCCGCCCTCTGCCTGACGGCCTCTCCATGGCCAAAAGGCCCTCCTGTGACGAATACGATACAGCGTGTTCCTCCCATGCTTTTTTTCCTGATAAACCCGGCAAATTCCACAGAACTCATCCGGGAACCGTGCTCATCAAGAAGCACTACAAAATCGGAGGGATCAATATTCTTCATAAACCGGACGGCCTCCATTTCCCGTTGACGTACAGGATTGGTTTCTTTTACGGAAGGAAGCGAAAAAATATCGAGTTTAATATAATGAGCCAGCCGTCCCGCGTACATTTCAGAGCCCTCACGCAGGTAGCGTTCGTCAGTTTTTCCGGCAAGCAGAAGTTTAAACTTCATACCCGGGCATCTCCTTTATACTGCAAAACACTTTGGGTTTATAAATTTTGGCGTTATTTTTGCCGCTGTTAATGAAACACAAAAATATCAATAAAATGAGCAAAAAGATATTATATGGGTTTCTGTTCATGCTTGCCGGTACGCTGGCTGCCGCCCCCGACATATACGAGGAGATAGCGGCAGGCATGCGTTCGGGAAACTCCAAAGAGCTGGCAAAATATTTTGAGGCCAGCGTAGACCTGACTATCCTAAGCCAGGAAGAAGTGTACAGCAAAACCCAGGCCGAGTTGGTTTTAAAGGATTTCTTCCAGAAGAACACCCCCAAATCGTTCACCATACTTCACAAGAGTCCCGTGAAAGACGGCCCCATGTATGCCATCGGGAACCTGGCTACTACCGGAGGTATCTACCGCACAACTATTTTTATCAAACAGGCCGGCGGGCGATCAGTTATCAGGGAGCTGAGATTTGAAAAAGACTGATCCGGTGAACCACCCGACTGTTATCAATTACCCGGGATTTGACCTGGCTGCATTTATCACCCGGGCGCTCGGAGAGGACAATGGCGACGGAGATCATACCTCTCTTGCCTGTATCCCGGAAAGGCAAAAGGGGAAGTTCCGGCTCATGGCAAAAAGCCATGGCATTATAGCAGGAGTGGAACTTGGTCTCTGCATACTGAAGTTTTCCGATCCTGACGTCAGGATTTCTTTAACTCTCAAAGACGGAAGTCCTGTCAGACCGGGGGACACGGTGTTTATTGCCGAAGGAAATACACGCAAACTCCTCGGGGCCGAAAGGGTGCTGCTTAACTGCATGCAGCGAATGAGCGGCATTGCAACCAAAACAAATGAAATGGTAAAGCAGCTACACGGTCTTAAAACAAAACTGCTTGATACCAGGAAAACAACTCCAGGTTTCAGGGTACCGGAAAAGTGGGCCGTAAAAACAGGCGGGGGAGAAAACCACAGAATGGGCCTCTATGACATGATACTCATTAAGGATAATCATATTGACTCTGCCGGAGGGATAAAACAGGCTATCTTTGCCTGCAGGGAATATCTTTCAAAAAATAACAGGAGTATGAAAGTTGAAGTCGAAGCACGGAGCATTGAAGATGTGAAGGAAATTATGGCAAACGGGGATGTTGACAGGATTATGCTCGACAACTTCTCACCTGAGGATATCAGGGAAGCGATTGAACTAATCAAGGGACAATACATTACCGAAGCCTCAGGAAATATCACAAGAGAAAACATCAGGAGTTATGCGGAGACGGGGGTGGATTATATCTCATCCGGTGAGCTTACTCATTCTTTCCGGAGCCTTGACCTGAGCTTCAAGGTAATTCAATAACTGCCCGCTTTGTTTAAACTTTCAAAATACCTCCTGGGATTTCCGCCACTGAAGATCCTGCTTAATTACACCAAACGGATCGTGATCCCGGGATTCGACGGGCTGCCACTATATGATGTAGGAAGTTTTTTCATCAGGGGGATTCAGAAAGGATCTCTAACCACACGGGCATCCTCTCTTTCCTTCAACTTTTTCATTGCCCTTTTTCCTTCCATCATTTTCCTGTTCACGCTGATTCCTTATGTCCCCATTGCAGGATTCCAGGGCACACTACTGGGGCTTATCAGGGATTTTCTTCCCAAAAACGCATACATCGCGACCAAAACCACGATAGAAGACATAGTAAAGCACCAGCGGGGAGGTCTGCTCTCTTTCGGATTCCTCCTTGCATTGTATTTTTCAACAAACGGGGTAAATGCCATGATGGACAGTTTTAACAAAACATACCATTATGTGGAAACCCGATCTCCTTTTAAACAGCGTCTTGTTTCAATCATGGTGACTGTCATCCTCTCCCTGCTGCTCCTTCTGGCAATCACGCTTATTATCTTCAGCGAGTCTGCACTTATTTACGTTGTAAAAATAGGGCTGCTCAGGAACCAGGTTACCTACTATATGCTCTCGGGGGGGAAATGGGTAATTATCATCTCCCTTCTTTTTCTCAACTTTTCTTTCCTTTATTATTTTGCTCCTGCAAGGAAGAAAAGATTCCGTTTTATTTCCGCAGGATCAACGCTGGCGACCTTCCTGTCCCTGGCAACATCGCTTGGATTTGCATACTTTGTCAACAACTTCGGGAAGTATAACAAGGTCTACGGGTCCATCGGAACGCTGATGGTTATACTGCTCTGGATCTATTTTAACTCTGTCATCCTTCTGGTCGGGTTTGAACTGAACGCAAGCATAGACAATGCGAAGCGTGACGGCCGGCAAACATCTTCATGAAGAAAGCCCTTGTATCAGTAACCAATGACCTCAGCGCCGACCAGCGGGTTCACAGAACGGCTCTCACCCTATCCGGGATGGGATACAAAGTAGTGGTCGTAGGGAGAAGGCTTTCCTGCTCTCCTCCCCTGTATGACCGCAGCTACCACACACACAGAATGCGCCTTCTGTTCAGCAAAGGAGCTTTCTTTTACGCAGAATATAACCTGCGCCTGTTCTTTTACCTGCTCTTCCACCCGGCTACCCTGCTCATTGCCAATGACCTTGATACCCTCCTGCCCAATTTTCTTGCTTCAAAAATAAAATCTGTGCCCCTGGTATACGACAGCCATGAATATTTCACGGGGGTGCCCGAACTTTCTGACCGCAAGGCTATACGGACAGTATGGAAACTGATTGAAAAGTTCATCTTCCCGCGACTGAAATATGTTTGCACTGTCAATGAATCAATAGCAGCCATCTACAAAAAAGAATATCATACAGAGGTGAAAGCCATCCGCAATGTTCCATTGCTGCAGGAGACAGCAATAAAAAGCGCGGTGGAAACAAGAAAATCGCTGGGCCTCCCGGAGAACAAAAACATACTCATCCTCCAGGGTGCCGGCATTAACATAAACAGGGGCGCGGAAGAGGCGGTAAAAGCAATGCAGTACCTGGATAATGCTGTGCTGGTTATTGCCGGAAAAGGAGATGTGATGGGGGCGCTTAAAAAGCTTACAGGCGAATTAAAACTGGAGGACCGTATAATATTTACCGGGCTTCTCCCGTTTGAAGAACTCAGGAAATACACCATGTCGGCGGATATAGGACTTACATTGGACAAAGACACAAACATCAATTACAGGTACAGCCTTCCGAATAAGCTGTTCGATTATATTCATGCCGGTATTGCAGTGCTCGCATACCCGCTTGCAGAAGTAAAAAAAATTATAACCGCTCACAGGGTTGGTGCTTTCATTGAGAATCACGATCCGCGGCATATTGCAGAAAAAATAAGGGAGATGCTGGGCAATCCTGCCCAACTCGCATCGTGGAAGGAAAATGCAAAGAAATCTGCTGCCGGGCTGTGCTGGCAGGAAGAAGAAAAAAAACTGTCTGAGCTTATCCTACGGGCAACAACGGCATGAGCGGAAAAAACCTCAATATTATTTCTTTTGACATCCCCTACCCGCCTGATTACGGAGGCGTTATAGAAGTGTTTTTCAAAATCAAAGCCCTCTCTGAAGCGGGGGTCAAAATACATCTGCACTGCTTCGAGTATGGAAGACAAAGGCGCAGGGAGCTGGAAAAATTCTGTGCAAGCGTGCATTACTATCCGAGAAAAACGGCAAAGTCGTTATTGTTCAACGGCATTCCCTATATCGTTCTTTCCCGTTCTTCTGAACAACTGAAAAAGAATCTTTCAAAGAACAGTTTCCCGGTACTGATGGAAGGTCTGCACTCCACATATCATTTGCACAGCGGGGATATGGAGAAAAGAAAGACCATTGTACGTATGCACAATATAGAGCATGAGTATTACGACAACCTTGCCCTGGTGGAGAGCAATATCTTCAAGCGCTATTATTTTCACAACGAGGCGGCTAAACTCAGGAAGTATGAAGATGTGCTCAGGCAGGCTTCCGCCGTTGCTGCCATCTCCCAGCATGACACCGGAGACCTTGGCGCAAGGTTCCGCAACGTTTATTACATACCGGCATTTCACCCGCACGAAAACCCGACTGCAAAAAAAGGACGGGGGGCGTTTGCTTTTTACCACGGCAATCTCGCGGTGGGAGAAAACAACCAGGCGGCAATTTACCTGGCAGAGAAGATTTTTAACAGCCTGAAAGTGCCGCTGGTAATTGCAGGATCAAAACCCTCTAAGCTTCTTATTGAAGCTGCAGGCCGTTACCCGAACATCACGCTGAAAGCCGACATCAGCACCTCTGAAATTTATGAACTTGTAAGAGATGCCCAGGTAAATATTCTTCCCACCTTCCAGAACACCGGAATTAAACTGAAGCTGCTTGCAGCATTGTTCACGGGAAGGCACTGTATCGTAAATACGCCGATGGTAAAGGGAACGGGGCTCGAAACACTGTGTGCAATTGCCGATTCTCCCAGACAGATGAAAGAAAAAATCAGCCAGCTTTTTAATAAAGATTTTGACGGAGAAGAAATAAGAAAAAGAGAATCTGTTCTGCAGGAAAATTTTTCGAACAGGAGAAATGCCGGGAAACTTTCAGAGCTGATATTTCAGAAACTCCCCTGAACCTGGTCCAGCAGTTTCCCGTTTTCACACTTGAGAATACGGGCGGGGTATTTCCCCAGGAGAGAATAATTATGGGTTGCCATAACTACCGCCCGCCCCGAATGGCTGATCTCGAACAACAATGCCATAATCCCGTCTGATGTTTCAGGGTCAAGGTTACCTGTAGGTTCATCGGCAAGAATCACTTCAGGATCATTGAGCAGAGCCCTTGCAATTCCCACACGCTGCTGTTCACCCCCGGAAAGCTCATGGGGCATTTTAAAGCCCTTGGTTTCAAGGTGTACTTTTTCGAGAACATCATGTATCCTCTTCTGCATCAGCTTCCTGTCTTTCCACCCGGTAGCACGAAGCACAAACAAAAGATTTTCGTTCAGTGTCCTGTCGGTGAGCAGCTGGAAATCCTGGAAGATAATACCCAGCTTTCTCCTCAGGTAAGGGATTTCTCTCCTCTTCAGCCGGTTCAGGCTGAAACCTGCAATGGAGGCTTCGCCTTCTGCCACCGGCAGCTCAGCGTAAAGTGTCTTCAGCAATGAGCTTTTGCCGCTCCCCGTACGGCCAATGAGATACACAAACTCACCCTTGTTTACAGAAAAAGAAACATCCGATAAAACCAGGTTTAACTGCTGGAACACAGATACATGTTCAAGGCTGATAATATTATCAAGCGGCATGTTTACTTTCATCTTCTTGATCAAAAATGCCCTCCAAAGGTATAATTAATTTTTATGGCTGCCCGATACGCCAGGCTATTAACATCCTAAAGTTAAAAACTACAAAATCCTGCTCCAATTGCAGAGGTATTATATAATTATATTTACCGCCTGTTCGTAATTCCCTCATTATACGGGTAATCAGTTATGCATACCGGGCGATACTTCTTACTAATCTTTTTGCTTCTGGCAGCCCTGCATCATCCGTGCACAGCGCAGAAAAGCATGGAGAAGACTGACCCTGCACAGGCATTCCGGGACGGCATCAGCCTGTTTGCAAAAGAAAAATACGGAGCGGCACAGGCCTGTTTCGGAAAAATCCTTGATAACACCAAACTGACAGGAAGCGAAACAGGAAACACCACCGCCTCCATAATGAGATCCGATGCCACTTATTACTATGCGGTTTGTGCCATGGAACTTTTCCACAAAGATGCCGAATACCTGCTCAGCAACTTTGTGACCGAATATCCGGAAAGTCCCAAAGCCGAAAAAATGAAATTCATGATCGGCAGGTTTTACTACAGGCAGAAACGTTTCAAACTTGCTGCAGAATGGTTTGAGAAAACAGATCTGTTCTTTCTCACAAAAGAAGAATCACATGAATATTATTTCAAGACAGGATACAGCTTCTTTAATACCGGTAACTACGAGAAAGCCGGCAAAGCCTTCTATGAAATAAAAGACATTGATACAAAATACACTCCTCCTGCAAATTACTATTATGCGCATATCGCATACACAAACAAAAACTATGAAACGGCACTTCAAAGCTTCCTGAAACTAAAAGACAGCGAAGGATTCTCCGTACTCGTTCCTTCCTATATCACCCAGATTTATTACCTGCAGGGAAAATACAGCCAGCTCGTGGAATACGCAGTACCCCTGCTTGCACAGGGCAACCCGCAGAACTCCACGGAAATTACTCACCTGGCAGGTGAATCCTATTACCGGATGGGACAGTTCAGGGAGGCAATCCCGTTCCTCGAAGAATACCAGAAGTTTTCCGGGAAAATAACGAGGGAAGACTACTACGAACTCGGGTATTGCCGCTACAGGGCTGCAGATTATGAAAAAGCAGTCGAGTCTTTTTCCAACGTAGATCCCCTCAACGATATTTTATCGCAGAACACCTTCTACCACCTTGCTTCATGTTTCATCAGTATTAATAAAAAACAGAATGCAAGAAGTGCGTTCAGGCTTGCATCCAGGATGACGTTCGACAAGGATATCCGGGAGGATGCCCTTTTCAGCTATGCAAAACTCTGTTATGAAATTTCTCTTCAGGCAGACGCCGTAAATGCTTTCAGACAATACCTTGCGGCTTATCCCTCTTCGCCCCGGTCCGACCAGGCAAACGAGTATCTCGCCGACATCTTCATGGCCACCAGAAATTACAAAGATGCCATCCCGTTTATTGACAACATAAATAACAAATCCCAAAAAATAAAACTCGCCGGACAGAAAGCATACTACTACTATGCGCTGGAATTTCTCAATGACGGTAAAAATGACGAATCCCTTTCCCTGCTCGGCAAATCTTTAGAATTTAATTCTGATGAAAAACTTACTGCTCTCGCCACATACTGGAAAGGCGAAGCCCTGTACAGGCTGAAAAAATATGAGGACGCAATAAAAGCATACAATGATTTCCTATACACACCTTCCGCACTGAAACTCCCGCTGTATAATCCTGCCAATTACAATACAGGGTACTGTTATTTCAAGATGGAAGATTATGCAAATGCGGTAACCTGGTTCAGGAAATACCTGAAAAACAAAGAAGAAACGGATAAGGCAAGGTATAATGACGCCCTTCTCAGGACGGCCGACGGCTTCCTCATGCAGCGGGAATTTGCCAATGCGGCCGAATATTATGATGATGCCATCAGGAATAAAGCGGCCTCAGCCGACTATGCTCTTTTCCAGAGAGCTGTAATTTACGGTCTCCAGAACCGCCTGAAGGATAAAATAAGCACCCTGGATACCCTTGCCGCTCTTTTTCCCAAATCCAACTACTCCGATGATGCGCTTTACGAACGGGGCAATGCCGAGTTTCTCACCGGGCGCGAGGATAGCGCCTTCTCACACTATAAAAAACTTATAGACCAGTTCCCAAAATGCAGCTATGTAAAGAAAGCATTGCTGGGTATCGCACTCATATACTTTAACCATAAGGAAGATTCCATGGCCCTGGGAGCATACAAAACTGTCATCAGCGACTACCCGGCTACGCCTGAAGCAAAATCTGCGCTTGTCGGAATTAAAAATGTATATGTGGGACAGGGTAACTCGGAAGCTTATCTCGCTTATGCCGCAACAGTCCCCTTTGCCAATGTGGATAAAGCTTCCCAGGATTCCATCACATACGAAGCGGCCGAGGTGCGCTACATGAAAAACGACTGCAAAAATGCTTCGGGGGATATGGAAACCTATCTTTCTAAATTCCCGGACGGAGCCTTTGTGCTGAATGCAAATTTTTACAAGGCCGAATGTGATTTCAGGAATAGAGAGTACGACAAAGCGCTTCCTTCCTACACTTTTGTTATAAATGCTTCCAAAAACACTTTTACCGAAACAGCTCTTCTGAGGACGGCAGGCATTTACTTTATGCAGAAGCAATATGAAAATTCCCTTAAAAATTACAGTACGCTCGAAGAAGTTGCCGAGTATAAAAACAATATCCAGGAAGCCGTTGCCGGGAAAATGAAATGTAACTTCCTGCTCGGGAAGTATCAGTCTGCCGTGGAATCTGCTGCCAAACTTCTCACCTTTGAAAAAATACCCGGGGAGCTTGCAGGAGAGGCACACCTGATATCAGGCAAATCAGAACTTGCCATGGACAGCGTACAATTAGCTCTTCCCGAATTTGCCGCTACAGCTAAGTCTGCCAGCGAACTGGGGGCGGAAGCAAAATACAATATCGCCCTCATTTATTATAAGCAAGGTCATTTTAAAGATTGTGAAAAAGCCGTTTTTGATCTTGTGAACCAGGTGCCTTCTTATGATGAGTGGATTGCCAAAGGTTTCCTGCTGCTGTCCGACAACTACATGGCACAGAGCGATGCCTTCCAGGCAAAAGCCACACTGCAAAGCCTGCTTGATAATTATGAAGGTGCCGACAGCACGGTAAAAAATATCTCCCGCGACAAACTGAACCTGATCATTGAAAAAGAGAAACAGCAGCAGCAGAACGAACTGCAGGAAAAACTGGTAAGCCCGCCTGACACAACCAACGGAGGAATTGAACGTGAATAAATATCTATATATACTGCTTTCCCCCGCCATTATTCTTTGCTGTTCCCATGCAGGTGCACAGACAAAAGACCTTGGGAACGAGCAGATTGACGTGATAAAGCCTTATCAGCCGACACTTTCGGATTCGTATAAAATAAGCAGCCTTCCTGAAAAAGATACGGCCACAGCAGCGCCTCCGCACTTTGAATACCCAATCTCGTCAACGAAGGTCAGCACCACTGTCGAGACAACACCGCTTAAGCCTGTCAAAATAAAAGATGAAACCATCTCCAAATTATACAGGACCCTGGTAAAAGCCGGGTTCGGGAATAATGATGCTCCTTACGGCGAAGTGTTCGTGAACAGCCTCCGTTCCAGGGAGTATTCCTGGGGTACACACTACAGGCACCTCTCTTCCTCAGGAGGAATCAGGGGTGCGGGAAACAGTTCATACAGCGACAATGAAATAAACTTATACGGGAAAAGATTCTTCGATAATAAATCCACGCTTTCCGGCGGAATCAACTATACCCGGAATGTGCTTCACTATTACGGCTTTGATGACCTGAAATCCACTGCAGATGAGATTGACACGAGACAGAACATACAGGTTCCCGAAATATTCCTCCGTCATCAAAGCAATATCCTTGACAGTGCAAGGCTGAGATATGACTTCCGGGTAAATTATTATAACCTCAGTGATTTTTACGGGAAGCAGGAAGACGGCCTCTCAATGAACCTCGTCACAGGGAAGTTTATCAATACAGAATTTTTCGGGGCAGATGTGAGTTGGGATTATGCCTACGACCAGCTCCTCATACAGAATAATAAGAACCTCCTGAGCCTTGTTCCGCATGTCAGTGCTTCAGGCGATAAATGGAAAGTACTCACAGGCATTAATTTTTCTGTACAGTCGGATAAGGAAGCAAGCCTTTATCACTTCTTCCCGAAAGCAACTTTCTCATACAACATCGCAGAAGAATTCCTGATCGGGTACCTGTACCTTGACGGCAACATACGGAAGAATACCCTTCGCAGTCTGCTCGGTGAAAATCCTTTTCTCGGAACGCAATCCCTTGTAACCATCCAGAACACCAACAACCGGTTCGAAGGAGGAGGAGGACTCAAAGGCACCCTCAGCAACAATACTTCTTTTGATGTTTCCGGGAAATACAATGAAGTAAGCCTTCTTCCTCTCTTTGTCCCGGATGTTTCCAGCAGTCTGCAGAACAAATACCTGGTGATTTACGATGATGCTGTCATCTGGGGTATACATGCCGAATTGTCGCACCAGCAAACGGAAAAGATCAGGATTTCCGCCAGGGGCGATTACCATCACTATACGCTCTCACATGAACTGAAGGCCTGGCACAAACCCGCGCTACAGATTACACTGAGCGGCAATTACAGCATAGCCGACAAGCTGGTGGCCCGTGCCGATATCTACGGCGTAAGCAGCAGATACACAAGGATAATGACCCCTGCAGCAGAAGCAAAAAAGATAAACGGATTTGTTGATGTAAACGCCGGGCTGGAATACAATTATACCCGTATCATGTCCTTCTTCCTGAACTTTAATAATATTGCAGGGCTGAAGTATTACACATGGGAAAACTATCCCGTTCAGCGCTTCCAGGTAATGGGAGGACTCTCCTACGCTTTCTGAAGATTTATCCCCGGGGGAACAAAAGCCGAGGCATCTCCCCCGTTACGGATAATATCCCTTACAATGGTAGAAGCCACGGCTGAATAGGCGGGTTCAGCAAGAATAAAAACCGTTTCTATATCGGGAGCCATTGCTTTGTTCATCTGGGCTATACTCCTCTCAAACTCAAAATCGGCTGCTGTTCTAATCCCGCGGACAATATAAGCAGCCTTTATGCTCCCGCAGAATTTGACCGTAAGTCCGCTGTAACCGGCCACCTTTATTTTCTTTTCTTTCGTGAAAAGACTTTCCAGCCAGGCCTTGCGCTTCTCCATGGGGAAAAAGTATTTCTTTTCCGAATTATTCCCTATGGCAATGATAAGCTCATCAAACAACGGGAGCGCCCGCCCGATAATATTCATGTGACCTGTGGTGATTGGATCAAAGGATCCGGGAAAGACAGCGATTCTTTTCATGCGGGAATATGCTTATGCATTTTCTTCATTGGCAAAGATACTAAACCCCACGTTGCCGTATACACGCTTGTCTTTATAATGCGGCATGCCTTTCAGGTCATGAACAGACTGGTGCTCAAGGATAAACCACCCTCCCGGAGCCACCAGGTTTCTTTCAAATGCCAGCATGGGCAGGTGAAGAATTTCAAGCCTGTTATAGGGAGGATCGGCAAAAATTATGTCGTACTGCTGTTCGGTATTCCTCATAAAAGCCGAAGCTGCAGCCTTATGCACTTTGACATTCTCAACGCCGAACTTTACAGCCGTGTCACGGATAAATTTCACACAGTGGTAGTTGTTATCCACGGCTTCAATGCTGCCGCATCCGCGGGAGATAAATTCAAATGTCATGCCCCCGGTCCCGGAAAAAAGATCCAGCACCCGTACCTCTCCGAAATCAAAATGATTCGCCATTACATTAAAAATGCCTGTCCTTGCAAAATCGGTGGTAGGCCTTACCGGAAGGTTTGACGGGACCTGCAGCCTCCTCCCCTTGAGATTCCCGCTTATGATACGCACAGGTTCTGATTTAAAAGATTATAGTAAAAATGAGGCGGAAGGTTTTCAAAACCGTAGCTGTAGGAATAACTGTCGTTTCTCATGCCGAAAGAAACCCTTCTCACATACTTATACAGAATCGTGTACAATGAAGAACTGCTAACAATCTCCCCGAGCAGCATTGTATCACAGGCTTCCGGATTCAGGCGGAGCTGTTCAAATACAAACAGCACATAATAAATAAAATCTTCGGGGGCACGGTAAGGGAAGGAATTATAAAACAGCAACTTCCCGTTTTCCGTAACGATCATATCAAAAGAAGATGGCTGGATGTGCAGCACTGCTTTCTTATGCGGATCGTTTTTCATTTTCTGCAGCACCGCTTCGAGCAGGGACATGCAATGATGCTGTACGGATACGCCGGGAAACAATTCCTTCACGGCCGAGACAAGGCCGGGTTCGGCCCCGTAAACACAGCAGGCATCGGCCATTCTCACAGGCCCGGACAAAACAATCTCTTTATCCTGTTCAGGATGAACAAGCGCAAGGTAAGACGCCTCCCTGCCATTTTCAAAAACTGCGGAAGGAACAAGCGTGGCAATACGTCCGGCGAATGCAATATTTACTGATTTATATTTAAGCTGCAGTCTATCTTCCGAAAGACATATTTCCCTGAATCTCCGGCAAATCTCATCAGGATTTTCACCGGCCCTGAAAGGATACGAAAAAAGCATGATGTATTTATTCCTGGCTCCATCAAGAACCGCAAAAGAGAAATTGTCGCCGGAAATCCTGAGAGAGAGCATATAATTACCCGCATCCTCGGGGCGGAACGAGTTATCCGCTATGCTTACAAGCGGCTTAAGAATTGTTTCTCCGGGTGCAATCATAGTTCCTTCTTTATCTCTGTCAGAAAATCCTTCAGTTTCCCGAGCGATTTTGCAATTTCAAAAGTATTCAATGTTTCTGCCTTGTTCTTTTTTAACTGATCTTTCGCACCCTTCAGGGTAAATCCCCTTTCCCTGACAAGGTGGTGAATAAGCCGCAATGTCTCAATATCTTCAGGGATGAAGAGGCGGTTGCCTTTGTTGTTTTTTCTCGGGGCAAGCATGTCAAACTCTTTCTCCCAGAAACGGATCAGGGATGTGTTAACCCCGAACATTTCCGCCACCTCGCCTATGGTGTAGAAGATCTTGTGCGGTTCTCTTTCCTTGTATGGCATGCGGGTATTTCCGGATATTCAAAATTAGAAATAAAGAAGCTAACTGCAAAGACAGCGGAAGGCTGTATTCAGCACCCCATCAGAGGTAAAACTTCGCTCCTGCGCTTACCATCTTTTTAAGCAATACAGACGGCCGGTACCGGCTTTCAGCATACTCCTCCCGCAGAGAGGAAAGCACATCAAGAATCTTTTCAGCACCGATCTCATCGGCCCACCTGAGCAACCCTTTGGGGTAATTAACGCCTCTTGTCATAGCAAGGTCAATGTCCTCTTTCGAAGCAATACCAAGATACAGCGCATCTGCTGCTTCATTGACCAACATGGAGAGTATCCTCATAAATATTTTTTCTCCTGTTTGTTTGTCTTTCAAAGGCATGGGCATCTCTGCGCCGGGACTATAATCATAATAACCCTGTCCTGACTTTCTTCCAAAACGTTTCGCTTCCACGAGCCTTTTCTGGGTGAGTGAAGGTGTATAACGCGGATCGCAGAATAATTCTCTCCACACGGTTTCGGTTACGGTATAATTAATGTCATTGCCGATAAGGTCCATAAGCTCAAAAGGACCCATCCGGAACCCGCCGGCATCTTTCATTGCCCAGTCAATAGTAGCAATGTCAGCTATCTGCTCTTCGAGGATGCGGATAGCTTCGCCGTAAAAAGGACGTGCCAGACGGTTCACAATAAATCCGGGAGTATCTTTGGCGATCACGGGGACCTTTCCAAGTTCATGGACCATCTGTTTTATTCTGAGTGAAAGTCCGGAATCGGTATTCAGGCCCGGAACAATCTCAACCAGCGGCATAAGATGAGCCGGGTTAAAAAAATGCATGCCAATAACCCTCCCTGGGATTTCACACACTGAAGCGATGGCCGTAACCGAAAGCGAAGATGTGTTAGTGGCAAGCACGCAGCCGGGTGAAATAACCTTTTCCAGCGTGCGGAAGACAGACTGCTTGGCCGCGAGATTCTCCACGATAGCTTCTATTACCAGGCTGCAGGTCTTAAAAGAAGCTGTTTCTGAGACAAAGCGGATGCGCCCGAGAGCATCTTCCTTTTGCACGGCATTAATTTTTCCTTTCTGCAGGAGGTTTTCCAGGCCGGCACTAATTTCATTTTTTGCCCGGGCGAGGGCATCCCTGTTTGTATCATAGAGTATCACCTGTCTTTGCGCCATGGCAATGGCCTGGGCAATACCGCTGCCCATGGTACCTGAGCCGATGATGCCTGTCACATTTTCTTTTTCCATAAAACAGAGATTATCCTATTCGCCTTTAAACTGTGGCTTTCTTTTTTCAAGAAAAGCTCTTACGCCTTCGTTATAGTCGTATGTCGCGGAGGCCTCCACCTGGATACGGCATTCCCGCTCAAGCTGCTGCTCAAGGGAATTTGCAAGAGATTCATTCAGCAGTCTTTTGCTGAGGCCCAGGGCTTTGGTCGGGAGAGATGCAAGCGTACTTGCCAGGGCAGAAGCTTCCTGCATGAGATGCTGGTCATCGAACACCTTATAAATCATCCCCATCCGGAGAGCCTCATCAGCGGAGATTCTGTCGCCGAGCATGATCAGTGAAGATGCCCTCTGAAGGCCGACGAGGCGCGGGAGGAAAAAAGTTCCGCCGCTGTCGGGTATAAGTCCTATTTTAGAGAAAGCCTGCAGGAAGGAGGCGGAAGCGGAGGCTACCACCACATCACAGGCGAGCGCAATGTTGGCCCCTGCTCCTGCCGCAACGCCGTTCACTGCACACAATACGGGTATTTCAATATTCCTTATCCTCCTGATAATGGGGTTATAATGTTCATCAATTATTTTTTTTATCCCGGGACCATTCGGGTCCAGCGCCTCGGGAAGATCCTGCCCGGCACAGAAAGCTTTTCCTTCGGCAGTGAGCAGGATGGCTCTTACATGCCTGTCGGCGGCGGCTGCATCATCAAGGGTACTCTGCAATTCCAGCGCCATTTCCCTGTTAAAGCTGTTAAATTTATCCGGCCTTGAGAGTGTAATCTTGGCAAGCGACTTTTCAACGACATATTTAATAAAGTTCATGGCGCGCAGGATTTATTTTTCTGTTCAGAGGCATTTAAAATAATCGAACGGCTCCCTGCAGGTCCTGCACCTGTAAAGGGCTTTGCAGGCAGTAGAGCCGAACTGTGAAATCATCTCGGTATCAGAAGAAGCGCACCTTGGGCAGGCAACAGCCTTGGGGCTTCCAAAGAGAGTACTTTTATCAGGCGAGGATTTTTCCGGGGGTGCAATGCCATAGGCTTTCAGCTTTTCCTTAGCCTCCGTGCCAATCCAGTCCGTAGTCCAGGGGGGCGCAAGCACTGTCTTTACAATCACATCCTCCAGGCCTTCTTTCCTTATAGCCTCACGAATTTCATCTTCAATAACTTTCATTGCAGGGCAGCCGGTATAAGTAGGGGTAATGGATATTTCGGGGATATTATTTTTAATTTTCACGTCCCTGACAATACCCAGGTCAATGATAGAAAGCACAGGAATCTCCGGGTCACAGACGGAAGCGAGAGCCTGCATTATTTTCTCAGGAGTCGGGGTGTTTCCTTTCATTTTCTTAATATGGTGAAGGAGAAGCCTCCTACCATGAAGCGCCGGGATATGTCCTTGGAAGAATCTGCATTTCAGCGAGGAGGTAGCCAAGATGTTCAGTATGCTTTCCTTCCCTGCTTCCCGAGGCCATCCATGCATCCGAAGGAGGAACAGGGATGGTGGATTCCTTAAGTACCCCGGTAATTTTCTGTTCCCATTTTTCTTTTACAAGGTTCATATCAGGAGCAATACCGGCAGTGAGCAGGTTCCGGTCCACGGAATCCATATCAAAGAGATCGCGGGTGTACATCCACAGTTCGTTCACAGCCTGCACTGTCTTTTCACGGCTTTCGGCGGTTCCGTCTCCCAGCCTGAGCACCCATTCGGAGCTGTGACGGAGGTGGTAAGTAACTTCTTTCAGCGATTTTGCAGCGAAGGCGGCAATTGTTTCGTCAGCACTTTTCTGCAATGCTTCAAAAAGAAAAAACTGGTATGAAGAGATAAAGAGTTGCCGCACCATGGTACATGCAAAATCACCGTTAGGCTGTTCGGCAAGGAGCACATTGTAAAACGCCCTTTCTTCTCTCAGGTAAGCCAGATCATCTTCCGATCTTCCTTTTCCTTCCACGCGGGATGCATAGCCCAGCAATATCCTGGCCTGCCCTATGAGATCAAGGGAAATATTGGTCATGGCAATGTCTTCTTCAAGTATCGGTCCGTGTCCGCACCATTCGGCAAGGCGGTGACTGAGCACCAAGCTGGTATCGCCGAGGCGGAGCAGGTAGAGGAAGAGATCGTTCCCGGGTTTATTTTTTGAGGACATCGCGGGGGTTCTAAAACTTCACGCCCTCGGGCGTTTTATAAAAGGTAGGGTGCCTGTAAACCTTATCGTTTGCAGGATCAAAGAAGGATCCGGAATCGGCGGGGGAAGTAGCGGCAATACATTCAGAAGGAACCACCCAGATGGACACAGCCTCATTCCTCCTTGCATATACATCTCTTGCGTTCTGCAACGCTATTTCCTTATCCGGGGCACGGAGGCTGCCGGCATGTTCATAAGGTTCGCCCTGCTTTGGCTGCGTAAATACTTCCCACAGTTTCCACTGGGTATTTTCTGTTGTTGACATAACCGCTTGTTGTTATCATTCAGTTAAGGTTCGGGTGTTTTGCGGCGTATGCTTCTGCCGCAAGGCGCACCCACAAACCGTCTTCATCTGCTTTTTTTCTCGCCTTCATGCGTTCCCTGTTACAGGGGCCGCGGCCGTTTATCACATTAAAAAACTCCTCCCAGTTAATTTTTCCGAAATCATAATGCCTTCTTTTTTCATTCCATTTCAGGAGGGGATCTGGAAAAGAGAGCCCTATATGTTCTGCCTGCGGGACTGTTCGGTCAATGAAGCGCTGGCGGAGTTCATCATTGGAATATTTTTTCACTTTCCAGCGGAGCAATTCTTCGCTGTTAGGCGAATTGGCATCCTGGGGACCAAACATCATGAGGGATGGCCACCACCAGCGGTTAACGGCATCCTGGGCCATGGCACGCTGCGGGAGTGAACCTTTCATGAGCGTGGAAAGAATTTCATAGCCCTGTTTATGATGAAAATTTTCTTCTTTGCAGATACGGATCATGGCTCTTGCGTAAGGACCATAAGAACACTTCGCGAGAGCAGTCTGGTTGATGATTGCGGCCCCGTCCACGAGCCATCCGATAGCACCCATATCAGCCCATGTGAGGGTGGGATAGTTAAAAATACTGGAGTACTTTGCCCGCCCGGAAAGGAACTCCGCAAGAAGGTCTTTGCGGTCAGCGCCAAGTGTCTCGGCAGCACTATAGATGTACAAACCGTGCCCCGCCTCATCCTGTACCTTTGCCAGGAGTACGGCCTTTCTTCTCAGGCTGGGAGCCCTGGTAATCCAGTTTCCTTCGGGGAGCATTCCCACAACTTCGGAATGGGCATGCTGTGACATCATGCGGATGAGCTGTTTCCGGTAGCGTTCGGGCATCCAGTCCTTGGGCTCAATGATTTCGCCACGGTCAATGCGATCCTGGAATTCCTTCTCAAGCCCGGCAGTATCGGTATTTTTCATATGGGATGGGGCTGCAATGTGTGAAAAGTAAAATTAAATAATTATCGGGATAATGCAAAAGGAGGTGTCATGAAAAGCAGCAAAACTAAACCATGTTTTTTGTTTTCACGGCGTGTAGTGATTTTATTGTATAATAAGTTTCTGAGGTACTGAAATCATGTCATTCTCTTTTACACGGAATACATAAAGACCTGCAGGCAGGTGAAGCTGTTGAGGTGCGCCATATGATATGCTGTAAACAAGCTGGCCCATGGGGTTATACAAGAGCAGCTGTGCTGCCGGAGAAAGCCCTTTCACGGAAAGGGGATCGGAAGCGGAAGCAGGATTGGGATATATACATATTCCCGCATCCTCCCTGTTATCCACCTCAATACCCGCAGGGCATACATTGCCGCTTATAATACTGACGGAAACAGAACTAAACACACTGCTTTTAACCGTCACGCCTGAAAGAGCCGATGGGTTAAGGCCCAGGCTCTGCAGCACAAAGGGATGGCTTAGGGAGTCAAGCACAGGGTTTTTCTCGGCGCAGCTCAGACCGCTGTTCCCGTTCATGTCCGCTTTAACCATATGCACCTTATAAGAATAAGAGGTTTCATCATATCCGCCCACGGCAAGGAAATGATTGTCGCTGGTAACCATAACATCATTCAGCGTAAGGAACTGAGTGACCCCGTTGCCTGCCCAGAGTGTTCCATACTCTTTGCTCCACTGGAAGTTTCCGTTGTCATCAAGACTGATAAAGCATCCTTTGCCGCTGCCGGCATTGTCAAACCAGGCGAGGAGCATGTAGCCGCTGCTGAGTGCTTCCACATCATACCCCCATCCTCCTCCTGCAGGAAATTCTGAAACGTCAGGTTTGAAAATCCGGCACCACTGGGTATTCATGGACTGGTCCAGTTTGATGGCAGCAGGAAAGAGTCCGCCGGCCATGCCGGAAATATAAGCCACGGCTGAGCCTATATACCCGCCGTCTGAAGTAGGTTTCACGCTGTAAATAGTCTCAAGTTTTCCTGTTCCGTCCATAGGACAGGAGTAGCTCCAGAGGATGTTTCCTGACCCGTCTATCTTAAACAGCAGCCCGTCCCAGCTCATAGCGCTGCCATAGGTTTCTCCATACAGGAGAAAGCCTCCGTTATCGGGAGTAATTCCTACGATATGTGACCAGCCTGTGTTGTATTCATTTGCCCACTGCACTGTGCCCGAGGCATCAAACTTTACAACTGCAGTGGTTTGCCCTCCCGCGGAACGATAGTACCCTATAATGATGGTGCCGTCAGAATTCACGGCCATAGCACCTTTGGTGAAAAGCCCTGTGGGCATCGTTGCCAGGCTGTCAATGGCTTTGGCCCACTGCAGGGTGCCGGCATTATCCGTTTTGAGAAGGGTCATGGCATAATTATAAGAAGGAGTCATGGAGTAGCCCAGCATGAGATAGCCGCTGCCCGGAGCCTCTGCAACTGCAAGGGCGTTATCACCTCCATACTGCCCGTAGGAAAAAGCGGATGACCATTGTATATTTCCATTCTGATCCGTTTTGAGAAACAGATTATCCCCGTTGTCTGCTGCTATAATATACCCGCCGCCAGAGGTTTCGGCCACGGCACGCCCGATACCGGAAGTACCACTAAAACCACTCGTACCGTATGTTTTCTGGAAAGTCTGGGCATGCAGGGAAGTTAAAGAGAGAGCGGAGGATAGCGTGAGAGCCAGGCTCCCCAAGATGAAGGTAAATCGGTTTTGACTTTTCATAGGTGTTGTTTTTTTATGGTTCATAACAGGTGAGGATTGTATTATTCAATTATGATCTTTCCCGTACGGAGAATCTCCTTTCCGCGCACAAGCCTGTAAAAATAAATTCCGGGCGGAACCGTAAGCGGTATGTTTTCGGCAGGAGCGTTTGAGAGGAACCTTTGCATTACAAGTTTTCCGGGCAAATCAAAAATTTCCAGCCCGGCACCGGCGCAGTCACTCCCTGCACGGACAGTGATATATGAAGAAACGGGGTTGGGGAAAATATTGGTTATATCCTCTTCTCCGCCAGTCCGCCGGATGCCAACGGTGAAACTCCCGGAGCTGTCGGTCTTTACAAGATAAATATCCGTTCCCCCGTACCCTGCAGGTTCATAAGTAGTCTTTGTAGCAGTCCCGCATATAATATATCCCCCGTCCGGTGTGGATTTTACACAGTATGCATTACCCAAAGCAGCAGTATCTGAAATAGCTTTTGACCAGAGACTGTCCCCATTGCTGTTAGTTCTCAGGATATAAAGAATAGGCCATCCCGATGGATTCCATGTGGTGGGAAAAGAAACTACTCCGCCGAGAAGGAAGCCTCCATCGGGAGTAACGGCAAGAGTATGGGCAGTGCCGCCTATTCCATAAGGCCTGTACTGTTTCTGCCATTGTTCCGTTCCGCTGCTGTCCGTCTTTATAAGCCAATAGTCGAAAGAGCCGGTTGTATTTGGCTTATCGGCACAGAAAGCAAAACCGCCGTCGGGAGTTTTGCAAAGAGAGTAGCCGTTCTGCCCATAGGTATCATGCACCCAGTTTTTGATCCATACAGGATTCCCGGCTGCATCCAGCTCCTGCATAAATACGCTGTGCCCGGAAAGACTGGACAGGACGTAATTTCCGCACATTACGAAATTACCGTTGTCCGACTGCTGTATGGCAAAAGCCTCGCTGTAATCTCCCCCTGCAAGGCCGTTGAATACGCGGGTCCACAGGGTGTCTCCCAAAGCATCCAGGCGGAGTACGTATGCCTGGCGGTAGCCCAGCAGGACGGTAATATAACTTCCGCTTACAATATATCCTCCGTCAGTAGTCTGCTCGATCCAGTATGCATTGTCGAGATAGGAACCGCCATAGCTTTTCTCCCACTGCGTGTTTCCCCCCGCATCAGTTTTAACAATATAAACGTCGGAATTGACAAGGTCACCGTGAGATCCGCATGCAACATAGCCTCCGTCGGAAGTACTTTGCACGCACATCAGTCCAGACGAACCGGAAGGAGTAAAAATTTTTGACCATACACTGTCTCCGCCTGCATTGGTTTTAAGGAGACATGCTGAACTCTGGTAAGTGGTAGTGCTCAGCATGGACCCGGCAACAAGATATCCCCCGTCAGAGGTGGGTATCACATACCTCCCGTCGTCAGGGAAAAATGTGCCGTAATGTTTTTCAAATTTGGTTTGTGCAACGGAAAAAGTAAGAATAGCTGAACAGGCTGCCAGCAAACTCAGATGTTGTAAATATATTTTCATGGACTAAATAGATTATTCTTCAAATGTAAAAAAAAAGAGGAGATGTGCAACACGGGATGTTCCTCAGGTACTGACCATCTCCCGGTAGTTCTTCAGGAGCAGCAAGGCCGAAAGCAATACAAAATTCCCGCAGATGAAGTACGCCCACGTAACATGGCTCCCCGCCGAAAAAAACGGCATGGAAAACAAAGTGATGAACAGAAATCTCATAAAAATATTGAGCATGGAAAATACGCTGCCTGTTCTCCCTATCATTCCGTTCGGGATGCGGTGAAAAAGCCAGGTAACCCTGAGAATGCGGGTGCCTGCATTGGTAATGCCGATTAAAAACGAGAAGGCAAAAAATAAAGCATTCATCTTCGTGAAGCTTACTACAAAAAATATAACTGTTGTGGCTCCCATCATCAGAAGGATGGAGTGTACTGCATTCGTGCCGCCGAATATTTTCCGTATGAACATCCCCGAGAGAAGGGCTCCTATGGCATAATAAATTTCGGCTGACGCATACACATCAGCCCCCGCAGCAAGATGGCCGGAAACGTACATCGGAAGCAGGAGATACACTTCCACCATCAGCACAACGAAAATGGAATACGAAGCATTGCCAAAAATAAATACGGAGGTATTCTTTTTCAGGAAAGAAACACCGCTCATGATTCTTTTCCACACTGATCCTTCTTCAATGATTTTATGTGTCTGCGGAACATAGCTTATCCCGCTTATAAATACCATGGCAATAAAATAAGTGATCGCATCCATGAGGAAAATTTCATGAAGTTTCCAGCCTCTTAACTCCAACGGCATCTTTATCTCAATGCCAAGCATATTGATACCTGCCCCTGCATGCACTCCCTGCAGCAGTAGAGCTCCGAGCGCCCCGGAAAGGATACTGGTGGCCTGGCCCTGAATCTCGAGGTATGCGTTCACTTTCCCGTAATGCTCCGCCCTGCTGACCTCCTGCCCGAAAGCATAGAGGGCAGGATAGTGAATGTTAAAGCTGCAAACAGTCGCAAGGAAAACAAGCATCACCATGAACAGGGGTACCGATCCCATGAGGTAACCAGTCAGTGCCGCCGACAGCAGCACCACTCCCCCGCCAAGAGAAATGAGGATAAATATTTTCTTCCTGGAATAGCGGTCAATAAGCGTCCCTGCATACAGGCTCCAGAAAAGGCTGATGAAGGTGGTACAGGCATACAGGTATCCGAACCAGGAAGGCTTATGAAGCACAGCCGCAAAATACCAGGGTATCGCCAGCATGCTGATGCCCTGTGCGAAACCCGAAATGATATTAGCGGTAAGTAAAAGGGAAAGCGCCTTACTGTTTTTCATACCTTTGCAGCGGGCAAAAATATATTCTTTTTTCAAGCCGGGTAAATCATGATGAAAATTCGGGGAAGAACGGAAGGAAAGGACAAACAGGCTTTAGACAGGCTGCGCAGTTTTTGTGTTTACAGGGAGCGCTGCTCGCATGAAGTGAAAGAAAAGCTGCACAGCCTTTCCTTAACAGGCAAAGCGGCAGAAAAAATTATAGCTGTTCTTGCAAAAGAAGGTTTTGTTGACGATGAAAGATTTTCTGCACTCTATGCAGGGAGCAAATTCAGGAATCACAGCTGGGGCCGCATAAAAATCACAGCGGAGCTGAGAAAAAGAAATGTTCCCGAAGCTATTATCAGCAGGGCGCTGGATGAGATCAGTCCGGGGGATTATGCGGAAAAAATTAAATCACTGGCATCGAAAAAACTGGAGACACTGCGAAAATGCGGCGCAGAAGAGAAAAAAATAAAGACATTACATTACCTGTTTTCGAAAGGGTTTGAAACAGGACTATGCCTGGATATTCTCCGGGAGTCTTGTCTTAAAAAACTTTCACCGTAACGCCGCCGGTTATATAGGAAAACCCATATCCCGCATCAAGAAAAGCTGCAATGTTGTTGGAAAAGAAATACCTCGCTCCAACCGACAACTGGTAAGCAAAGCTTGTTTTGGGATAGTCAGCCGAAGGAGGGCCTCCGGGTGGGGCATGGTTAGGATCGGAGTAAATGAAAGTGTACTTCAGCATCTTCATCCCGAGCATTACATTAAGATAAGGATCGAGACGGGATTGTGCATTGTAGTGGTAGCTGCCGGTAATACCTGCAAACGTATATTTCCATTTGCTTTCTTCCCAGAGTGCATCACCCAGTTCCTTATGCCATACGAGGCTCTTCTCCCCCACATAGAAACCCACACCCATAGCCGACCCTGAACTCATTTCATAAATACCATGCTCGTAATGCAGACCTACTGCAGGAGAGTTGCTGGTAGTAGCGAACGGCCAGCTTCCCATAAAACCCGCACCTAAAGAAGCCACATGCGTACCGAGATAAAATGCCTGGCCTTTAGCACCGGTAAACGAAAGTAAAAAAAACGCAGGCAGCAATGGATATAGGAATAACCTTTTCAAGGGGAACATATTTTTGTCAAATATAATAAATATATAGAAGTTTTTTCAAAGAAGAATTTCATGGGGTAAAGCTTTCCCGCCTTTGCAAAAAAACGCTTCCTGACAGCGAAGATCGTCCGGGGATGGCATGCAGATACAGACTATTTCACTTTCTTCCCACTTCCGATCTCTCCCTCGCCCTGCTTGTTCCCCGTTTTTCCTGAAAAGCACTACTTTTATGCTTTCCAAATCAAGCATGAGCCACACATTATTAATCACAGGCGGAGCAGGCTTTATAGGTTCGCACACGGCTATAGGCCTTAAACAACGGTATCCCAGGTGGGATATCACTGCCTTTGACAATCTCAGCAAAAGGGGATCTGTTCTCAACAGGGAACGTCTTTCGGCACACGGTATCCGTTTTGTCGAAGGCGACTGCCGCACAAAAAAAGATTATGAAAAAGTTCACATAGTCCCTTCAGTTATCATCCACGCAGCCGCGGACCCTTCAGTACTTTCCGGACTTGCAGGAGATGCGGCCGAAGTGGTGGATAACAACCTTACAGGCTCCCTTCAGTGCTTTGAGTATGCAAGACAGTGCGGGGCCGGCGTCATTTCTCTCTCCAGCAGCAGGATATATCCTGTGAACAGGCTGAACAGCCTCCCCATGGAAGAAAAAGAAACCCGCTTCGGGCTGCTGTCTGCAAAAGCAACAGCGGGGGTTTCAGAATCCGGGATTAGTGAAAACTTCCCGACCGGCGGAGCCCGTACTTTTTACGGAAGCTCCAAGCTGGCAGCGGAACTCTTCCTCGGAGAATATAGTGTATTTTACGGGATAAAGAACATCATCAACCGCTTTGGAGTGGTAAGCGGGCCCTGGCAAATGGGTGGGTCAGGTTACGGATTTATCGTTTACTGGATGGCCATGCACCTGCGAAAAAAGCCCCTGAAATACCTCAGCTTCGGGGGGAAAGGAAAACAGGTAAGAGATGTCCTTCATGTGAATGACCTTGTAAATCTGCTTGACTGCCAGATTCATCACCTGCCCATGCTCAGCGGGGAAATAATGAATGCAGGGGGCGGGTTGTCCAACAGCATTTCCCTGCAGGAGTTGTCTGCACTGTGCAGGGAACTGACCGGGAATACAGTTCCTGTTGAAGAATCCGCGGAAGAACGCCCCGGAGATATAAAGCTTTATATCTCCGACAACAGCAAGGTTACAAAACTCACGGGATGGAAGCCATCCATCCCTGTCCGGAAAACAGTTGAGGACGTATACAAGTGGCTCACCGGCCATGAAAAAGAACTCGAAGGAATAATCTTCTGATATGAACCACGAAAGAATCTACCAATACCGTTTCAGGGGAGTGAGCAAGGTATCTAAAGTTGCCGCATGGAAAGAAATCAGCAGCTTTATCTGGAACCGCATGGGCCGGCCGGCCGTCATGCTGGACCCTGCCGCGGGGGAAGGGGAGTTCATAAACCTTGCACCTGCTGCCGAAAAATGGGCGGTGGACAAAGAAACACCCGGGGGTGGCGGACTTGCAGAAGGAATCAGGTTTATCCGCGCGGATATCATGCAGGCGGAACTGCCCGAAAAATTTTTCGATGGAATCTTCATCTCAAATTTCCTCGAACATCTTTCCTCCCAGGATGAAGTGGCCGCCGTTCTTGAAAAAATGTACCGCTGCACAAAGCCCGGCGGCACAATAGCAGTGATGGGCCCCAACTTCAGGTACGCTTACCGGGGCTATTTTGATTTTGCTGACCACCGCACCATCCTCACTGATGTTTCCGCTGCAGAACATCTTTTTGGCGCAGGATTTGAAATTACAAATATTCATCCGCGCTTTCTTCCGCTCTCATTCCGCTCAGGGCCCCCTGCCTACAGTATTCTAGTAAAAGCATACCTGCAGCTTCCTCTCCTGTGGAAAATTGCAGGGCAGCAGTTCCTCGTTATAGCAAAGAAATGAAACTGAGTGTAGTTATCCCCGCCCTCAACGAAGCTGAATCCCTGCCGGAAACTATCCGGTCAATCTGTTCTACCCTGGAGAAAGAAAGTATTATTTATGAAATTCTCGTCGTCAATGACCATTCCTCCGATAACACCCCCTCAGTGCTGGAAAACCTGGGGAAACAATTCTCTGCACTCAGGACAGTTGACAACACGGGAGCTCCGGGATTCGGGAATGCCGTGGCCTTTGGGCTGGAAAATTTTTCGGGGGACTGTGTTGCCATCATGATGGCCGATTTATCCGACGACCCCTCCGATCTTGTTAAATATTACCGCAAGATGGCCGGGGGCAAATATGACTGCGTCTTCGGCAGCCGCTTTATCAAAGGAGGAAATGTGACAGGATACCCTTTTCACAAGCTGCTGCTGAACCGAATTGCAAACACCATCGTGCGCATAGCCTACGGCATCCGTTATAACGACCTCACCAATGCATTCAAACTGTACAGCAGGGAAGCCATAGAAGGTACCAAACCTTTCCTCTCCCCTCATTATAATCTCACCCTCGAACTGCCGCTCAAGGCTATCGTACGCGGTTTTTCCTTCACCGTGATTCCCAACTCATGGACCAACCGGAAACACGGAATTTCCAAGTTCAGGATAAGAGAAATGGGAAGCCGTTACTTTTTTATTTTTCTTTACTGCCTCATTGAAAAGTATTTCTCGAGGGGAGATTACAGGAAAGACAAAGCAAAACAATAACCCTGGATGACACCGCAGCAAAAAAAAGAAAATAACAGGCTGTCGTTTTTTCACTACCACTCCGGCTGGGTAAAAACCGTGCTCGTGCTGGCACTGCTTATGAGGCTTCTCCATTTCCAGCAGATGAAATTCAACAACCCCATCTTCGACTTTCCCATCGTGGATTCCAAGGAATACGTGGATGATGCACACTACTATAACAATGTGAGCTGGCTGGGCGATAAGGGCGGATCTTATTTCCACCCTCCCTTTTACTCCTATTTCGTGGGGGCGGTTTTTTTTGTTTTCGGAGAACACCCTTCCATCGTTAAGCTTATCCAGGTGCTTCTCGACGTGGTGAATGCCGGGCTCCTTTACCTGCTTGCAAAGCATTTGTTTAACAGGCGCATAGCAATGGCGGCGCTTCTCATCTATGCAATGTACATACGCATCATACAATACACAGTGGAAATTCTTCCTCCCGTCCTGCTGATCTTTCTTTTCCTCTCAGCCACTCTTTCTTTCCTTTATTTTATCTCCTCCCGTAAACAGGGAAAAGCAAACTATCTTATGCTCTCTGTTTCCGGGCTCTCCCTCTCCATGCTGATAGTCACGCTTCCGAATTTTTTACTCACAGTGCCTGTATACGGGCTCTGGATGCTGACGGACAGGAAACCGCACTTCCGGAAGAAAATCCCGCATGCCGCCATCTTCTCCTGCCTCGCCCTTTCGCTTGTTGCATGCACCGCGCTTAGAAACCGTATCGTGGCCGGCGAAACCCTTCTCATCTCCCGCAACGGAGGAATCAGTTTTTATATAGGCAACAATGAGAAGATGACAGAAAGAATAGGGTACGCTCCCGGCATACAATGGGAAAAGCTGCTGATGTATCCTTACGAATCGGAAAAAGTGAAAGACTTCGCGCAGCAGGATAAATTTTTCTACGGGAAAGCCTTTGAGTTCATCCGCCTGCACCCGGGAGAGTTTGTCAGGAATACCTGGATGAAAACAGTGCTGTTCTTCAACAGCTATGAGTTCCCGCGAAACTTTGACGTAGGGCTCTTTGCCTCGTTCTCTTTTGTTACCCGTATGCCTTTTATCCGGCTTGGGTTTATCTTGCCTCTTGCCCTCGCAGGCATGGCATTGTTCTTAGCGCACTTCAGGAGGATGAATGAAAAATCAGGAATCCTGCTGCTTATGGTTCTGCTTTTTGTTTATGCTTTCTCTATCATTCTCGTGCTCATCTCCGCACGCTACCGCCTGCCGGTGCTGCCTTTCATGATTATCTTCGCTTCATACGCCATTTCATCCCTCTATGACTTCTATGCCGAAAAAAAATATGTCCGGCTGGCTGTGTACGGTGGATTTGCCCTCTTCCTCTCCTTTCTCACAGGCGTAAAATATTTTGAAGGTACTTATCCGTACACCGTTACCCCCGGCCATACGTACGCATTGTTCGGCAATACCCTGCTCAATAACGGTCACCCCGCAGAAGCAAAAAAAATGCTCGAAAAAGGAATAGCTGTATTTCCCTCCGGGGACGGAGCCGCTGAACTGTACTTCCAGCTGGGCCATTACTACCGCACTGGACATGATTCCATAAAGGTTGAACAGTACTTCAGGAAAGCCTTCGAAGCCGACTCTTCCAACTACCAGGTGCTGAACAGCCTTGGTTTTGAGTATAAGATGGCGAAGCGGTTCCCTGAAGCGATCTATTTCCTCCGGAAAGGCATACGCATCGCTCCCTGCTTCCCGGAGACTTACCTTAACCTCGCCGACTGCTACCTCGGGCGCAACCTCATAGACTCTGCAGTAATTGTACTAAGATCATATAATGACCACTGCCCTTCTCCCCATCCCACCATCGCAGGAAGTCTCGGTAAATTATACATGGATGTATTGCACCAGTGGGACAAAGCCCTGGAGGAATATCTCCTGTGTACCGAATATCCACAGGGATTTGAACCCGGTGCGGAAATATACAACCGCATAGGCTCCTGTTATTTTCAACTCAAAAAATACCACGAGGCGCGACAGGCATGGATGAAAGGCCTTGAAATTGACCCCGGCAACCAGGCCATAAAAATCAATCTTGATTTCATGAGGCAGCAAGGAAAGACGGAGTGATTGTTTGACCGGACTATATATCAGACCCCATTTTCGGGGAAAATAAAATATTACCTTTGAATCCCCGTTTTAACCCGCATGGACAATTTCATTGTTTCAGCCAGGAAATACAGGCCTGCTACCTTCGATACGGTAGTGGGACAAACGTCCATTACCACCACCCTTAAAAACGCCATTAAAAACAAACACCTCGCACAGGCTTTTCTTTTCTGCGGGCCAAGGGGTGTAGGCAAAACCACCTGCGCCAGGATACTTGCCAAGACCATCAACTGCGAAAACCTCTCCGGGAATACCGAAGCCTGCAATAAGTGTGAATCATGCCAGTCCTTTAATGCATCGCATTCTCTCAACATCTACGAACTGGATGCCGCTTCACATAATTCGGTAGATGACATCCGGAGCCTTGTGGAACAGGTCAGGTTTGCTCCCCACCAGGGGAAATACAAAATATACATCATTGACGAGGTCCATATGCTCTCCGCCAGTGCTTTCAATGCCTTCCTGAAAACGCTGGAAGAACCCCCCTCCTACGCCATCTTTATCCTCGCCACTACCGAGAAACATAAGATTATTCCCACCATTCTCTCCCGCTGCCAGATCTTTGATTTTAACCGCATAGGAGTGGAAGATATCGCCGGGCACCTTGCATTTGTCGCTTCAAAAGAAAATATAGAGGCGGAACCCGACGCACTTCACATCATTGCGCAGAAAGCCGACGGCGCCCTGAGGGATGCCCTCTCCATCTTCGACCAGATTGTGAGCTTTGGCGGCAACAGGCTGACTTATAAAGCAGTGCTTGAGAACCTGAACATTCTTGATTATGATTACTATTTCAAGGTTACCGAAGATGTGTTTAACAGCAATGTGTCATCGGTGCTGCTCACCTTCGACGAGATCCTGAACAACGGCTTCGACGGGCATAACTTTATCAACGGGCTGGCATCTCACTTGCGCGACCTGCTTGTATGCCAGGATGCCGTTACCCTGAAGCTTATCGAAACAAGCCCCTCTGTCAGGGAAAAATACAAACAACAGGCAGCAGCCTGCCCCGGTCCTTTTCTCCTGGCCGCACTTGATATCCTTAACAAATGTGATGTACAATATAAATCAGCAAAGAACCAGCGGCTGCATGTGGAGCTTGCCCTGCTCATGCTCTGTACCATCAATGCCCCCGGCCTGAAACAAAACACTACTGCAGGATCCGTGCAAAAAGCCGCTCCTGCCGCTGCTGTTGTCCATTCCTCTTCCTCTTCCTCTTCCTCTCCCTCTCCCCCGCCTTCTCCTTCTCCTGTAAAGGCCGCTGCTCCCAAAACCGTCTCTATATCGCTCTCCCGCCCGGAAGCCGAGAAAAATAATCCCGAAGCAGCAAAACCTGCGGAAAATATTCCGGATAAAAAATTCTCTGCCGAAGAACTGCACACCGCATGGAAAGCGTATGCGCAAATCCTTCTCGGAGAGAACAAAACTGTCCTGCACAGCATAATGGAAAGCAATATACCTGAACTGAAAGAAAATTTCCTGATACATTTCACTGCAGAAAGCAAATCATTGCTTCAGGGTGAAAAAGCCAGTCTTCTTGACTTTCTCAGGAAACGGCTTTCAAACAAGGTTATCCAGCTTGAAATTATTACTCCCCCCTCCACACAATCCGAACCGCCCCCCTACACCACATCTGAAATTTTTAAAAAGATGGCTGAAAAAAATCCAAATATTAATGACCTTCGCAACCAGCTTGGGCTTGAGATAGATTTCTGAGGCCAGGACTGCACCCTTCTTATGTTTCAGTTATGAAAACGAAATGTATCTTTGACCCCCTCAATATTTAAAACCATTACCATGAAAAACAAAGTGATTTTATCCCTCGGACTGGCATTTACAGCCTTATCTCTTTCCGCCCAGGTACAGCTCCCTGCTGTAAACAATGATCCCCTCAAGGCAAAAATATACAAGCTCGATAACGGGCTGATGGTATATTTCACCGTATATAAAGATGCACCGCGCATTGAAACGCGCATTGCAGTGAAGGCAGGAAGTAAAAATGATCCTGCGGATGCCACGGGACTCGCACACTATCTTGAACACATGCTGTTCAAAGGCACTGACAAATACGGCAGCAAGGACTACTCAAAGGAAAAACCCGAGCTTGACAAAATCACAGAACTCTATGAGGTTTACCGCTCCACAACGGATTCCCTGAAACGGAAAATGATTTATCACCAGATCGACAGCATCTCGGGAGTGGCAGCAACCTATGCCATCGCCAATGAATATGATAAAATGGTTTCCGTTATAGGCGCAGAAGGGACAAATGCCTATACCTCCTTTGAGCAAACAGTTTATGTGAATGACATTCCTTCCAACCAGATTGATAAGTGGCTCACCCTCGAAGCCGAACGCTTCCGTAACCCGGAGATGCGGCTCTTTCATACTGAGCTTGAGGCAGTTTATGAAGAAAAAAACAGGCATCTTGATAATGACGGAGACAAGCTCTGGGAAGCCCTCTTCGCCGGTCTTTTCCAAAAACACACCTACGGTACCCAAACAACAATAGGAACTATTGAACACCTTAAAAATCCATCCATCAAAAAGATAATGGATTATTACCACGCTTATTACGTTCCCAACAACATGGCGATCTGCCTCTCCGGTGATTTTGACCCGGATTCCACACTTGCCATGATCAAACAGAAATTCGGGGCTTTTAAGGCAATGCCTGTTCCCGCCTTTACTTCACCTGTGGAAGATCCTATCCTTAAGCCCGTGGTGAAAGATGTCTACGGCCCTGATGCAGAAACCATGGCACTCGCTTTCCGCTTCGGAGGCGCTTCTTCGAAAGATGCTGATATGCTTACCCTCGTGGATAAGCTGCTATACAACGGCACCGCCGGACTTATAGACCTTAACCTTAACCAGCAACAGAAAGTACTGGGGGCCAACAGTTTCCCGATGATACTTAAGGATTATTCCCTGCATCTCATCAGCGGTGATCCGCGTGAAGGACAAACACTGGACCAGGTTAAAGAACTTCTCCTTTCCCAGCTTGAACTTATAAAGAAGGGTGAGTTCCCCGACTGGATGCTGAAAGCCGCAGTCAATGACCTTAAACTGCAGCAAACAAGAGGCTATGAAGACAACGGGAACCGCGTTGGGGCTTTTGTGTCAGCCTTTACGGAAGGAATAGACTGGAAAGATTATACCGCGAAAATCAACCGGCTGTCCGCTGTCACAAAACAAGAAGTGATTGATTTCGTGAAGAAGAATTACGAAAATAATTATGTCATCATTTACAAACACACGGGAGAAGATAAAAATGTGAAGAAAGTCGAAAAACCTGCCATCACACCGGTAGCTGTTAACAGGAATGATATCTCTCCTTTTGTTCAGAATATCATTAACGCGAAATCTCCCGAGATAAAACCGGAGTTCCTGGATTATAAGGAAAACATAAAATTCTTTCCTGTTAAAAATAATCTTGAAGCAGAATATACACTTAACAAAGAGAACAATCTCTTTAATCTCTTCTTTGTACTTGACATGGGAACAGTACATGACAAGAAGATGTCTGTGGCTTTAGCTTATCTTCCATATCTCGGTACTTCAAAGTATAATCCTGTTGCCCTCAAGCAGGAGTTTTACAAGCTGGGTTGCAATTTTGATGTTTCCAGTTCTGAAGACCAGACCTATGTTACCCTTACGGGGCTGAACGATAATTTCGAAGCCGCCCTTGCCCTGTTTGAAAACCTGCTTTCAGACCCTCAGCCCGACAAAGCAGCACTCGACAACCTGGTGCAGGATGAACTGAAAAAAAGAGCAGATGCCAAACTCAGCAAACAGGCCATACTCTGGAATGCCATGTATAACTATGCCAAGTTCGGCCCGAAATCTCCCTTTACCAATATCCTCAGCGAGGCAGAACTCAAAGCACTTAAGCCCGAAGAACTTACCGGGATTATAAAAAGTTTGCTTACATACCAACATCGTGTTCTTTATTACGGGCCTTCTTCACCCGAACAGCTCACCGCCATGATTGTAAAGCATCACAATGTCCCCGCCTCCCTGCTTCCCCTGCCGGCCGGAACTAAGTTTGGTGAACGATCTACGGCCGACTCCATGGTGTTCGTTGTTAATTATGACATGAAGCAGGCAGAAATTATCATGCTTTCCAAAGGCGACAACTATCACAAAGATGATGTTCCCCTCATTCAGTTTTATAATGAATACTTCGGCGGCGGAATGTCTTCCATAGTGTTCCAGGAAATGCGGGAATCAAAAGCACTTGCCTATTCCGTTTTCTCTTCTTACACCACCCCGAAAAGAAAGGAGAAACCCCATTATGTGATGGCTTATATCGGCACTCAGGCCGATAAACTGCCTGAAGCAATGTCGGGAATGATGTCCCTTCTTAACAGCATGCCCGAATCATCCCTGCTGTTCTCTTCTGCAAAAAACTCCCTGATGCAGAAAATACGTACTGAAAGGATCACAAAGTCTGACATTCTCTTTAACTATGAACAGGCTAAAAAACTCGGGCTGAACTATGATATCCGCCGTGATGTGTTTACCCGCGTTCCTGATTTCACTATGACCGACCTCCAGGCTTTCCAGGGCAGGTATGTGAAAGGAAAAAGCTATACCGTCATCGTACTCGGGGATAAAAACAAGCTCGACCTGGCAACCCTTGGCAAATACGGAAAAGTGAAGTTCCTTACCATGGAAGATATTTTCGGCTACTGAGACGCTAAACCGTTTATGTATGAATATGAACAGCAGAAAAATAAAAGTTACCAATCCCATCGTTGAACTCGACGGAGATGAGATGACACGCATCATCTGGAAATGGATAAAGGAAAAACTCATCCTGCCTTATCTCGACCTCGATATTAAATATTATGACCTCGGCATGGAAAACCGAGACGCCACAGCCGACCGGGTTACCGTGGAAGCTGCAGAAGCTATAAAAAAATTTAATGTCGGCATTAAATGCGCAACTATCACCCCCGATGAGGCACGCGTGAAAGAGTTCGGCCTGAAACAAATGTGGAAGTCTCCCAACGGCACAATCCGTAATATCCTTGACGGCACTGTTTTCCGCGAACCCATTGTGATGAACAATGTGCCCCGCCTTGTTCCCAACTGGACCGCACCCATCTGTATCGGCCGCCATGCCTTCGGCGACCAGTACCGTGCAACCGACTTTGTGACAAAAGGCAAAGGCAAGCTGACTATCTCTTTCACTCCTGACGACGGCAGCCCTGCACAGTCTTTCGAAGTGTTCAATTTTAAAAGTGATGGCGTGGCAATGGCTATGTACAATACAGATGAATCTATCCGCGGATTTGCATACGCCTGCTTCAACCAGGCGCTCCTGAAAAAATGGCCGCTCTACCTCTCCACGAAAAATACCATCCTGAAAAAATACGACGGGCGCTTTAAAGACATCTTCCAGGAAATTTATGAGAAAGAATTTAAAGCGAAGTTCCAGTCAGCAGGCATTACCTACGAACACCGCCTCATTGATGACATGGTGGCGTCAGCCCTGAAATGGAACGGAAACTTTGTCTGGGCATGTAAAAATTACGACGGAGATGTGCAGAGTGATACGGTAGCACAGGGCTTCGGCTCCCTCGGGCTCATGACTTCAACCCTCGTAACCCCGGACGGGTCCACCATGGAAGCCGAAGCTGCACACGGCACCGTAACCCGCCACTACCGCGACTACCAGCAGGGTAAGCCTACCTCCACCAATCCCATTGCATCTATCTTCGCCTGGACAAGAGGCCTTGCTTTCAGGGCTATGCTTGATAAAAATGATGCCCTGGCAACCTTCTGCAATACCCTTGAAAAAGTCTGTATCCAAACAGTCGAGTCCGGGAAAATGACCAAAGACCTCGCTGTGTGTATTCACGGGAATAAAACCAGCAAGGAGCAATACCTTAACTCGGAAGACTTTCTTGCTGCAATTGATAGCAACCTGAAAGAAAAACTGGGGTAAAGGATTATCCTGGGTTCCGCTGCAGGAAAAGAGAAACATACAGACCTGGCCGCTTTGATCCGCCACATCAGATACAAAGACATTGACACAAAGAAATGGGACGCCTGCATTGACGGCGCTTCCAACGGGATTATCTTCGCCTATTCCTGGTATCTCGACTCAGTATGTGATCAGTGGGATGCTCTGGTAGAAGGGGATTACGAATACGTATTCCCTTTGCCATGGAAAAAGAAATGGGGTATCCGCTATGTATTCCAGCCTTTTTTCATGAACCAACTCGGGCTCTTCTCGGTACACTCTCCCGCAAACGCAAAGACGGATGAGTTCCTGCGCCATATCCCGGGAGAGTTTCTATACACAGAACTCGGGCTCCGGCAGGCCCCTGGCACATCAAATGCAGCCTTTAGGATTGAAGAAAGAAAAAGCCAGTTTGTTTCCCTGCAGCCCGGTATAGATGCCATCCGCCTTGCTTACTCCGATAACCTGAAAAGAAATCTTAAAAAAGCAATGGCATTCAGACTCTCTGTTAAACCTGTAGAAGCCAGTGAGGTGATCCGGATATTCCGCTCTTCACGCGGCAACCGCCCGGGCGTATTTCATAACGATGACTACAAAAATCTGTTTAATCTTATCAATACTCTCTCCTCGCACAGCAAAGGCGAAAGCCTCGGCGTATATGATCCCGGCGGAGCACTTCATGCCGCAGCACACTTCATGCAGAGCCATGACCGGATTATCTACCTTAAAGGGGCTGCCTCCGAAAAAGGCAGGGAGTCCGGTGCCATGTCCATGCTCATGGACCATTACATAAGCCTTCACGCGGGAACAGGAAAAAATTTTGACTTCGGAGGATCCATGGCCGAATCCGTAGCCCGCTTTAATAAAGGATTCGGAGCCAAAGATTATGTATATTTACATCTCTCAAAAAATAACCTTCCGCATATCATACGGTGGTTGAAATAAATTCTTTTTATGAATAGAACAGTGCTGCTTACAGGGGCGTCCGGCGGGCTGGGAAAATATTACGCAGAAGCACTCGCAAAGGAAGGATATAGCTTAGCACTGCAATACAATACAGGAAAAGAAAAGATCGGCGAACTTCTCAAATCCCTGGAATCTTTTAAAGTCAGGGTTAAAGCTTACCGGGCGGATATCACCTCAGAGCAACAGGCGTGTTCGCTGGTGGCAGATGCGCTTAAAGACTTCGGCAGCATAGATATTCTCATTAACAACGCAGGTATTTCCATTGACGGCACTGTCCGCAACCTTACCCTGAAACAATGGAATGACACCCTAGCAGTAAACCTTACCGCTCCCTTCCTGCTGGCAAGGGAAGTGCTGCCCCTGATGAAAAAAAACAACTTCGGGCGGATCATCAATATCTCATCGGTGGTGGCAAAAACAGGTGTACCCGGAACTGCTGCCTATGCCGCATCCAAAGCAGGGCTCGAAGGATTCACAAAGGCAACAGCTAAGGAAGCAGCTAAAAACAATATCACTGTAAATACGTTGTGCCTCGGATACTTTAACACCGGAACGACGGGTATGCTGCACCGTATCCCGGCGGATCTCAGGGAAAAAATACAACACTCCATCCCAAAAGATGAATTCGGAAACCCATCAGAAGCCGCCCGATGCATCATTTACCTCTGCAGCGAACAGGCTTCGTACATGACAGGACAAACCCTGCACCTGAACGGAGGATTGTATTCTTAATGCTGCATAAAACCAGTCTTATTGACTGCATAGTGAAAAAAATCCCCCGATATTTATTGGTCCTTTTCCAAAAGTTAATGTAACTTCGGAATACATCTCACACGGAGGTGGATACAGCAGTAAAAATATTCAGCGTCCTTGTATGCAGCGCAGTGAAATTTGTCGCAGGACCTCCGCTTGCTTACCTGTATGATTTTGGATTTGCCGAAACCATCCTCCTGACAACCGCAGGAGGAATGGCAGGAGTGTGGCTGGTTTCCTACTATAATGAATTCTTTATCTCCTGCTGGAAATGGATTGCGAAACGCTGGTTCAGGCTGAAATTTTTCTACAGAAAATTCTTCGTCCCGAGGAAAAAAAACCTGAGGCAATACTCTCATGAAATTGGTACGCTCTCATGGCCTCCCCCCGGAACCAGGCACAGGATCTTTACCCCGAGAAACAGAAGAATCGTGCGTATCTGGAGAAAGTACGGACTCTTCGGCATTGCTTTGCTGTCGCCCGTGCTGATTTCAATACCGGTCGGAACCTTCCTCGCCACCAGGCTCGTTTCCAACCGAAAGAAGGTGCTGCTTTACATGTTCTGCTCCGTTTTACTTTGGTCGCTGGTGATTACCACCCTGGTACAGATTTACCACATCGTGAGCATCTCCGACCTTCAAACGGAGATAATCAAATGAAAACATACCGGCACATTTTTTTTGACCTCGACCAGACTATATGGGACTTCGAGAGCAACTCCGCCGAAGCCCTCACCGAACTTTATCACAAGCATTCCCTGCAGCACCACGGGGTGGAAAAACCAGAAAACTTTATCAAGACCTATAAGCACCACAATGAGCTTTTATGGGAACAATACCGGTACGAAAAAATTGACAGGGAAACACTGAGGAATCTTCGCTTTGATAATACTTTCCGGGATCTGGGGATTGAACAAAAAGAACTTTCCCGCCAGATTTCAGATGAATATATTTCACTTGCATCCCGTAAGACTACCCTTATCCCCCATGCATTCCCGGTACTCTCTTACCTGAAAGAAAAATATTCCCTGCATGTGATTACCAACGGGTTTGAAGAAGTGCAGTTCACGAAAATTAGAACTTCAGGGCTTAAAAAATTTTTCACCCGGATCATAACTTCAGAAATGGCAGGGTGCAAAAAGCCGGACCGCAAAATTTTTATTCATTCCCTTTCGCTGGCACGCGCCAAAAGAAATGAAAGCCTGATGATAGGCGACAGCCTTTCGGCTGATATACACGGCGCAAAAAATGCAGGACTGGACCAGGTTTTCTTTAACCCCGGTAAAAAACCTCATAATGCAGCCCCGACATACGAAATCAACTGCCTCGGTGATCTGAAGAATATTCTCTGAGCCCGTTACTTCGCAGGATTCCCGGCCGGAGAAACATTCTCCTTTTTTTCTTCCTTTACCTTTTCCGCCGGTTTCGACAAGCAGGATGTGCTGTCGCTCCTGCAACCCGAAGCGCCATCTTTCTTTGCACGGGCAGAGTGGCAGGATTTTTTACAGCACGCACTTTTCGCCGGAGTAGCTGTGTTACCTGACTGAGTTCCACCCGCCAGGGCCGTCATAAAGAAACCAACTGCGGCTGCACATAAAACTAACTTTTTCATGTCTCTGTATTTTTTAATCCGCCTTCGCGTTCCGCTACGGCGGACAAGAAGGTCCGGGGCTTGCCCCGGGGTTAATACCAATTTATTTCACAATTAAAACGTATGATCTGAAAGAAAAGTATTTAGTCTGCAATTTCGGCTAATACCGTTTCCCCACCGGTAACCTGATCATTCACACGGACTTTTATCTTAGTTCCCAGGGGAAGAAAAAGATCTACCCTCGAACCAAACTTTATAAAGCCCAGTTCTTCCCCCTGCCTGGCATCAGCCTGCTCTTTTGCATAACATACAATCCGCCTTGCAAGCACACCGGCAATCTGCCTTACCAGGACAGAAAACCCATTCTGCTTTTCAACAACCACGCTGGTACGTTCATTCAGGACAGATGACTTGGGATGCCATGCCACAAGGTATTTCCCCGGGTGATACCTGTAATACTTAATCCTGCCGCTCACCGGGTAGCGGTTTACGTGAACATTAAGCGGTGACATGAAAACAGAAACCTGTAATCTTTTTTCCTTGAAATATTCAGGCTCGTACACTTCTTCTATGACAACAACTTTCCCGTCGGCGGGGGCAATAATGGAATTCTCACTCACGGGAGTATGCCTCGGGGGATTCCTGAAAAAATTCAGCAGCAGCAGGAAAACTCCAACAGACAAGAGCCTTAGAACAATCGTCAGCCATGAAGGAAAAATATGGAAGTAGGCAGTAAGCGTATTGATTCCCGCCAGTACGATAAAGCCAATAATTAATGTGGAATAACCTTCTTTATGAATAGTGTACATGAGGGTATTTGTTCAGCGGGTGTAAGATAATGAATGACAGAATAACGAAGGCGTGTACGTATTATGTCGCTCTGTATAAAAAAGAACCAAAGAGAGAATCATGCTTTCATCTGCCCTTTGGTTCTTTTCCTGTCTGTAATGAGAGTGCCTATACGAGGCCCTGTGCAAGCATGGCATCAGCCACTTTCACGAACCCGCCGATGTTGGCGCCTTTAACGTAATTGCAACTCTTGCCGTCTTTACCGTATTTGAGACAGGTTTTGTGAATATTCACCATAATATTGTGAAGTTTCTGGTCAACCTCTTCTCTCGTCCATGACATACGTATGGAATTCTGGCTCATCTCAAGGCCCGAGGTGGCAACCCCACCTGCATTTGCCGCCTTGCCGGGGGCAAAAAGGACATTCCTCGCAATGAACATTTCAGTGGCTTCCAGGGTTGTCGGCATATTGGCACCTTCTGCAACAGCTTTTACCCCGTTGGCAATAAGGGCTTTTGCACCATCGGCATCCAGCTCATTCTGGGTAGCGCAGGGAAGAGCTATATCACATTTTACACCCCATGGTTTTTTGCCGGCAACGTAATCGCATTTGTATTTGGAGGCATATTCTTTGATTCTGCCCCTCTTCACATTCTTAAGATCCATGAGGAAAGCAAGCTTTTCTTCATTGATGCCGTTCTTATCATAAATGTATCCGTCAGAATCCGATGCTGTTACGGGCTTCCCTCCAAGCTGGATAACTTTCTCAATGGCATATTGGGCTACATTCCCGGAACCGGAAACAACTACCGTTTTTCCTTTGATACTATCTCCGCGGGTAGCCAGCATCTCTTTTGTGAAATATACACAGCCATAACCGGTAGCTTCCGGACGGATCAGGCTTCCTCCCCACTCAATTCCTTTGCCGGTAAGCACACCCGTAAATTCGTTACGGATACGTTTATACTGACCGAACAAAAAGCCGATCTCCCTTCCTCCCACACCGATATCACCTGCAGGCACATCAGTATCAGGGCCGATATGGCGGCTCAGTTCAGTCATAAAACTCTGGCAGAACTTCATCACCTCATCGTCAGATTTACCTTTGGGGTCAAAATCCGAGCCTCCCTTGCCTCCACCCATGGGCAGCGTAGTAAGGCTATTCTTGAACACCTGCTCAAAAGCAAGAAACTTCAGGATCCCGAGGTTTACGGAAGGGTGAAAACGCAACCCGCCTTTGTAAGGGCCTATGGCACTGTTCATCTCTATCCTGTAGCCCCTGTTAACCTGGTACTGCCCTTTGTCGTCAATCCATGGGACACGGAACATGATTACACGCTCAGGCTCAACAATCCGCTCGAGGATGCCGGCCTTTTTGTACCTGGGGTTTGCTTCAATAAAGGGGACAATCGTTTCGGCCACCTCCCGCACTGCCTGGAGAAACTCGTTCTCACCGGGGCTTTTGGCGCTTACTTTCTTCAGGAAATCTTCGATCTGTGAATGGGTTTTTGAGGAATTTTTGTTAACAGTTAATGTTGCCATAATAGGTGTGTTTTAGATTAAAGTGAAGCGAAATTATAAAAAACTTAACTCCCTCAAAAAAATGCTGCTTTTTTGGTGGTGGCTCAGTTTGAATTAGTTGCTGAATTAATAATATCCTTTATTGCCAAAATATTGTTGTTTTATTGAATATTAATTTTCTCTTTTGCATAGGAATTCCTACATCTATATCTATATACTAGGCAGCCTGTATTGCCTGTCAAAGTAATTTTTTATGGGTGGGGACTTCCCTGGTTCCCCGAAACCTATGACAAACATCCGCCCCTACGATAAAGGAATAGTAACCTGGCTATTGGCAGGATGCCTGCTTATTTTTTCAATGGTGATTATCGGGGGCATCACACGCCTTACCGGCTCCGGGCTCTCTATTACTGAATGGAATGTGCTGATGGGTGCGCTTCCGCCTGTAACGCAGGAAAACTGGCAGGAGCTATACGAAAAGTACAGGCAGTCTCCCCAGTTTCAGAAGGTGAATTATGACATGGACATGGGAGCATTCAAGTCTATCTTCTGGTGGGAATATCTTCACCGGCTCACGGGAAGGCTTACGGGGATTGTATTCATTGTTCCTTTTTTCTACTTTCTCCTCAGGAAAAGGCTGGACAAAGCCCTTATCCGTAAATCTGTTTTTGTTTTTTTGCTGGGCGGGCTCCAGGGCTTTATAGGATGGTATATGGTAAAAAGCGGACTGGTTGACAATCCCCGTGTAAGCCATTACAGGCTTGCGCTGCACCTTTTCACAGCCTTTTTAACCTATTCTTTTATCCTGTGGTTCGCCCTGGATGAAATCTATCCCCGCACGGGAACCGGAAAACCCAAACTCCCGGCAGGCATGAGGGTTTTTGCAGCAACATTGCTCCCGCTTGCCCTGCTGCAGATTGTGTATGGAGCTTTTGTTGCCGGGCTGCATGCCGGGAAAATATACAATACCTTTCCGAAAATGGGAGAAGATTGGATTCCTTCTGCTGTCACAGCAATGAGCTCATTCGGCAGCAACATCACCGAAAATCTTGCAGGAGTGCAGTTTGTTCACCGCATACTTGCAGGGGGACTGTCCTGCCTGCTCATCGCCTTCTGGTGGCTTACACGCAAATACAATCTTTCGGGCAGAGAAAAAATTTCAGTTAACATTTCAGTAATAACCTTAATTGTACAATACACCCTGGGAGTCATTACCCTGCTTTACGCCGTTCCCGTAGTAATGGGAGTGCTTCACCAGGCAGGAGCGTTTGTGCTTCTTACGGCCCTGGTTTTTATGAATCACAGGCTGAATAAGGGATAGGACTGGCTACCTCTCGCTTCTCCTGATATGAAGAAAAAAGGACGAGATTGAAGAAAATATAACACCCAGTAAAAGGGAGTTGGCAAAACTGAATATCATCTGCCCCCTGGGGGAGTATTCTGTATGAAGCCACTGGAGCTGCCTGAGTTTTTTCTCATCCGTGAGGTGAAGCTTGTTCATCATTTCTTCCTTTTCACCGATAAGAATATCTGCAAGGTCGGGATTGATGCTTCTGAAGTACAGGTATGAAAACGCTCCCGTGATAATACCAACAAACAAAGCTATCAGGACACCGGAGAGTAAAGCCTGCGTATAACTGATACATCCCTCCATCTCATTATCCCTCTTCGACTTAATACCGTAATATATCCCCAGTGCAAGAACAATAAGGCTCACGTAACCCACATTCCTCATCAAAGGGGAAACATCCCATTCCATGAGGTATTCGAAAAGCATTACCAGCGTATTGGTAAGGCCTACGATAATTCCGTATTTTAATGTCTTTCTCAACTGCAGCCTGCTTTTCTGACTTTAAATGTAATAATATTTTTGAAATAAGATAATTTATAAGACATTTTTTAACTCTTTTTTATGAAAGTTATTGCCTTGCTCAGCGCAATTGCCAGCCCGGAAGATTTTTTACCGCCGGCAGTGGCATAAAAAGGCTGCCCGCCCCCGCCGCCTTCTATCTCCGCTGACAATTCCCTGATAATCCTGGTTGCCTCCAGGTTCCTTTCTTTTATAAGATTCTCCGAGATCATCAGGGAGAGGTGTGCCTTCCCTTCAATTTCCGCACCAAGAATCAGAAACAAATCACTCACTTCATTCCTGATTGAAAAGGAAAGATCTTTCACTGCCGCTGCCGAAGGCAGGTAAACCATTTCTGCAATCAGGTTAATGCCATCTGTCTTTTTAATTTTACGGAGAAGCTCTGCTTTCAATGCATACACTTTCTCTTTTACAAGCGCATCCACATGCCCGCTGAACAGAACATTCTGCCTGATAATCTCCTCTACTCCTTTTTCAATATCTCTCGGATTTTTCAGCAATCCCCTGATGCGGTCCAGGATCGCCAACTCCCGGGTTATATAGGCTTCGGCTTTACCGGCGGTAACAGCTTCTATCCTCCTGACGCCTGCCGATACCGCACTCTCGGAAGTAATCTTAAACATACCGATACGGCCGGTAGAAGGCACGTGAGTGCCCCCGCAAAGTTCCACGGAAAAATTCCTGTCAAAAGTTACAATTCGTACAAGCTCCCCGTATTTCTCGCCAAACAGGGCCATGGCTCCCGTTTCCATGGCTTTTTTCAGAGGTACATCACGCTGCTCCGCAAGCAGAATATCCTGCCGTACCCTGCTATTGACGATTTCTTCAATCCTGTTTATTTCCTCTCCCCCGATTTTGGCGAAATGAGAAAAATCAAAGCGGGTATGATCTTCATTTACAAGAGAGCCCTTCTGTGCAACGTGCTTCCCCAGCACCTGCCTGAGCGCCGCATGCAGGAGATGGGTGGCCGAATGGTTGGCAGAAATCATTTCTCTCCGCTCACGCGTTACAGTTGCCCGGAAAACGGCACGGGGATCAGACGGAAGGCGGTCGGCATAGTGAATTATAAGGTTGTTCTCTTTTTTAGTATCCGTAATATGCACCTGCTCCCTACCGGAAACAATCACCCCTGTATCTCCCACCTGTCCGCCGCTTTCGGCATAGAAAGGAGTCTTGTCAAACACAAGCTGATACTGCTCTTTATTTTTCGCGGCTACCTTGCGGTATTTCATAATCCTCACCTCGTTTTCGAGCACATCATAGCCCGTAAAAATGGTTTCTCCATCCCCGTGAACCGGAACCCAGTCTGCCGTGTCAACCGCAGAAGCCTTCCTGGAGCGCGCTTTTTGCTTTTCCATGGCCTCATCAAATCCTTTAACATCAAGGGTTTTAGAATGCTCCCTTGCGATCAACCCGGTAAGGTCAACGGGAAAGCCGTAAGTGTCATATAACTCGAAAGCGATATCACCCGGGATGCTTGCAGAGGTTTTCCCCTCCTGTGTTATC
>JAHEYN010000019.1 GCA_023251555.1 Bacteroidota bacterium | reverse complement strand
TTGAATAGCCCCGCCTATTTCCGGTTAAGCATTTCTTTCCTTCGCTTGTGTACAGAGATCTAATAATGTTCTCATTTTTATTTTTTTCAACCGAAGTTGTCACAATAAAATTTCCGGAAAAATCAGCATCGGTGATAAAGGCTCCGTCGTCACAGGTGAATTTTCTCACTTCTTTTCCCTCCATATTAAAAACCCGGATTGTATTATCAGCATAGCCCATAATGCTTTTCCCGTCGGGAGAAAACTTTGCATCCATGCTGCGCATACCCTTGTTGGAAACCCTGAAAAGTTCTTCCCATGAGGAGTTGTAAACACTGAAATCACTGCCGCGGTTTAAGAGGCATCCGTCTGCGCCCGGCTGGAAAGAAAAATCGAAAAGAGTTTTTTTAATCCCGGGATTCTCAAAAAAATGAAGTTTTTCTCCGCTGAGGCTCATCACGGTATAGTTTCCGTGCCTGTCCCTCAGGAAAAACCTTTTCCCGCCGGAGGCAAAAGCCTCTCCCTGTATTATTTCCTGCTCCACATTGAATTTAAGGTACTTCAAAAGAGTTCCCTCCATATCGTAGATACTAACGGCGCTGTCAGATGAGGTAGTAACGATAATTTTACTATCAGGAGAAATGTCGTACTTATCTCCTTTCACGGTACTATAAAAAGGTCCATGGCTATATGCGTTTACAAGGGCTTTGAGGGCAAGTTCCCCTTCCGGATTTTTTTTCCATGCTTCCTCTGCAAGAAGGTATGCGAGAGTAGGATCCGTCTCCAGTTTGACAAGAGATAGGGCTGCAAGCTCATTGGACCTGGAGACATTGCCTTCCTGATAAAACCAGAATGCTACGGCGGAAGTTAAGAGAAGAATGCTGAGGAGAGACATGACAGCCACCCTGCGTTTCAGCCGCATAGTGCTCCTTATTACCTGTTTGCTTTTATTGTAAAAAGTTTCCGCTTCGCCACGAAGAAAAATTTTATTTTCATAGGGAGCGATATAGTTCAGGTCTTCCTGTGTAAGAAGATTACCGCGGGTTTCGTACTCTTTGCAGCGGCTGGCGATCATTTCCCGTATCCCGATCAGTTCTTTTTCCGCCAGGGTAATTTTCTCATAAATCTTTGCTGCCAGTGAGTCGTGCCGGAGTTCATATTTTCCCTGCTCGTCCTTATCGCGCAGTATACGAAGGTTTACGAACTGGTGTATGAAATTCTCGAGGGTTTCCTTGGAAAGATCTTTCCCGATGGTACGCGTAAACTCATTTATCTCGTAAATATCTATCTGGCGCTTGGTACCCTCGGTTGAGACAAATGCTTTAAGCACGGTGAGTGCATTTTCAGCATCGGGGATAAGCGCAATCTGCTCTTCCAGGAAATCAGAGAGTACATCGCCGATATGGCCAAGCCCTTCAAGAAGACTGAGTGTGAACTTTGGCTTTTGCCCCCCTGTATTGAGCAACAGGCTTTTCCTGTATATTTTATCCAGGAAAACCTGGAGGTAAGTGAGTTCCACTTCAGACTTATCCGGCGAGAGTCTTTCGAGCAAAGCCTGGGCAAAGCCTTCTTCAACCTCAATATCAAAAACCCTGCAGGGGCCGAGGATTGCTTCCGCGGCATTTTTACGTGTCATCTTTTCGATGCGGATACGGTTGTCGAAGAAAGAAGGGATGAGATCTTCAAAAACGGTGAGGTGTTCGAGGTATTCTCCCCTCATCACGAATATAAACCTGCATTGCAGATCGGACTTTACAACCTTCGCAATTCCGGCAGCGAATGTTTCAATCTCCTCCCGGGTACCAAAAATGAAAAGTTCCTCGAACTGATCGAAGATAAGATACACAGGTTTGAAGTGGTCGAGGTAAAGGGACTGTAAATATTTTTTCAGAGAGGGAGATGATTCATTCTTAAGCGGGGTAAGGGCTGCATTGCGGATGGAGTTTATCAATGAATCCATCATATTGTTACCGCGCCGCACAAGAATCGGAAGCCAGTCTGAATCGCTGAATTTGTTGGCCAGCCCGCACTGTATGAGACTTGTCTTCCCTGTCCCGGAAGCCCCATACGCCAGCAGGATATTGCCCTGGAAAACACGGGAATATATTTCTTCGGATTCCTTTTCCCGCCCGAAAAATATTTCACGGTCTTCTTTGGTGAAGGAATCAAGGAATTTAAAGGGTGAACCGGTCATCAGCTATATTGAATTTTCATGAAAAATAAGCAAATTTTACAAAATGGTATTAGCCACGGGGAAAGCCACGGGCTCTCCCACCCCCGCCGAAGCGGAACGTGAAGGCGGAATAAAATTAGTATTAGCCCCGTGAGAAGCCACGGACCCTCTCGTCCGCCGAAGCGGAACGCGAAGGCGGAATAAAATTAGTATTAGCCCCGTGAGAAGCCACGGACCCTCTCGTCCGCCGAAGCGGAACGCGAAGGCGGAATAAACATGTATATTTGTCATCACCATGAACAGGAAGCAGAAATTAATCATCGGGGGACTTGCGGCAGTGACTGCTGCAGGTTATGCCCTTTCATTCAGGGAGTACCCCTATCCCGGCCTGCTGCTGCTGCTTTTATCATCCATTGCCACAGGCCTGCTTTGGGCTGCATGGACAAAACGGCGCAGGCCATTGCTGCTCATTCTTTCTGCTCTTATTGCCGTGGAGATTTTCCTGTGGTGGTATCCCTACATGGCGTTTAACGGAATTATTGAACGCTTTTTTATTTTCCTTTCAATCCCTTTTATAGAGTTCCTGTTCGGGAGCCGGAGCGGGGGAAATAGGAAATCCCTCAGCACTTTTATTGCAATGCTTGCTCTTTACATACTGGGCTGGGTGTTCAAAACAAAACACTGGGCAGGTGCAGGCCCCATTCTTACTATATCAATCGCCGGGATGACCTTCAACTTCTTTGCACAGATGCTGTATTCTTTTTCGTTCTTTAAAAAAAACACTGTTCTCTGGCTCATGGGGCTTGTATGCAGTTTTATCATGGGTTTTTTTTACGTCTCCTGGCTGTTCAAAATACAGCACTGGCCGGGAGGCGGAGAAATGGTATCTGCGGTGGAGAATTATTTCCCCGCATGCTTTCTCATCAGTTCTGTAGTGCTGCTGCTGTCGGTACAGCTCACCAACTTCACAAAGTGGCTGGAAAAAGAACGGACATTTCTTGTAAACAATATTCTTATTCCATGGTTTGTGGTGTTTATTTTCGCAGGATGGTTTTTCCTTTTCCGCTCTTCTTTCATTGATATTTTCGGCCAAAAAAGCATACCATGGGGAATGTATTATTATGATCTGCCGGTACAGTAAATACGGGTATCGTGGTAACAAAGGATAACAGAACAAAGATTGATATTCTTTACCCGGAGGCCTGGAACCTCAGGTACGCTGACACTCCCAGGGCGCTCGTTCTCGGGAAACAAATACTTGCATCTTCAGAAAGCATAAATTACTCCCGGGGAATAGCCCGGGGAAAGCTGGTTTCCGCCGCCGCTAATTTTTTATTGTCGAATGATGAGAACCTGCTTGAGTATCTCACTTCAGCCCTTGCCTTTTTCGAGTCTGAATCTGACAGAGAGGGAAAACTGAGGGCTCTTAATTTTATCGCTAATGTATATGACAATTACGGGGAATATGAAAATGCACTGAAACACGGCCTGAAAGGTCTTGAGCTCATTGACCCTGAGGAGGACAGGGAAGCCGAAGCTGACCTGCTCGGAACCATCGGACTTATTTATAACCGCCTTTCTGATTATAACCATGCAATTGATGCATTCACCAGAAGCCTTTCAATAAGAGAGGAGCTCAAAAATTTCAGGGCAGCCGCATCTTCCCTGAACCTGCTTGCAAGAACCTACACGCTTAATGGTGATTTCCGGAACGGCCTCGCCTATTACCGGCGAAGTCTCGCAATGCGTGAGGAACATAATGACCGGGGAGGGCTCCCCTGGACTTACCTCGGGATGGCCAGCCTTTATGAAAAAATGAAGGATGATAAATCCGCATCGGATAACTACACCAGGAGCAAAGAGATAAATGCGAGCGGCGATCCGCGATGCACCCTGCATTGCCTCATGGGCCTCGGTAATATTGCTGTAAGAAACGGAAGGGCGGAAGAGGCTGTCCGCGGCCTTCAGCAGGCTCTTGACATCGCCGTTTCCCTGAAGGCAAAGCCTCTGCGCTATGAGATACACCTCGCCCTTGCATCTGCTTATGAGAAAATGAATGATCCCGTTAAGTCGCTCGAACACTATAAGTTATTCCATGCGCTCAGGGAAGAAGTGCTGAACGCGGAAACCACCAATAAGCTCAAGCACCAGCAGATAGGATTTGCCATTGAAAATTCAAAAAAAGAAGCTGAAATCTTCCGCCTTAAAAACGTGGAACTTAAAGAAGCATACGATAAAATTGAGGAGAAGAACCGGTCCATCACCGACAGCATCAACTATGCGCAGCGTATCCAGCACGCGATCCTGCCACATGAAAACGATGTGAAGAAGCTGCTGCCGGACTCCTTTATTCTTTTTAAGCCCAAGGATATCGTGAGCGGCGACTTTTACTGGGCAGGGCGGAAAAACAACCGGGTAATCATCGCGGCAGCCGACTGCACAGGCCATGGCGTCCCCGGGGCTTTCATGAGCATGATAGGATGCAGCCTGCTGAACCAGATTGTGAAGGAAGAAGGAATTACGCATCCGCCGGAAATCCTCCGCCGGCTTCATACAGGCATACGGGAAGCCCTTAAACAGCACGGGAAATCAGATGTGTTCGGCGCCGAGACAAGGGACGGGATGGATGTCGCACTGTGCAGCATTGCAGAGGAACAATCCGGCACAATACTGGAATACGCGGGAGCAATGAGGCCGCTGTACCTTTTCCGCGGCGGAGTTCTCCAGGAAGTGAAAGCCACCAAGCTTCCTGTCGGTGGAGCCGATTATGAACAGGAGCGAACTTTTACAGGCCATACATTCACCCTGAGCCGGGGAGATACTTTCTATACCTTCAGCGACGGCTACGCCGACCAGTTCAATGCCGATGATAAAAAACTGATGACCGGCAGGTTTAAGGAACTGCTTGCTTCCATACAGCATGAAAGCATGGAAAAACAGGCAGCGGACCTTGATGCTTTCATCGAACGGTGGAAGGGCGGCTTTGAACAGACAGACGACATACTGGTGATAGGGGTGAGAATAAGCACAGTGACATGAACAGAAGCCTCCCGGCATCTTTCATTTTTTACACCCTCTTATTATTTTCTAAATTCGCAGAGACAAAAAATCATCCTATGAAAGAAGTATACATCATCTCCGCAGCCCGGACCCCGCTTGGGAGCTTTGGCGGCAGCCTTTCTTCACTCTCCGCCACACAGCTGGGAGCAGCAGCTGTCAAAGAAACTGTTAAAAGATCCGGCATTGACAGTAAACTCGTACAGCAGGTTATTATGGGAAATGTTTATTCAGCCGGGCTCGGACAGGCTCCTGCAAGGCAGGCTGCCATCTATGCAGGCCTTGCCCCGGAAACCGTTTGTACCACCGTCAATAAGGTATGCGCATCCGGCATGAAGGCCATCATGCTTGCCTCCCAGTCAATTATGACCGGGGATGCCGACATTGCAGTGGCAGGCGGCATGGAAAGCATGTCAAACGTTCCGTATTATCTTGACAAGGCACGCAACGGCTACCGCCTCGGCCACGGGGAACTTACAGACGGGCTGATCAGGGACGGGTTATGGGATGTTTATAAAAATTATCACATGGGAAATGCAGCAGAGTTATGCGCAAAAGAGCTTAACATCAGCAGGGAAGCCCAGGATGCTTTCGCCATTGAATCCTACAGGAGGGCTGCAGCGGCATACGGGAAAGGAAGCTTCAGGAATGAGATCGTACCCGTTGAAATCCCCCAGAGAGGAAAGGATGCATTGGTTGTATCCGACGATGAAGAATATAAAAAAGTAAACTTCGAAAAACTTGCTTCACTCAAACCTGTATTCCAGAAAGATGGAACGGTTACCGCTGCCAACGCATCCAAGCTCAATGACGGAGCCTCCGCAGTACTGCTGATGAGCAAAGAAAAGGCAAAGGAGCTCGGCGTAAAACCCATCGCAAAGATTCTGTCTTTTGCAGATGCAGAGCAGGCTCCTGAATGGTTTACCACCACTCCCTCCAAAGCCATACCCAAAGCCATTGCCAAAGCAGGCCTCGGCCAGCCGGATATTTCTTACTATGAAATCAACGAGGCATTCGCGGTTGTCTCCATCGCCAATAATAAATTAATGAACCTTGACCCGGGAAAAGTGAACATCAATGGCGGTGCTGTAGCACTCGGGCACCCGCTCGGGAACTCCGGTGCAAGGATTGTGGTAACACTTCTCGGCGTCCTCGGGCAGCAGAATGCAGCGATAGGCGCTGCCGGCATCTGTAACGGGGGCGGAGGCGCAAGCGCCATGGTGATTGAAAGAATCTGAAATACCTGCCCCGGAATGAACCACGGACTCTGCGACCTCAGCGTAGTTCCCTTAAGAAAGGAACCTGATGATTCCAGCGAAATGGTTTCCCAGCTCCTTTTCGGAGAACACTTTGAAATTATACAGAGTAAACGGCAGTGGAAAAAAATAAGAATTGCCTTTGACCAGTACGAAGGCTGGATTGACGAAAAGCAGTTCTCCCCTATTCTCCTCGAAGATTTTAACAGGCTGAACAAAACAGCTTCCTACGTTACCACCGAACTGATAGAGCTGGTCAGGTACAACGACAGACTTATTCCCATTCTTGCGGGAAGCTCCCTTCCGTTTTATAACGGGCAGTCATTCAGAATAGGATCGTTGTCCATACCGTTCGACGGAAAAACAAAGAACTGCGACCATCCCGTACCCGGAAAAAAATTAGCCGAAAATGCATGCATCTACCTTAATGCCCCCTACCTGTGGGGAGGACGCTCTCCTTTTGGCATTGACTGCTCCGGGTTCACCCAGATGGTTTTTAAAATCAGCGGCTACCGGCTGAAACGCGACGCATGGCAGCAGGCTGAACAGGGTATCTCCGTGGGACTTATTACCGAAGCACGTACAGGAGACCTGGCTTTTTTTGAAAACCCCGATGGAAAAATAGTTCATACCGGCATCATCCTCTCCCCGGATGAAATCATTCATGCATCTGGAAAAGTCAGGATTGACAAGGTAGACCAGCAGGGAATTTTTAATGTCACCCGCAAACGGTACACCCATAACCTGAGGCTGATCAGGAGAATCCTGTAACCCGGCTACTGGCTCACGGCTTTCCTTCTCCTTCTTTCGTGAAAACGCACCGCGAAATCTTTAAAATTATTAAACTCTTCTTTAAAAGAGAGCCCTATGCCCTGGATGTAAGGAGAAGAATCAGCGGCAATGAAACTACCTGTGTTTGACTTATTGTATGTTTTGAGGCGAAGCTTTCCGTCGTTCGTAATTTTCACCTCCACATTGATATCTCCCACGAAGTTGTTCGTGCTTTGCTGGTTATTAATCACGCCAACGCTCCCGTCCACCAGTACGCGGTCATTAAAGAACTGCTTGGAGAGAGATGCTTCCATCACATCCTTGTCAAGCGCAACACCCACATCAAACTTACTGCTTATCTGGGAGGCCCAGTTGCTGAGCTGGTTCGAAAGAATCTCGCTGGCATTGGCTCCCAGACCGGCTTCCGTACCTCCTCCGGAAGCCGACCCTCCCACCACGGGAGCATAGCGGTTCAGTATAAGCAGGTTAAAAACCTGTTTACTTATCTCCTGGTCAGAGCTCATGTACTTCTTCACAAGAGAGGCTGTTGTCTCATCCTTCCGGAGATCCGGAATCTCCACATCAAAACGGATACCGGGGTTCATAATCTTCCCGTTCATATTAAGACGGCAGATGTAGGGGATAGGTTTTTTATACGAAGTGTCAATAACGCCGGGCAGCATATCATACAGGGCTGCTTTCCGCCTGTACAGGGCATTCAGGCTTACATCGGCAGCATAAGGATCTCCGCTCCACCTGAGGGTTCCGCCGCGTTCAATGGTGAACTTCTTATTGATGCTGTTCATAAATGTGAAAAGGTAATCGCCCTCTTCAATGGTATAATCTCCGTACATCTTAAAGTCACCTAAAGCAGTCACTTCCATGCGGATATTTCCGTTTCCCCTGCCTTTAATCACATCTCCTATCTTGGAATCGAAAATCAGCTGAATCTCCGCATCCGGCGTAGCCTCAACATCCATCTCAAACTGTATTCCCGAGAGCTCGGGAAGAGATTTTCCTGTTCCGGCAGCGGCACTCGTATCATGAGAAATAAAAGTGATAAAGTTATTCTGCGCCACTTCTTCAGGGTTGGAAAGCGGGATGTATATCAGGGTGCCTTTGTCCGACCGGGCAGCCATCTTGATCATGGTATTGTCCGGCGTGCCTTTAACGGTTATCAGCCCGGTGGCGTACGCGGTACCGTAGTATAGCTCATTCATGGAAGCCGTAGTGTTCAGGCACTGAAACTCTTTGGCAGCAACGGAAATATCAAAACGGAAATCCGAAAAATGATCGTGCAGAATCTTCCCGTTTACCATAGCCTTGTTGCCTTTTGCATCATTCAGGGTAATGTTGTTAAGGTCAATTGAATTTTCAGACAGCACAATCTTATCGGCAAAATTGTAGGTGGTATTCAGGTAATCATAAACAAAGCCGGTACGCTGCAGCGTAACAACCCCTGTAAGAACAGGCCCGGAAGGGGAACCAGAAAGGTGAAGGTCGGCAAAAGCTGTCCCTCGCAGGTTCCTGACCGAATAATCCGAGAGGTAGCGGCTGAATTTTTCCAGGTGAATTTTACGGAGGGTAATGTTAAAATCAAATTTGTCCTTTTCATTCTTCAGGTTGTATGCGCCCTGCATGTCAAAAAGTGTAAGGGTATCTTTACGGAGGGCACACGAAAGCTTGATTTTATCTGCTTCATTGTCCCATGAAGAAAGAAGGCTTACAGCCCCGAGAGTGTCGCCGTTCATGGAAAAATCAGGGATGGAGGCAAAAGAAGATAATTGCGGGCCGGCAATGCTTCCTGCAACCGACAAAGATCCGCTGAGCACTCCACGCAGGTCACCGTATGCAGAAAGGAACTGCCGGAAGGTTTCTATCCGGAAACCGGAAAAGTTTATATTCATGCGGTCGGAATATGTACCCGGTACGGGTTTTACACGAATTCTTCCATCCGCGCTTAAGGCCTGGTTTTCTGATCCCAGGGCAAAACCCGAAACAGCAATGGAAGAAGAATCCATTTCAATCCTGTTTTCAGGGCTTATTTTCCATGACATTTTTTCAAAAGAAATGAGGGAGGAAGCGTCAAAACCGGCAAAGAACTTATGATCACGGGAACAGACAAACCCTCTCATATCGGCATGATTTCCCGCTGTGTCACTGTTTGCAAGCTGTATGCGGAACAGTAGGCTGTCGTGCTGCATGCGGGTGCTTATATCCACATCATCTATCCATGTCCGGGGGGAGAGGTTGAGCTTCCTGCATCTGGAAAATAAAACCAGAGAGCTGCCATCAGGTTCGGCATCAAGGCTGATCTCTTTCAGGGAAAGAGACCCGTACTTTACGCCCGGCACCCTTCCCCGCAGCGTAAGGCCGCTGCCGGATGCGGAGAATGTTCCTGCGAATGTGGCATCGGGCTCTATCTCAAGGCCGGGAAAAAAGATCCGCGTAAACGGCCTGGTATCTTTAACCCTTACATTAAAATCAAAATACTGGTCTGAATAAGTTCCCGCACCCTTAACGGAAACAAGGGAAGGAAAATAGCTGGCCATGAGCTCATTCACAGCTCCTGCAAGCGTGGAGAAGCTGAAGTTCCCTTTGAAAGAAGCATCTGCAAGATCAGAAAGAATCTCAAGGTTTTTCTTCCCTTTTCCCGACCCGGAGTTCATGCGGACTGCATTCACCCTGCAGGCAGCGCCCTTTTCAGTATAGGAAATGTCATTCAGCATAAGCGTCCCGTTAAGATTATCAGGCCTGTCACCTGAAAGGTGTATCTGCATGGAGGCCGAGAGCTCGGAGGAAGTATCTCTCAGTGAGAGATGAAGCTTCTGCAGCTTTGCCCTCTTCACGGATGAAGAAAAATCAAATACAGGTATCTTCCCGGAATAATCAATGCTGCCGTTAAAAGAGAGATCCACATTCTCATCGCTTACTGCAGCGCTTCCCCTGAAAAGCCCTTTCGCAATGTTTCCCGCCACGCTCACATTGCTGTAATTGTACCCGTTAAATTCCACGGAGGCAATACGGCCGTCGAGGCGTGCTGTCAGGTGATTTTTCGTAAGGCCATGTCCTTCCACTCTGGCATCAAGAGTGATTCTTCCTGCATATTTCTCAAGAGAGAGAAATTTCCCGATATGAAAATTTTTCGTCGCAAAGTTTCCGGAATAATAAGTGGTGTTCTCCGCCTTGTTGTATTTCAGGTTGATATCGGATGAAACATATCCCAGGCCGGTATTGCAATACCCATAAGCGACAAAGTCATTAATGAACCCGGTAAATTTCCCCCTCAGGAATACCGTACCGAGTGAAGAAATATTTTCAGGAAGACTGAGATGGCCATTGCCAATGGGCACCTGCTCTATGTCTTCCCTTGTGGTGGTGAGGGAATCTGCCTGGAGGTCAATGAATGTGCCGGCCAGATCAGGAAGACCGCTGATACTGAGGTTTCCCCTGAAACTGGTATGACCTGCGTATTGAAGAGAGATGTTTTTAATCTTAAGCTGGCTCACGGAGCCTTTCACATCACAGGAAAAGACAGCAGTGCGGGAAACAGAATCCAGGCCGGGTGAAAAGAAAGACAGATCCCTCGTATCCAGCCGGGATCCGCTGAGTTTAGCCCTGATATATACAAGCGAAAGAAAATCCCGGAAGTCATCCCACGAAGAGTAACTGAAGGAAATGCCCCCTTTCACAGCGCTGAAAGGTGTGCTTAACTCCAGATCTTTAAAGGAAACGGCAGAAGGTGTAATTGTTATTTCAGAAGAAGAAAGATTGCTGACCCTGAAACCTGAAGATTCAGTAAATGAAAAAGATTTCATGGCAGACGAGAATGAAGCGCTCCCTGCATGTATGTTGTCAAGGATTCCATTAAAACCGTAAACAGAAAGGTGGTTATAATCAACCGAGCCTTTCCGGCCGGGAGGCTCGTTCATATCATGGTAAGAGAATGAGATATTTTTAAATATTATGCGGCTGCAGCTGATATTCCAGGGAGCTGAAGCGGAAGTGTCGGGCGAAGAGAAATAATCAAGAAGAAAACGGATATTCAGGTCCTTGTCACCCTTGTATTTAACAAGAAAGATTCCGGCATCCGCCAGCTCTGCACCCCGGAGACTGAGTATTTTCTTTTTATAGCTGAACCCGCTGATATCAAGAGCAAAACGATCCGCATATAATAATGTGTCATGGTGCTGATCTTCAAAACAAACTCCCTCGAGTATCACTTTCCTGAATAAGGAAATATCGACGCCTCTGACACTTACAGCGGCATTGAGCCGGACAGAAAGGTATGCTGCGATGCTTTTCGTAAACCATGTCTGCACCCTGGGAAGGCGTATAAGAAAATAACTTCCGGCACCGAACAGGAAAGCCGTACAAACCGTGATTAGCAGTATTTTCAGCGCTTTTTTGATAACTTTGATTCCGGTAATATCTTGATAAATTGGTATTAACCCCGGATTAAGCACCGGGAAATAAAACCAGGCCTTCTCGTCCGCCGTAGCGGAACGCGAAGGCGGATTAAAACAAAAATACAAACTATTGATGAATAAAGCCGGTTCTGCTGTTATTCTGGGTATTGAATCCTCCTGCGATGAAACATCTGCTGCAGTAGTCAGGGATGGAGTACTCCTGTCCAACATTGTTGCAGGACAGGAGGTTCACAGGAAATATGGCGGAGTCGTTCCCGAACTTGCTTCGAGGGACCACCAGAAAAATATTGTTCCTGCTGTGGACATTGCCCTGAAAGAGGCAGGAGTAGATAAGAAAGATTTATCCGCCGTTGCTTTCACAAGAGGGCCGGGGCTGCTGGGATCCCTGCTGGTAGGAACTTCTTTTGCCAAGGCTTTTACGCTGGCGGCGGGAATTCCTCTCATTGAAGTCAACCATATGCAGGCTCATGTCCTCTCTCTTTTTATCAGGAGAGAAAAACAAGAACCCGTTCCCTCCTTTCCATTCCTTTGCCTTACAGTATCAGGAGGGCACACCCAGATTGTAAAAGCCGAAAGCCATCTTTCCATGAAAGTAATAGGCGAAACGCAGGATGATGCTGCCGGAGAAGCCTTTGACAAAATGGCGAGGTTTATGGGCCTGCCCTACCCCGGGGGCCCTGAGATTGACAAACTTGCCCGGGAAGGCAACCCGGGGAGATTCATATTCTCATGCGCAGAGATGGATAATTTCAATTTCAGTTTCAGCGGGATAAAAACATCAGTACTTTACTTTCTCAGGGAGCAGCTGAAAAAAGATCCCCGGTTTATAGAAGCTAACAGGCCGGATCTCTGTGCTTCCATACAACATACTATCATTTCTGCGCTTATGAAAAAAGTAGTGGCTGCGGCAAAAGAGCACGGCATAAATGATATCGGCATAGCAGGAGGAGTTTCCGCCAACAGCGGACTGAGAAAAGCCGCTGCCGCCCTGAGTACGCAATATGGCTGGAATATTTTCATACCGCCTTTTGAATACTGCACGGATAATGCAGCCATGATTGCGCTCACAGGATATTATAAATTTCTGAAGAAAGATTTTTCAGCACAAAATACCGCACCCCTGGCAAGAATGACTTTTTAAGCATGGAACACATTGGAAAACTTCTGTTTGTTGGCGGGCTCATACTTGCCCTCTCAGGTGCCGTGTTATGGATGGGAGGCAACAAGTTCAGCTGGTTCGGGAATCTCCCCGGGGATATCAGAATCGGAAAGGAGAACTTCAGGATATACATTCCTTTAGTCAGTATGCTGGTTTTAAGCATAGTCATAAGCATAATCCTTTGGCTGGTAAGGAAAGTATGGCATACCCATTAAAACCTTTCGGCCACAGGCTTTTCGCCTCTTATCTCCCCTGCAACCCCTTACAGCAAAGGCTTGCAGGGGTAATATTATCATAGTATTATGTTAAATACATACACCCTGCGAATATCTCTAAAACCCTTTAAATACAGTACTTTCAATGCATTTGCATGCATTTTTATCAATGTTTACAGGGTGTTTATTAACACAGGTGCTGGCAATTGTTGAAAAAAGAATTGGCATAAAAAGCTCAAAATGCTTGTGTGGCGTGGTTTTCGTTATTACATTTGTGGCGTTCAAAATTATTAACCTTTAAAAACTAAAACTAAAATGAACAAAGGTGATCTCGTAAAAAAAATTGCTGGTGAGGCAAAAATTTCCAAAAACGCAGCTGCTGCTGCACTGGATTGTTTCACAGGTGCTGTTACTGCCTCTCTGAAAAAAGGCGACAAAGTAACCCTGGTTGGATTCGGTACATTCAGCATTTCCAAGCGTTCTGCAAGGAAAGGAAGAAATCCTCAAACCGGCAAGCCTATCAACATTCCTGCTAAAAAAGTTGCCAAATTCAAAGCTGGCGCTGAGTTAGCAAAGAGAGTGAAGTAATTCACTTCCTTTCGGAAATAAAAAACCCGGGCGGTAACGTCCGGGTTTTTTATTTATAAGCACACCGCATAAATCAGAACATACGAAATATCTCATAGGTGTATGGAATGGACTTTACTCACCATACAGATGTTACAAGAGCCTTCACCGCGAATTGATCTTTTCCATAATGGAGGCGAAAAATATAAGTCCCCGGCACAAGATCCCCCGGTGAAATCCATCCCGAAGATTTCGCGAGAGGCAGCTCCCGTATTGTTCTACCCAGTATGTCAATGACAGCAAGCGAGCCGGCAGCGGAGGCATCCATTAAATCATAATATATTTTCCCTCTTTCATAAAAGAAAGTTACTTCCCTGTTCTTTTTATAATCTTCGATGGCAAGCGGACTTTCATACACCGCGAAGCTGTCGAGGGCGGCTTCCACCACATTATATACCGGGCCGTAATCCCCCGTCTCAGCTATAAGCCTCATGGAAGATGTAAGCGGAAGGAAATCCGAAATCTTAAAGACCCTGCTTACCCAGTGGCCGTTTGAAGTGTCAATCCCTTTGACCAGCTCAAGCTCTGCAGTATCAATACCATTCGAAACACTTACTTTAAATGTATCATCCGGGTAACCATAGAGGAAACCCTTATTATAAAACCAGCGGCTGTACGAAACAAGAGGCTGTGTAAAAACCGTTGCATCAAACAAAGGCGAGGACAACACGGTATTGCCGAAATCCACATCATGATCCCAGGCTCCCCCGCCCAGATTGTCGGTAACGTAACATTTGTTGTTGCAATCTCCCGCCACATCGCTGTCGGGATTGGCTACTGAAAAGGAATCAATGGTCCCTACGGGAATCCCGGGCATCCACTTATTGGGAGAAAGCCCGGAAACTGCCCATCCGTAGTTGAAAGTAAAGTCATCATAAAACTCTTTCCCTGTCTGGAGTACAAGTGAATTTGACGGTGATGTAAAACTCTGCCCGTTCATACATACGGTAGCATAACCCCACTTCCCTGCCGTAACATTATAAATACCGGAGAGAAGGTCGCATTTATGAATATGCCCGCTGCTGTCGGAATTGATAAAAAAAGAAACGCTGTCGTTCGCAATTAAAACACTGGCATTCTGAACGGGGGTGCTTGTCACCGCATCAAGCACATCTATATCCACCGTAACAGTGCTGGAGCTGAACAACTTCACATTGAGATTTGTGATTAAGCCGGGAGAAAGAGTAACGCCTGTAACAGTTCTGGTAACGTAGCCGGGAGCGGATACAACCACGGTGTATGAGCCTGAGTCAGGCGTTCCGGTCCTGTATTCCCCCGAAAGATCGGAAAAACATGATACCGCACTGCCCTGTAGTTCCACCTTCACGTTATATAAAGGAGAGCCGCAAAGGCTATCGGTTACAACGCCCTCGAGGTAACAGGCTCTGCGGTAATCAGGAGTGAGGACAAAGAGGCCGTTGTCAATATCGGAGGCTAAAATAGTCCCGGATGGCAGGTATGGATACACTCCCCAGCATCCGTTATAGCCGTCGCCGGAACCCTGGGGGTATGTGTCATAACACCCCACTACGACTAAGTTCCCGGGACGATGTCCATCCACAATGGCCAGCCCGTCCTTATACCATGAAGTAACGCAGTAGTCATTGATGACATGTGTGTTATGTACAACAGATCCGGACCCGGGAGTCAGCTGTATCTTATCAAGCAAAGGAATGTTAGGGAGATTGCTTACATCATAGGAAAGGAGGGCAGAGTTCGTTATTTCGTCCGTCACGAAAAGAGTTTTTCCGTCATCGGAAAGCCAGTCGTTGTGCGTGGCAAAACCGGGTGTCCCCTGCGTAGAGATAAGGAGAGGGTTGGATTTGTCGGTTACATCCACTGCAGCAAAGAAACCGGAACTGATATGGCATTCCCAGAGAGTGTCATTGCGCACATAACCGTCATGCACATAACTGCTCACCCCGCCGGAAGGGTAAGCATAAGTTCCAGCGTAAGCCGGATTCCACGGATCTGTGATGTCAATAAACAGGGTATTCCCGTTCCCTATATTACTGCCATAGAGGTAAAGGTAATGGCCGGAAATATGAAGAGCGTGAGCTGTTAAAAGCTGCCCTGCTATGGAGCTGTCGCCCGTCCAGTTTATATACTGTACGGAATCCGGCAGCCACGAAAGATTTATAATCTGCAGCCCTCCCCCACCCTCCGATACGGCAAAAGCATATTTTCCGCTGGTGCGCACTTCGTGCCATACCGATCCCGGAGCAGGGACACTCACCTTTTCAACAGGATTCTGGGGATCGGTAACATTCACGATTGAAATATTATCATACACCCCCACGAGGGCGTATTCATTCCCGGCAGAATCGGCATAGCCCCAGATATCAGCAAGTGACTTCCCGGGGTATGAGAGGTTGGATCTGAATGTGATGTTCTTGGGAGATGGCTGGGAATAAAGAAAAGGTGAAAGCAAAATAAAAAACAGAAGATGTCCGCAGGCACGCATGGCAGACAAAGATAATAAATACAGGCGAAGAAGCCTCCGGCGGGTGTACGACAAATTTCCATGCATCGCATAAAACAAAAATAAAGTGATTGCACTTTTTTCATTTTGTCTTTGGCATGCATACACCGTTGATTTATTCGAATACTCATGGCAGAGCCGTTGGAGATCAAATCCCCGAAAAATATTACATTTGAGTTCTGAAAAAAAAATCACCTTAAAAACACATTCTCTCTATGAATATTCATGAATACCAGGCCAAAGAGATACTGCAAAGTTTTGGCGTTCCGCTTGCAAAGGGCATAGTAGCTGATACCGCTTCGGGAGCGGTGGATGCCGCAAAGAAGCTTCAGGCTGAAACCAAAACGTCCGCATGGGTGGTGAAGGCCCAGATTCACGCAGGGGGAAGGGGCAAAGGAGGAGGAGTGAAGCTTGCAAAAACGCTTGACGAGGTGAAAGAAAAAGCCGGGCAGATCATCGGCATGCAGCTGGTAACTCCCCAGACCGGGCCCAAAGGAAAGAAAGTGCACAAGGTGCTTATATGCGAAGATGTTTATTACAAAGGAGAGACCGACCCCAAAGAGTATTATATGAGCGTGCTGCTGAACAGGCAAACCGGCCGCAACATCATCATGTATTCCACCGAAGGCGGGATGGACATAGAGGCCGTGGCTGAAAAAACACCGCATCTCATATTTAAGGAAGAAATAGATCCTGCGGTCGGCATGCAGCCCTTCCAGGCACGCAAGGTGGCCTTTAACCTCGGCCTTTCCGGGAATGCTTTCAAGGAAATGACAAAGTTTGTTACCGCCTTGTATAAGGCTTACACAGAGACCGACTCCACACTCTTTGAAATCAATCCTGTGCTTAAAACATCCGATAACCGCATACTGGCGGTGGATGCAAAGGTGAACCTCGACGATAACGCTCTCTTTCGTCATCCTTCATACCCGGCTTTGCGCGACCTCAGCGAAGAAGACCCTACCGAGGTAGAAGCAGGGGAGCATGAACTTAACTATGTCAAGCTGGATGGCAATGTGGGCTGCATGGTCAACGGTGCCGGCCTTGCCATGGCGACCATGGATATCATAAAGCTTGCCGGGGGCGAGCCTGCCAACTTCCTCGATGTGGGCGGAACAGCCAATGCACAGCGCGTGGAAGCGGCGTTCCGTATTATTCTCAAAGATCCCAACGTGAAAGCCATACTGGTTAACATTTTCGGCGGCATAGTGCGCTGTGACAGGGTGGCCCAGGGCGTGGTGGATGCTTATAAAAATATCGGATCCATTCCTGTGCCAATCATCGTCCGCCTCCAGGGAACCAATGCAGAGGAAGCAAAAAAAATTATAGACCAGTCCGGCCTGAAGGTGTATTCCGCCATACTCCTCAAAGAAGCTGCCGAGGCTGTAACCAGGACTATTGCAGCAAACTGAAAAAACCAAACGCTTTGTAATTTATAAGACAGGGTACCTGTGCCATGAAAAATAAATTCACCTGTATTTATTTCTCACTGTTCTTCAGTATGCTGCTGTCAGCCAGCCTTTCCGCCCAGGAAAAAATTCCAGTATGGGCGCGCAACCCTTTTGATCAGGACAATTTCATTGAAAACAGGGGACAGTTCACAGAAAAAGACAATGCGGGGAAAGGAGCAATCCTTTACGCCGCAAGGGAAAAAGGAACTGATATGTTCTTCACTTCATCAGGTGTTGTTTTCAGGCATCTTGAAATGCCTCCTCTTACAGAGAGCCAGAGAGAAAAGGCCGAAGAGAAAGCAAAGAAATACAGGGATAAAAAAATCGGCGCTGAGGATATTTTACCCAAACCTGAGCCGCATTATCTGGCAGTCAGCTGGACAGGAGCAAACCCCGCCGCAGAAATCCTTGCCGGGGAAGAAGTGAATAATTATTATAGCTATTCCAATCTTTCCGATAAATCCGGGAAATCATCCCTGAAGGCCAATGCCTTTAAAAAACTTACATATAAGAATATATACAACCATGTAGATATCGAATACCTTTTCCCGGATGGAAAAGAAGGAATAAAATATAACATCATCCTTTATCCCGGCGCCAACCCGGGGGATATAAAAATGCAGTACACCGGGGCAAAGGATATTACTGCCGGCAGAGAGGGCAACCTGCGGATAAAATCTTCTTTCGGATATTTTACAGACCATGCACCCGTTGTATATGATGAAAGCGGGAAGAGGATTACAGCTTCTTTCACGGTGAAGAAGCATACGGTTTCCTTTCACCTGGAAAATTATGATGCACGGAAAACAGTTACGGTAGATCCGTGGATGACCACGCCCACTTTTGCCGGCACCAACAGGGCTTATGACATTGACTGGGATTTCCAGGGCAATGTATACATCTACGGCGGACAGGCTCCTTTCCAGCTGGTGAAGCTGGATAATGCCGGGACTATTCTCTGGACCTTCACAGGCTCTGCGCTTACTTCATACTGGTACGGCGACTTTGCGGTGGACAGGCTCAGCGGCACCTCGTATCTCACAGAAGGCTTTTCCCCCGGGCCCGGGGCTGCCATGCTCAAGGTTTACACTTCCGGGCAGCAGGGTACGCTGTTTACAGGTAACAGCAGCATAGAAGAGATGTGGCGCGTAGCATACAATTCATGCACCCACCAGGGTGTGCTGGGCTGCGGGAGTACTTCGAGTACCTTTCAGGCAGCCACTTTTGATACTACCATTGCCTCTATCGCCCCTGTTAATGTCCTCTCTTCCATCCAGGAAAAACACGACATTTCCCTGCTCGCACTTGACGACACTAACTGCTATATGGCCACTTCAAGAACCAATGCAGGAAACCTGAACTATGACAATATCATTGTCAAATGCCCTGCAAATACATTATCTCCTTTAGCATACACCGTGTCAGACGGCTATTCATTTTACGAGGCCGGGAGCATCACTTATACTTCTGCCAACGGGTTTAACGGCATGGCAAAAGGATCCATGCACCTGTACACCTACGATGGCATTACCCTCAAAAAATGGGATCCCTGGTCCGGGGCTCTTCTTGGCAGTATCTCTGTTGCCAACGGCAATATGTTTGCGTGCGGGGGAATTACAGTTGACCTTTGCGATAATGTTTTTGTGGGAACGACCACGGGCGTTTCGCAGTACGACACCTCTCTTTCCCTTGTTTCTTCCGCAGCGGCACCGGGGATTGTATATGATGTGGCTGCAGGTGCCAACGGGGAGATACTTGCCTGCGGGGATGGTTTTGTTTCTGCACTCTCCATGTTTGTTTCCTGCACCCCCCCGCCCTCTTTTACCCTTACAACATCCTCCACTGCTTCAACCTGTGCGGGCAATGACGGAACGGCTACTGCTTCCGTCTCAGGCGGCACTCCTCCTTTCAGCTATTTCTGGATGCCCGGCGGACAAACGGATTCCACCGCCACAGGTCTCGCCCCGGGCACTTACACCGTAATTGCCTATGAAAGCAGCGGGGCCGGCTGCAGTGCCAGCGCGATAGGAATGGATACCATAGCGGTTACTGCCAGCTCCGGTTTTACACAGCAGTCGCACTCAAGCACGGGAATATCCTGCTATGGATCCGCTGACGGAACTGCTACTGTGAATGTTTCGGGAGGAACTCAGCCTCTTACGTTTCTCTGGTCCCCCGGCGGGCAAACCACTCAAACTGCCACGGGGCTTATCCCCGGTACATACACTGTTACCGTGAAAGATTTCAGCGGATGCCAGACCATTGACAGCATGGTGGTGCCGGGCGCAGCCAACCCTTTGAATGTTATCCCATACGTGTATGATATTCCATGTGATACATCATACGGAAATTATGGCTACATCGCCCTGAGTGTAAGCGGAGGAACCTCCCCGTATAATTTCCTTTGGTCCACCGGAGATACGGTACAGGATCTCTTTAACATATATACACCCGGTTTATACTCAGTGCATGTTGCTGATGCAAACGGATGCCCTTATGACACATCCTTTACATTGATTGCACCTCCCGCTACAATATGGACATCCACCACCTTCCCTAAAAATATCTGTATCGGGGACTCGATACATTTTATATACGGTATCAACGGGGATACATCCTCTATCAACCAGCTGTACCGGGATTTCGGGGACACGACCTATTTCTATTGGGATGATTTCACTTCTCCATGGAATGATACCCTCCTCAATGCTGCACACCTGTATACAGTTCCCGGAACTTATTACGTCTATTTCGAGATGTACCATAACAATTATGTATGCTATGAGTATTTCTTTGACACCATCACTGTGAATACGCCTCCCGTTGTAAATATCGGTAATGACACATCGCTGTGCAGCGGATCCGTTATGCTTGACGCAGGGAACCCGGGCTCCCTGTACCAGTGGTCTACAGGTGATTCTTCCCGGGTGATCACTGTTTCCGCCTCAGGAACATACTGGGTAAGCGATTCAGCGGGAGGATGTGTGAGCGCCGACACGATAATGATCAGTTATTTGCCTGTTTCGGCTGACCTGGGAAAAGACACAACCTTCTGCGGAAGTTCATACCTGCTTGATCCCGGAATATCAGGAGTGAATTTCCTTTGGTCAACCGGGGGATCCCTTCCCGCTCTTACTGTTACTTCCACCGGTACATACTGGCTGCTCGTTTCCAATGCGGTTTGCTCGGATACCGATTCGGTAACGGTAACAATTAACAGTTTCCCTGGTGCTGATGCCGGGAATAATCAAACCATCACCCAGGGAGCCTCCGTAACTCTTACTGCCACAGGCGGAACAAGCTATGTGTGGACACCTTCATCCGGCCTGAAGCCGGACACCGGAGCCGCAGTGATTGCCAGCCCTGACACCACCACAACCTACTATGTATCTGTTTCTGACTCCAACGGCTGTACCAGCGTCGATTCTGTTACAATAACGGTTGAGAAAAGATGCGGGCATGTATTTGTTCCTTCGGCATTCTCTCCCAATGACGACAACCAGAATGATGTGCTGTATGTCCGGGCGGAATGTGTCCGGGATTTATTCTTTGCAGTGTATGACCGCTGGGGAGAAGAGGTTTTCAAAACCACCGATATAACAAAAGGCTGGGACGGGAAACTCAGGGGCAAGCCCATGCAGAATGATGTGTTTGTCTTTTACCTGAAGATTTCATACAGCACGGGGGGGCAGGATGTAAAGAAGGGAAACATCACCCTGGTAAGATAAAATACTTATTCATTAGAAGTCATCCTATGAAAACACTTTCCACCGAATTCAATTTCCTGGGAATAGAAGAAACGGATCTGTACTCCTATGAAAAAGCGAAGTTTGTTATACAATCGCTTCCGTATGAGTATACATCTTCCTACCTGCAGGGATCTTCCAAAGGTCCTGCTGCCATCATAGAAGCCTCCCGCTTCGTGGAATTTTACGATGAAGAACTCGGGGAAGAAACATACAAATCCTCTCCTGTTGCAACTCTTGCTCCCGTTGATTTTAAAAACACCGTTGATGCCGCTGCAGTTGATCTCATAGAGCAATCCACTTCGAAGCTCATCAGGGATGGCAAGTTCGTGGTGTCCCTGGGGGCCGAGCACACCGTTACTCTTGGCCTTGTTAAAGCCCATGCGGCGGCATATCCCGGCATGTCAGTATTGCAGATTGACGCTCATTCCGACCTGAGAACATCCTATCACGGCAATATTTACTCTCATGCGTCTGTAATGGCAAGAGTGCATGATCTCGGCATTCCCTTATGCCAGGTCGGTATCCGTGCCCAGTGCAAACAGGAAGCGGATTTGATCAGATCATCGCCATCCATCACAACATATTACGCCCATGAGATAAGGAAAAACCGATACTGGGTGGACGAGGCAGTAGGCAAACTGAATGAGAATGTTTATGTAACCATTGATGCAGACGGGTTTGACCCATCCGTGATCCCTGCCGTGGGAACCGCTGAACCGAACGGGCTGTTCTGGGATGAGACCCTCCGCTTTCTCAGGAAGGTGGCAAAGAAAAAAAATATCATTGGCTTTGATGTGGTTGAATGTGCCCCCATGGAGGGGCAAGCCCTTTCGGAATATACCCTTGCCAAGCTGGTGTACAGGCTGATGGGTTATATTACTTTCCGGGATAAGATCTGACGTCTGTTTTGCTGTGCTTTCTCTATCACAATATCTGCAAAAGATCTGTCCTCTGTCTTGCTTTCCAACCATGAAATAAAGTCGAAATATTCAAACGCTTTTTTTCAAAACGAGCACTATCTTGAGTAATTATTCCCAACTCTGTTGTCAATTCCTTAGATGATTACAGCAGGTATATTGTGCATTGGGCGCTTGCGGGGTCATGAAGATGGAAGATGTTAAAAGAACCGTCGACAGGGCAATTAATAAATTGGTATCAGGGAAAAGAGGTTAGCTCACCAGAATTTTAAATTCAATGAAAACATGAAAAAATTATTTATATTTGAATTAACATGAAGCACTATCTAACGGGAAGTTCACATTATTTTGCAGACCTACAAGATTGAATAATGTTTTAGATAATATAAATTTAATAAACCTTTAAAAAAAATAGCATGAAAAAAATCTTACCATTCGTTTTATGTCTGACGAATTATTATTCATTTTCCCAGACATGGACACAAAGAGCAGATATCCCTGGATTTATTCCCCGGACAGGTGCAGCAGGTTTTTCTATCGGAACCAAAGTATATATAGGTACAGGTTCGGATGGCATGGCTGCCATGTATAAAGATCTATGGGAATGGACTCCGGGAGGAGCATTAGGCACATGGGCTCAAATGACAGATATTCCATCAGGTTTTGCGGGATATGCTCCTGAAAGATACCTTGCTGTTGGTTTTTCTATTGGTACGAAAGGGTATATCGGAACAGGGAATAATGCTTCTGTAAACAGCGGGAAAGATATGTATGAATGGAATCAGGGAACAAATGCATGGACAAAAAAAACTGATATTTCAGGTTCAGGGAGATTCAGTGCAGTAGGTTTTGCCATTGGAACCAAAGGATATGTTTGCACAGGCAATGACGGAACCTGGTCAAAAAAAGTTTATGAATTTGATCCGACAGGTGCCGGAAGTTGGACTGCAAAAACAGATTTTGCAGGAACAGGAAGATCAGAAGCAGCAGGGTTTAGCATAGGCACAAAAGGATATGTCGGAACAGGATTTGGTGGCTCAGATTATAATGACTTTTACGAATTTGACCCGACAGGAGCAGGAACATGGACAGCTAAAACTAGTTTTCCCGGAACTTCAAGACATGGGACTATTGGCTTTTCCATTGGAGGAACAGTAAATAGAGGATACATGGGTGGAGGATTTGGGAATCCATCCCCTTATTATAAACAAGATTTTTACGAATACAACCAAAGTTCTAATTCATGGGCTGCAATAGCTGTTTATCCCGGGGCCTCAAATGCAGGAGTAATGTGGGCTGTAGGGATAGGCACTGCATCAAGCGGATATGTTGGAACAGGACAGTGGGATGACGGACTGGGCAATTACTATTTTTATTATGATTTTTGGGAATTCGCCCCTTCTGTTTTACCGATAGCAATGATTTATTTTGAAGGAGAAAATCAGGGAACAAAAAATGTTCTGCAATGGGAAACGGCAAGCGAAAATAACAATGATTATTTTGTTATTGAGAGAAGCAGCGATGCCCGCCCGAATGACGAAATCGGACAGGCCAATAACTTTGAAGAAATCGGAAGAGTTAAGGGTGCGGGTAATTCATCAGCAAAACTAAAATATAGTTTTATTGACCATAAGCGAAATACTTTAATTAATTATTACCGTCTCAAACAAGTTGATTACAATGGTAACTTCTCATATTCCAAAACCATTGCAATCAACAACAGGGACTCCTTCGGAGCAATCAATCAATCGTCAATTAGTATTCATCCTAATCCTGCCAACGGACATTTAGAAGTTCAAATTAAGGATTTAGGATTTACAAATGTGGAACTGAGAATATACGATGTATTGGGAAGAGAAGTTCTTAATTCCCCAACCTCCAATCCCCTATCCCCTATCAATATTGATATAAGTTCTCTTTCAAAAGGAATTTATTTTCTGAAAGCAACCAATGGCAGAGAGCAAAAACAAATAAGGTTTGTGAAGGAATAACACAATGGGGAAATAAGGAAGCGGTATAAATGATTCCTCTGACGGGCTCCCCTAAACAGGATCTGGTTAATTAGAATAACTGAATACCTATAACCAAAACGTCATCTACCTGATCTAAACTTCCTTTCCAGTCGGTAAATGCTTTTTCAAGAATATTTTTTTGCTCGGTCAGGGGTTTACTACCTATTTCAGATAATTTTTCGTTAAGTTGTTTATACTTAAACTTTTTCCCCTTTGGTCCCCCAAACTGGTCCGGATAACCATCAGTGTACAGGTATAATATGTCTCCCGCGGTAAAAGAAATAACATGATTCGTAAAAGAATTTGTCTTCTCTCCAGGGCCAATCGGTATTTTATCCGAAGGAAGTTCCTGCAATTTATTGCTATTAAACAAAAAGGGAGGATTGTAGGCCGAAGAATATGAAATCTCATTTGAGTTTCTGTCAAAACACAGCAGAACCCCTTCCATTCCATCTTTTGTTTCCTCACCAGAAATATTTTCTATCAAACGTTTACGGACATGATTCAATATCTCATTTGGCTGTACTATTTCTCTTTCTGAAATTGCTTCGTTTAAAAAAGAAATATTAAGTAAACTCATAAATGCCCCGGGAACTCCATGACCAGTTGAATCACAGACCGCCAGATAAAATCGTCCATGCTTCTCTGTTGCCCAATAAAAATCACCGCTTACAATATCTTTGGGCCTATATATAATAAAATAATTTTTTAAATAAGCATTTAAAAAATTTTCATGGGCTAATAGTGCTTGTTGGATTTTTCTCGCATATTGAATACTATCTGTTATTTCGCGATTTCTATCAGCAAGAATATTATTCTGCAGGTTAAAAACAGAACTTACTTTAGCATTAAGTACTATCAAAGTAGCATACACCGTAGTTTTAATCATAATATCAATTATTGAATCTCCCAAAAAGACATATTCAATTAGTACGATGACTGCAATAGGAATCTGCATTTTCAACCGCAATTTGATATCGGGAAGTGTAAGTGCAGTGGATACGATAGGTTGAAGAAAAAACATCCAGGTAATTCCGTCTTTGCCGGCAAACCAAACCATCAGAAACATGAAAAGAGAGCGAATGCTGGCAACATATATTCCGGGCTTACGACCTTTTTTCATCATGATCACTCCTACAGAAATTCCAATAAAAAATGAACCAAGCCATGAATAAAAAGTGTAAAGAGGATTCTGTGCAGTATAAATAATCAGCACGACAAGCGGAAACTCAAGCACGAAAATCCATTTTCTGTAAAACAAAATGAGCTCCTGTGTGATATGTGGTATTTCTTCTTGCTGTTTCATAAGAAAATAAGGTTGTAAGTATAAATCTTCCCGAAAGCCGGATAGTTAAAGATAAAAAAAACAGGTGGTATTTAAAGTGAACCGGGAAATGAACCACCTCGCAGCAAGCTGCGGGAAATTAACCCAAGACCTTCCCGTCCGCCGTAGCGGAACGCAAAGGCAGATTAAATTTAATCTTAAAAATCAACAAGAATGGAACACATCATGGAATTAAAAGCATGCAAAAAGAAATAGAAACAGTATGGAGAATACAGAGAAAAACGGAGTGAAACCTTGGTGAAACAGCCATGATATAATCCCATTGGAACTCGAACCGGAATCCCCCGCATTATTTTATTTTTCTCAGCATTTTTGAAAGAAAAATAAGTTTGTCGGCTGAAAAATCGTAAGGATCAAAATCGTACCCAAGCCAGGCTTTGTATTCTCCGAGATCCTTCTTCTGTTTGTTTTCTATTGCACTCAACAATATTTTATATCCGTGAATTCCACCAACATCTTCCGGCGGACAAGCCATAGCACCTGCTGTGCAGGCAGGATAACCAAAGGTAGAAGTATCATATTTCTTCCCTTTAAAAATCACTTCATGCTGCCAATGATCACCAAAATCATAGAGGTATTCAATTTTATCTCCTACCTGAGAAAATAAATCTTTTAACTTAAATTCCATCGGATTGTTTCCATGATAAGGTTCATCAGGAGAGTCGTATTCAGGGAGAATGTATTCAATAGATTTCTCGCCTATTGTTTTTGTAAAAGAATATAGGTGAGCATTTTTCCAACCCATCGCCACCTGAATAACCCGGTGAAGGTCATGGAGCGTGGTATTGTTTTTTACTTCGATAATTCTCCATATGGAAGGATTTGTATCAAGAAGTTTTATTTCAAAAATAAAAACGGAAGGTGCCATATTACTATCGGTTATTTATTTTTTAATAGTGACTTATCTTTTTCAGTTGTATAATATTGTTGCTGCTTTATCAGGAATAGTTAAAGTTAATAATCCATAAAAAAAGCAAACCGAAGTTTGCTTTTTTATTCCGCTTCATTCAGCGGACATTGTTTTCATCATCAAGTGATCCCGCTGGGATTCGAACCCAGGACCCTTACATTAAAAGTGTAATGCTCTACCAGCTGAGCTACGGAATCAGTGTTTTAAAAAAACGAGGTGCAAATATAGGTGCATTAACCCTACTTTCCAAGTACTGAAAAAGTTTTTTATACAGCAGGGCTTATTTAATCATCGGGGCCCTTTCAAAAGGCTTGCTCTCATCAAATAGTTTGCGGTAGGTAATATACGTACGGATCTTTTTTCCCCCGATGGATTCCACCATATGAATCATTTTCTGATTAAAATCGCCTATCCAGGTCATCTCGAAATCATCGTACCTGTTTTTCGGCTGAATAATTTTAGCCGCAGCCATAATAATAAACCCCTCCAGTCCTTTTCCCTGGTGCTCGGGTACAATGCCGAATGCTACGCCGAACATCTTTCTGCATGCCCCTGTTTTCCTGTACCAGAGAAAGCGGAGTTTTCCCCAGAGGTCGAGCTTGCCTCTCAGGTGTTTTATCACCTGATTGATTTCGGGCAGCATAATAAAAAAACCAACGGGCTGATTGTCATAATATGCAAACCAGATGAGATCCTCTTCCATGATGGGCTTAATGGAATTCATGATTGACATAGCCTGTTCTTTCCCCATGCCTTTGAAATTTTCGTGCCTGGACCAGGCCTTATTATATACCGAGGTGAAATCCATTGCATATTTCTCAAGCCGGTTTTTGCGGATGTGTTCACAGTGATACAAAGGATTCCGGCTTACCCTGTCACTCTTTTCCTGGTATTGGGGAGGGAGAGGATCTCCAACTCTCATGCTGTAGTTATACTGTTCAAAATATGTCCTGAAGCCGTAGTCCTCAAACAATTTTCTGTAATACGGGGGATTGTAGTTCATGCAGTAGGTAGGATCAAAGAAACCTTCCACCATCAGTCCCCACCAGCGATCCCTCTCGCCAAAGTTAATGGGGCCGTCCATCGCCTCCATCCCTCTCTCTTCAAGCCATTTTTTGCATGTATCAAAAAGAAGAAAAGCCGCTTCCCTGTTGTCAATACACTCAAAAAAACCCATGCCTCCCGTAGGCTGGGAAAACGTTCTGGATGTTTTCCTGTTGATAAAAGCCGCCACCCTGCCTATGAGTTGTCCGCCGGCATCTTTAAGAACCCACCGCACCGCCTCCCCATGCCTGAAAAATTTATTTCGCTTCTGAGTAAAAACATTCTCAATATCCTTATCCAGGGGCCTTATCCAGAAGGGATCTTCCCTGTAAAGCACAATGGGAACCCTGAGAAAATCTCTCCTGTCTTTTTCCGTAACTACCTGAATCAGCTGCATCATAAAATTTCGGCTAAAATAAAACTATTTTAAGAATGATTTGTTTTTATCCGCATTCGCGTTCCGCTACGGCGGACAAAACGTCCGGAGCGCTTGCCCCGGGGTTAAAACTATTTCATCGCTACGTTCGTTTCCGTTTCCGGGCGGCATTTTTCCAAAGGCCATTCCCGAGGCAACTAAATGGAAATTTGTTCTGCACCGTATTCCAGGAGTATGTATCATTTTTCTTATATATTTGTGTCTTATAACAGAAAATAAATCTTCTAATGAAAAGATCTCTCATATTTACGATTCTGCCCGCATTAAATCTATTCCTGCTCCACGCTCCGAAAGCCCAGACATGGAACTGGGCAACAAAAGGCGGGGGTGCAGATTATGATTACGGATACGCCATCAGTCTTGACGCTTCAGGAAACTGCTACACAGCCGGCGCTTTCGCAAGCACTTCCATCGTATTCGGGTCCACTACCTTAAACAATGCAAGCGGGATGCAAACGGAAGATATATGTATTGCAAAATATAACAGCTCCGGGGCATTTCAATGGGCTGCAAGGGCAGGAGGAACGGAAGCCGATATTGCATACGGCATCAGTGCGGATGCAAGCGGTAATACCTATGTGGTGGGTTATTTTGCCAGTCCCACAATGGTTTTCGGGAGCACTACCTTAACAAATGCGGGAGGTGTTGGCTTAACCAATGATGTGTTCATTGCAAAATATAATGCTGCCGGGGCTTTTCAATGGGCTGCAAGGGCAGGAGGAGTGGATAATGATTTTGGTTATGGCATTGCACTCGACGGCAGCGGGAATCCATACATGGCAGGTGCTTTTGCAAGCGCTTCCATCGTATTCGGCAGCACTACATTAAATAACGGAGTCGGAGGAGCAGAAGATATCTTCCTTGTTAAATACAATACCGCCGGAGCTGTGCAATGGGCTGTAAAAAACGGAGGAAACGGAAGTGATATCGCTTATGCCGTTGCAGTTGACGGGAACGGGGAAAGCTACGTAACCGGTTATTTCCAGTGTAACACAATTACTTTCGGCAGTTCCACCCTGACTAACTCAAGCAGCATAGGATACAATGATATTTTTCTTGCCAAATACAACAGCGCAGGAACGGTGCAATGGGGCGTCAGGGCGGGCGGAGTCGGGGATTTTCATGACTGGTCACAGGGAGTGAGCGTGGATGCAGGCAATAATATTTATATCACCGGGTTCTTCCAGGGACCTTCAATTATTTTCGGAAGCACCACCTTAACCAACGCCGGTGCCGGCAACACTTCCGACTTTTTTATCACCCAGTATAACAGTTCCGGTGTTCCCCAGTGGTCAAGGAGATCCGGGGGAACAGGCTGGGAATATGGCTGGGCGATCAGCACCGATGCAGGGAGTGGCTATACCTATGTGACAGGAAATTACGGAAGCCCTTCGACAGTCTTCGGGAGCACCACTTTAAACAATACAGGATCCTTTGGCACTCTTGATGTTTTTACTGTAAAGTACGATGCTTCCGGGAACGTAATTTGTGCCATCAGCGGCGGGGGCTCAGGAGGATCTGATTACAGCTATGGAATTGATGCTGATGCCTCCGGGAACAGCTACATAACAGGAAATTATCAGGGTGCTAACCCGGTTTTCGGCAGTACTACACTCTCAAACAGTTACGATATTTTTACCGCAAGTTCTTCATGTGCGCTCCTGCCCATAGAATGGCTTACATTCAGCGGCCGGCCTGGGAAAGTAAACACCCTTGAGTGGAGTACGGCTTCTGAGTCGATGAACGGGTACTTTACCGTTGAGAGAAGCAGCGACGGAAATACTTTTGAGGAGATAGGGCAGGTTCATACCGCAGGAAACACATCCTCCATGCACAGGTACGGGTTTACAGACAACTACCCTCTTCCTGAAATCAATTACTACCGCCTGAAACAAATGGATTATGACGGCAGGTTTTCCTACTCTGAAATTATTTCCCTGGATAATCATTTCCTCGCCGATGAATTAATATTATACCCAAATCCGGCAAGGGAGTCTATCACTGCTTATTACAACTACCCCACGGGAAAGGAAATTTCATTCACCGTATTCAATGCCTGCGGGGAACAGGTTTTGAAGAATCAGATACTGCTCAGCCGGAATAGCAGCGAGCAGCAGGTAAATACAGGTTCTTTAAAACCCGGCATGTATTTTCTCCGGGTTGAGGCAGGAGGCGAAATATTTTTCAGAAAGTTTGCAGCGGGCACCCGTTAGTGCAACAAGTTGTATAAAAAAAATCCCCTTCGCCATTACCCATAAACGAAGGGGATAAAACCAGGCTTACAAAATCATTACTTCACGAAAACCGGCTTAAAGGTTAACATCAGATATGCCCAGTTTTGAGTCTGGTTGTACTTTCCTTTCTTAACAGAACCTGTGCTCGCGGTAGGAAGGTATTGTGAATATCCGCACTGGAGAGAGAATTCAGGAGAGAACGTATATGCTGCGGTAATGTCCAGTTCCGCGCCGAGGTAGGGATTCATGGATGAATAAACTTTATCCGATGCAAGTTTTTTCTTGTCAAGGACATTGGCAGCAGCATTAAAAATATGCGCATCAAGTCCGGCCCACCATTTGTCTGCCTTAAATTTTGTCTTAAAATAAATATCCTGCAACCCCACTCCCCCGTGAGGATTCCCGGCATAATAATAATCCATGTACCCGTTGAATTTATGGCCCGTGCCATAGAGGGCTGAAAAAGAACGGTTGGTAGCCATATATGATTTCGATGTGTCAGTCGCACTTTGCCCTGACATCATCTCCCCTCCCACCCCTACACTGATTCTTGAAAGCAGCATGTAATTCACATCTGCTCCTGCCATAAATGCCTCGATCTTCTTTTTATCCGCATCCACTCCCCCCTGGTTATAATATCTTCCGCATACAAACAGATTATCTTTTTTGTACTCGATATAAGTTCCGGCAGTACGGGAAAACCAGGTGCTGAAAGCGGAGACCTTGGATTGCATTCCATTCCCGATTCCGATGAGGCTTATATTGAAACCTGCCACCTTCTTGTTTATCCACATGAAATACATTTCCTTGTAACTTCCTCCAACCGCATAAGGAACGGTGAAAGAGGTTTCGCCTCCCTGGTTATAAGCAGCACCGGCATGCGCTGTTAATGTGCTGTCAGAATACTTAACCAGAAGTGCGTCGTGGCTCCTTGCCTGCTGAACCCAAGCGGTTGCACCAAGGAGGCGTTCGTCATTATAGTTTAGTTCCTGCCTTCCCGCCTTCACTGAAAAACTCCTGCAGAGAGTGTATTCGCCCCATGCCTCGTGCAGGGAACTGAGGCCATCCGCAGCATTAAGCTGAGGCTGGCTCCCCCATACCCTTACATCCTGGAGCACCAGGGATGTCCTGAAGTTTTCAGCAGCATACCCGAAGTTTAATCTTGTACGCTGTGAGGTGAATACTCCCGCTCCCTGGGCTGAATCAAGAAGCGTCTGATAGCCATGCCTGTACTCAGTACGGGGGCGAAGTTCTCCGCTCAGTGTAAATTGCGCAGAGGCAGTACCCGCAATACTGCAGGATACAAACATTATTAATTGCAGTTTCTTTTTCATAATTAAGATATTTAAAGTTTCAGCAAAAGTATCAGGGGCCACATTCCTCTGCAATGACACGGATCAACGGGCTCCATGATATTTCTCAGGATCCGGAAAGAAGCATGTAATCCGGCAAAAAAACGCAGCCGGAAGTCTCAGAACTTATAATACAGTCCGGTCTCGCCTGTGAAATTGATACTTCTGAAATTATCGTAAAAAGCATATCCCGCCATCAGGTTAAATCCTATTCTCTTCACGATGATAAACTCCATCCCGAAGCCAACCCCGTTATTCACGTAGCTTTCCGTCATTCTGCCGGTTATATGACTGGTATCCGTTGTCTGTATATTCTTTGTAGAATCGGTATAGTAAACCATCTGCGAATCGTAGTAGTAATGATTCCCTTCATAAAGAAAAAGATTGGCCGTCTTGCTTTCAATAAGCGTATAGATAAACGTAACTCCTGCGCTGTAAGTGTCGGATTGCTTATCATGGTAGGGAGCGAAATTAGCCTGGAAACCAATGCGGCCTGGAATATACCGGTACGACAATCCATAGCCCGTGGTAAACCCCGCTCCTGCGCCAATGGCATTTGTATATTTTACGGATACCACTGTATCAGAAGATGCCTGCGCAAAAAGGAACGAGGCAGGCAGTATGGCATATACAGCCATGAGATATAACTTTTTCATTTTGTTTTTACCGTAAAAGTAGTCCCGTCCCACGCAATACGGGATGATCACCGTCAACAAAGAGAGTGATTTTTGTCAGGAGAGCTACCTGATTTTCTCCGCTGCTTTCTCAAGCTGCATTTTCCTTGATCCCTTAATTAAGAAGAAAGTGCCGGAGTATTCCTTTTTTCCGAGCCACTCCCCTGCTTCCTGTGCAGTAGAAAAACAAAGTGCATTGATTTCATCCTTATACTTTCCCAGTGCGTTTCCCACAAGGATATTTTCATCAAAAGCATATCCTGTAAGCATCCTCACAAGCTCGAGGTGTTCGGCATCCGAGGTTTCACCCAGTTCCATCATATCTCCCAGCACAACCACTTTACGGGAGGCTTTCATCTCCTTAAAATTTTCGAGCGCGGCTTTCATGCTGCTCGGGTTGGCATTGTAGGCATCAAGCAGAATAGTATTGGAACCCCGTGTAATCACCTGTGAACGGTTATTGGAAGGAGTGTACTCTTCAACCGCTTTGGAAATTTCCGGCTCCGGAACGCCGAAATAGTTTCCTACACACGCAGCTGAAAGAATATTTTCGAAATTATATTTCCCGATGAGATGGGATTGAAGATGCATCCACTCTGCCGGACCTCCTGCTTTCCATTTCATACTGACAAAAGGAGATGCATCCAGAAAGACTCCGGTGCAATCATTATTTTCTCCGGTTCCATAAGAGATGATCCCCGTCTTTTCCGCTCCTGACAACATCCCCGGGAGAAAGGGATTATCAGTATTCAGGAAAACCTTTCCCCCGTGTGCGGAGAGATAATCATAAAGTTCACCTTTGGCTTTCTTTACGCCTTCGAAGCCCCCGAACCCCTCAAGATGAGCCTTTCCTATATTGGTGATAATCCCGTACCCGGGGGAAGCTATTTCACAAAGTGCAGCAATTTCTCCCCTGTGATTGGCCCCCATCTCAACAATAAGCATTTCCGTTTCATTTTTAAGTGAGAGAAGCGTAAGAGGAACGCCTATATGGTTGTTCAGGTTACCTTCGGTAGCCTGTGTCCTGAACTTCTTCGAAAGTACCGCCCTGATTAACTCTTTGGTAGTTGTTTTCCCGTTAGATCCGGTTACAGCTAAAACCAGTGGGTTGAGCTTAAGCCTGTGTAAAGAAGCAAGCTGCTGTAGCGTTTTAAGAACATCCGTTACCTGAAGGATGCGGTCAGACGAAGAAGATACAGGTTCGTCAACAACAGCATAAGCCGCCCCTGCCTCAAGCGCTTTAAGGGCAAAAAGATTCCCGTTAAAATTCTCCCCCTTCAGTGCAAAAAAAAGAGAACCGGGCTGCAGCTGCCTGCTGTCGGTGCAAACAAGCGGGTGTTTTTCAAAGATGCTGTAGATGAGATTAATATCTGTCATAAGACGCCTTTATAAAAAGTAAATTTAATAAATTGGTGTTAACCCCATGGCAAGCCCGGGACTCTCTTGTCCGCCGTAGCGGAACACGAAAGTGGATTCAAAGTTTGTAGAAGGTGGCTTGGATCCCTTTCACAAGGCTCAATATTTTATCTAATTTTACACTGCATGAAAACACAACCTTCTTAACGCCCTCACATGTTTTTCATACTTTCGAAAATTCTATCCTTTCTCACAACCCCTGTCACATGGGTATCTGCCCTGCTGCTGTCTTCTCTTCTTATAAAGAACCCTGCACGGAAAAGAATTGTCTTTATTTCCGGAATTTTAACCTTCTTCCTTTTCAGCAACTCTTTTCTTTTAGATGAAGCCATGAGGCGCTGGGAGGTTCCCGCCACACATTACCGGGATCTCGGAACTTACGAAGCGGGTATAGTGCTCGGCGGACTGCTGACATACGATGCGCAATACGACAGGATACAATTTTACAGGGGTACCGACAGACTGCTGCAGGCAGTTGAGCTTTATAAGAGAGGTGTCATCAGAAAGATTTTGTTTGTCGGCGGCTCAGGAAGCCTTGAATACCCTGACATGAAAGAGGCTCCGCTGGTAAAAAGGTTCCTGACGGAGATAGGAATCCCGGCAGAAGACCTGCTGTCTGAAAACGAATCAAGAAACACGCATGAGAATGCGGTCTTTGCCAGACCCATCCTTGAAAAAAACAACATCAGGGGAAACTGTCTCCTGCTTTCATCCGGCTTCCACCTGAGACGGGCAGCATCTTGTTTCAGAAAAACAGGCATATCTGTAATTCCATACAGCACCGATCGTTACAGCGGGCCCAGGATATTCAGGATATACAACCTTCTCCTTCCTTCCAGCGAGGCTCTTTTTACATGGGAGATTCTCTTCCATGAATGGATAGGATACATGGTGTATAAGATACAGGGATACGCCTGAGTCCTATTGCGCGCTCCTGAAGTATTCCATAAAGCTCCTGGTATCTTCTCTGAATTTTTCCCGCCACACCGCTTCGAGCGAATCCTGCCGTGAATCATACTCCCTGAAAGAAATAAAAAATGCATTCCCGGGAAGTTCCTTTCTGCGGTATAACTTCCTGTATCTCCCGGCATCATGAAGGGAGAGGGTGTCCGCTCCTGCAAATATATCCCTTAGCAGAAGCGTTTTGAGGCTGTCTTTCAGTGTTTCAGGAAAATTGCCCTGTTCAAATGAAACATAAAGGGAATCCAGGCGGTGTGCGCTTTTAAGAATAAACTGATTAAAAAGCTTTTCATCTTCCATGCTCCCGGCATAATGCGAGTACTGCCGGGATTCTTTGCCATACTTATGCTGCAGGAAGAGAAATGCTCCTTTATTACCTATAAAGGTCGCAATGTTCTCATTGAAAACCGGGTTACCTTTCACATAAACCGTGGCATGAGTAAGCTCATGAAGTATAAGATTGGCCAGCGCCCCATCGGAGCGATGCAGCATACCGGAAAGAAGAGGATCCCTGAACCATCCGAGGGTTGACCATCCTCCCACATTTCCCACGTCAGTGTCATACCCTTCCTCTTTAAGATTTTTTTCTTCCGAGAGAGCTTCTGCCCTGCTGAAAAATCCTTTGTATGTAACTTTCCCTATGAGAGGAAAAGACCACTCTTTTGGCCTGAGCCGGTAGCGCTCGGAAGCTGTAAGCACCCATAGCAAGGGTTTCCCGTGCTGGTCGTACAGGGTAGTATAATTTTTTGTATCCAAGAGCCCGATGGAATCTACCCCGAAGCGCCTCACTTCCTGTACCATCCTGATTTTAGCCTTGAGAGAGTCCGGAAAAGAAGGGTCGGCAAGAACATCATCCACGGAACGGGAATACCATATAATCTTAAACTGCCCGGCTGCCTGCCGGCCTATGTACCCGATGAGTTCTCTTTTCAGGAATGCAAAAGAAAATATAAGGGCGGCGCACAAAAAAATGAGCAGCCTCTTCATCCCAGGTTCTGAAGCTGCACCTCAAGAGCTTTTATTTTCACTTCGGCATCCGACTGCTTTTTCCTTTCATTTTCGATCACTTCAGGTTTTGCGCCGGCTATAAAGCGTTCGTTGGATAATTTTTTCAGGACGGAACTCAGGAAGCCGCGGGCATACTCAAGCTCTCCTTCAATGCGTGCACGCTCGGATGCATAATCCACCTCCCCGGAAAGAGGAATAAAGAACTCAGCCTTCCCGGAAAGAAAGGAAAAAACATTTCCGTTAGTGTCTCTCTGGTCATTGATAATTTCAGCGTTAGCCATACGCAATATCAGCGGGTGAAAAGTATTTTGCCGGTAGTTTTTCGCGTAAAGCTCCAGCTTCTCTTTTACAGGAATGTTCTTACCCTTTCTGAAATTTCTGATGGAAGTGATTATCTCTGAAGCTTCACTGAAACTGTTTAACAATACATTGTCTGCCTCAGCGGATAGGGGCCATAAGGCAACGATAAGACAATCTTTTTCTGCGCGCTCACCCAACAAATGCCATATTTCCTCCGTCACAAAAGGCATAAAGGGATGCAGCAGTTTCAGTATTTTTTCAAAGAAGGACACCGCTGTATCATATGTCAACCTGTCAACAGGATTTTGCTTCCCCCCGTAGAACCCGGGCTTAATCATTTCAAGATACCAGGAGCAGAAATCATCCCATACCAGCTTGTAGGTAGCCATCAGTGCCTCGGATATCCTGTATTTCGCATAGTGGTCATTGATCAGGCCGAGCTGCTGGCTGAATCTTGAGTCAAACCATTTTGAGGCGAGCGCAGTAGTTTCTTCCGCGGGGGCGGAATCATCCACCGTCCAACCCTTCACCAGCCGGAAAGCATTCCATACTTTGTTTGCAAAATTTCTACCCTGCTCGCACAGGGCTTCGTCAAAGAGCAGATCATTTCCGGCAGGAGAGCTGAGGAGCATTCCCACCCTTACGCCGTCGGCGCCATACTTTTCTATAAGTGCAAGGGCTTCAGGGGAATTGCCGAGCGATTTTGACATCTTCCTTCCCTGCTTATCCCTTACAATACCGGTAAGGTAAACATTGCTGAAAGGCTTTTCCTTCATATACTCATAACCGGCTATAATCATGCGTGCCACCCAAAAAAATAAAATTTCGGGTGCGGTTACAAGGTCGCTGGTAGGATAGTAATATTTTATATCCGGGTTACCGGGGTTCCTGAACCCGTCAAACACGCTGATCGGCCACAGCCAGGAGGAAAACCATGTATCAAGGACATCCTCATCCTGCCTGAGTTTTTTTACCGGAGCAGAAGGGTGGGCTGCATTATAAAGAGAGAGGGCTTCCGCTTCTGTCCCTGCCACCACGAAGGCTCCCCTCTCATCGTACCATGCCGGAATGCGGTGACCCCACCATAATTGGCGGGAGATACACCAGTCGTGAACATTCTCCATCCAGTGCCGGTATGTATTTATAAACTTTTCAGGTATCAGCTTTATGCTGCCGTTCAGTACATTTTCAAGTGCAGGGCGGGATATCTTATCCATCCTCAGAAACCATTGCATTGAAAGCCGGGGTTCAATTACAGCGCCGGTGCGCTCTGAATATCCCACCTTGTTCCTGATATCTTCTTCCTTTATCAGGAGGCCCGCTGCCGTAAGGTCTTTTACAATTCTTTTACGGGCGGCAAAACGGTCATCTCCCGCATAAACACCCGCCTGTTTACTCATTTTTCCATCGGGGGCAATCACGTCAATCACATCCAGCTTATGCTGTATGCCCAGCTTGTAGTCATTGATATCATGGGCGGGAGTGATCTTGAGCGCTCCTGTTCCAAACTCCATGTCCACGTAAGAATCAAAAATAACAGGTACGCTCCTGTTAACGATGGGAACTATGCAGTGTTTCCCGTCCAGGTGGCGGTAGCGGAGATCTGCAGGGTTAACGCATACGGCAGTATCTCCAAGTATCGTTTCGGGCCGGGTGGTGGCAACGGTAATCCATTCACCTGCGGAGCCCTCCACGGCGTATTTCACATAATACAGCTTAGACTGCACCTCTTTGTGTATAACTTCTTCATCCGATACAGCGGTATGGCCGTCAGGATCCCAGTTAACCATACGCACTCCACGGTATATCTGTCCCTTATTATATAAATCAACAAAAACATCCCTTACAGCATCACTCAGGTCGGGATCCATGGTAAAGCGTGTCCTGTCCCAGTCGCAGGAGGCTCCGAGTTTCTTCAGTTGTTCAAGGATGATGCCCCCGTATTTTTCTTTCCATTCCCATGCGTATTTCAAAAATTCTTCTCTGGTGAGGGAAGACTTCTGTATCCCTTTTTCCTTCAGCATAGCTACCACTCTTGCTTCAGTAGCAATGGAGGCATGATCGGTTCCCGGCACCCAACAGGCATTTTTGCCCATCATCCTTGCCCGGCGGATCAGAACATCCTGTATGGTATTGTTGAGCATGTGCCCCATGTGCAGAATGCCTGTTACATTGGGAGGAGGAATTACAATGGTATAAGCTTCACGGTTTTTATCAGGAAGGGAACGGAAAAAACCCTTCTCCATCCAGTAAGAATACCAGCGGCTTTCCGCTTCATGCGGACTATATGTTTTAGGAATCTGCATAAAAGAGAATGGGGGAAAACAGTGAGCGGGAAACGGGATTCGAACCCGCGACCCTCAGCTTGGGAAGCTGATGCTCTGCCAACTGAGCTATTCCCGCATGAGAGCGGCAAAAGTACGAATTTAGGGATATAAGAAAAAAGGGGCGTGTACGACAAATTTTTCTTCAGTGGAGTTTTCCGGTTAAGCCTTCCTCCCCGTTTGGTGTAGCGTCCCCTTCCAACTTCCGCTGAAGGGTTACAAGTTCAAAAAAAAATGTAACTTCGGTTTGGGCACATTAACTTAATCAGGTCTCCCTTCCGAATCCAAAGTCAGGGATCATTGCCAAATGGTAAAATGACGAACCTACAAACCATAAAGATGCAGTGGCAGGCTTACAATCCTGACGAGAAAAAATCAATAATAAAATTTCCAACCATGAAAATATTACTTATAAATCTTTCGTTGTGGCTATTTTGTATTTCAACTTATGGGCAAGGCGACACCACTATTTACGGAATTGCGCAGAACAGCTCACCCCTAGAATTATATTTAGCTAAAATCAATCCTTCAACAGGTGTAGTAACAAATATTTCTACCTCTTCACTGGCTGCCTCCTACACATTCGAATCAGCAATCGATCCTATCAATAATGTTTTTTACTTCATTTCCAACGGAACATTTACGGGCGTAAATATGACAACTGGAAATATTGTAAGCAGTCCCGCAATTACCAATTCTAATGGAACTTACTTTATCTGTTTTCTTTTTAATTACTCAGACACGGCTATTTACGGACTTGCGCAAAACATCTCACCCACAGAATTATATTTAGCTAAAATCAATCCTTCAACAGGTGTAATAACAAACATTTCTACCTCTTCACTGGCGGCCTCCTCCTCATTCGAACCTACAGTTGATCCTATCAATAATATTTTTTACTTCAGTAACAATGGAAAATTTATCGGCGTAAATATGACAACTGGAAATATTGTAAGCAATCCCACAATTACTAATTCTAATGGAGCTTACTTCGGCAATTTTCTTTTTAATTGCTCAGATACGACTATATACGGACTTGCGCAGAACAGTTCACCGTACGAAACATATTTAGCTAAAATCAATCCTTCAACAGGTGTAGTAACAAATATTTCTACATCTTCATTGGTTACCTGCTACACACCGTCCGGAACCGCAATTGATCCTATCAATAATATTTACTACTTCATTACCAACGGAACATTTACCGGCGTAAATATGACAACTGGAAATATTGTAAGCAGTCCCTCAATTACCAATTCTAATGGAACTTACTTTAGCAGTTTTAGATCTGGCAATGATTGCAAAAACATTCGAAATTCGGCTGCAAATCCCGACATTATTAAAACTGCCAAGATTTCTATTTACCCCAATCCATTATCTTCTGAGGCAACTATACGAACAAATACAAATTTTGAAAATACAACTCTCTCCGTTTACAATTCCTTCGGGCAAACAGTTAAGCAAATAAAAAATATTTCCGGGCAGACGGTTATTTTCTTGCGTGATAATCTCGCAAACGGATTGTATTTCGTTCACATAACAAAAGACAACCAGGTAATCGCCACAAAAAAAATCATCATCACCGGCTGACACACGCGACAGAAACGCCCCTTGCCTACAAGGGCTTTTCTGGTCAATAATAGTTTACGGCTAATTCCAATATAAAATGTCCCTGTATTCAGGCTGCTGCCGGGAAAAGTCTGAACCATTCTTTTTGTGTAAGCATTTTGTATAAATTCACGGCCAACTTACGGACGACGGCCGTTGCCGAAGACAAGGATAATAACTACTTCCACAGCTTTTCACCCGTGTATTTTGTGGGAGGCAGCTAAGAAAATAATAAAAAGTATTTTTGATGCGCCGGTAATCATTAAAAATTTATGAAAGCCCGTAAATCCGAATGGTTCAGGGAATGGTTTAACTCTCCCTACTATCACCTGCTATACAGGGAACGCGACCACGCAGAAGCAAAACTCTTTATCGACCGCCTGACGGCACTGCTTAAGCCATCCCATTCTTCGAGAATGCTGGATGCAGGTTGCGGGCGGGGAAGGCATTCCCTTTACCTGAATGAAAAAGGATTTGACGTAACAGGTATAGACCTCTCGGAAGAGAACATAAAGTATTGCTCAGCATTCGCAGGAGAAAAACTGAACTTCTTTTGCCGTGATTTCCGTAAGCCATTTGGAAAAAAAAATTTCGATTTTGCCTTCAGCCTGTTCACGAGCATGGGGTATTCCGGGAAGGAAAAAGAAAACGCATCCGTTATTGCTTCTCTTTCAGAATCACTCCGCCCCGGGGGGTACCTGGTGCTTGATTATATCAATGGACTCAGGGCTGAAAAACATCTCGTGGCGGAGGAGAAACAAATGACAGATGGGGTTTCTTTTGAGCTGAGAAGGAGTATTGAAAACGGATTTATTCTCAAAGATATCCTGGTAAATGACAATGGCAGCCTTCATTCATTCTCTGAAAAAGTAAAAATCATTCAGCCGGATATTTTTGAAAAATATTTTAAAGCTTCCGGCCTGAGGGTTTTACATTTGTTCGGGGACTACGAACTCAGTACTTTTGATGAAAATTTTTCGGACCGGATAATTATCATAGGAAAGAAAAAATCCTGAAAAGACAAGATGAGCATTCTCTATTACACCCTTTTGTTTTTCCTTGTCTTTGCCGGAGGGTTATCTTTTTATCTTTTCAAAAACATCAGGCAGCATCACCTGAAGCTCTCCCTTTCCTTCAGCGGGGCGTATCTCTTTACACTCACCATCACACACCTCATCCCCGAAGTTTACGCCAACAGCACTGCAAATGCAGGGGTTTATATTCTGGGAGGCTTCCTGCTGCAGCTTCTCCTGGAGTTCTTCTCGGAAGGCATTGAGCATGGACACACTCATGCTGATGAGAAGCACAGGGGTATCCTGCCGGTTGCAGCCCTGCTGAGCCTTGGCGTTCATTCTTTCATGGAAGGAATGCCGCTTTCAGGAGGCGGGAGTGAGGCAGCAGCAAAATCCATGCTGGCGGGAATCATCATGCACCACATACCTGTTGCCTTTGCGCTTGCAAGCATGCTCAGTACAAGCAGCATAAGGAGGAAGGCCGTAATCCCGGTGCTGGCGGTTTTTGCAGCCATGACACCCATGGGAGCTCTCACCAACGTCATGCTGATCCGGCATTTCGAATTACAGGAGATTTCTCTTTATTACAGCCGTACCATGGCATTCGTAACAGGGATCTTCCTGCACATCTCCACCACCATTCTTTTTGAATCGGGCGAGGAACACCGTTTCAACCTCTACAAGATGGCTGTTATTATCATCGGGGTGTTGTCGGCACTGCTGAGCCTCGGGGCATTCCCTGGCTGAAGAATCACTTCAGGGACTGAAGCGTTTTCTTCACTCCCTCAAAATCAGGATAATCGCCTGCATTTTCCAAAATCTGCGCAAAGCGGACTATTCCTGCTTTGTCTATTACAAATGTGGAACGCTTTGAGACACCCTTCATGAAATTCCACTCGGAATAGAGTACACCATAGGCAGCGGAGGCTTCCTTGTTAAAATCAGAAAGGAGAGGGAAGTTGTAGGTGTTCAGCTCTTTGAATTTTTTCAGGGTAAATATTCCGTCAACGGAAATCCCGAGGACCTTTGCATCAAGGCCTTCATAAAGGGAAAATTCGTCCCTCACCTGGCAAAGCTCTTTGGTGCAAACACCTGTAAAAGCTGCCGGGAAGAAGAGCAGTATAACATTATGGCCGCTGAAATCGGCCAGTGAAACTTTATTTTTATCGCTGTCCACCAGGCTGAATGCCGGGGCTTTGTCGCCTGCTTTAATATTCATAGGGGGAGATTTAAGAGATTATAAAATTTAAGGCAGCTAAGTTATAAATTATGTATCACTTTTCACGCTCGCGTAATTACCTTCGGATCAACTGCATAAAAAAGTTAAGTTGAATCGTAACTTGGGATAAATAATTATATTTGGGGACATAAAGAATTTTGATGCGCTTACCTTCTCTCTTTTCCTTCATTATATTTCTTTTGTGCGGTTTATTCTGCCTGCCTGCCTCTGCCCAGCCTGCAGCAAATTTTTCTGCGGGAAACACTTCCATCTGTGCACCTGTAATAGTACAGTTTACTGACCAGTCGTCCGGGAGTCCTGTTTCCTGGAAATGGGACTTCGGCAACGGCAACACTTCCACAGACCAAAATCCGGGGGCATTTTACACAAGCCCCGGTGTATATACCGTAACCCTCGTTGTTTCAAATGCACAGGGCAGCGATACGCTTGTAAAACCCTATTACATTGCCGCTTACTCAGCTCCCATAAGCAATTTTTCCGCAAATGACACCGCAGGATGCATCCCTTTCAGTGTAAACTTTTTCGACCAGACCATCCCGCTATCCAACTCCATTGCAAGCTGGTTCTGGACTTTCGGCGACGGTGGCGTTTCCACGCAGCAGAACCCTTCGTACACCTATACCGCCCCGGGAACCTATGATGTATCACTGATAGTGGTTGACGCCAACGGCTGCCAGGACTACTATTCCAGGCCTTCTTATATTGCCGTCGGGGAAATAAAACCCGACTTCTCCTCCTATACCTCCGTATGTCCTGCCCCGGCTGATGTCTTTTTTACAAACACCTCCAAGGGCACGGGGCTTTCCTTCAGGTGGTTTTTCGGCGACGGAGATTCATCTTCCGCCTCTAACCCTTCCCATACCTATACTTCGCCCGGAACATACAACGTAAAGCTGGTAATCAGCACGGCATCCTGCAGTGACTCCGTTACAAAGCAGGTGGATATACTCAACCTCCAGCCGGACTTCAGCTACTCCGTCAACTGCTCCGGAAAAACTTTCACCCTGGCTTTTACCGATAAAACAACACCAGTGCCTTCGTCATGGAGCTGGAGTTTCGGCGACGGGAGTACATCCACCGACCAGAATCCCCTGCATACCTATACTTCTTCGCAACCTTACACGATTACCCTTATCACCGCCATGGGCGGCGGATGTTCCGATACCGTTACAAAAACTTACATCCCTCCCCTGCCCGCATTTTTCGCAGACTCCTTTGTATGCCAGTCGCCGTTTACTGTTAGCTTCAATAATCAATCGGCCGGAACAGATTCTGTCACTTATACATGGGCTTTCGGCGACGGGACCACCTCTTCTGCGGCAGCACCCACACACACATATACTGTTGCTCCCGATGTTCTCATTGACACCTTCACCGTAACACTCACCGCCACCAACAAGTTCGGATGCAAATCCGGCATTACTAAAGACATTTCCCTCTGGAAACCCTTTGCCCGCTACACTGCTGACCTCACTTCGGGCTGTAAACCTTTCCTGACAAGCTTCACCGATAAATCCATTTCACAGGATCCGGTAGTGGCCTGGCAATGGGATTTCGGCGACGGTCAGGTATCAAGCCAGCAGAACCCCCAGCACACATACATTGATACAGGCAGGTATACTGTTTCGCTTATTGTAACAACAGCCAAGGGCTGCAAAGACACCATCACCGGGCAGAACTATATTAAAGTAGGCATTCTCCCGGACTATATTGATTTCATTACTGCTTTCGGCGATACAGCCTGCTTCCATAACATGTACCAGTATCTTGACAAATCGGGATTTAACGACACCTCCATTCATGTCAATAACTGGCGATGGGACTTTGTTTATGACACCATAACAAAAAAATCCGTCGGGGATACGGCTTTCGATCAAAATCCTTTTTTCGATACCGGCCACTGGCCCATGGGCTATGTTACCATGCAGTTTGTTGCCGGCTACAACGGCTGCAATGACACCATACGGAAAACCTTTCCCAATGTTCCCCCTCGCACCGACCTTGCCTATTTTCATACCGACTCTTCCATTGCCGGCAAGGAAGACCTTACTGCATGCGCTCCGCCAATAACACTCGGGTTTTCGAACAACTCCTCCAATTATGAGTCAGTGGTTTCTTTCTATGTTGTCCACATTGAAACAAACCAGACTACCAATCTTGACGGGAACCCTTCGGCTATCAACTACATCACTTTCAACCGGGCAGGCCATTACCAGTTCTATCTCACCACCTATAACAGCAGCACCAAATCGGGAGGATGCACAGACGGCAACCCTCACTATATGGTTGTCATTGACAGCGTGCATACCGGCTTCACATCCAGCCAGCAGGCAGCCTGCCTTGCTTCCAACACTTTTAACTTCTCGGATACATCCAAAAGTTTTTACGGGGAGATAAGAAGATGGAGGTGGGATTTCGGCGACGGGGACACTCTTGCCAATGATACCATAACGGAAGTGGTGAATTATTTCGACACCGTACCCCGTGCCATGTTCGGAACAGATACCGTGCAGCCTGTCCACAGCAACGGCGGATACACCTCGGGCTCTTACAAAAGCCCTGCTCATACATACCGGGATACCGGCACATATATTATAAAAGAACAAATTACGGTTGACCTGATGTACTGGTGCTGCGGGGACGGGAAGTACGACACTTCGCACTGCACTTACACCAACTATGATACCATCGTGGTCAATAACGCATACTCCCTCTTCTCCGTTAACAAAACATACGGGTGCAAGCCTCTCAGCATCGCTTTCTCCGATTCCTCCAGACCCTATATCACCAAAAGATACTGGGATTTCGGCGATGGAAGCCCCATAGACTCCTCTTCCCAGAACCCTGTGCACATTTATACCGATACGGGAAGGTACGATGTCGCTCTCATAGTGCATAATGCCAAAGGGTGCATTGATACGCTCGTGATGGATGACCTTATCACTGTGGTGCATCCCACGGCAGATTTCTCCGTTGTCTCAGCATCAGTATGCGAAGGAGCCACGGCTGTATTCAAAGACCTGTCGGCCGGCAACAACATTTCTTATCTATGGAATTTCGGCGACGGCGACACCGCCTCTGCTGCCGCCCCTGTGCATATTTACAGCACATCCGGAACTTACACCGTGAATCTCATAGTAACAGACTCTTCGGCTTGCAGGGACACAATGACTCAGCCGGCCTTCATTACGGTAAATGCCCTTCCGGCAGGAGCATTTAAAACAGACACCCTCTTCGGAGCCTGCCCCCCCTCGCCCATTTCCTTTACCGATTTGACCTCCCCTCCCGGGATTTCAAAGTGGGAATGGGACTTCGGAGACAGCGTGACTTCTTCACTTCAGAATCCTGTTCACTATTATACAGTTTCAGGAGACTTCAGCGTGAAATTAATCACCACTTCTTCCAACGGCTGTACGGACACAGTTACAAAAAACAGCCTCGTTAAGATTGCCGGACCAAGGGGAACATTCTCATTCACACCCGACACCTCCTGTATTCCTTTTACCGCCACATTCAAAGCCACAGCAATTAACGCCGATCTTTACTACTGGGATTTCGGCGATGGCTCCGTCCTGTTCCTTTCATCCGCCGGCAAGGGCGACAGCGTGATACATACATACACCACTCCCGGGGCATTTACCCCCAACCTCATCCTTCATGATACTGCAGGCTGTATCTATACCGTTCCGTCATCAGATACTATATACGCCGACGGGGCTCTTCCGGATTTCCGCTTCGGAGACACCCTCCGCTGCGATAATGACAGCATACTCTTCGACAACCTTACAGAACACCTGTTTCCTGTTACCTATCTCTGGAATTTCGGCGACGGCGACACAAGCACTTCCGCATACCCTGTTCACAAATTTCTCAACTCAGGAACGTACAGCGTTACCCTTTCCGCCCTTACCAGCCTGGGATGCCCCTCCGCAGCATTTTCCAAAAAAGTGGTCGTACATAAGGCTCCTGACCTTGAGATTATCGCCGACAGCATGAAATGCGATGCACCGCTGAAAATCAGCTTCTCTTTCCAGAACAAGGATACCTCTGTAATTGTATCATCCGTGAACTGGGAGTTCGGCGACAGCGCTTCCGCTTCAGGCAATACGGTTTCGCATACCTATGCCGCCCCCGGACCTTATGACGTAAAACTCACATACACATATGCCGGCGGAGACTGCGTGCGCGACAGCATCATACACCTCAATGCCTACTACCTGCCCCAGGCACAGTTCGCTTATACACCGGTTTATCCTACCATCGGCAATTCAACCATCAACTTTGTAAGCCAGTCTGTAAGTGCTTCTTATCTCCTCTGGCATTTCGGCAACGGGGACTCTTCCCTTCAGCAAAACCCCTCATACACATATCCTGCGCAGAGCGGGGAATACGAAGTGCAGCTTGTTGCTGTAAACGGTGGATGTTCCGATACGGCTTCCGCAACAATTTATATCTCCTCCAAAGCTTTTGTGAGGCTGCCGACAGCTTTCACCCCTAACGGAGACGGAACAAATGACAAAATAAACATCCTGTATGCAGGCATAGGATCTCTTGTTGCATTTAAGATTTTTAACCGGTGGGGCCAGATGGTTTATGAAACACAAAACATCAATGACGGATGGGACGGTACTTACAACGGAGTGCTGCAGGATACTGATACCTACAGCTATTATATCCTTGCAAAAGCCGCCGACTCTGACCAGACGATTCTTCAGAAAGGAGTGTTTACGCTGATCCGATGAAGAAACTGTTTTTCATATTACCCAACCTGTTCCTCTTCGCCTTAACCGCAAAAGGCCAGGACGTGCACCTCTCCCAGTTCTATTACTCGCCCCTGACTCTTGACCCTGCACTTACCGGAGACATCAGGGGCAATATGAGAGCTGTGCTTAACCAGAGAAACCAGTGGGGCAGCGTGGCTTCTCCTTTTACCACTTCTTCCATCTCAACGGATTTCCGCTTGTTCCAGGACAGGTTTAAAGGAGATGCCCTCGGAGCAGGTTTCCTCCTTGTCAGTGATAAAACCGCAGGCGGTGGAATGAGCAGCATGCAGCTTATGTTAAGCACAGCATACCATCTTAACTTCGGCTACCACAGGGAACATACTCTTTCTCTCGGCCTCCAGTCCGGCCTCTTCCAGAAAAGGGCTGACTATTCCTCCATGACCTTCGGGAACCAGTTCTCAGGCGAAGAATTCAACACCGGTATTGACAGCCACGAAAACACTGTCAATCCCGCCTTTACCCGCCTCGACATCCGCACAGGGGTGCATTACCACTACGAACAGCCCAAAGGCCCGTCCATGAATGCAGGCCTCGCTTTTTTCCATATCAATAAGCCTGAGGCTTCTCTCCTTAATGGTATCTACAACCTGCCCTGGCGATCTGTGTTTCACTGGGATGCAAGGCTGTCTGCAGGCCCCGGCATGGCCTTGTACCCCCACATACTGTATATGTCACAGACACAGGCCAGGGAAGTGCTGGTTGGAGTAATATGGGAGCGCGCCCTAAGAAATGAAAGGAACCTTAACATTAACTTCAGCGCAGGCGGAAGCTACCGTGTAGGAGATGCACTCATTTTTGTAACAGGAATGGAATATGAAAAATGGAAAGTGAACATAGGCTATGATATCAACCTCTCAGGCTTCCACCCTGCAAGCAACTACCAGGGAGGCCTGGAGCTGAGCATTCTTTACACCAGCAAACTGCTGCCCGGGAAAAACCGGCTGCCAATACTTCAACCGTGCTTACGCCTTTAAAAAACACATTCTGTGCCCTCATCCTGATCATGGCCGCCCCTGTGCTTTCACAGGGTCAGGATAAGCCCGATATTAATAAATACAAGGCTGCCCAGCTCGCCGATTATGCTTTCCGGACCGCCAATTATTACACTGCCATTGACCTGTACCTTCAGCTTAACAGGCTGGAACCCGAAAACCAGGACTATGCATACAGGCTCGGCGAATCTTTTTATGCTGTGCGTGATTATGAAAACGCAAGGGACTGGTACAGTAAAACCATTAAAATAAACTCCTCGAAATACACCATTGCAAAGCTGAAGTATGCCTCTATTCTAAAGGTTCTCGGCGAATACGATACTGCAACCGGAGTTTTTAAGAATTTCTATAAAGTATATAAAGACACCAACCCCGAACTGTACCGCAGCATTGCCCTCAAAGAAATCGAAGATTGCAAATTTTCTCTGGCCACGGTGAAGGATACCCTGCCTGTAAATGTTTTGAACGCTGGCAGAAATGTGAACACTTCTAACTCCAATTTCTCCCCCCTGCCTGACGGAGAGAAAAACTTTATCTTCTCCTCCATGGCCGTTAACCGCCTCGTGAACCTGGCGGAAAAGGGAAGCGATACCCTCCTTGTAAAACTATACAGGGGAACAATCCAGGACAACGGGCAGGTTTCCGTGCAGGAATACACGGATGGCCCTTTCAACAGCAAACAGGTTCACACAGCCAACGGAACCTTTTCTCTTGACAGGAAAAGATTTTTCTTTAACCGGTGCCAGACCGATGCCAATGAGAAAATGATCTGCGCTATATACATGAGTGAGCAGAAAGACGGTAAGTGGGGAAACCCCTTCCGGATGGGGCCTCAGGTAAATGATGAGAAATATTCCACAACCCAGCCGGGCATCGGCACCAACAGTAAAAATGAGGAGGTGCTGTTCTTTACCTCCGACCGCCCGGGAGGAAGAGGAGGATCAGATATATGGTTCTCAATAAAAGCCAGAAACACCAGCGACTACTCCCCTGCCGTTAATCTCGGCCCCAACATCAATACCGCCGGTGATGAGAAAAGCCCCTATTATGACTTCGCAACACAAACACTGTATTTCAGTTCCGACGGGTGGAAAAGTTACGGTGGGCTTGATGTTTTCAAATCAAGGTGGAATGTGGTTTCATGGGATGTAACATATATTTCAAAGAGGCCTGATTCGCTCAAAGCTTCGGGGACGGTGACCCGGTGGTCGGCACCGGAAAATATGGGCATACCCATCAATTCAAGCTACGACGACTTCGGCTTCGTGCTCTCCGAAAGGGATGCAGGCTATCTCGTCTCCAACAGGCCGGGCGGATTGGCCTCCGGAGGTTCTTCCTGCTGTGACGATATCTACCGGTTTAAATACACGAACGAAGCTGTTTACAACGCACTGCGCGATTCCATCTCGAAAATAAAAAGTGTGACACCTTCCATTGTGTCGTCAGACACTTCGAGGCTGGACTTTCACCTAAGCGATAAGCTGGAAAAGGATAAAACCTACACGCTTACAAATATCTATTTCGATTTTGATAAGTTTACCCTCAGGCCGGATTCAAAAGATGAAATGGAAAGACTGGTGGATTTTCTCTCCGATACACCTACCCTGATCGTTGAAGTATCAGCCCACACCGACAGCATAGGCCTGGAAGATTACAACTTACGCCTCTCCCAGAAAAGGGCGGAAACCATCGTGCAATATCTTGTATCCCGCGGAATCCCGAAAAAACGCCTTACCGCAAAAGGATACGGGGAATCCAGGCCCATTGCCCCCAACACCACCCCGGACGGATCGGATAATTTCGAAGGCCAGCAGATGAACAGGAGAGTGGAGTTCCGCGTAACGGGCGAACTCGGGAAGAAAAAACCAGAGGAAAACAAACTGCCTCAGCCCCCCCGCTGACAGTATTTATTTTCTCTCCCGGGCAAGCGCCCTACTTTTGCAAACTCTCTTATCTTTGCACCATGGTTCATTTAGTAGCACCCTCTATTTTGTCGGCAGATTTTGCCAACCTCGGCAGGGACATTGAAATGGTTAACAAAAGCAAAGCCGACTGGCTTCATATTGATGTTATGGACGGGGTGTTCGTTCCCAATATCTCTTTCGGTTTTCCTGTATTGTCTGCCGTAAAAAAAATCGCCAAAAAGCCACTTGATGTCCACCTGATGATTATTCAACCCGACAAGTATCTCTCCCGCTTCAGGGATTGCGGCGCAGACAGCATCACCATTCATTACGAGGCTGACATTCACCTCCACAGGACGCTTGAGGCAATAAAAGAAATGGGGATGAAAGCTGCTGTAGCCCTTAACCCGCACACTTCCGTACAAGTGCTATCCGAAGTTATTTCAGATATTGACATGGTATGCCTTATGTCGGTCAACCCCGGATTCGGCGGACAGCAATTCATTGAAAATACTTTCCAGAAAATCACTTCTCTTAAAACGCTGATGATGGAAAAAGCCAGCAGAGCTCTTATAGAGATTGACGGTGGGGTGGGCATGGCAAACGCCCAGTCCCTGGTGAAGGCCGGTGCCAGTGTGTTAGTGGCCGGGAATGCAGTCTTTTCTTCCGCAGATCCCGCGAAAACTATCCACGATCTTAAATACTTCTGACAAGAATATTCTCAGGACTCCCTGAGTTCTTCCGGGTTTGTGAGGCGGTAAACAAGACCGGCAGCTATTCCTCCCGTACACGGCCCTGCAATGTAGAGCCATGCATGCTTCAGTCCGGTTCCATGCTGCAATACAGCATCAGCAATAAGCGGACCCACACCCACGGCAGGATTGTATGCACCTCCCGAAATTCCTCCCCCTGCATAAGCTGCTGCCATTACGGTAAACCCGATAGCAATACCAAAATAAGAATTGCCGGAAGACTTTTTTGAAGTGGCAACAGCCAATACCACTGAAGCAAGCGCAAATGTAAAAACCGCCTCCACAGCAAAAGGCTTCAGCATATTAATACCTTCGGCAGGAGCAGGAACGAAGTGCTTCGTCTCCCCGTAAATAAGATAGAAGAATATTGCCGCCGCCACTGCCGCAGTAAGCTGAACCACCATATACACCAGCGCGTCGGCCATCTTTATTTTCCCGCGAAGCCAGACAGCTATCGTTACAGCAGGATTATAATGAGCGCCGGAAACCGGTCCTCCCATATATACCATCACCATAAGCATGCTGCCAATGGCCAGGGGATTCCCCGTGAGAGCAATAACAAGCACGAGGAAGAAGGTGCCGATAAATTCAGTAAGATATTGTTTCATGTTAATAGGGGTTTGTTGTTTGTAATTGAAAACGGTTCAGGCACAAAAGTATGAAAAAGTATAATTTGCCGGTTTCAGGTACATGATAACCTTTCGGATAGTTTCTCTGTGGCCCGGAATCAGAAGCGAATGAAATAGTAAGTAACAAAGGAGTTTTCAACACTAAGAACTAATACAGGTTGATACAAACCAATACATATGCATCTTTACCGTTGGCGGGAACATTTGTCCTGCAGCACGCCTAACCGCCTCTATATTCATTCATTCAATTTTATTAGCTTTGCGTGAAAGAAAAACGGGGAACTTTATGGGCAGTTTATCAGGGCGTATCTCACACCTCAGCGAATCAGAAACGCTTAAAATGTCAAAGCTCAGCCGGGAGCTCAACGCCAAAGGATTTGACGTCATCAACCTGAGCCTTGGCGAACCTGACTTTCCCACTCCGACCCATATCAAAGAGGCAGCGAAGAAAGCCATTGACGAAAACTACAGTTATTACACACCTGTAGCCGGCTACCAGGATCTCCGGGAAGCAGTCTGCGCCAAGTTCAAACGTGAAAACGGCCTCAGTTACAGCCCTGCTGAAATTATTGTATCGACCGGAGCCAAGCAATCCATATATAATGCCGTTTTAAGCATTGTGAATCCCGGGGATGATGTGATCCTCCCTGCCCCCTACTGGGTAAGTTATGCAGAAATAGTCAGAATGGCTGAGGGAAATCCCGTACCTGTAAAGACAGCCATCGGAAACGACTTCAAGATTACTCCCGCACAGCTTGAAAAAGCCATCACACCCAGAACCAGGCTGATCATGTTTTCATCCCCCTGCAACCCAACGGGAAGCGTATATTCAGCGGATGAGCTGAAAGATCTTGCAGCGGTAATTTCCATGCATCCCGAAATCTTTGTTTTGTCGGACGAGATTTATGAACACATCAACTTTACAGGCTCCCATAACAGCATAGCATCAAATGATGCTATCCGCGGGCAGGTTATAATCGTGAACGGCGTTTCCAAAAGCTTTGCCATGACAGGATGGAGAATCGGGTACCTTGCCGGACCGGTGGCTGTGGCAGCGGCCTGTGAGAAAATCCAGGGACAGGTAACTTCCGGCGCTTCCTCCATTTCACAGAGGGCAGCCCTCGCGGCAATCAGCAGCGGCAATGCGCCTGCTCTCGAAATGAGAAAATCCTTCCTCCGGAGGCGGGACCTCGTGATCCGCCTCCTCGGAGAGATTCCGGGAATGAATCTGAACATTCCGCAGGGCGCATTTTACCTGTTCCCCGAAATAAGTTCATTCTTCGGGAAAAGAAACGGGAATGAGAAGATAAACAATGCAGGCGAACTGTGCATGTACCTGTTGAACCATGCCAGAGTTTCCCTTGTGGCAGGAGATGCATTCGGCGCTCCCGAACACATCCGGTTTTCCTATGCAACATCCGACGAACGCCTCACCGAAGCCGCTGCAAGAATGCAAAAAGCGCTTGCGGAATTAAGTTAACCCCGGCATGAAAAAAAAGAAATCAACCACTTCTCCCCTAAAGAAAACGGAAACTCTTTTCAGGCGTTTCCCCTCCATGCGTATCCTCATCGTAGGGGACGTAATGCTTGATTCTTATGTATGGGGAAAGGTAGAACGCATCTCCCCCGAAGCACCGGTACCTGTTGTCACCATACAAAAAAAGGAAAACCGCCCGGGCGGGGCAGCTAACGTGGCGCTCAACATCCTCTCCATGGGAGCCACACCCATCCTGTGCTCCGTAGTGGGAGACGATGAGGCGGGCAGGAATCTCCTCTGGATCATGCGCTCCCGCGGCATCTCCCCCAGGGAAATCATTACAAGCAGGGAGAGAAGCACAACCGTTAAAACGAGGATTATCGGCAGCAACCACCAGATGCTCAGAGTGGATGAAGAGACTGATAAACCCCTCAGCCAGGAAGACGAAAAAAAACTTAGGGAAGAAATAAAATCCATTATCAGGAAAGAAAAGCCGGACGCTGTGATTTTCGAGGATTATGACAAAGGCGTTATCACAGAACATCTTATCAGTGAAATTATTTCCGCTGCACGCAAGCTTAAAATACCTGTTGCCGTAGACCCGAAAAAAAAGAATTTCAGGCACTACAGGAACGTAAGTCTTTTCAAACCCAACATGGGAGAGCTTAGAGATGGGATCAGGATGGATAAGGATTTTACTGACCCAATGCTGCTTGTGCCGTACCTGGAAAAACTAAGACAGGAACAGGAGATTGAAACAATCATGGTAACCCTCTCTGAAAAGGGAGTGCTTGCAGGAGGAAAGGCCGGCTACAGGCTCATCCCTGCTCATATCAGGAATATTGCAGACGTCTCAGGTGCAGGCGATACTGTAATTGCCGTTGCAGCACTCTGCCTTGCGGCAGGGCTCGATCCTGTTTCCATGGCCACGCTTTCAAATCTTGCCGGGGGACTGGTATGTGAAAAAGCAGGCGTAGTGCCTGTTGACAGCAAACAGCTTGCTGCCGAAGCCAGCCGGATAGATCTGCATTAAGTATGTCACTTCACAGTTTCAGGGAAACCATCAACCTTCATCTCTTCAGCAGTAAAGGGATCGTGCTCGGAATTTTCCGTATGCTCTCTTTTGTTGTTTCCCTTATTTCGCTCGGGACTATTGTATATTACTACGGGTTTCCCATGGATGACAAACTCAGGGAAGCAGAACTTCTCATCATCAGGGGAAGTTTCGTATTTTATGTGCTCAACTACTTTGCACGGTTCCTTTATGATTTTGAGCCCCGAAAATTTCTCCGGGACACTTGGCTGGAATGCATACTGGCAATAATTATCATTATTGACGGCATAGGCGGGTTGATGGGTATCACCCCTGTACAGGGGTTCTTCCTCAGCATAGGATTTTACAAGTACAGGGACGTCTACATTATCCTCATGCAGGCAATTCTCCTTGCCATCCTCATCATGCAGGTTGCCAAAGCCACCACCCTCTTTTCCAATATAAAAGTAAACCCCGGAACAGTGTTTCTCCTCTCGTTTATCATCCTCATTATGGGAGGCGCTGTGCTGCTGATGCTTCCGGAGATGAGCGCATCCCGCAGCAGCATGGATTTCATCCCTGCTCTTTTCACCGCCACCAGCGCCGGTTGCGTTACAGGGCTTACAGTCGTAAACACCGCCACTTTCTTCAGTGTGAAAGGAAAAATAGTTATCCTGCTCCTGATACAGATGGGAGGCCTCAACATCATCTCCTTCGCCACTTTCTTTGCATCCTTTACGCAGAAAGGTGTTGGCCTCAAGCAGCAAACCATGCTGCAGGAATACTTCAGTTCCGATTCCCTCTTCAGCGCCAAAGGCATGCTGCGGCAGATTATATCCATGGCGTTTCTCATTGAAGGTGCGGGAGCGATACTCATCTTCTCCCTATGGGATCCCGCACTGCATTTCAACAGCCTGTGGGAGAAATGGTTCTATTCCGTGTTTCACTCCGTCTCGGCTTTCAACAACGCAGGCTTCTCTCTCTTCAGTAAAAATCTCTGCCAGGACGGTGTCCGCGGATCTTTTGTCCTCCACCTCGCCTTCGCGGCAATTATCTTTTTCGGCAGCCTGGGATTTTTTTCCATACAGGACATATTCGGCATAAGGAACATGAGAGAGCGGCTGAGGCTGAAATGGAAACGGCTTAAACTCAGCACACAGATTTCACTATACAGCTCTGTTGCCCTCGTAATCTTCGGCGCAACGTGTTTTTACATCCTCGAAAAAAACAATACCCTCTCCGGCATGAAAACCATGGAAGCCGGAATCACCTCCGTTTTCCAGTCGGTAACCTGCCGTACCGCCGGATTCAACACCGTGGATATTTCGCATATCGCCCCTTCCATGCTGATGATTATGATCTTCCTGATGTTCATAGGCGCATCCTCGGCCTCTACGGGAGGGGGAATAAAGACTTCCACCTTCACGATCCTGCTTGTGTCTGCCTATTCCACCATCAGGGGAAAAAGAAACCTCGAGCTCCTCAAACATTCCGTCTCCTTTGAACTTCTCAACAAAGCTTTTTCCATCCTTACCTTTTCCCTCACTCTTATTTTCTTTGCCACCATAGCCCTCCTCATCACTGACCCCGGATTCGGCATGCTGCGCCTTGCCTTCGAAGAAGTATCGGCTTTCGGTACCGTCGGGCTCTCCACCGGGATCACCCAGGATCTTTCAGGCTACGGAAAGATTATTCTCATTCTCAGCATGTTCGCCGGGCGGGTGGGAACGCTGACACTTGCCCTGGCCCTGAGCAAGAAAGTAGCCACAACAAACTATAAATACCCGGAAGCACATTTCATGCTCGGGTAGAGAACTGTCATGAACACTACAGCATACAGCAGCGAAGCGGGGAAAAGAGAACAGGTTGAGAGGATGTTTAACAGCATCGCCACGAAGTATGATTTTCTCAATCATTTTCTTTCTGCCGGTACCGACATCCTCTGGAGAAAAAAAACTGTTGCACTCCTTAAAAAAAAGGCTCCGAAAAAAATTCTTGACATGGCCACAGGCACGGCTGACCTGGCCATAGAAGCCGCGTATACGCTTCACCCGGAAGATATTACCGGGATCGACATATCAGAGAACATGCTCCTGCTGGCAGGAGAAAAGATAAAAAAGAAAAATCTTGGAAATATTATCCGGCTCAAGAGAGAAGATTCAGAAAAGACCTCCTTCCCCGGCAATAATTTTGATGCCGTTACCGTTAGCTTCGGGGTGAGGAATTTTGAAAATCTTGAAAAAGGCCTCAGGGAGATGCACCGCGTACTGAAACCGGGGGGAACCGCAGTGATACTTGAATTTTCAACACCCGGAAAATTTCCGGTGAAGCAGCTTTACCACTTTTATTTCAGGCGCATACTGCCCCTTATCGGGAAAATATTTTCCGGCAACACACAGGCATACCATTACCTCCCCGAGTCAGTAAAAGCATTTCCCTCCGGAAGAGATTTTATAAAGATAATGGACGCGTGCGGGTTTGAGAAAACAGGCTTTATACCTTTATCCTTCGGAATAGCTTCTATTTATTACGGGGAGAAATAAGCACCTTTGAAAACAGCAGTACATATAAGATTCATAATCCTGCCGGCGCTTGTCATCATCCTGCTTTCCCTCCCCGCTTCGGCACAACAGAGAAGAGTGCTCAACCTTCCCAAGTACGACTACCATCTTCTGCATTTCGGCATCACCATGGGAATCAACAACACCGATTTCAGGATCAGCAGGATGCCACTGTTAGACTCCACCCTTGCAGTAGTGGAATCAAGGCCGGGAGGAGGTTTTAATCTCGGAATACTATCCGACCTGAGGATGGGGAATTATTTTAACCTCCGTTTCATTCCACAGCTTTCTTTCACTTCCAGAGACCTTTATTACACCTTCACCGACACCTCTTCAAAAAACTCGCACATAACAAAGAAAACGGTAGAATCCACTTTCATGGATTTTCCCCTCGATATCAAATACAAATCCGTGCGGGTCAATAACTACCGCATGTATGTGCTTGCGGGCGGCAAGTACAGCGTTGACATGGCATCTCAATCCAATGTAAACAGGAAAAAAGAACTGGTTAAGCTGAAGTCGGCCGAATATGGCTACGAAGTAGGATTCGGAATGGATTTCTACCTCGAATTTTTCAAGTTCTCGACCGAAGTAAAAGTGTACCAGGGACTCAATGACGTGATAGTACACGACAACAGCTTTTTCTCGAAACCTATCAGCAGCCTTGAGACCAAGACACTGCTCTTCTCATTTACTTTTGAATAAGAAAAACGCGCAATGAGAAAAACAGTTGAGCTTGTTCTGCCGCCTGAACATGCATCGGATGAGGAGCGGCAGAAAGATCATGCAGCAGGGGTTCTCGGGATTGATGCTGAAAATATTTCATTCATCAGGAAACTTAAAAGGTCCATTGACGCCCGCTCTTCAAAAATTGTAATACGGCTCCTCGCCGAAATTTATTACGGGGAACCGGCCCCTGCCGGTTTTTCGCCGAAAAGGGAATATCAGTCTGTAAGAAACAGCCGGCATGTTATCGTGGCAGGCTCCGGACCGGGCGGGCTTTTTGCCGCACTCCGTCTCATTGAGCTGGGACTAAAACCCATCATCATAGAAAGAGGAAAAGAAGTGAGAAGCCGCCGGCGCGACCTTGCCGCAATCAACAAAGAACATATTGTAAACCCCGAATCCAACTATTGTTTTGGCGAAGGAGGAGCAGGCACTTACTCCGACGGAAAACTTTATACCCGATCTTCGAAACGGGGCGACGTAAGCCGCATCCTTTCAACCCTGGTTGATCACGGAGCACAAGAGGATATTCTCATTGACGCCCACCCGCACATCGGGACCAACAAGCTCCCCGGAGTCATCACCGCCATCAGGAAAAGCATACTTGACTCGGGAGGAGAAATACATTTCAACACCAGAATGGATGACATACTTATCAAAGACGGGAAGGTACGCGGCATCAGGATCCATGACGGAAGCGTGGTTGAAGGGGATGCACTCATCCTCGCCACAGGGCATTCGGCAAGAGATGTCTTTCAGTTGCTTGACAGGAAAGGAATCCGGATCGAAGCCAAACCCTTTGCCCTGGGCCTGAGGATAGAACATCCACAGCAGCTTATTGATTCCATCCGCTACCATTGCAGCAGCAGGAATCCTCACCTGCCGGCAGCATCCTACAGTTTTGCATCCGAAGTAAACGGGAAAGGTGTTTACTCCTTCTGCATGTGCCCGGGTGGATTTATCGTGCCTGCCGCCACAGCACCGGGAGAAATCGTGGTAAACGGTATGTCGCCTTCACGCAGGGACTCTGAATTTGCAAACTCGGGCATTGTCACTGCCGTTGATATGAATGAGGCTGCCGGTTATTTCAGTAAACTAAAGAGGGAAGTGAAGGCTTCTTCTCCCCTGCTGCTTCTGGAGTTCCAGCAGGAGATTGAACGGGCTGCCTTTGGCGCCGGCGGCGGCGGACAAACAGCTCCCGCGCAGTGCATGGTTGATTTCGTAAACAACAAACTATCCGCTTCACCCGGAAAAACATCTTACCGGCCGGGAATCAAAACTGCGCCGCTCCATGAAATACTTCCTCCCTTTATTGCTTCCCGCCTGCAGCATGGCCTCCGTTTATCCGGAAATAAAATGAAAGGGTACTTTACAAACGAGGCTGTCCTTCTCGGTGTAGAGTCCAGGACGTCCTCTCCTGTCCGCATCCCCCGTGACCCGCTCACACTGCAGCATCCGGAAGTAGAAGGTCTTTATCCCTGCGGCGAAGGAGCAGGATATGCCGGAGGCATCGTTTCCGCTGCCGTTGACGGGGAGCGCTGTGCAGAACAGTGTAAGGAACGGATGAAAAGATAACCTCTCAACATAAAAAGATCTCCGGCTTATTCACCTATCTCGCCACCAGCCTGCCTTCGCCAAGCACTTTTCCATTGCACACGACCCTGTATATGTAAGCCGCATCCGCCAGGACTCCCCTTTCTGCATTTACAAAAGTCCCTCCGGTTACAGGAATTCTCCGGATTTCTTTTCCTGTGAGATCGTAAATCACAACTTCTGTAACACCGGGCATCGCGCATGATTTGCACTCAAAGTTTAAATCTGTGAAGAACGGATTGGGATAAACTGAAATTTCTTCACGGCGCCGGGCAACATCATTCCCTGTGCCGGTAAAGAAATCAGCGATATCCCTCGTCCAGCAGGCGCCTTCGTACATGCCTGCAAAAACAGTAGTCCCGTGGATGATCAGCGCCCTTGTATCCTTGCTTGCGATACCGTCAATGCCGCTGTTCGACAGCACCCATGTTACGCCGCTGTTCTGC
>JAHEYN010000052.1 GCA_023251555.1 Bacteroidota bacterium | reverse complement strand
TCGCAGTGATTAAACAGCTTTCCGATAAAGTGGGTGTGGGCAATGCATTTGATGAAACGCTCGTGAAAAAATTCGAATCGAATATAGGCAAGAAAGATTCTCTCGAAGCCTTTATCAACATGGCATATGAAAAGGCTAACAGGAACCTGCGCTCCAACCAGCGGGTAAGCACGGCGGCTGTGATTGTTGCCGGCGGCTGGATAGAAGGCCTTTACCTTGCCAGCCAGGTTACTGCCAGTGCGGTTCAGAGCGATAAAAATATAGATGTGTATAAAAGGATATGGAACCAGTTATATTCTTTCAAGTATGTGATGGAACTGCTCGGTCATTATAAAAATAATGCCGACTGTGCACAAATGATAAAAGACCTGGGCGATGTTGACCAGCTTGCTAAAGAATTCGAGCGCAACTCTACCGTCGTACAGGCAGACATAGCAAAAATCAGCGAGAAGATTACGCCCCTGCGTAACCAGATTGTAAATTAATCAGGCAGTAAACCTCCCGTCTGCCGGGGCTGCTGCTGGAATGCAGTTCCCCTCCTTAGATTAGGCGGATTCAACCTGTTGTACGAGAGCAGGTCTTCATTTTTAATAAATTCCCGGCATGGAAGAAAATCAGAACCCTGTAAAAAAAGGGGAGAGGAAGTATGCTCTCAAATCGGCATTGACGCAGGTTGCAGCTGCCGGTTACGGAAAGCTTCCTCCCCAGGCCGTAGACCTTGAGGAGGCCGTGCTTGGAGCCCTGATGCTTGAGAAGAATGCGCTTACGGCAGTCATTGACATTCTCTCTCCCCAGTGTTTTTACAAAGAATCCAACCAGGTTATCTTCGAAGCCATTAAAACTCTTTTCGGGCGATCGGAACCGGTAGATATACTTACTGTCACCAGCGAACTCAGGAAGAATGGCACGCTTGAAAAAGCGGGAGGCCCCTATAATATTACCCAGCTCACTAACAGGATAGCATCCGCAGCCAACGTGGAATTCCACGCACGCATTGTCCTCCAGAAATACATACAGCGGGAGCTTATCAGGATTTCTTCGGAAACCGTTAAAGACGCTTTTGAAGACACCACGGATGTTTTTCTCCTGCTGGACAGGGCCGAGAAAGACCTGTACAGCATTACGGAAGGAAATCTCAGGCGGAATTACCTGCCCATGTCTGAACTTGTCTCCAAGGCACTTGAAAACATACAGAATGCAAAAAACAACCAGGGGCTCAGGAACGGGTTGTCGGGTGTTGAATCGGGCTTCAGGGATCTTGACCGGGTCACTGCAGGCTGGCAAAAGTCAGACCTTATAATTATTGCATCCCGGCCCGGGATGGGAAAAACAGCATTTGTGCTTTCCATGGCGAAAAATGTGGCTGTAGAATACAAAAGACCGATTGCATTCTTCTCGCTCGAAATGTCGGCCGACCAGCTGGTGAAGCGCCTCATGTCCGGGGAAACGGAAATAGCTTCCGATAAACTCAGGCGCGGCAACCTTGAAGCCCATGAATGGCAGCAGCTTATCTCCAAGATAGGGAAACTGGAAGATGCCCCCATCTATATTGATGATACCCCCGCGCTTTCCATATTTGAACTGAGGGCCAAGTGCAGGCGGCTCAAGCAGCAGAAGGACATACAGCTTGTTGTCATTGATTATCTCCAGCTGATGTCGAGCGGCATTGATAACCGGAATGCGAACCGCGAACAGGAGATCAGCCAGATATCCCGTTCACTCAAGAGCATAGCCAAGGAACTTGACATACCGATTATTGCACTTTCCCAGCTCAGCAGGCAGGCTGAAAAACGCGGGGGAAACCAGCGCCCCATGCTTTCTGACCTCCGGGAATCCGGAGCCATTGAACAGGATGCCGACATGGTTCTTTTCCTGTACAGGCCCGAGTATTACAATCTCCTGGAGGAGGAAGGTGTTCCGACCAAAGGCATGGCAGAGGTGATTATTGCAAAGCACAGGAATGGTGCGCTTTCAACAGTAAAACTTCGCTTTATTGACCGCCTGGCCAAGTTCACGGATCTTGATACAGAAGACTTTATTGAAACCGCTTCCGGGGAGGGATTTTCTCCCTCCAAGATCACGCGCAGCTCACGGATGAACGATATGGAAGATGAGGAATCGGCGCCTTTCTGATATAATGCAATTCCCCTGCTTTCGCTGCAGGCTGTATATGAAAAGATTTTTTGTCCTCACCTTATTTGCTGTTGCCTGCTTTAACCGGGTACTGGCGGCATACATTCTTCTTCCTATGGATGAGACACAGAAAGACCACCTGAAATCATACGGGGTTGCCTACTGGACCCTGCAGCATGGCGTAGAAGTTGAATGGCTTCTGAACTACAGGGGCGGTAGTTTTATGTTCAGGCATGCAAAAGAGCTTGAATCCGAATGTGTGATCAGGGGCGTATCCTATCAAATCATTGCCGATGTGCAGGCAGCAGCTATAATTCAGGAAATTTCCAACCCGGAAATAAACGAGGATGTGGTAAAGCTTGAAAAAGCCCCCAAGGTTGCGGTATATTCCCCCAAGAACAAACTTCCATGGGATGATGCCGTAACCCTTGTGCTTACCTATGCAGAGATCCCATACGATGTTCTTTATGATGAAGAAATACTGCAGGGAAGACTGCCTTTATATGACTGGCTGCACCTGCACCACGAGGACTTTACCGGGCAGTACGGGCGTTTTTATGCTGCATACCAAAATACCGACTGGTACCGGGAAGATGTAAAGCTTAGCGAGGAAAATGCCCGGAAGTTTGGCTTCAGGAAAGTATCGGAAATGAAACTTGCCGTGGCAAAGAAGATCAGGGATTTCACCGCAGGCGGAGGATTTCTCTTTGCCATGTGCTCTGCTACGGATACTTATGATATAGCGCTTGCGGCAGACGGAGTTGACATATGCGAAAGTATGTTTGACGGTGATGCCGCCGACCCGGGTATGGATTCAAAGATTAATTACCAGAACTGTTTTGCATTTACCGGATTCAGGCTGAGCAAAAATCCATATGAATACGAACATTCTGATATTGACGTAAGCCACACCAGGGTTGTGAATAAGAACGATGACTACTTTACTCTTTTTGAGTTTTCGGCCAAGTGGGATCCCGTCCCCACCATGCTTTGCCAGGACCATGAGCACATTATCCGTGGATTCATGGGCCAGACAACGGCGTTTAAAAAGCAACTTGTGAAAACCGGCGTTCTCGTGATGGGAGAAAATAAAGCTGCCGGAGAAGCGCGCTACATTCACGGGGAATATGGAAAAGGAACCTGGACTTTTTATGGGGGGCATGACCCCGAAGATTACCAGCACATGGTAGGAGATCCCGCCACTGACCTGGCATTGCATCCCAATTCCCCGGGATACAGGCTGATACTTAATAATATTCTGTTCCCTGCGGCACACAAAAAGAAACAGAAAACCTGAGCAGAGACAGTAATACGGTAATTATAATCCATCCCCTATTTGTTTGTTAAGTGGGTAATGGCAGGAAAATAATTAGGGGAGAAAAATGCAAAAAACTTAAAGGCGTGCGTATAGAAAATACGAAATATCTGTTTTACGGCCTTTAGTAAAAAGCCTCTCCAATTTATTGGAGTTTCATTTTTTTATTTTAGCAATGTTATATTCCATTTCTTATTAAACCTTTCTCCATTTAAAAACTCTCCTGTTGCGTGATAAACAAATACTGCACTGTTCATGTCTATTCCTTTGTACTTCCCGTTCCAACCTTCATTAATATCACTTGTCTCAAATATTTTTTCTCCCCATCTGTCATAAATTGCAAATATAAATTCCTTTATACAATTTCCTCTCACATACAATTTATCGTTTTGTCCGTCTCCATTAGGTGAAAACGCATTGGGAATAAATAGCTCTTTGCACGGTGTTTCAATAACATAAATAGTTACCGAATCAATGCTTGTACAAATACTATTGCTATCCGGACTTGTAAGATAGTAGGTAGTGGTAACAGTGGGGCTTGCAAAAGGGTATGCACAGGCAGTACAACTTAACCCCGCAGCAGGGCTCCACACATAAGGAGTATCTCCGCTTGCATGAAGTTGCACCCTTTCTCCATATTTGATAGCCGTATCTCTTCCTGCTTCTACTTCTTTCATTTTTGTTACCGATACATCGTCTATATAGTAATAAGCATACTGCCAATAATCAGGATTCATATAACCTCCGAGTGTATCAATTTTTGTATTTGCATCATTATAAAAATTTCCTATTGTAATAAATTTCCCCCCCCCCCCCGCAATATATTCTCCTGCTATTAATATCCAATTAATACTATCTTTTATAATATTATTTACAGGATTTTCTATTTGTGGGATATATGGCAAATTATAGTAGGTGCTATCAAATATACTATCCTTTGAAAAATATATACCGATTGCATCAGTAGCATAAGCCATGCTATCTGCCAGTGAAATATAAAATGTCACGCAATATTTTTTACCTTTGCTCAACGTATCAAATAAAGAAGTTTCTATATATTCTCTTAAATCAATACCAGCATATGCTGCAAAACCTGCATAAGCAACCCCTGTTCTTGCGTATTGAAACCCATAAAAGTTAGAAGGCACACTAACGGGTGTAAATGAACTACCTGAATAACAAAAATTAAAATAATCTGGAGTTTGTAAAGTAGGATTAAACCAATATTTTAAACGGTTTACTTGTCCTTGATTACTCGGACAATTATTATAATCTTCGAAGCTGGGATTGGAAACTAAGTTCTGAGCAGATAAGGAGTAAGCAATAAACAGCAAGCAGTAAACAGCAAGCAGTAAATTTTTCATTACTATGAAGATACTGTTCCTGTTTTTTTTGACTTTTTTTCTATTTTGCTGTAATGTAGGAAACAATTTATTTATTTTTCTCTCCCTGCTTCAGTCGTAAAATTTCCATGAAATACCGAACTTAAAAGATCGTCCTGCAAGAGGATAGTGCGGCACCATGAACCAGTTGTCAGCAGGCAACCCCTGGCTCAGGTGTTCCGATTTCAGGAATATCCGTGCAGTTTTGATTTTGCAGCTCAGGAAAAAATCGGCAGTGAAATAGCCTTCTGTCTTCTGATCATCCTGGAGATGAAATTCCGACAATACCGGGTTGAATGCATTGCCGTTATACGGCACAGACTGGAACACATCAATACCTGCACGCAGCAACAGCGCACTCTTAAAAATATTTTTTTCGAAATAGACCGTATGAAAGGAGACGAGCCCCGGCAACCTGATTATATCTGTTTCTGAGAACTGGAAAACAACCCGGTTGTTCATTCCCCAGTACCCTGAACGGGATGATTTTGACAGTGAAGCCGAAAAAACCCCCGTTGATGGCCTGTACTGCTGCGGAATGGAGTTAACATCAAAATAAACAAGGTTGCTGATGGTAATGTAGCGGACAGCGGCGGAGAGTGAAATCTTATCGAAAGATACAGTAGATGACATCCATTTTCCAAGGGTATTTTCGTAGTTATTATCCCATGAAAAGGTGTTGCCATGGTATTTATTTAACATAAGAGAGGGCTGCGAATTCCTGTAGCCGGCCTCTGCATAAAGGCTCATGGTGCCGGGGATGATAAAACACCGGTTGTTTGCCGAGAGGATCATATTCCCTTTCCGGCTGCCATAAAGAAAATAACTCCCGTCTATCTTCCAGTT
>JAHEYN010000051.1 GCA_023251555.1 Bacteroidota bacterium | reverse complement strand
CCCCTGCATTGACACTCATGCTCTTACAAGTACCAGCTACTACAATATTGGGATACGTCCCAACCACCGGTATAACAGCATCAGTACCCGCCCCCGGAATCCCCCCGCTCCAGTTTAATGCGTTATCCCACGCCGTCGATACTGTACCAGTCCACGTCGTCTGCGCTTTTATTATGGTAAGCGTACTTAACATCATTAGAACGATTATCACTACTGTGAGAAGTAATACCGTTGTTTTGTTTATTGTTTTCATGTCTTGGTCCTCCATTTGTTTATTGATTAAGTGTTGTTTCTATATTGTCTTTCCGGCTAAGTGCTTCTGCTTCTTTTTTCAAATCAAGCGGGTTGACTATCGTAATGATAGGTGCAATTCCAAGCAGGCTCCCATCATTACCATAAAGACTGAGCCTGTAAAAAGCATGTGCAGAATTACCCGGCTGGTCGTCAATCCAGCAATACATTATTTCTGCCTTCAGGGGGCTGCCAATAGCCTGTTTTAAACCAATAGCCTTAAATTCCTGCTTATCAAAAGAACGTTCTAGAACAAATATGCCGTCCTGGGTTTCATTTTTCATCCCCCATTTAATATACACAGAGCCCTTGGCGTAAGTGGCATTAAAGCGAACCAGGGTTTTCATAGCAGGCTCCTGGGCATAGGAATTTAAAAACCCCAGGCAAAATATTGCAAGTAAAATAGCGGAGCTTATAACAAGCAGGCGGGAGCCTAAAGCCATTTTATACTTGTAATAATATTCCCCGGATAACTCATTCAAATATTTTTCTTCGCTTGCAGAAAGAACCCTATCAATTTTGTATTTGGTTTGATACATTTTATTACCTCCTTGATTATTTATTTGGTGATTCATGCTGCTATTTTATGACTTTGTATTAAAAGGATTTGAAAAATATGACCATTAGCATAAAAGCGTTGACGATTGGCAATAAAAATATGATGCTTAAATAATCCTTCCGGAGAAGCTTGGTCTAACTCCCTAAAAGGCTGGACTAAAAGTTGTCGTACCCCGGTATTCTTCGCTCTGTACGCTATGACTTATATCGTTATATGTGGTCAAAAACCTTCAAAAATCGCTTTTAGATTAAACTGGCGCGGCTCAGGGGACCTGGTTGCTCTCAGGAGAGTGTCCCTGAATTTTTCTTTTTTAAAACCTCTTGTAGTGGCTTTCCTTCTATTTTACTGTCGAGCCATGTGATAAAATCAAAATATTCCAATACTTTTTTCTCATAAGGATCTTTAATTATTTCTTTTATTTCTTCCTTCAATATGATAAATTCATCGATCAGTTGGTTTTTGTCGACAACCTTTGGTAATTTTTTACGGATAAAATTTAAAATGAGGCTTTCAAACTTATGTAACCTCTGGCGTGTATATAAAAAACGGTATGTAGAGCGTACTGCATATTCTATTAAATCAATATTACCAAGTTCAAAATGTACAATAAGATTAAAAATTCTTATAAAGCTATGGATGTCGTGCCGAATATCAAGCACCCTGTCATTCAGTATCTTATTAAGCCAGTAAAGGGAGCGGGTATAATCTCCTGTAACAAAACAGAAGTATGAAAAGAAATAATAAAAGTCGAGGATTATCGCATGGTTCAGTTTTTTATGATACCTGACAAGCCCGGCTTCAATATCCGGGATTAATTTTATTCCTTTTTCGAACTCCCCGGTATCCGCATACATGCTTAGTTCTACGCGATAGGCGGAAGTAAACGTGCGGATATTTATACTTTCTATGACATTTTTCTTTGCTCCGCGGTATGTTTCGGGTATCATTCTGAGTTTTTCCAAAGCTTTCTGGAAAGGAGCATCGTATTTACGCAAATAGGCCGAATGCAGGAGGAAGTTATAAAGTCCCGCCACATAATTAAGGACATTGACAGCTGTTTGCTCTGGATGCGCTTCCTCTAACTCCATAATTTTCTTCCGGTAAGCATAGCTGGCCTTGCTCTGTATCCCCTCTTTCAGGTAATGATAATTGGCAAGGGCATCATACAGCAAGCCGCGGGCTTTATATGAAAGATTTTTCTGGTTTTCATTAAATATAACCTCCCTGAAAATATTCTCCAGGTGTTGTAATTCCTGCTGGCTCCTGATCACAGGAGACTTTAACCGGAAAAGAAATATCTTTTTCCCAAAATTCCAGAATTTATTCTCATCATTTATTTTTTCAAGAATTGATTGTTCCTCTTTTAAAATCCGGTCAAGGTTTTGTTCCGAGCTTTTGTCATAAAGATTCCTGGAAAGCAGGCGTTTTTCCCATTCAATGATCTCTATGAGATAGCTGTTTTTCTGGTATTTGTAGGCAAGCTGCTTGGCCTTAAGCAATTCTTTTGCACATTGTTTATAAAGAATTTTATGGTAGAGGATTTCGATATTATGGATTAGCAAACGGATCTGGTTATCAATGGTGGAGGAGGAGTAAAAAATGCGGAGGCTTTTAAGTATCAGATTGTAGAGGTAATCTTTCATAGGAGGAAAGTGCCGTATAAACTTTTCTCCTGCAAAAAGTCTCATTAACGCAACTTCATCATAATGCTCCTGTACATAAATAGCATCAAACAACCGCAGGTAATTATTTTGCTCCCCTATTACATGTCTCGAAGCAAAAAGCCGGAAATATCTTTTCTCTGACTTTGTAAGAGATTTAATAAGAGCAAATAAATTTTCGTGCTTCGGCATGCCTTGATTGATATCAACAGGAATGTCAGAAAAAGTTTCTGTTTTGGACAAAAATAACTAATTTTTGTCGACAGATTTACACGTAAAAATAGGAAACTGAGAATATCGTATCCCGAACTGAATTAAAGGCTTCTTTTCAAAAACAAAGGTAGTTCATGTGGCTCAGGATCTTATTGAATATAAGCACTGTCTAATCCGCACAAAGTTCTTTCGCGCCCTTTGAAGACCTCATCTATCCAATTATTCGAACAGTGTGATTTTGAGTGCAGATATTGAAAAATGCCAAAGCCTTTATACTCCAAAACCGCACCCGCACTGATTTTGTGGTCTTGCCAGGAATCGAACCTGGATCTTGGGTTCCGGAGACCCACGTACTATCCGTTGTACGACAAGACCTCTATAATTTTGTGTGCTGTAAAAACCGCTAAGATACTGCAAATATACTGTTACAGTAACGGCAGACTTCAACGATTTCGGAATCTTTTCTTCATATTATGAAAAAAAAGTCGCTATTTTGCAACATGAAAAACACGTTGCGGGTTTTATATTTGGGGTTCCTGCTTTTTTCCATATTATTCTCTTCTACTTCAAGCGGACAAAGCGTTCAACTCTTTAATGAAGACTTTGAAGCAGGGGGCTATACTTTTTCCCTGAATGCCGGAGGCGTTGGGACTTCTGCCGGACCCAATCAGTGGATTGTGAATAACGAATACAACGGTCTTTCTGTTTACCCTAATACTATATCAGAGGACAGCACCTATGGAGGAACCATTTCTTTTGCCCCATACAGCTACTATCTTCATATACACGATAGTGCGACCGCCAGCACCTCAGGGGTCTCCAATTGCAGTTATGATCCCGTTAATCAGACCGATCGGTTTACCTATATGAATACCGGTATCTGTACTATGAATATGACCGGTGTCGACTTCACTTTTTTTTATCTGTGTGAAGGATCTTCCACAGCATACGGAGAAGTTTATTACAGCATCAACTCAGGTCCCTGGATACAAACGGGGCAACTGCAGTACAACAATAAATCCAAATGGAAATATGAATCCATTACCAATCCTGCCTTTGACAATGTACAGAATCTCCGGTTCGGGTTCCGCTGGGTCAATGACAACGGAGCTGCGGTAAATTCAGCCGCCTTTGGGATAGATGATATTAACGTGGTGGGAACTTACAGTAACAATGTAACCATAGACATAACAAGTGTGTCCCCGTCACCGGTGTGCCTTGGCAGCAGCCTTTTCATTTCATTTGAGTTTTCAGACACATTATGCGATGGCATATACGAAATAGAGATGTCGGGCCCGGGAGGCAACTTCTCAACCGTAACAGGACTGGGAGTCTTTAATTATTTTTCTTCCCTCACTACAGGTGCTATTGGTGTGACAATTCCAACCTCCACCCAGACCAATGGCTGTTACCAGGTGAGAATAAACCGTATGTCGCCTGCTCCGGCAATTACCGGAACAGCAAGTGTATGCTTTGCAGTAGTCGCCTGCCCGAATACCATCAGCACACTGCAGCCCTTAGCAACAAAAGATACAAACGCAGTATGCGTTGGCAGTGCCATTGATGTTCCGTTTTATTCTACCGGAGTATTCCAGGCGGGAAATAATTATATCGCCCAGCTTTCGGACTCAACAGGAAATTTTCCGGCTTCCCCTGCCGTAATTGGCTCTGTTCCTGACAACAATACTTATGATCCTTTGCAGGGATCGCAACCGGGAACAGTATCCGGAACTGTTCCCAGTGTTTCTCCCGGGTGCAACTATTATATCCGCGTGGTTTCGACTAACCCTGCAACAACAGGCTCAATCTGGGGCCCTTTCTGTATAGGCCAGTGTGATATAACCACTAACAACAAACAGGACCTCAATTTCTGCATTTCTTCCTGTGCAACTAACCCTGCCGCTATTGATTCCTTAATCCCGCTTGGAACGGGCTCCTTTAACAACAATGCTTCATATGCGGCAGGAAATCAGTTTTCGGTAGAACTTCTCAGTTCAAAAAACTTTGCCCGGGTAGACCTCGGGGGCATCGGAGCAAAATATGATACAGCCTCATGCAGCATAAATATTCATATTCCATGCCTGGACTCTCTTTTCATGATGGGCCTGCAACCCGGAATGTACTATATGCGGTTTATTGCAGACAGCTCCAGCACTCCCGGAAATTCTCTCGGGACAATTATACGCTTAACTATCGGGTCTCCTGCAGACAGCGTGATGATTATCCCCTCCGATACTGCTTATTGTACCGGCGACTTAGGAGCTTTTTATATCTTCCCTTATAATTTCGAATCCGAATACCAGTGGCAAAGCCCTAACATGAACGGGGGTCAGCCCTTTTCCTGGAAATACGATCCTCTCCTTATCAATTTTGCAGGATTCTCAGGGATTTTCTCACTTGCTCTTCAGGAAACAAATTACGGGTGCTCGGGCCCCTGGTCAACACAAATATCAGTACAGGTAAATGGCCCTCCTTCCGTCGCTTTCTCGGGATCCAATGTGGTTTGTATCGGCGATACCATACATTACCAGGTGCCGTTTGATAACAACACTTACTATAACTGGACCACCTCGGGAGGCCAGGTAATTGATACTGCAAATAATGAAATAGATATTCGTTTTGACACTGTGGGTTTTTATAACCTTAAAATATCTGCCGTAGGAAAATGCGGGTCGGCCTCTAATTCATTAATTGTAAATGTTAAAGCTTATCCACAGGCGAATGCGGGTTCTGATACAACTGTTTGCCCCAATGAACCGGTTCTTTTAAATACCACTCCGGTGAGTCCTAATTATTCTTATTCATGGAGTGATGGCTCCCTTATAGTGGGTTCTGCTGATGCAATTAATATTTCTGTTTCGGGAACAACTACTTACATAGTAACTGTTACAGGCCAGGGGGGGTGCGAGGTGCAGGATACAGTAACTGTATTCGTCAATCCCAATCCCATTGCCGACGCCGGACCAGACACAACTATCAATTCGGGGGAAAAAGTGAAGCTTATGGGGTCCGGAGGCCCCGCGTACTTATGGATCCCCCCGACAGGACTGGATTGTGACACCTGTCAAAACCCCATTGCCTCTCCCAAACAAACTACCACTTACTATCTTACTGTTACTGATGCAAATGGCTGTACCAGTATGGATTCT
>JAHEYN010000039.1 GCA_023251555.1 Bacteroidota bacterium | reverse complement strand
AGATGAGAGAAGTGCAGAAAGATTTCGTGCTGTGTGAGAATAAAGTCCCTGCCTTGCATGAAGGAGAAGCGCTGGTGAAGGTCGCCGGTTGCGGAGTATGCCATACAGATATCAGCTTTTGGCATCACGGGGTCAAGACAAGGCATGAGCTGCCTCTCACCCTGGGGCACGAGATAAGCGGGACTGTTGTGGACGGCCCATCTTCCCTGCTGGGAAAAAAAGTAATTGTCCCGGCAGTGCTTCCATGCGGAGAATGCAGTTTCTGTAAAAAAGGGAGAAGCAACATTTGCAGGAAACAGCTGATGCCCGGTAATGACTTTGACGGAGGATTTGCCTCCCATGTGAAGGTGCCTGCCCGATTTCTTTGTGAAGTGCCTGAAGCAGCACTCAGGCACTATCCGCTTGAGCAGTTATCCGTGGTGGCAGACGCCATTTCCACTCCCTGGCAGGTCATCAGGAAGTCAGAAATTGAGCCGGGCGACTTAGCCATCGTGATAGGAGCAGGAGGAGTGGGAAGCTACGGTGCCCAGCTCGCCAAGGTATCCGGAGCCAAAGTTCTTGCCATGGATATAAACGATAATAAGCTTGAACCCCTGAAACACATTGGAATTCATGCCACGCTTAATATAAAAGGGCTGGATCCAAAGGCAATAAAAGAAAAAGTAAAAGAAATCGCATCCTATATTAACGCTCCCGCCTCCGGATGGAAAATTTTTGAGATGTCGGGTACCAGGAGCGGTCAGGAAACTGCATTCAATCTGCTGACCTATACTTCCACCCTGTCGGTAGTCGGTTTCACAATGGATAAAACAGAAGTCCGGCTCAGCAACCTGATGGCCTTTGATGCAAAAATCATAGGCACCTGGGGGTGCAGGGCCGAGTTCTATCCTGATGTTGTGAAACTTATTGCGGATGGGCAAATAAAAATTGATCCGTTCACGGAAACTTTTCCCATGTCAGAAATCAATGAAATATTCCGTGGCAGTGTGGCCCACAAATACAACAAGCGCCCCGTACTTGTCCCCGACTTTAAATAATTCCCATAACAATATCCCGTCATAAAATGAAAAAACTGAAAAATCACAACCTCACAGAATCCTCTTATAAAGAGATCATTGTTGAGAAAAAACCATGCCTCGATCTGAAAGGAAAACATGTTAATGGTTTATACAACGCCTGGATTATGCTGAACAATCCGGCGCAGTACAATTCATATACAACCGAAGCGGTGAAGGAGATCATCCTTGCGTTCGGTGAATCTTCCAATGACCGGAGCGTAGTTGCGGTGGTATTCTCTGCGGTTGGCGACAAGGCTTTCTGCACAGGAGGAAACACCAGGGAATATGCAGAGTATTATTCGGGGAACCCTCAGGAGTATTCCCAATACATGCGCCTGTTCAATGACATGGTAAGTGCCATTCTGAAATGCGAGAAACCCGTGATATGCAGGGTGAACGGGATGCGCATCGGCGGGGGACAGGAAATCGGGATGGCATGCGACTTCAGCATTGCCAGCGACATGGCCCGTTTCGGTCAGGCAGGACCCAGGCATGGCAGCGCTCCCATAGGCGGGGCAACTGATTTTCTACCTCTTTTTACAGGCATTGAAAGAGCAATGGCCTCCCTCACACTCTGCGAACCATGGAGTGCACACCAGGCTTATTATTTCGGAGTAATCAACGAGATAGTTCCTGTCCTGAAAGTGAACAGGAAATTTATTCCGAATCCCATGGTGATCACCGACAGGCTCACGGATGAGTTCGGGAGAATCATTTTCGGCAGCATGAAAAACGGAGATGAGCTGAAGAAAGCGAAGGAAGTCATTGTATCGGCCGAGGTTAATCTTTCCATGCTTGATGAAGCAGTGAACAGGCTTGCAGGCAAGCTTTTATACACATTCCCCAACTGCACTATGAAAACCATAAGTGAAGTGAGAAAGTTTAAACTCGAACACTGGGACAAAAACAAGGAAAGCAGCAGGGAGTGGCTTGCCCTGAATATGATGAGTGAAGCCAAAGCAGGATTCCGTGCCTTCAATGAAGGGCCAAAAGACAACAGGGAAGTTGATTTCATCAAACTCAGGCAGTTGCTTGCAGAAGGGCATGAGTGGAACGAAGACCTCCTGAAAACGATCTCTCCCCAGTATCAGACAGTAAAATTATAAGCGATGTCAAAAGTGCATGTTACATATCTTCATAATAACTCCATTGCCAAAGTAGTGCTGGAGAACGGCAAAGGAAATGTGCTGGATCATCTGGCTATGGAAGAACTTCAGCACATCCTTGATTCATTCAGGGATAATAAACACCTGAAGTTCATCACCTTCGAAGGAGCGGGAAAACATTTCTCTTTCGGTGCCAGCGTAGAAGAGCATAAAAAAGAATATGCAGCAGCAATGCTCAGGGAATTCCATCAGTTATTTTATACCATCCGCGACCTTTCAATTCCCTGTGCAGCAAAGATTTCAGGGCAATGCCTCGGGGGAGGACTGGAGCTTGCCCTTATGTGCAATTTTCTTTTTGCCGATAAAACCGCATTGATGGGGCAGCCGGAAATAATACTGGGAGTATTCCCTCCCCCTGCTTCGGTTCTTCTCCCTCTTAAGATAGGCTATGCAAAGGCCGAAGAACTTCTTATCACCGGAAAAACAATTACGGCAGCCGAAGGAAAAATGCTTGGCCTCATAAACGAAGTTTATGAAGATAAAACGGTAATGGAGGAATCGGTGAATACCTGGATTTCCCGGCACATACTTCCCAAAAGCGCATCTTCCCTCCGTTTCGCGGTGAAGGCGGCAAGAGTTAAGTTCAATCATATCATTGGGAACTTCCTTCCTCAGCTTGAAAGCATGTATGTTTATAACCTCATGGAAACACATGACGCAAATGAAGGAATCTCATCTTTCATTGAAAAAAGATCTCCCCTCTGGCAGGATAACTGAAAACGAAGCAGTCTGCACCGGACACATTTGCATCTCCTGCTGAACCAAGTCCAGTTCGTTTATCCCAAACCATTCAGTTATTGCATTTCCAAACAATAACACCCTTATCACAAAGTTCCCTGGAATAAAAAAAATCCGGATGGCTTGAGGGTAAGCAACTTACCAATTAACCTGACTGCTATCAGAAGGTAAGTTTGAGCGAAAAGATGATCATGCTCATATTTTTTTGCGTAATTTCTACAATATTATTATACTTGCACCTTCAATTTAATATTTAACCATTTAAACTCAAAACTACCATGAAAAGAAAGTCTTCAATGCTGATGTTATCCATGCTTATTATGGGTATCGCATTTATTTTTAATTCCTGCAAACCGAAAAATGAAGTGAAATATGATAAAATAAGAATAGAAAAAAATTTCACTGTGGATAACACAGGGGCAATAACCATCACCACACCTGACTTTAATTTTTGGGATACTGACGAATTAAAGAATTATAAAGACAAAAAAGACAAAGTAGAGGATTTCGAGATAGACAGTATTACCTTTGCTTTCCCTTCCATAACCGGGAATTCAAATGCAACAATTGACGGTTATCTTTATGTTACATTTGATACAGGAAACTCCTTTTGGATTTATCAAACTTGTGGACTTGATAGCTGTAACAGCAATAAATTTAGTGATTTTAAAGATCAGCATTCTCTTGATTATTTTATGAAACAATATACTACATTTTCTGCAGCAATGCGTACACTTGGAGGGTTTACAGGATCCGTGCCGAATTCTTCGCGTGACTTCTTTGTAATGTGCAACGCTAACAATAGTAGTATGTGTGCTGCTACTGGAGCAGACCAAACTGTTCATGGATACTATGCTTTATTAGCAAAAGATGTGATAAAATCAAACAAGGTGAGTATTCACACAGGTGAAAATGTAAAAAATGGTACTGGTTTTACGGGAGGTTTGCTCCGTGTATATGTCTATTACCATGCCGGTTTCCCTACCACCGGGCTTTAATCTTAAATGTTGACAAAGCGGAACTTTATTCGCCTGACTTCATAAATCAAAAATCCCGGCTCGGTCCGGGATTTTTTTTGGTCCATTCAGTGGAAAAAAAAGATTAGTAAAAGCAGGAAATTTCTATTCGATTTCTGTTTTGCTTTTACAATTACGTGCAACATCCGGATCTCCCTCTTTCCTGAACGGGTGGACAAGGAACTGAACCGTAGGAGCAAAACACACAGCAATCCCCCTTTTCAGGTTTTAAGACAGTTTTACAGTTTTCACATTCATATAAAAACCGGCAAGCATCCGCAGGCATAAGTTCCTCTTTTTTATGTCCGCACTCAGGGCATGTAATAACCGACTGAAGTATGATGGGAGTTGTAATCACTTCCTGCTTTATAAATTCCTCTATCTTATATTTTATCTCGTCCCTGAGTCTTCGGGTTTGCGCCAACCTTTCCTCATGCGTTCCCTGAAACTGCGAGGGGTCAGAAAATGACCAATGAAGTTGTTTTTCCAGTCCGGGGAATACAGGACAGCGTTCGGCGCTTGCTTCATCGCAAACTGTAATTACGTTACTGTAAATCCGGCCTTTTTTGAAAAATCCGGATACATCTTTGGTTTGATTTTTTGAAATATCTATGCCAATTTCCTTCATCGCCTCAACAACAACCGGATTGAGCGTTCCTTTTTTCAATCCTGCGCTTTCGGCTTCAAATCTGTCTCCGGCTAGCTTATTCAGGAATGCCTCCGCCATTTGGCTTCGTGCAGAGTTGTGTATGCACACGAACAATACTTTTTTCTTACTCATGGTTTTTGTTTGACAAAATTGCAAAAATCATACTGATTCCTCCCCTTCTTGCGACTATTAGTTTGAAAACAAATAACAATCTCACGACAATAATAAAAGTATTATTTTACTTTTATTAAAAATTATTTCGTACATTTGCATCAGCAATAACTTAATAAATTTATATGATTATGGAAACTACCACTGAAAACATTCTCGATGTTACCCTGCTTGAGCCAAGAAAGAAACATCCGACCATCTTTGCGCGATTCGATGAATTGACTGATGGTGAGAGCCTGACCATCCACAACGATCACGATCCTAAACCGCTCTACTACCAGATGCTCGGCGAGAGAGGGAACATCTTTACATGGGAATATATGGAAGAAGGTCCCCAATGGTGGAAAGTGAGAATCACAAAAAGGATCCAGGGAGAGCGGGATGAAACACTCGGTGAAATAGCAGCCAGGGATCTTCGCAAAGCACAGATATTTAAAAAATATGGTCTTGACTTTTGCTGCGGCGGAAAGAAAACCGTAAAAGAAGCCTGCGCAGAGAAAGGTCTTGATGTTACAAGAGTGGAACAGGAACTTCAGCAGGCAGATAAAACAACTTCGTCTTCCCGCCCACTTCCGTATAATGAATGGAATCTTGATTTCCTGGCAGATTACATTTTAAATACGCATCATTCGTATATAAGGAAGAGCTTACCCGATATCCGTGCTTATGCTGAAAAGGTGAAGCGTGTTCATGGAAGCAGGCATACCGAATTGAGTAAAATACATGAGTTGGTGGAAGCAACTGCTGCTGAACTTACGGCACACATGACGAAAGAAGAGAAAATCCTATTCCCTTATATAAAAGAACTGGTAACCCATCAAAGCAACAATGCCAAATTCCCATCCAGCCGCTTTGGCACCATTCAGAACCCTATACACATGATGGAACACGAACATGATTTGGTAGGAGACTTCCTGCATGAAATCCGGGAACTGACCAATAATTATCACTTACCCGAAGACGCCTGTGCGTCTTATAGTTTGCTGTACAGGCTGCTGGACGAATTTGAAGAAGACCTGCACATACATATTCATCTTGAAAACAACATACTTTTTCCAAAGGCAGTGAAACTGGAAGAATCATTAATCCGGAAATAAAATGAAAACAAAAGAATTTAAACCAATCAAACGGCATAATGCTCTTGTGCAGTTTTCCCGTGAACACCATTTCGGTTTATTGCTGGTTTGGAAAATACGTGAGGGAATAAAGAACGGTATTGATCCTGAAAGAATTGGCAGATACACCCTCTGTTTTTTCGATCGTGAACTGAGGCCGCATTTCCTTGAAGAAGAGAATTTTTTCTTCGGGAAGCTGCCTGAAGATGACCCGCTGGTCTTGCAGGCACTTAAGGAACACAAGTCCATCAGCATTATAATTGATGAACTGTCCCGAGACAATAACAACATGCAGATACTGATGAATTTTGCTTCACTGCTTGAAGATCATATCCGCTTTGAGGAAAGAGTACTTTTCAATCACCTGCAAAACATACTCTCCAATGACGAACTCAGGAAAACCGTAAAGCAGCAAAACCAAAAGACCTGTAATGCCGATGATGAATGGAAGGATAAATTCTGGGAGAACAACAAGCGAAGCGGCGGAGGCAGTGTTCAGAAATTGGCAGCAGGCCTCACACTCATGATTTCATTCTGTTTTTTTATGGGATGCAGTACAAATGAAAAAACAGAAAACAACAAACCCGAAGAACATGAAACTTCGATGGTTCATTCCGAGGATAGTTCAGTATCCTTATCATTAAATGATGGCAGAAAATGGAAGGCTGACAGTATCACCAATATTAATGTTGCTGTAATTGAAAATATTGTTTCAACCTCACATCCTGAGACAACAGATGAATTTCATGCAATCGGAATTGAAATTCAGGGTGCCGTAAATAAATTATTACAGGACTGTAAAATGCACGGACCCGATCATGAAGCACTGCACCACTGGCTTGAGCCGATATTGGAAACCAATAACAAACTGTCTGAAAGCCGGACCATGGATGAAACTAAAGAGAACTTTGGGAAAATGAGAGATCGCATCCTGATCTATCACCAATATTTCGAATAATGATTACAATAAATTCAAATACCAAGATCTCGGCAATTCTGAAAGCGAATCCCGCTGCACTTGATGCAATAATTTCAATTTCACCCAAGTTCAATAAGCTGCGGAATCCTCTTTTAAGAAAAATCATGGCCTCACGGACATCCATTTCAATGGCGAGTAAAATCGGTGGATGCAGAGTGGATGATTTCTTTACCCTGCTGGAACCCTTAGGATTTAAAACCGACAGGATGAAAGGAGAGGAAGATAAGTCCGAGGAGATTGAAATTCCGGATTTCATGAAAAATATTTCTCCTGAAAATACGATTGAACTGGACGTAAGGCCTGTTATTGACAGCGGGAAGGATCCATTTAAAATGATTATGGAAAAGATCGGCCTTCTGAAAAATGGAATGGTATTAAAACTCGTAAATAGTTTTGAACCTGCGCCCCTGATCGCTTTGCTGGCGGGACAGGGATATGAGACATTTACAGAAACTGTTAACGAAAACTTAGTGTGTACTTATTTTTTAAAAACAGGTACTCCCTCTACCCCGCTTCCTCAGGTAAACAAAAACGCGGATGATTGGTATAATGTTTTTAATAAATATCAGGAAAAGATAAAAACAATCGATGTACGGCAAATGGAAATGCCCAAACCTATGCTGGCTATCATGAATGAACTTGAAAATTTACCGAAGGGAAATGCACTATTCGTATATCACAAACGCATCCCGGTATTTTTACTTCCTGAATTAGCGGAACAGAATTTTGACTACCGGATTAAGGAAATAAGCGATGGCGATGTAAACATGCTCATATTCCATAAATAAGAAAATGGTTCCGTTTGTCAATACCAATGAAATAAAAACCACCTCCTATAAAGTTGTACTTCCTTTCTATATCTACGCAGGATTTTCATTTTTAGCAGCAACTATCATGCTTTCCACTTCTGCTTCAGCTTTCCTTCAGCATTATTTTCACCCACACACGCTTGCCATTACTCACATGATGGCACTGGGCTGGGGAACGATGATAATACTGGGGGCCAGTCATCAGTTAGTTCCCGTTTTGATCGAGGGCAGGTTATACAGTGAAAAACTTGCCTATGCATCGTTTGCCTTTTCTGCAACGGGAATCCCGTTTTTAATTTATAGTTTTTACTTTTTTAACATGGGATGGCAGGCCCGTTACGGTGGAGAATTAATTTTACTGGCATTGCTTTGTTACCTTGTCAACCTCGGAATAAGCATATCAAAAAGTAAAACTGAAAATATTTATGCCATTTTTGTATTTACCGCTGCAATCTGGCTGCTGCTGGCTGCCGCATTGGGACTGGCATTGATCTATAACTTCACTTCTCCGGTTTTCCCGAAAGATTCCCTGCACTATCTTCCGCTTCACGCCCATCTTGGAATTGTGGGTTGGTTTCTTTTGCTTGTTATAGGAGTTGGCTCGCGATTGATTCCTATGTTTCTTATTTCAAAATATTCTAACACCAGTTTATTATGGTGGACTTTCTTAATAGTAAATAGTTCCTTGCTTATTTATTTAGCTTTTTTTCTGATTTCATTTACCGGAATGTTACTTCTGATACCGACTTCAGTCCTGATTTTCGGAATATTTCTATTTGCCTTCTATTGCTACCGTTCGTTCAAAGAGCGAATTCGCAGAAAAGTGGATTTGCCTATGAAGGTTTCCCTCACCTCGGTTATCATAATGATAATTCCGCTTTTATTGCTCTTGCTGCTAATTATAGCATATTCATTATACAGCACCGGCAATCACTCAAATCTGGTTAGCGCGTATGGTTTTGTAATCTTCTTCGGATGGATTACAGTCATTATCTTCGGAATGACATTTAAAACACTTCCCTTTATCTCCTGGAATAAAGTTTATCATCTCCGTGCCTCCTCCGGTAAAACTCCAAATCCGAAAGACCTCTTCAGTTCCACTTTATTTAAATGGATGCTCTTGTTTTACCTTACCGGCTTTATTCTTTTTCTATCAGGAATAATTTTTCAATTAATTTTACCATTAAACACAGGAGCGTTTCTCTTACTTTTAACCGCCGTATTCTATAACGGGAATATTTTTAAAATTATATTCCATAAACCTGAATCGCTATGAATGTGGAAAGCAATATTCCCATAAAATGTACAGCAGCACTGGGAACTTTGGAGCATGTATACGATCCGGAAATAGGATTGAGCATTGTTGATCTGGGATTAATCTACCGGATAGATTTCGATGAGAGCAGGAAAGAAGTAACATGCATCATGACATTAACCACACAGCATTGCCCTATGGGAGAATCCATTAAAGAGAATGTGGAACATGCGCTGAAAGGCAGTTTCATCGATTACTCCATCCGGGTGGATCTTACTTTTGATCCCCCCTGGAATTATGAACGAATATCAGAATCAGGAAAAGAATATTTAAAACGCTGAACCATGCTGAGTTTAAGTTGCAAAGCAGCCATCAAAGCCGTAATTTATTTGGGATCGCAATATGATTCAGGAGCTAAATCAGGCATTAAAGATGTTGCTGAATTTATTAATGAGAATGAACACACTGTCGGGAAAATACTTCAGAAACTTGTAAAAGAAAATATAATTAACAGTGCAAAAGGGCCCAATGGCGGGTTTTACATAACAAAAGCACAAAAACATATCCGGATTATTGAAATTGTGGAATCAATAGATGGCGAGGAGGTCTTCAGGCAATGCGGACTCGGACTGAGCAAATGCAGCGAATCAAGGCCCTGCCCGTTTCATAATGATTTTAAGCCCGTGCGAGAACTTTTCAAAAAAATGTGTCAGGAGAAAAAAATATATGATTTGTGTAAAAATGTAAACAGCGGGCTGACTTACCTGATCGGATAGATATTTGTGTTATCAATAATGAAAAAGTATTTAATAATTTATGCTCATCCAAACCCGGCCAGTTTTAGTATATAAATATGAAGCAAGAAAAGTTCTCTCGAAAAGAGATTGCCAGTATCTATGAAAATTTGCGAGTGTAAATGGAGAGAGGAAACCTCTTACTGTTTAAAAGTTCAGATCATTTAAGAGTCAAATCTCTCAGCATATGCGACACAAATACATCTCCGGATGAACCCGGGCGAACAGAGGATGAGAAACAGAATGAGTGCGGAGAAAGATGTCCGGAAATTCCGGACTTAAATCATTTCTCCTTCGCAACCTGGCGGACTGCGTCCGCCGAAGCCAACCGTGCAAAAAAGCCAACCTATGCTAAAGCTTCGGTTGGCGAAGGCGGAGAGGGAGGGATTCGAACCCCCGGACCTTTTACAGTCAACTGTTTTCAAGACAGCCGCGATAGACCACTCTGCCACCTCTCCGGGGACAAAGGTAAAATTTCAGTTTAAAATAATGTCGCTCTGTTTCATAAAATTACACTCAACCTACTTCAGGTTTGCCAAATACAATAATTTTTAGTTAGTTTATGAAATATCCAAGCCCCCGGATGAAAAGAACCCTCAGCGTTTTTATTATTGTATTTTTTGCTAACCAAAACTATGCAGCGTTTGCCGCGGAGGAAACCGAAGAGAATAAAGAAAAAAATATAAGTCTGTCGGGATCCCTGACTGCGGGATATGGACTGAACTCAACCTCCGGAGCATATAATCCCTACAACCGGAATCCTTATAATATCAACTTCTCGCCTGTACTCAAAATATACAGTTTTTCATTGCCCTTCACGTTTTATCTTACCAATACCAGCAAGGGTTTTGATCATCCTTTCAACAGGATTGGCGTAAGTCCCACATGGAAATGGCTTAAGTTTCACATTGGATACAGGAGCCTGAACCTTTCTCCCTATGTTCTCAACGGCAAAGTGTTTCTCGGCGGAGGGTTAGAAATGACCCCCGGGAAGTTCAGGTTTGCATTCATAGGCGGCCGCCTGGAAAAGTCACAGAATGAAGATACTTTATCAGCCCAGACTATGCCCCCTGCCTACCAGCGCTATGGCTTCGGAGGGAAAATCGGATTCGGCTCCGCAAAAACCTATATTGATCTTCTTTTATTCAAGGGGAAAGACGTTGCAAACTCCATATACACCCCCGTAAAATCAGGAATAACACCATCTGAGAATGCAGCAGCGGGGCTTTCTTTTTCAATTCCTTTCTCAAAGAGAATTATGTGGCAAACAAACATCGGGCTCAGCTTGTATACGCGTGACGTAAGCGCAGTAAGTTATCCCGTTACATCCCATCAGGAACTCCTGAATAACGGATACATAAAACTCAATATGAGCAGCCAGTACGTTACCGCCGGTGAATCCACGATCCGTTACACCGGGGACAAAGGCTCCTTCACTTTTAAATACAGGCGCATTGATCCCGAATACCAGACAATGGGAATTTTTTACCTGCAGACAGACCTTTCTGAATATTCCATACTATTCAATAAATATCTTCTTAAAGACAGGATATCCGTGAACGGTAATTTCTCTGAATCGGAAGATAATATCCACCACTTAAGAAATACGCTTACACGGCGGGTTAACGGGGGGGTAATAATCGCATACAGCACAGGAAAAAAATGGAAACTTGACCTGAATATATTTGCCTCTGACCTCAGCCAGCAATTCCTCCGCCAGGATGTTGCTGATTCTTTGAGACTGAACCAGTTGAATAAAATGATATCCTGCGCTTTTTACTACGTGCTTGATAACAGGCAGAACACTTCGAATACTGTCACCCTGTCAACAGGCTATAACGCTTTTTCAAATTTAAACCCTGAATATGTTTATGATTTTTCTTCAGGCAGCATAAATATAAACACATCCTTCAGAACCCTTTTCAAAAACAGCAAAGCAAACCTTACGGAAAGTGCCGCCATTTACCTGAATACATATGGTTCCGGGCATACCAACACATTTTCAATAGGGGAAACCTTTGGAAAGGCAATATCAAATGACAAACTCAGCCTTAACGCAGGCATCAATCTTGCATATTCAGAAATCAATGATATACTGCACAGAAAAACCATCAGTCTCCAGGCAGGGGTAAGATATAAGGCAGGCAAAAATGATGTCCTTTCATTTAACGGGAACATCCAGAACGGGTTTTCCAGTGGTAATGCAAACACGGGAAGCTCATCTTTCAATATAAGTTACACGCACAACTTCAACACTAATCAGCAAAAAAAATACTGAAACATGAAACGAATTACAACTCTGATATTCCTTATGCTCAGGATGCTTTACTCCTTTGCACAATCGAGCAATACGGATGTGACTCTCTCGGTAGGGATAACGCCCCCTTACAGCCCCAACCTGCACGATTATGCCAACTTCCTGAAGCAAACTGTGCTGACCATTCATAACAACACCGGTGTGGCGTTAAACCTGCGTTTTATAGCTACCGTGAAAAATATTTCGGAAGGCTGGCAGTTTAAAACAAAGAGTAATCTGCCTGTTAAACCCTATACTATCCAGGGCGGAGATCAGCAAATCATCACGGGGGATCAGGGCGACCAGGTGTTCTCAAGCCCGGACATAGATAACTATGAAACCGACGCATCTGAAGCCATCAAAAAAAATATCGTGCTCACGGGGATTCTTCCGGATGGAAATTACCAGTTATGCATACAGGCTTTTAATTATGATGTGCCCGGGGTTGAACTCTCTCAACCGGATGCCTCCTGTGCAATGTTCACTATCACTTATGTTCAGCCTCCGGTCGTTGTCCAGCCTATGTGCGGTATTAGTGTCAACGCACTGACTCCGCAGCAGCTTATCATCAGCTGGATGCCTGCAACAGGGAACATTATGGGTGGGGTGATCAACTATGATTTGTACATGGTTATGGTTCCGGACGGCATAAGCCCTTCCGATGCCATGGATGCGGCGGTGCAGGCAAATGCGGGCGTGTTTGTTTTTCACAAAACGCAACTTCCCGATAATCAGTTTATCTATGGTGTGACTGAACTTCCCCTCGCCGAGGGAAACTATGCAGTGGAAGTAATTGCATCCGATCCCACCGGTACTTTAAACTTTGCCAATAAAGGCCGGAGTGCAGTATGTTCATTTTTTTATAAGAAAGGGATAGAGCCGGAATCTCCAGCTCCCATTGTTGAAGAAAGCCATATATCCTGTTCATCATGCCAGACAATTGCTCCCGTGAATACACTGCCCGATGTTTCCAATCTTCAGCCTGGGAAACTGATTAAATTCGGAAACCAGGAAGTCGCCATTACAGAAGTAACTGTAAATCCCACCACGAAAAAAGCCAGCGGAAGAGGAATTCTTAAGTTCCTGAAAGTTCCTGTCAGGGTGGATTTTTCGGATGTTGCAGTTAATAACTTAAATGAAGTACTAAGCGGGCAGGGTGCGGCCGCACTGAGGCCGGGTATAAGCTTTTTACCAAAGGTCCCAACTCCTGATTTATCACCCATGCCGCTCTCTTCTGACCAGATAACATATATTGACAAGTTCGCTGCCGACAATGCTGCCTACCTGGTTTCAAATATTGAAAACAGCGTCAGCGCAATTGGCTTTGAATTACCCCTTGGGCTTGATGAGAACATCCTGGGAGTAAAAACGGTAATAGCAATTACGGGGCTTCACCTCTCCCCTGCCGCATCGGCATTTGATGCGGCTGCAGTGATTGACGTACCTGAGGCGGGAACAAAAATTCCTCTTGGTGCAAGAAATGTATGCATGAAACCGGGTGGAATTTGCGGGGACGGAGTGCTCTTCCTTTCGGGAGATATCAATTTACCATCGCTTAACATGAAACTGAAAGGAGTAAGCAGCGCATCGGATACAGGAACTTATGTACGGTTCAGGGATTTCGGTTTTGACAAACTGAGGATTAAGGCACAGTATGATTTTCCGGCAGGCATGATCACCTCCAAAGCCAATCCCGGAGAAAAAGTCACCGTAACTATTCTGGGAGAAGGAAGAAGCTGGAGCGACTGGATGGCTTCCGTTGCTTTCAACCCTTTTGTTATAAACGGTGTTGAGGATCTTGCTTTCTCTTTAGCAGGTGATGCCGTTTATGATCATTCGTCCGTAAGCAATCCTGCCGGTATCCCCGGCTCACTGGTAACAGCCAATACATGGACGGGCTTTTACCTTCCGCGGCTTAAGATGACCCTGCCTGAAATCATAAGGTCCGTTAATGATCCCAATCCTGTTTCGGCATCTGTAACGGATCTCATCATTGACGGGGATGGCGTGAGCGGAAACATTAATGCAGAGAATGTCCTCAACATCGGCAGCGGAAGCCTCGACAGCTGGTATTTCTCCATTGAAAAAATTTATGCGCGTTTCAGAAAGAACAGTTTTGAAGATGCCGGGATGGACGGAAAGATCGTTCTGCCAATAAGTGAAAACAAGTCCCAGAACCAGCTGGGCTACCACTCTACGCTCACTTCATCCGCTTCAGGGAAGATCGGTTTTGAGTTTGTTGTTCAGCCGAAAAATAATATTGAAGTCCCCGTGTGGTATGCACAATTCACTTTAGCCAATTCATCCAGCATACGGGTGGAATATAAAGGAGATTCACTGAAAGCCATTGCTGACCTCTCCGGGAAAATGGATATCGTCATTAAAGAAGTATCTGATGTGAAAATTGATGTGAAGTTCAAACTGATGGAAGTTCAACATCTTAAGCTGATGACTTATTCTCCCTATGTCGAATGCACCAGCTTCACGGCCGGCATGGCCAGCCCCCAGAAAGACATTGACGGGTTTGACGTCTCTCTCAAGGAGATAGGCCTCGCTTCCGAAGACGGCCTGGTCGGGCCAAAGTTCAAAGTGGGGATAAACCTTTCTTCTCTCGGTGCCCTGCCTACTGCCACTTTCGGATTCAGTGTCCTCGGGAAGCCCGGGATAAAAGAAAAAAGGCCTTACTGGGAATTTAAAAAATGTGAACCCACTTATATTGAAGTTGAAGGTCCGCTCGGACCGGCGGAAGTAAAGGGTAAAATAGAGTTCTTTAACAAAGACCCCAAATGGGGAAATGGTATCAGGGGAGGATTAAAAGTTTCCGTTGTAAGCATGCTTTCTGTGGACTGCCAGTCGTTGTTCGGAACCAAAGACGACTATAATTATTTTTATCTTGATGCCAATGTTACCCTTCCTGTCCCGCTTCCTATCAGTGTGCTGCCTGCTCCTCCCATCAGTGTGTTCGGCATAGGGGAAGGCTTCTATTATCATCTCTCAACGGTAAAAAACACGAGAGGACCTCTTGCCCTCCTTGCGGCAAACACTTCCGAACTTACAAACAAGTATGAACCCAACCCTCATACCGCAGGATTTAACGGGAATATTGTGCTAGGCATGTCGGACGGAAGCACAATGATGGCTAAGTGTTCTATTGACGCCACTGTAAACATAGACGGGGGAAACTTCGGTCTTGAGAAAATAGAATTCAGGGGTGACTTTTATACGATGTGTGAGCCGGGCAATATGACGAATGCTATAGGGAAAGGATCGGGAGTCATGACATTTGATTTTGCCAATAAAGTGTTTGACCTGCAGTGCGCGTATGTTGTGGAAGCTTCCCTTGGCCCCCTGACACTACAGAAGATCAATGCCACACTCGATTTACATATCGCGCCCGTCAGCACCTCCGGTGTAGACTGGTACCTGAAAATAGGCGAGCCGGGAAGGCCCATAGAAATGTATCCTTTCCCTGTTTTCCCTTTTCCCTATACAGTTTGGAACTACCTGATAACAGGCAAAGGCTACTTCATGACGGGCAACTCCATTCCAACAGCAATGGTGCTTAACGATAAGGTAAGAATGAAGTTTTCTTCCATTGAGGATGAGGTAAGAAACTCTTCTGACCTGCAAAAGGGGCAGGCAATTGTTTTTGGCGCAGGTTTATTCCTCCCTAAAGTGGATGAGACTTTTCTATGCTTTTATATTAAGTTTGACGGAGGCATAGGCTTCGATTTTAAATTCGACAAGCTCACCGCCGACTGCAAGGGAGTTTCAGGCTCTCCCGGATTTAACGGTTATTACGCCAACGGGCAGTTTTATGCCTACTTCGAATATGACTTTGGACTTGATGTGGACCTGTGGTTTTATAAAGGAAGAGTCTCCGCCGGGCGGACTGCCTGCGGAGCCATACTCAGGGCAGGTTTGCCAAACCCTACCTGGTTTCAGGGTGAACTGTACGCTGAGTACTCGGTACTGGGAGACCAAATCTCAGGCCACATGAACTTCCGCCTCAAAGTGGGAGAAAAATGCGTTGCGACAAAAAGCACTTTCGGAAACGGCCTTCCTATCGTCAGTGAAATAAAACCCGAGAACGCGGAGGGAGGCGAAGGCATAGATGTTGACCATGCTGTCGCGGTTGGGTTTAACTACCCGGTTGAAAAAGTATTCACAATAAGCGACAGGGATGATAACGGAAAAACCATTGACAGAAGCTTTAAGATTAAGATAGATTATTTCAACGTGGTTGAATATCCCGAGAATACAATAGTGATATCAAAGGACGATTCACAGGAAAAATCATGGGATTATTACCACAAAACACTGATAATGTATCCCGCGAAATCCTATACACCGAACAAGCAGCATAAAACCGAGATAAAAGTTACGGCTTATGAAATCATAGGCGGAAAGGAAGTTATCTGCAAGGTGAATTCAAGGAGCGACGAAAATGTGGTGGAAACAAAAGATGCCTTATTTAAAACCGGCGGCTGCCCCCAGACACTCAAAGGGAAAGTTCTCGCTTCTTACCCCTGCCCCGGTCAGCGCTTTCTGCTGCAGGAAGAGAATGACAGGAAAGGCAGCCTGATTCTTCCCACAGAATATACCTGTATGAACAACGATCTGAAATACGACCTGAAAGTCAGATTCACCTGCTACAAGAACGGACAGTACTCTGGTCCGCCGGAGGATGTAGACGGAACTGTTTCCGGAAACACGCTGACGTTCCCCATACCGAATCTTCCAAATGAGGCACTCGTTAATCTGACTGTACTGAAAAAGCCCAAACCCGGGAAATATGATGGTATGGTTTTGAGCAACCAGCAGGTTGCCGTTTCATACGTTCAGACCTCCATGCTGTCTGCCGAATCCAATGACATCTATATGAAGAAAACAAGCATCGAGACCAGCAATGCTCGGAAAGAAATTGAACTCTATTATTTTTATTTCATGACCAGCAAATTCAATAACCTTTATGACAAGATCTCTGCGATGGGCAACACCGCCAAGACCTCCGCTGTGCGAAACAATGACGCCATGGAAGATATGGAGATACGCATTCCCTCAAAGGAGGCGTTTGATGTTTATGATCTTGAAGGCCAGAAATACAATGCAAATATTCACTTTTACGACCCGGGCAAACAGTTTTATATCCCACCGGTTATTGACGTTAGGGAAGCTGATTCAGACCTCGGATGGCGCAGCAGCTTTGTGAAACCATATTTCGGGAATTACTTTAACCTTGCAAACTTCGGAAGCGATAACCCGGTATGGAGCAGGCTTTCTCTTTCCTTCATTGACCAAAACGAATACTTCGGAACTAATGTGTCGAATTGTTTCCTTAATCCTGTCATATTTTCAAATGAGAATCCTCCCCTGCCTCCCTTATCTGATTATGAAATTAATGCACAACTTCCGAAAATCATAAACGAAAATCCTGTGGAGGGCTTCGCAATCCTCAAAAATTATTAGAACTCATCTAAAAATATATTA